>DASZTN010000133.1:0-26046 GCA_035547995.1 Bradyrhizobium sp. | reverse complement strand
CTCGAGGCACTGTATTCCGAACGGCGTGCGCTTGCCGGTTGCTTTGTCATCCTTCTCGGCACCGCGCTGATCGCCGCGGCCTTGATGCATCTTGCCGAGGGAACGGCGCAGCCGGACAAATTCGGTACGATACCCGATGCGCTGTGGTGGTCGATCGTTACGCTTGGCACGATCGGCTACGGCGATGCGATTCCGATCACGCCCATCGGACGTATTATCGCCGGTTTCACCATATTTGCGGGCCTCCTGATGATCGCGCTACCGGTCGGCATCGTCGCGACTGCTTTTGCCAATGAAGTCCACCGCCGTGACTTCGTGATCACCTGGGGATTGCTGGCCCGAATTCCGCTGTTCAGCGAATTGAGCGCCGCGCAGATCGGGGAAATCATGAAAATGCTCCGCGCCCAGAAGGTGGACCGCGGCGAGGTGATTGCTCGACGCGGCGAACCTGCGCATGCGATGTATCTGATCGCCGACGGGGAAGTGGAAATAAGGCTAAGGCACCAGAAATTCCGCCTGGGCACAGGTCATTTCTTCGGTGAGATCGCTGCGCTGCGGCAAACCCGGCGTTCGGCCACCATCACCGCAACCCAGCCTACACGGTTGCTTGCGCTGGATGCCACGGATCTGCAGAGTCTTATGGATCGCGAGCCACAGCTGGCCGACCGCATTCGGCAAGCCGCCCAGGCCAAGCTTGGGCATGAACTCGAGGCTATGCGGGGTGATCTGGTCTCGGAGGAGATCGACAGCACCGATCACCTTGAGGCTGGTCATGATGCCCGCTCTGCGAAGCGGGAAGGCTCGCGGGCGTTTGACCTGGGTCAACCAGATTCTGCCCAACGCAGCTAATCTTCAAAAAAATTGGCAGCGTTGGAGCGCGGCATGGCTACAATCGACCGGTTGGGGAAAAAAATTTGGGCTGCGCCTGTCGTAACCGTCCTGCTGGCGATTCTTGTCGGCACGGCGGCTCCGGCCAAAGCCGCCAATCCACAGCAGGGAAAGCGGCTTGCCCTGCTCTACTGCGCGAAATGTCATTCCATCGACAAGGTCACTCCAAGCCCGCTGTCGATCGCGCCGCCGTTCCGTACGCTCCATGAGCACTATCCAATCGAGACGCTGCAGGAAGCCCTGGCGGAGGGCATCGTCACCGGCCATCCCAGCATGCCGGAATTCCGTTTCGACGGCGACCAGATCGACGATTTCCTGGCGTACCTGAAAACCCTGGAATAGCGCGGTTCGCTACCAGACGAGGTTTTTGAGCAAAATCAACATGCTTTGCCTGACATTACCTATGTTGGCCGCAGCAACAAAAGGAGACATCCCGATGCGGGCCCATCAGATCATGACCAAAGATGTTATCACCGTAACCCCAAATACATCGATCGAGGATGCCGCCAACATCATGTTGCGCTGTCATATCAGCGGCCTGCCGGTCGTGGATGAGAGCGGGGCGCTAAAGGGTATTGTCTCCGAAAGCGATTTTCTTCACCGCAGCGAAATTGGCACCGGACGCAAACGTCCCGCCCTGATTGAATTCTTTTGCGGGCCTGGACGGCTGGCAACCGATTTCATTCATGAGCGCGGCCGCAAGGTCGAAGACGTCATGACTTCGAACCCGGTGACCGTTGAAGAGGAGACGCCGCTGGACGACCTCGTGCACCTGATGGAGAGGAAAGACATCAAGCGCCTGCCGGTCATGCGGGGCACAAGTCTGGTCGGCATCGTCACGAGATCGAACATCCTGCGGGCAGTCGCCAGCATGGCCCACGAGATTCCTGATCCTACCGCTGACGATAGCCATATCCGCGACCGTATTCTCCGAGAGGTCAACAACACTCACTGGCGTCCGATCAGCTTTGATGTCACCTCCCGAAAGGGTGTTGTTCATCTTCATGGGATCGTCACCGATGACCGCGCCCGCCAGGCGGCCATCGTGGCCGCTCAAAACACGGCTGGGGTCAAGGAAGTCCATGATCACCTTTGTTTCATGGAGCCCTACTCCGGATTTTTCATGGAATCGCCCGAGGACATCAAGGCCGCGAGCTGACCAAGGGGACCTTCGATTTTTCTGACGGGGAGAATTCCTGATTATCTTCGGATGGGATTCTCCCGATCTTTTCACAAATGATCGTCGCCTGATAGATTTGGAAGAAAACCAATGCCAACTGATACATTGATATTTTCGATTTCGATATGTGTGATATTCGCGGCGTTCGCGATCGCGCTGGCATGGGCTGATCTCACTACCAGCCGATATTTGAGCGAACGCTCCACTCCCCCGATACGGGACAAAGCACCCTAAATTCCAGTTGTAACCCGTGCCGGGTTGCCTGCGGCGCCTGCCTCGCAGGGCCTAGGAGTTCGTGTCGGTCGATCGTTGAGATAGCGCCTCTGCTTCGCCGGCAGCCGTTTCGGACCTCTGTGTTTCCGATGTCTGTTGGGCGGCATATGCGCGTTTTGCGAGCTCGTCATATCCGGCCGCTATTTTCAGCAGATGATCCCGAACCCCTTCGCTGCGATACCGCCGCGCCTGTTGCCTGGTCCGCTCGGCTCGGGACTTCCAATAATCCCCGTTCTGCATCGGTGGTGCCGTGACTGGACCGTGATCTACCGCTGCCAGTTTTTCGATCTCTTTCTTGATTCGGCGCGCAAGCTGCTGCCGTTTGGAAGCGGAAGCTTCGAACGCAAGTTGTTCGGTCAAATGCGCAATATTTTCGCGGAAGATACGGTCGCTCATAACCGTTCCTGAAACTCGGTTGATTTCATACACCATACGGAGCCCGGACTTTCCGCATTTGATGCACCTCAAACCATGCGGCTTTAAAAAAGGAACGGCAGCAAGGCACAGGCCAGGGTGCATGGGGCGCGGCGAACCACCGGCTAGATATGCTATAGGGGCACGTCCCGCGATCGATCGCGGGGCGGCCGGCCGAACTCCAAGGGGCGATTTTCGCGCTGGCAACCTGCGTCGGGCGGCACAACGCCATGACCATAAGCAATTGACAACATGAATCATTTTTCAGAATTTTCGGCGCCACCGGAAGATTTTCGCGCCCAGTCGCACCTCCGGGACATTACTTAGGGGAAATATCCGAATTTTCCCCGGAGCGGCCGCAGGCCAAGGTGCCGCCATCGATCTTCCCCTGATGGAGCGCCGCCATGCAAGCCGTCCCCGCAGTTGCCTTTGAGGCCACCCCCTATCCCTTGAATGCGCGGACCGCGCAGCGTACCGGCGAAAAGGTGACGACGCTCACGCTCATAGGCGCCCCGATGCGCTTTACGCGAAATACCGAGATCTACGGCGAGGACGAACCGGCAGAGTATCTCTATCAGGTCGTTTCGGGTGCGGTGCGTACCTACAAGATCCTTGAAGACGGACGGCGACAGATTTGCGCCTTCTATCTGCCGGGCGACATCTTTGGTTTTGAGGCGGGCGATACCCATATGGCTTCGGCCGAAGCGGTCGGCGAAACCCATGTCCTGGTTGTAAAACGCAGCGCGATCATGGTCCGGGCCGATCATGAAAGGGATCTGGCGCGTCAGCTCTGGGAGGCCACGGCCCAGGAACTGCGGCGCTTTCAGGAGCACATGCTGCTCCTGATCAAGAGCGCCGAAGAACGGGTTGCGGGATTCCTCATGGATATGGCCCGCCGCGCTGCGAGAACCTCTACGGTCGATCTTCCGATGTCACGCCAGGACATTGCAGATTATCTGGGTCTCACGATCGAGACCGTGTCCCGTACCTTTACCCAACTCGAACAATCAGGACTGATCGCGCTGCCGACGTCGCGGCGGGTCGAGCTGCGCAACTACGCGGCACTGAAGCGGATCGGCGCCTGAGCCAGGGCGTCCAACCATCCGGCAAGGCCGGTTGCCGCTTTCAGCTTTATGCGACAGCCAGACGGGATCAGAACAAATCGCCGACGGCCAAATCCTGCGCTGCGATAATTCTGCACTACGATAAAGAATCGACTGCGCAAACGACATCAATGCGTGGACGGACCATCCCCGCATGACGGCCGCCAGCGGCGGCTGATGTGCCTTCCAGCAGGGTGAACTGCCGGGAGGCTGATCAATGGCCAATGTGAAGCTTGAGAGATCGACGATCTGCCGGTAAGCCGCCTCCGGACCTGCCACCTCCGCCCCGACATCGATCTGCGGCTGCCGTCCGCCCCAACATCGCAACAGGCGCTGGCGATCTGAGGCGACCGATCCGAATGATCTTCATCAGCTGCCGTGATGGGCAAGGCTCTTCGCGTCCCTCGCCATTTCGAGGCAAATCAGCAACTCGACATAGCTTCCCGTGCCGTCGGCATTTGTCGAGCGGGTACAGACAAGCTTGTCATTGGCGGTAAACTGCACCCACTCCGTTTGAAGCTGCTGTTGCGCGCTTGCTTCGTCCTGGGCGCATCTGTCCACGGCGGCCTGAGCCCCGCCCTCAGAACGGCATTCGCGCGCGATATCGAACTTCGGTACGCTATCGGAGACCGGGATGATGGGAAGACTGGCAAGAATGACAATCGGCAGGTGCAACAACATTTCGGTCTCCGTGGTCGCTTCGGATCTCCTTCTGCACCACTGGAAACCAAGCTATATTGATCGCGGTCAAACGCGCGTCGCAGCTGCCGTGGAATGCTCAAATTCGATTAAAGCAGGAGCCTGGAATGAAAATACGCTGGCCGATCATGGTGTCGCTCATTGCAACTCTGACGACGCCGATTGCCGTCGCACAGTCGGGTTTTCCCGGCCCGCTCGGTGAAAGCTATGTTCCGCGGCTCAGCGAAATCATGAATATCATCCAGTCGCAGCACATGAAGCTGTGGCTCGCCGGCAGATCCCGCAACTGGGAGCTGGCCGCATTCGAGCTTCAGCAGCTGACGGACAGCCTCGGCCAAGCCGCCACGTTTTACTCCGGCATTCCCTCGGCGAACGTCGCCAAGCT
Organism: Bradyrhizobium sp.; assembly: GCA_035547995.1. Classification (GTDB taxonomy): domain Bacteria; phylum Pseudomonadota; class Alphaproteobacteria; order Rhizobiales; family Xanthobacteraceae; genus Bradyrhizobium. The sequence continues at coordinate 21,104 of DASZTN010000133.1, read as the reverse complement.
GACCGATCCGATCAAATCAGTTTCCAATGCAATCAACGCAAAGGACAGAGCAGCGTTTTCCAAAGCCGTCGACGGCCTGACGGACGGCTGTAATGCCTGCCATCGGTCGATGGGACGGGCGTTCATCGTCATCCAGACGCCACCCGCGGACGAGCCGTTCGGCAATCAATTGTTTCCGCGACAAACCAAGAATTAACGGCGGCGATCGCTCGGGCTTCCCTGAGCGACAACTCCTTCGATGGTTTTGACCGAAGTCAATCGGGACGCGGCAAACGGTGAGATTATCAAATCGTAAAAGGAGGCTGGACCATGACGGAAAACATCGATCCTCGTACGGTTGCTACCGCACCGATCTTCCACGAGCTCGCCAAGCGCGCGATCGAAGTTCAATCTGAATTTTCTCAGAAGCTGCTGGAGGCCAGCAAGCACTGCCTGGAGCAGATGCAGCGCTCATCGACCGAAGCCTGGGAGCTGTTCTGGAAAATCAACAGCACGCCGTCGATCAGCGAACGTCTGGAGGCCTGCCAGGCATGGATGAAAGACGTTACCGAACGCAGCGCCACCGATGCGAGCTATTTTCTGGAGACCGCGCGATCGCTGAGCGAAATCGAACTGAAGATGCTCAAGCGGCCGTCAACCGAATTCGAAAAGGCGGCATGACGCCGAACGGAGGGACAGATGGAAAACCGTCGAACCGGCTTCAATCGTGATGAAAAACCCGCCGGGATCAAGAGCAGCTTGGAGCAGGTGAAGCGCGAGGAACGTCGGCAGCGCGATGCGCTGGAAGATGACGATGTCTTCGAATCGCTTAAGCGCCTTCATCATGAACCGGCCCCGGCACAACATCACGCACATTTACCCGAAATTGTCCGCGGCTGATTAGGACAAGCGCTCCAGGAGGAACGTCACGATGATCAAGGACATCCTTGTACATATTCCGACCGAACGCCCTGCCCGTCCCGTCATCGATGGATCGATCTCCTTGGCCCTGACGTATGGTGCTCATCTCGACGCCTTGGCGGTCGGCTACATCTCCATGAGCACCGCCTTTGCGATCGACGGCGCCGCCGCAATTGCCGCCGAAGCAATCGAACAGGAACGGCTCGAGGCCCTGCTTCGTGCCCATACCGCGGCCGACGTTTTTGAATTGGCCGCGCGAAATGCCGGTATTTCGCATTCCTGGCGATCGGCGGCGGCGTTTCCCGCAGAGGCGGGGGCCTCGATCGCCGCGGCAACACGGCTCTACGATCTGGCCGTTGTATTACAGCCCGATGCCGAACAAACTTCGTTTGATAATGCGATTCCGCAGGAAATTCTCTTTCAATCGGGCCGCCCCGTATTGTTCATACCCTATATTTTCCACGGCAATTTTGAAGCTAAACGTATAGGCATCTGCTGGGACGGCAGCCGTCTGGCAGCGCGCGCCTTGCGCGACGCCATGCCCTTTCTTGAAAAGGCCGATGCCTTGACCATCATCACCATTAAGGAAGCCGGGAAGGAGGACGCCGAAACGTCGGCTGAAAAGCTTGTACAACATCTGGCAAGAATAAACTTGCAGGCCACGATCAGGGCGCTGGATGCGAGCCATGCCGAAATCCAGCCTCTCATCTCTTCTATGGCCTCCGATGAAGGCCTCGATCTGCTGGTAATGGGTGGCTATGGCCATTCACGATTGCAGGAAGTAATCCTTGGCGGAGTTACGCGCTCGGCGCTCAGATCCATGACCGTTCCGACGCTGATGTCTCACTGAGCCCTTCACTTCGAGCATAGCAGTGACAGTTCGCGCGGGGCCGCTCCTATTGCGCCATTTGGCCTTTGATTTCATGAGGGATTGAGATGCCGGAAAGCCCTGCCGAACTGGATCGAATGCAAGCTGCCTATAAAGCGGCGGTCGAAAAATGGATCGCCGCGATCAAGCGCGAGGAAGCGCTTGCTTCGGTAAACCATTCGATCGCCGAAGTGGATAAATGGGAGCAGGCTCATTTTGAGGAGGACGAACTTCGCAACCGGGTAAAAGATGCAAAGCGGCGCTACGAGGATGCGCTACGCGAAAAGTTCTTCGGCTTCTGACCGGTGCCATTGCCCGCCGCGATCGTATTTTCTTTTGTTCTCGATGCCATCACGTTCGTCGCATTCCGCCTGTCCAAAGTCGTGTGACGACAAGATGACGATCGACCGGCGCGCCCGAAATTGCCGGCTTGATTTGACGACGCCCTTCATCCCCAATAGCGCAAAGGCCTGGACCATCGCTTCCTTGACAAGGATCAAGGAGATTCCGACGCTCTGATCTATCCTCGTCGTTGATTTCGAAGCTTTTGTCGCACCGGGTGAGCTATGCTCAAATCAAGTCAAGCTGTCGGCAAGCCGTCCGGCGCCCTTGTCGAAGCACTTCCGCCGTCCGCGGTCCCGCTCGGCCCAACCTCACACCAGCTGACAGCAGCAATCGGCGGCGAGTCGTTCGACCGGCTTTTGCACGCCTGGCAGGCCAAGTGGACCGGATCGCTTTCAGGCATTTCGCTGACGCTTGCTTATCTCGACTGGTCTCTGCACCTTGCCAATGCTCCCGAACGGAGACTCGCATTGGCGCTGAAGGCGGGCGAGCAGTTGAAGCGACTTGCAAACCCCGACGAATGGACGCAACCGGCCGCCGAGGACCATCGTTTTCGCGACGAAGCCTGGTCGCGCTTTCCATTCAACCAGATCGCCCAGGCATTCCTGCTCACCGAAGAATGGTGGAAAGAAGCCACCGGCAGATTGCCCGGCGTCGCCAAATCACACACCGACGTCGTCAGCTTCGATGCCAGGCAATTGCTCGACGTCTTTTCGCCGTCGAACATCCCATGGACCAATCCCGAGGTGTTGCGGGCGACGCTGCAGCAGGCCGGCGGCAATTTCGTCAAGGGATTGCAGAATTTCGTCGAGGATTTCGGGCAGGTGGCAACCGGTCACGTCATCGATGACGTCGATGGTTTCGCCGTCGGCAAGAACCTTGCGGTCACGCCGGGCAAGGTGGTCTTCCGCAACGATCTCATCGAACTCATTCAGTATGAGCCGACGACCCCGACGGTTCGCCCTCAACCGATCCTGGTCGTCCCGGCCTGGATCATGAAATACTACATTCTCGATCTGTCGCCCGAAAATTCCTTCATTCGCTACCTGGTTTCTCAGGGCTTCACCGTGTTCTGCATCTCCTGGCGTAATCCGGGCCCGGACATGCGCGATACGTCGTTCGACGATTACCGCCGGCTCGGCCTGATGCCGGCGATCAACGCCATCCAGGCGATTTGCGGCGAGGAGAAGATCCACGCCTGCGGTTATTGCCTGGGCGGCACCTTGCTATCGATGGGCGCAGCGACGATGGCGCGTGACGGCGACGACCGCCTCGCCAGCGTGACGCTGCTGGCGGCGCAGACCGACTTTACCGAGGCCGGCGAGCTGCAGCTCTTCACCGACGAAAGCCAGGTGGCGCTCTTGGATGACGTGATGTGGCGCCAGGGCTATCTCGACAGCACCCAGATGGCCGGCGCCTTCCAGATGCTCCGTTCCAACGATCTGGTCTGGTCGCGCATCATCAAAACCTACCTGCTCGGCGAGCGCGAACATGCCAACGACCTGATGGCCTGGAATGCGGACGCCACCCGGATGCCGTTCCGGATGCATTCTGAATATCTGCACAGAATGTTCCTCAACAACGATCTCGCCGAAGGCCGCTATCAGATCGAGGGGCGACCGATCGCCATCCAGGATATCCGGACCCCGCTATTCGTCGTCGGCACGGAAACCGACCATGTCGCGCCGTGGCGATCGGTCTATAAAATTCATCTCCTGAATGACGGCGATATCACTTTCGTCCTCACTTCGGGAGGACACAATGCCGGGATTGTCAGCGAGCCGGGACACCCTCGCCGTCATTTCCGCCTGGCGCGCCGGCCACATCAGAATTCCTATTTCGCCCCCGAGGAATGGATGTCGTCGACAACCCCGAGGGAAGGCTCATGGTGGCCGCAATTGGTCGCTTGGTTGAACGAACGCTCCGGCACTCCCGTTAGCCCTCCTCCGCTATCCGCTCCCGACAAGGGCTATCCGGTGCTTGGCGATGCGCCCGGCAGCTACGTGCGGGAAAGCTGAAAAGGACGCTCGACATGGACGCGACATCACCCAAGCCCGGCGAATTCATCGAAAACCGCACCTATGACGAACTCGCCATCGGCGATCAGGCCAGTGTCTGCAAGACGATCAGTCAGCAGGACATCGATCTCTTTGCGGTGGTGTCCGGCGACGTCAATCCTGCTCACATGGATCCGGCCTATGCGCGGACCGACATGTTTCACCGCATCATCGCCCACGGCATGCTGACTGCCGGGCTGATCTCCAGCGTGCTCGGCACCAAGCTGCCGGGGCCCGGCACGATCTATCTGGGACAGGATCTCCGCTTTCTCCATCCCGTCGACATCGGTGACGTGATTACCGCCACGGTCACGGTCACGGAGAAGCATCCGGAGAAGGGCGACCTGGTTCTCGACTGCCGCTGCGTCAATCAAACCGGCGAGGTGGTCGTCACCGGAACCGCGCATGTCCGCGCGCCGACGGAAAAAGTGCGGCGGCCGCGGGTCGAACTGCCGAGCGTTCGCCTCAATCGCCATGAGCGCTTCCATGCCGTCATCAGCGAAGCAAAGGCCGGCAACTCCCCAATTCCGACTGCAGTCGCCTACCCCTGCGATCCCGCAGCCATTGCCGCCGCCGCCGAAGCCGCGGCTGCCGGCTTGATTGAGCCGATCCTGGTCGGTCCGAAAGCAACGGTCGCCGCCGCAGCCGAAGCAGGCCATATCGATATCTCATCCTTCCGGCTGGTCGACGCGGCATCGCACGAAGCGGCCGCCACGGCCGTCGAGGTCGTCCGGAAGGGGGAAGCCGCGTTGCTGATGAAAGGCTCGCTTCATACCGACGAACTGCTTCATGCGGTGCTGGCCCCCGGCAGCGGACTGTCGATCGGACGTCGGCTGAGCCATGTTTATATGATGGACGTGCCCGGCTATCCGCGTCCGCTGCTGATCACCGATGCTGCGGTCAACATCGCACCCGACCTCGATCAGAAGCGCGACATCGTCCAGAACGCCATCGACCTTGCCCATGTGATGGGCATTCAGTTGCCCCGGGTTGCGGTGCTGTCGGCAGTCGAGACGGTCAATCCGAAGATCCGTTCCACGCTCGATGCCGCCGCGCTCTGCAAGATGGCCGAACGTCGCCAGATCAGCGGCGCACTCGTCGATGGTCCGCTGGCATTCGACAATGCCGTCAGCCTGGCGGCAGCCAAAGAGAAGGGCATCGTCTCCGAGGTTGCCGGCCGCGCCGACATTCTCGTCGTTCCCGACCTGGAAGCCGGCAATATGCTGGCGAAACAGCTGACCTTCATCGCCGGCGCCGATGCCGCAGGCGTGGTGCTCGGCGCGCGGATTCCGATCATTCTCACCAGCCGGGCCGATGCCGAACGCACGCGGCTGGCCTCCTGCGCGGTTGCGGTCCTGATCGCACGCAATCGCGCCGCGGCCGCGCAGAAGGCTGCCGGGGTCTAGCATGACGCAGGCTGTCCTTACGCTCAATGCGGGCTCCTCGAGCATCAAGTTTTCATTGTTCGAGGTACAGTCGGTGGACGAGCTCGTGCTCGCTTCCAAAGGAGAGGTCGAAGGGATCGGCTCGGCGCCGCATTTCTTCGCCCGCGACAGCAAAGGCAAGATACTCAGCGAACGCAACTGGACCAGACCGGATCAGGACTTCGGCTCTCTTCTCGAAGAGGTGGTCGCCTGGACCGAGAGCCATCTCGGCGCAGATACGCTGATCGCCGTCGGCCATCGGGTCGTCCACGGCGGTCCGGACCATGATCGGCCGGAGCGCGTCACCCCGGAACTGCTGGGACTGCTCGACAAGCTGACGCCGCTCGCGCCGTTGCACGAGCCGCACAATCTGGCGCCGATCCGCGCCATCCACGCCATTCGACCTACTCTGCCGCAGGTCGCCTGCTTCGACACGGCGTTCCACCATTCTCTGCCGAAAGTAGCGACGCGCTTTGCACTGCCCCGCGAATTCGAGGCCGCCGGCGTCAGGCGTTATGGCTTTCACGGCCTGTCCTATGAGTACATCGCCCGCCAGTTGAAGAAGCTGGCACCCGAACTCGCAAGCGGCAAGGTCATCGCAGCTCATCTTGGCAATGGCGCGAGCCTGTGCGCCATGCAAGGTGGACGCAGCATCGACACGACGATGGGCTTCACCGCGCTGGATGGGCTGATGATGGGGACGCGATGTGGAGCAATCGATCCCGGCGTCATCCTCTATCTGGAGCAGGAACGGTCGATGACGGCTAGGCAGGTCGAAGACTTGCTCTATCAGAAATCCGGCCTGCTCGGCGTTTCCGGAGGCATCTCCAGTGACATGCGCACATTGCTCGCAAGCAGCGACATTCACGCCAGGGAAGCGATTGAGTTGTTCGTCTTCCGGATCGCCCGGGAGATCGGCGCTCTCACATTCTCGCTCGGCGGCCTCGACGGCATCATCTTCACCGCCGGGATCGGCGAGCACGCACCGCAGATCCGGGCGCAGGTTTGCGAGCGGCTTCGCTGGCTCGGCGTGCATCTGGATGACGAGGCCAATACCCGCGATGCCGGCGTGATCAGCTCGGCGCAAAGCCGGATCGCTGTGCGCGTGATTCCGACCGACGAGGAAGCGATGATCGCCCGCCATACGTTCGATATCGTGCGCGGGTCGGCTTCAACCTGACATTTGAGGATGTTCCGATGCCGAATGCCAATTCCGCCCAGCCGATCGATCTGCTCGTCGATCTTCGCGGCAAGAAGGGCCTCATCGTTGGAATCGCCAACGAGCACAGCATCGCCACCGGCTGCACCGAGGCCTTCGTGAAGGCGGGCGCCAGTTTCGCCGCAACCTACCTCAACGACAAGGCCAGGCCATTCGTCCAGCCGGTCGCAGACAAACTTGGCTGCGAGCTGCTGCTTCCCTGCGATGTCCGGATTCCCGGACAGCTGGAGGAGGTGTTTTCCCGCATCAAATCCGAATGGGGCCGTCTCGATTTCCTGCTCCACTCGATCGCATTCGCGCCGCGCGAGGACCTGCATGGCCGGGTGACGGATTGTTCGGTCGCAGGCTTCGACCTGGCCATGGAGATATCCTGCCACTCCTTCATCCACATGGCGCATCTGGCCGAGCCGCTGATGCAGAACGGCGGCTGTCTGCTGGCCGTGACCTTCTACGGATCCGAACATGTGGTGAAAAACTACAATCTGATGGGACCGGTCAAGGCCGCCCTGGAAAGCAGCACACGCTATATCGCCGCCGAGCTTGGACCGAAGGGCATTCGCGTGCACGCCATTTCACCGGGACCGATCAGGACCCGCGCAGCCAGCGGCATCGAGCGATTCGACGAATTGCTGGAGGCCGCTGCGGCCCGCGCTCCGGAACATCATCTCGTGGACATCGAGGACGTCGGAAACCTGGCGGCGTTCCTCGTCAGTGATGCCGCGCGCCGGATTACCGGCACCGTCATCCCGGTCGACGGCGGCGCTCACATTATCGCGTAGTTTCAGGCTTGCTCTTCGATCGCCTCGGTCGTCGCCATGTCGATGAGCTTATTGAAAGCTTCGTTATCGACAACCTTCACATGATGGCGATCGCGAGTTGCGATGATCTTCTTCGAGATCAGCGACCGAAAGGCGCGGCTGACGGCCGCCAGGGTCATTCCGAGATAGGCGGCGATGCTCGACCTATCCATCGGCAAGTATATCTCGTGGACGGGTGTCTCTCCGACCGCCTGCAGGTGCTGTTGGAGATCCAGGAACAGCGCCAGCCGCGTTGTCGCCCGCCTTTGAACCAGCAGCAGCGCATGACGCTGCGCCTCGCGCAGCTCCTCGCAAAGCTTGACGATCACGTTGACGTCCAGAGCCGGGTTGTTATCCAGAATGCGGCGCAGCGCTGATAGCGGTATCTTGTAGGCAACGACCGGTGTCGCGGCCTTCGTTGCGTTGGAATATTGTCCTTCTTCGGACAGTCCAAAAAGATCGCCAGCGTGGAAGAAGGAAACGATGTGGCTACCGTCCGCGCGTGTGCGGTAGGCGGTGACGACGCCGCTAATGATGTTGAACACCGCATCAGCCGGTTCGGCCTGATTATAAATCTGCTCGCCTTTGTTGAATCGCACGATCGATGAAATTCTGGCGAGCTTGGCCCGCTCGTCGTCGCTGAGCAGCTGATGGCGAGCGCGCTTGTGCGGATTGCCGGGACTCCAGGGGTGAACCGCGTAGACTACAGGCCCGGCGCTTGGTTTGGTGCTGACAGGCATTTTTCATGGTCTCATATCTGGCAGTTTGCATATTCCGTAGATCTGATCAGAGTTTGATCACGATCAAACTCCGGCGCATTTTGGCGGTGGCATCGGCTGCTCGAAGGCAGCAAAATATGCTGCAATCCGGTTGATTTTGCTGATGCAAGACAAATTCACGACAGCGCGCGAGATCATTGAGCTCAATATCGAGCACTACCGCAAGCTGTTGCAGACAGCGCTCGACGAGCAGACCCGCAAGACCGTTGAGAAGCTTCTTGAGGCTGAGAAAGCCAAACTGGCAGATTATGTAAAACGCGACAAAGGTGGCAGCTCCAGTTGAGCTTGCTGGCTCATTCGTTCTGCTCGGTCCACGTTCATTTTTGGATTCCGATCCAGTCGATGATCCTCGGCCATATTTGCGCGTGAGCATGCCGTCCGACCAGTATTCCGAGGTGCTGCAGGCAAACGCCTCTCTCGCCCGGATATTTGATGATGCGAAACTTCTCCGCTCCCAGTGCCTTACCAACCGGAATCACTGAATCCAGCGGAGCCACCGAATCCGCCGTGTTGATGACGGCGAGTGTCGGAGCTGAAAGGCTTTGCAGTCCGATCGTCCGCCCTTCAACGCTCAGAATTCCGCGGCAGAAGCCGTTGTCACGATATAGCAGCTCGACGATCTCCCTCACCAGCGTTCCGGGCAACGCCACCTCGTCGAGCGCCCAACGTTCGACGCGGACATGGATATCCGAGGCGCCGGGGTCTGCGGCAGAGAGGATGGCATCCGCGTATCGCGACCAGATGAAGGTTGCCGGCGATGCCGCCGCGCTCGCGTGAGACAGCATCGATCCCGGGTACGGATTCGAATCCGGCATTGACGCCGGAGCCAGCGCAATCAACGCATCACGAAACCGGCCTTCTCCGGCCCCGAAGCAGAGCGGCGCATCGAGCAGCACAAGCCCGCCGATGGTCTCCGCCGCGCAAGCCGCATGGATGGCAGCCAGCATTCCGCCCAGCGAGTGCCCCATGATAACCGGCCGGCGATTCTCCGCCTCAGCGGCGATCGCTTCCAGGGCCGCCGAGATCGCCTCCACGCAGCCGGCAATGCCGACATTGCAGGTTTTCTCCGAAGCCGGCAACCATTCCAGAAGGAAAACGCACAAGCCTGCGTCAAGACAACGGCGAACGGCGCTGACTGCCGGCACGAGATCCCAGATGTAAGGCCGCTTGATTGGCGCGGCCACGATGAGCACGGAGCGGGAGCGGTCAGCGGCGCCGTAGTCGCGCAGGCGCCAATAGGGCCCGGATGCGATGATGCGGTAGGCACTCTCGACGGGGCCGAATCCGAACGATGCGAGCATATCGCCCTGCGCACGGCGAACGGCGTCGATCGCGCCAAATTGCCGATAAAGAGCAGCCTCGAAGGCTGGCGTCTCGCTGCCCCTGTCGTTCAAGCGATCTTCCTCCCTCGTTTGAGTTTTACGTGATGATCGATATGCGCGTAGGAAACGAAAATCCGATCAATGCGTTCTACCCCTTACGATGGCTAGGCCCTCGCGGCGCTGGATTGATCCTGGTCAATGCCTGTGGCGGCCTGCACTCTAAGCAGAATTTATGGATGCTTTTGCACCGGGCAATGTCGAATTGAACCGCGACAGGCTGATTGCGGTGATCCGCGGCCTTGTGCGCGAGCTTCATCCCCAGCGCAGCCGGTTCATCGATGTCAGTTCGGCCAGCCGTATCGAGCGCGATCTCGGCATTGACAGCCTCGCCCGTACCGAATTGGTCCTGCGCATCGAACGTGCCTTTCATGTGCACCTGCCGCCACAGACGATCGGAGAGGCCGAGACCGTCGAGGATCTCGCCCGCGCGCTTGAACGGGCTGGACCGGCGCTCGAGCACGGGAAGCCCGCCGCAGTTCCGGCATCCGTCCTCCCGGCAGTACCGGCCGCGAGCCAAGCGCGCACTTTGATCGAGGTGCTCGAGTGGCATGCCGCGCGCCATGCCGATCGGCTGCATTTGACCGTATTGCAGGACGAGACGACGGTTCTCGGCACCCTCACCTATGGCGAGCTTGCGGCCAGGGCCAAGCGGGTGGCGCAGGGCCTGATAGGCCATGACGTCTTGCCGGGCGACCGGGTCGGCGTGATGCTTCCGACCGGCCTCGATTTCTTCGTGACTTTCTTCGGCATTCTCTATGCGGGTGCGATACCGGTGCCGATCTACCCGCCCATGCGGCTTTCGCAACTTGAAGAACATCTGCGGCGCCAGACCAGCATCCTCCGCAATGCCGGCGCCAGCATGCTCATCACGATGCCGGAAGGGCGCCGGTTGGCCGGTCTGCTTCGCAATCTGGTGGAAAGCCTGAACCGTATCGCCAGCGTTGCCGAGATTGAAGGTTCGGCTGCGGGGGTAACCGCGCTGCCTCAGCTCAAGGATGCCAACGCCGTTGCTCTCATCCAGTACACTTCGGGCAGTACCGGCGATCCCAAGGGGGTGGTGCTCACCCATGCCAATCTTCTCGCCAACATTCGGGCGCTCGGAACCGCCATGGAGGCGAGTTCGGCCGATGTTTTCGTCAGCTGGCTGCCGCTTTACCACGATATGGGACTGATCGGCGCCTGGCTCGGATGCCTGTATTTTGCGGCGCGCCTCTACGTGATGTCGCCGTTGAGCTTTCTGGTCCGGCCGCAAAGCTGGCTCTGGGCGATCCACCGGTTTCGCGCCACCTATTCGGCATCGCCGAATTTCGGCTTCGAGCTATGCCTTGCCAAAATTGCCGACGACGACCTCAGGGGCCTTGATCTATCCTCGTTGCGGATGGTCGCCAATGGCGCCGAGCCCATCAGCGTCCGCACATTGCGCGAGTTTACCACCCGCTTCGCTCGTTATGGTTTTCCCGCCCAAGCGATGGCGCCGGTCTATGGGCTGGCCGAATGTTCCGTCGGGCTGGCCTTTCCGCCCTTCGGACGCGCGCCGCTCATCGATCGTGTCGACCGCGACCAGCTCAGCATCCAGGGCATTGCCGCTCCTGCGAAACCGGACGATCCGCATCCCCTCGAGATTCCCGCCTGCGGACAGCCGCTTCCCGGCCATGAAGTCCGGGTCGTCGACGAGGCTGGCCGCGAACTCGGAGAACGTCGCGAGGGGCGCATCGAATTTCGCGGCCCCTCCGCCACGCGGGGCTACTTTCACAACGAAACCAGGACCCGCGAACTGATCCACGGCGACTGGCTCGATACCAGCGACCGCGGCTATATGGCGGGCGGCGACATCTTCGTGACCGGCCGTATCAAGGACATCATCATACGTGCGGGCAGACACCTCTATCCGCAGGAAATCGAGGAAGCCGTCGCCAACGTGCCGGGCGTGCATAAAGGCGGTGTAGCGGTGTTCGGGGTGCCTGATCCCGCGTCCGGGACCGAACGGGTCGTCGTGCTGACCGAGACCCGGGAGACCGATCCGGCCTCCCGCGCGGCGCTGCAGGCGCGCGCGCAGGAAGTCGTGACCGATATCGCCGGCACGCCGCCCGACGAAATCGTGCTTGTTCCGCCCCGCACCGTGCCCAAAACATCGAGCGGAAAGATCCGGCGGAGTACGGCCCGGGAGCTGTATCGGAGCGGTCAACTCGGCCCGTCCCGGCGGGCTTTGTGGTGGCAGGTGCTGCGCCTGGCGCTGGCCGGCACCGGCCCACAGCTCAGGCGGGTCGGCCGATTGCTTCGCGACGATCTCTACGCCGCCTGGTGGTGGACCGTGCTCGGCGGCGCGTTCCTTGCGGGATGCTTTGCCGTGCTGATGCTGCCGGCCATGCCATCGCGCTGGACCGCGCTCCGACGGATCGGGCGCGGCGCGCTGGCCGCCATGGGCATACCGCTGGCGATCCGCGGGATCGAAAAGATACCGGCGCAAGGCGCTGTGCTCGTCTTCAATCATTCGAGCTACATGGATGTCTTTGCGCTCGCGGCCGCGCTTCCCGGCGAGCCGGCCATCGTCGCCAAGCGCGAGCTGGCCCGGCAGCTTGTTGCCGGGCCGATCCTGCGCCGCCTCGGAACTCCCTTTGTGGAGCGCTATGACGTGTCAGGCAGCCTCACCGATGCTGCCGCGTTGGGTGCGCTTGCCCGTCAGGGCCGGCTCCTGGTGTTCTTTCCGGAAGGAACATTCACCCGCAGAGCCGGATTGTCGGGTTTTTACCTCGGTGCGTTCAAGGTCGCCGCCGACGCCGGGCTTCCGATTCTGCCGGGCATCATCAAGGGCACCCGGACGGTTTTGCGCAGCGACCAATGGTTTCCGCGCCGCAATGCCATTAGCATCGAGATCGGTGATGCGGTGCTGCCGGAAGGTGCCGATTTCCAGGCCATCGTTCGGCTGCGCGACCAGGTGCGGCAGTTGATGCTCGCACGCTGCGGTGAGCCGGATCTGGAAAATCTCGTCAAGCCCGAGCCGATCCCGACTTCGTGATGGAGAAAGCCATGAAGCTCGTTTCAAGCGCCTTTGCCGACGGCGCAGCAATCCCGCGGCGTTTTACCTGCGAGGGAGAGAACATTTCGCCGCCGCTGCAATGGTCAGACGCGCCGGAGGGAACGCGGAGTTTCGTCCTGCTCTGCGACGATCCCGATGCGCCGGCCGGCACCTGGCATCATTGGGCCGTCTACGACATCCCGTCCGATGTCACCGAGTTTGCGGAGAATGCCGGGCGGATCACAAAAATGAAGCAGGCGGTCAACGATTTTCGCAAGACAGGCTATGGCGGCCCGTGTCCCCCGCCGGGAGATGGGCCGCACCATTATCATTTCCGCCTGCTTGCTCTTTCCGCGGACCATGTCCGGGCGCAGTCCAATGCCTCTTGCCGCGATGTCGAGCGGGAGGCACGTAAATCTACGATCGCCGAAGCCATTCTGGTCGGCTGGTACGAGCGATAATTCAAAGCGCGGTGACGACCGCGCAGTGATCGATCACGCCCAGGAGCATGGTGATCTGTCCGTTACCCCATAGCGGCAGAAGCACTCTGGAGAAACCGTATCCGGACGCCTGGCTGAGGCGGAGCAATGTGGGTTCGCCTGCTTCCACGGTGGCGCTGCTTTGGGCCCGCAAATAGCCGAAATTGACGTTCGGCGGCATCTCGTCGATGAAGCTTCCTGCTGTCGCTTCTCCGCGCAGACTGTCGCAGACGAATTCGAAGCGCCAGCGCCCGGTTGGGGGAGACACGCCGAGCAGGAACGGATTTCCCGGCAGTTTGGTCAGCGCCGATACACCAAGGTCATCGCCGAAGGGCATTCCATTTTCGCCGCGCTTCAGATTTTCCCAAAGGATAACGACCGGCTGCAATTGCGCATCGAGGCGATCGGGAAGCGGAAAGGGATTGCGGCAGCGCATGATCCTGCTCATCCAAATGTGCTGACGAAATCTAGGACGTCTCCTTCGCTGCTGGCTTGATCTCAATCAAAAGCCCCGGTGAAGTCGAGTTGGCTCGATCTCCGCGCTCAAGTCGGGAACTTCACAATGACCGCGGCTTTGGGACCTCGCTGCTCCGTTGCCCGGTCCATTTCACCTTCCTGTTAACTTTGCAAATTCTCTCGCATGGTCGATCCGGTATAGGCTGTCCGCAGAAGCCCTCTGTTTTGCAGTTCGGGAACAACCATTCGTCCGAATTCCTCGAACATCCCGGGCGATACATTGCCCTGCAGGACGAAACCGTCACAGCCATTGGCGTCGAAAATCTCCTGCATGGCGTCGGCGACCATGATCGGGGTACCCACCAGGTTGTGATGGGCCCGACGATTGGCCTCTTCCAGGCTGATGCCATCCCGTCTCATGATCCGGCGCATGTTTTCTTCCAGGCCGCCATGCCCCTGACTGCCCTTGGCGGAGGCCAGGTCTTCCGCCGTCCTCACCTTGGCTAGATCAGCCCCCAGCATTGCCGAGCCTGTCGCCTTGGCGAGTTCAGGGCTGATCAGGCTGTCCAGATATTCCGCACGCTCTCGCGCAATCGACTCCGTTTCACCCAGCACGACCGAAATAGCCGGCAATATCGCGCATTGCTCGGGAGAGCGGCCATAAGTCTTCATTCGCGACTTGATGTCAGCATAGAATTCGACGCAGGCGCCAACCCCCGTCGCCGCACAGAAGATCGCCTCCGCCCATCGTGCGGCGAACTCGCGGCCGCGGGGGGATGACCCGGCCTGCATCAGCACCGGCCGGCCCTGCGGGCTGCGCGGCAGCGATAGGGGCCCGCGGGTCCTGACATATTTGCCCTCATAGTCGGCGTAATGCACCTTGGCGGCATCGGCGAAGACGCCGTTGACCTTGTCCATGATGAACGCGTCCGGCTCCCAGCAATTCCAGAGCGCACAGCACGCTTCAAGAACCTCATCGCCGATGTCGTAGCGCAAGTCCTTTTCGGGAAGCTTTTCCATCCCGAAATTGCGTGCTTCGAAATTCGTCGACGATGTCACCACGTTCCAGCAGGCGCGGCCGCCCGACAAAAGATCCAGCGACGCCAGCGTGCGGGCCAGATGATAGGGGTGATGGAACGTCGTCGACAGCGTCGCGCCGAGGCCGAGATGCTTCGTTGCTGCCGCCATGATCGGCAGGATCGTCAGCGGATCAAGGTAGGAAAGCTGCCCACCGTGATGGATATAGGCTTCAAAGCTGCTGTTGTAGATGTCCGGAACGCCCTGCGTATCCGCATAGAAACATCCGTCGAAGAATGATTGCTCCAATACGCGCGCGATATGCTCGTATCGGCTCGGCATGAAGATGTCGTGCAGATCTGCCTCCGGATGCCGCCAGCCGCCCGGATGGGTCGAGGTTGCACCGGTCTTCAGATATGCCATCAGATGCATTTTACGTGTTGCCATTTCACTTGCCCTCGCGCCTTGCTTGATCCGATCCTCGAACAGACCCGCTTCCCGACGACGTTCCGAATGGACCCGCCAGTCCAACCAATGATTTGTATTTGCCCTGGTGATGAAGAAGAGGCAGCAAACCCGTCACATCGCCGTCCAGCACCCTGCCGATGAAAACAGTGTGCGTGCCCACATCGAATTCCTCGCTGGTCTCGCATTCGATGTAGGCCGCCGTGTCGTTCAGGATCGGCGCGCCATTGCGCCCCGCCCTGCAGTCGACGCCGTCAAACGGGAATTCGTGCTTCTCCGAGAAACGCTGCCCCAATCCGGCCTGATGCTCGGCCAGAAAGTTCACCGTAAACTTTCGGGATCGCGAAATGATCGGGTGACTTCGATTTGAGCGATTGACCACGATCAGAATCGTCGGCGGCGACGCCGTCACGCTGCAGACTGCCGTCGCCGTCATTCCGTGCATCCGGCCATCGAGCTCTGCGGTAATGACTGCAACGCTCGACGCAACGTTCCGCATCAGCAGCTTGAATCGCTGTTCATCGACATCGAACCGGTCCGATGCGTATGACACGCTGCTTCCGTTCGTTTCCCTCTTGGCGTCAATCATCCGTATACCCGCATATCCGAACGTTCTTCGGCCTGTTTCCGGAACGATCCAAGCGGCTAGCCCGCGTCTCGCATCGAGAAACGGGCTCGCCCAAGCTCGTTCTTTTTTTCGACCACCGCTTTCATCATCTTCAAGAACCTGGCGCGGTCGCCGGCCGGCAAATCCTCGAGCAGGCGCGCATGCGACCGATTTACCCTCGTCCTCAACCGAAGCAGGAGCTGCCGGCCTTTTTTCGTCAGCCGCGCGACCTTGGTGCGCCGATCCCGTTCGCTCGGGCCGCATTCGATCAAGCCGGCCTTGGTCATCCGCGAAACGATTTCCGATAGATTGGAACGGTCCAGCCCGACCCGATACGCCAGGGCAAACTGTTCGAGATCGGGAGAATCCTCCAAAGTGAGCAGGATGCTGAACTGCAGCGGCGTCATGCCGGAGCCTTTCGTCTCCTGCAGAAACATCGCCACGTGGATCTGCCACATTCGGCGAACGAGAAAGCCGGCATAATTGAGCAAGACGTTCTCGCCACCGTCTCGCTTTGCAGAATTAGTCCTCTTCATTGAAACGACCACATCTTTCAAACAACACCCAGATAGGAAGAACGAATCTTGTCATCGTTCATGAGCACGTCGCCAGGCCCCGAAAGGACGATGGACCCCGTCTCCAGCACATAGGCGAAAGCCGATATGGGCAGCGTGCGATAGGCATTCTGCTCGACCAGCAGGATGGTCACGCCGCTGCGATTGAGCCGCACCACCGCGTTCAGAATCCGCTGAAACATCAGGGGCGCCAAGCCGGTAGAGGGCTCATCCAGCAGGAGCAGCCGCGGCTTTGCCATCATGGCGCGACCGATTGCGAGCATTTGCTGTTGACCGCCGCTCAGCATGCCGGCGAGCGCGGTCCTGCGACCAGCCAATTCGGGAAACAAATCGAATACATCGTCCGAGACCGACCGGCTTTCCCTGGAGAAACCGTGAATGTAAGCTCCCATCCTCAGATTCTCGTCGACGGTCATCTCCGTAAATAATTCCCGGCTTTCAGGAACGAGGGAGACGCCCTGGCGGACGATCCTGTCAGCCGGCGCATTGCCGATCGAACGGCCTTCCAGCATGATCCTTCCACTCGATCGCTGCAGTCCCATGATGCAATTCAGGATCGTCGTCTTGCCTGCACCATTGGCTCCAAGCAGCGTGACGATGGCACCTTTAGGCACTTCGAGGGAGCAGTTGCTCAATGCGGCAACCGCTCCGTAGGAGGAAGAGACCTTCTCAAGCTGCAGCATCGTCGGAAGCCTTTCCGAGATAGGCATCGATGACGGCCTGATTGGACGCTATTTCGACCGGGGTGCCCTCGGCGATCGGCATGCCATGATCCAATACCAGAATCCGGTCTGACACCTGCATCACCAGCTTCATGGTGTGCGCGATCAGGAGGATGGTCGGGTTAAGCGTTCGCCGGATCAGTTCGATGGTTCTGGTCAGACGCTCGATTTCCTGGGACGTCATGCCAGCCGACGGCTCGTCCAGCAAAATCAGCTTTGGGCTGGAGGCGATGCAGCGGGCGAGTTCGAG
Organism: Bradyrhizobium sp.; assembly: GCA_035547995.1. Lineage (GTDB taxonomy): Bacteria > Pseudomonadota > Alphaproteobacteria > Rhizobiales > Xanthobacteraceae > Bradyrhizobium. The sequence goes on along the minus strand of DASZTN010000133.1, from coordinate 3,749 downwards.
CAGCCGCAAATGACCGAATGGCAGCGAGCCGGCAGCAAGATCCGAAGCCTGCTCCAGTCCCACGACTTTCAGCGCTTCATAGGCAAGCTCGCGCCGCTGCCGCTCTTCCCGGCGATACGACAACGTGCCGAATGCCGCTGCTGCGAGAGAGGTCCGGTGGCTGGTATGAAGCCCGAGCAGCACGTTGTCGAGAACCGACAGCTCCTTCAAGATGAGGATATTCTGAAATGTCCGCATCACGCCGGCCTGGGCCAGGTCGGTCGCGCCAACCTCGAACAGATTCCTGTCGTCGAATATGGCGGCGCCACTATCGGCATCGTAGAGCCGGGTCAGGACGTTGAAGAAGCTCGTCTTCCCTGCCCCGTTGGGACCGATGATTGCGAACAGCTGGCCGCGATCGACATCCAGCGAGACGTCGGACAGCACCTGGTTGCCGCCGAAGGCAAGAGATACTTTGATGACCGACAGGATGATGTCCCGGCTCATGAAGCCATCTCCACCGTCAGGCCAGCCGGGGCTTGAGTTTGGCGGCTTCGATCCAGTTCCCGATCAGCGAAGCCAGTCCCCGCGGCATCAAGACAAGGAACCCAAGAAGGATGATTCCCGAAAATAGCTCCTTGTACTCCGCAAATGGCCGGAGCAACTCCGGCAGTATCGTCAGGATGGCGGCTCCGATGATCGGACCGGAAAGCGTTCCAAGGCCGCCGGCCACGCACATCGTCACCAGCAGGACGGACACCTGAAACACGAAGGCGTCGGGATTCACAAAGCCCGATACCATCGCGTACATGGCTCCTGCTGCGCCGCCCATCACCGCACTCATGGTGAAGGCGATCATCTTGTAACGCTCGACCTTGATCCCCATCGACTTGGCCGCGATTTCGCTCTCCTTGATCGCAAGGAACGCCCGGCCGAGCCGCGAATGTCCCACACAACTCGCAATCCATATCGAGATCAGGAATAGCGCGACGGCGATGAGGTAAAGCATCGTATTCGACGCATCGAAGCCGAATATCGTTGGAGCATCGACGGCAAGCCCGTTCGGACCGCCGGTGACATCGATCCAGTTGACGGCAACCAGATTGGCCGCCTGACCAAAGCCAAATGTCACCATGGCGATATAAAGTGAATTTAGCCGAAGTGCGGGCAATCCGATAATGATGCCTGCGATGCCCGCCGCAGCAGCACCGGCGACAACAGCCAGCAAGATGCTGCTCGAAACATCGTTCACGACGAAAGCGGCGACATACGCGCCAATGGCGAGAAAGCCGGCATGTCCCACCGATACAAGGCCACAATAGCCCATGCTGATGTTGACGCCGGTGGCGGCGATCGCATTGATCAGGATCAGGACAGCGACGAACCGCAGATAATCCGAACCCAGCAGCAGCGGCGACAGCGCGATCGCCACAATTGCGGCGCCGGGCAGCCAGGCCCGCAAGGCCTTCAGGATATCGGCATTATCCTTCATCGCTCTAGACCCGCTTGACAACGCGCCGCCCCAGCAATCCGGACGGACGCGCCACCAGCACCAGGATCAGAAGCACGAATACGATGGCGTCCTTGAATGCGCTCGATATGTAGACGCCGATGAGGTTCTCGGCCAACGCCAGAATGAATCCGCCGAGCACGGCTCCGGGCAGCGAGGTGAATCCTCCAAGGATTGCGGCGATGAATCCCTTATTGCCGATGACGCCCATGTCGGGCGTGATGATGATCAGGGGCGCGAGCAGGATGCCGGCGATGGCGGCGAGCCCGCCCGCCATCGCCCAGACCTGGGCGTTGGTCCGGGAAACATTGATGCCGACGATCGCTGCGCCCCGCTTGTTCTGCGCGGCCGCTTTCATCGCCCATCCGATCCTGGTCCGGGAGAATACCAGGACGAACGCGAGGAGCGTAGCGAAGGCGACGGCGACAATGCCGAGATTCTGAGCTGTGGTACGCAGCCCCAGAAAGCTCAGCGGCGTGGCGCTCAGTACCCCGGGAAACGAAGAGACTTCCTGCCCGAAGAGGATCCGGACCGCACTTCGAATGATCTGTCCGATAGCCACCGTCGACAGCAGGATCGTGAAATGCGGGGCATTCATCAGCGGTCGAAAGGCGATGCGTTCGACGAACGCTCCGGCGGCCATGCAAATCACAATGGCAAGAGCAAAGGATTCGACATAGCCGAGGTGGGCATTGCGATAGAGCAGAAGGGCCACCATGGCGCCGAGCATCATCATTTCACCTTGTGCGAAGTTCACGACGTCGGATGCACGAAAGATGACGACGAACCCCAGCGCAGTCAGGGCATAGATGCTGCCAAGCGCGAGGCTGTTGAGTATGATCTGCCCGATCATTTGTTTTCGCCCAGCAGCTCCCATTCTCCGCTATCGCCCACCCGAAGCAGCGATGTCTGGTCGGTGCCTTCGTGTTTTTTCGACGTGTATGTCACGGGAAACGTCACGCCGGTGTCGAAGTCCTTCAGTGTCTCCAGGGCGGCAATCAGCGATTCACGGGTGGGGTTGGCGCCTGCCTTGGCGAGCGCCGCGGCAAATATTTTGAGCGCGGCGTAACCGCCAAGATCGTATTCGTTTGGCCTGCCGGGCGGCAGCGAGCCGCCATATTTCTTTTTCAGGGTTTCGCGGTACTTGGCGACGGCAGGCTTGGTGGACGATTCCGGCAAATCCGGCACCACATAGGCTGCCACGATCCCCTTTCCGAGATTGCCGACCGCCTTGGTGAATAGCGGCGTGGAAATGCCGGCTCCGCCATAGATCGGTATGGTCAATCCGAGTTCGCGCGCCTGCCGAACGATGATGCCCGCTTCGGCAGCGAAAGCCCAGAGGAACATGGAATCCGCACCCGATTCCTTGATCCGCAGAAGCTGCGCGCTGAAATCCTGGTCGGTCTGGTTATAGCGTTCCTTCGCAACCAGCGGGATCTTTGCCTTGTCAAGCAACGCGGAGACTTCCTCTTCGCCTCCAACGCCATAGTCGTTGCTGTTGTAGATGATCGCCGGTTTCTTGATGCCTTTGGAAAGCGCGTAGTTCACGATGCCGTCGGCATGGGCAAGCTCGTTTGCATAGACCCGGAAGATGTAATGGCTGAACGGGTCGAGCAATTTCCTGTTCGACGATATCGAGGAAATGAAGGGAATCTTGCTTCTGTTCACCAGCGGCACCACCGGAAGCGTAGCGCCACTGATGGAGCCGGCGATCAGCGCAAATACGCCGTCCTGGTCGATCAGACGCCGCACTGACGTCAACGCCTCCTGCGGCGATCCCGCATCGTCATAGGCGATCAGCTTGATCTTCCGGCCGTTCACGCCGCCTGCCGCATTGATTTCATCGATCGCAATCTCGATCGCGTCTCGCTCCGAGGTGCCGAGCAGGGATGTCGGGCCGGTCAGCGGCGTCCACATGCCGAGCGTAACCTCGGTCGGTGATATGCCGGGATCGGCGGCAACGGCTTGCCGGCCGGCGCCGAACATCGTCGCGATCACGGAAAAAGCAACCAGCCAGTTTGAAAGCTTCATCTGGGACTCCCCTCACGATCCAATTTGCGAATGATGCCAGGCGCTCCGCGCGAACGGCTCAAGCCCGCTACGTGCTGCAAGTGCCTCGGCAACAACCTGTGAATTTCGGAGCACTTCGGTCTCGGATGAGCGGGCCAGCATGCCGTCGCGCATCAGGATCTCGCCGGCGACCATGACGGTGTCGGCGCCACCACGCGAGGAGAAGACGAGATTTTGAACGGGATTGATC
>DASZTN010000132.1:0-31338 GCA_035547995.1 Bradyrhizobium sp. | reverse complement strand
GGCATGGTCGAAAGCCTCGCGGTCCGGTCCGTGCGGCAACATGCAGTTATGTAGCGAGATGCCGCCCGGGACGAAGCCCTGCGGCTTGGCATCATAGACGCCGTAGATCAGGCCCATGAACTCCGACATGATGTTCATGTGGTACCAGGGCGGACGGAAGGTGTTTTCCGCCACCATCCAGCGCTCCGGAAAGATCACGAAATCGATATTCGCGGTACCCGCAGTTTCCGACGGCGAGGTCAGCACTGTGAAGATCGAAGGATCCGGATGATCGAAGCCGATCGCGCCCACCGGTGAGAAGGTACGCAGGTCATATTTATATGGCGCGTAATTGCCGTGCCAGGCGACCACGTCGATCGGCGAATGCGGCAGCGTCGTCTTCCACAGTGAACCGCCCCATTTCACGTAGAGCTCGGTCGGCGTGTCCTTGTCCTCATAGGCCGCGACCGGCGTGAGGAAGTCGCGCGAATTGGCCAGACAATTGGCGCCGATCGGCCCGCGCTCCGGCAGCGTGAAAGCGCCGCCGTAATTCTCGCAGAGATAGCCGCGCGCCGGACCGGACGGAATCTCCAGGCGGAATTTAACGCCGCGCGGGATCACCGCGATCTCGCCCGGCTCGACGTCGATGCGGCCGAATTCGGTGATGAAGCGCAAGTTCCCCCGCTGCGGCACGAACAGCATCTCGCCATCGGCGTTGTAGAAATGCTGATCGACCATCGATTTGGTGATGAGATAGACATGCGCGGCCATGCCGGCCTGGGTATTGGCATCGCCGGCCGTGGTCATGGTGTGGACGCCCTGCAGGAACGTCATCTCGTCGTTTGGGATCGGCGCCGGATTCCAGCGCAATTGCCCGATCGGCATCTCGATCTCATGGCAGGGTGCGGTGCGCCACAGTCCGGCATCGGCTTTGGTGAAGCGCCCGGAATGTTTCACCGAAGGGCGGATACGGTAGAGCCAGGAGCGCTCATTGGCGCCGCGCGGCGCCGTGAACGGCGAGCCCGAGAGCTGCTCGGCATAGAGCCCATAGGCGCAACGCTGCGGCGAGTTGCGGCCGATCGGCAGTGCCCCTCGCAGCGCCTCGGTCTCGAAACTGTTGCCGAAGCCGGACATGTAGCCCGGCGCGATGGTGACGGAATTCCGGCTGATGATGTCAGGCGAGGTGTTGACGTTCATGTTCATCCTCCTTGCAGCGCGGCCCACATTTCCTGGTCGCGCTTGTCGGTCCAGATCACGGGATCATCGATCCCCGAAGCCTCATCGAACGCGCGCGAGACATTGAATGGCAGGCAGTGCTCGTAGATTGCGAAATTCGAGAACTTGGGATCCATCACCTCGCGCGCCGCCGCCATGGTTTCCTTGAGGCTGCGGCCCTTGGCGACCGAAGCTTCGGCGGCACCATAGAGCGTGGTGACGAAATCGCGTGTCATCGCGATCGCTTCGCGTCCCGTCGCGATGCCTTTTAGTGCATCGCCGCGTCCCGGCGCGATCGCCTTCGGATTGAAGTCACGGATTTCGTTCAGCGTCGCCGGCCATTCGCGCAAATACGCATCGCCGCAATAACAGGCCGAGTGATATTCAATGAGATCGCCGGAGAACATCACTTCAGCATCCGGAACCCACGCCACGATGTCACCGGAAGTATGTCCGGCGCCGAGCTGCATCAACCGCACCTCGCGTTTTCCAAGATAAAGCGACATCTCGCCTTCGAAGGTGAGCGTCGGCCAGGTCAGGCCGGGAATGCTCTCGGCATCCTGGAACAGGCGCGGGAAACGGCCATACTCCGAATCCCAATCCTGCTGGCCGCGTTCCTCGACCAGGCGGCGCGTCTCCTGCGAAGCGATGATCGCCTGCGCCTTGTAGGCCGACGCGCCAAGCACGCGCACGGCGTGGTAATGCGACAGCACGACATATTTGATCGGCTTGTCAGTGACCGAGCGTACCCGTTCGATCACCTTGCCTGCCATCGCCGGCGTCGCCTGCGCATCGAACACCAGGCAGCCATCCTCGCCGACGATGACAGCGGAATTCGGATCGCCTTCGGCGGTAAAGGCATAGAGGTCAGAGCCGATCTCGGAGAAGGTGACCTTCTTTTCCGAGAGGTCGCCGGTGGATGCAAAACCCTTCGATGCAACACCAGTCGATACAACATCTTTGGCCATCGATCGAATTCCTCTTCTTACTGCTGTTGTTGCTGTTGCTGCTGATCGGCCGCCAGCACCCGCCGCTTCGCCAGCGCGATCGCCTCGCGCAGCACGGCAATATCCCCGATATGATTGGCGAGGATCAGGACCAGCGCCGCATCGAGATCGGCGCTCTGCGGCTCGCTTAAGCCCCGATGCGCCTCGATCACCGCCCTGAAGGCGTCGTCGGGTTTGATGAAATTCGAACTTGTTGACAAGGGCATGACCACAACCTCAGCCCTGGCCGGCAGCGCGCGCCAGCGCCGCCTCAAGCGTTGCGCGCGTCGGATGCTTGAACCGCGCGGCGACATAGCCGTCCGGCCGCAGCAGGTAGGCGGTTCCGGGCTCGGCGTCGTAACGCGCTTGCGCAAGGCCGGCGGGATCGGACCAACCGCCCTCGCCGCCGACGTGGATTGTGCCGACGCCCTCGGGGGTGTCGGTCGCCGCGCCATTGCAAAACTCAAGAACCGTAAATCGCGTTCCTGCTCTCATGAAGGCGTCAGTCAGATAACACGCCTCGCCTTTTGGTGACGTGATCGGCGCATCCTGCATCGATGCGCCCGGCATTGGCCCACTCTGCCAGGAATCGCGATCGGCGGTCGCGAGCGACGAATTGTAGATCGAGGGCACCGAGAGCCGCCCGCCATTGACCATGCGCTTGGCGAATTCGGTTTCCTTGGCGAGCGCCAGCACAGCCTTGCGCAAGCGTGCCTCCTGGCGCGTCCCCGGCGCCATGAAATCCGTCGACCTGGTCGATTCCCGGATATTCTCATCGGCCGCCAGGCTGCGCTCGTCGTGATAGCTCTCGAGCAATGCCTCCGGTGAGGTTCCGCGCAGCACGCGATCAAGCTTCCAGGCGAGGTTCTCGGCGTCTTCGAGACCGGAATTGGCGCCCCGTGCCCCAAAGGGAGAAACCTGGTGCGCCGCGTCGCCGGCGAAGATCACACGGCCATGAATGAATTTCTCCATCCGTCGGCACTGAAACTTGTAGAGCGAGATCCATTCGAACTCGAACTGGTCGTGGCCAAGCATCCGCGCAATGCGCGGCCGCACATTCTCAGGGCGCCTCTCCACCGCCGGATCCGCATCGGGATGCAGTTGCAGATCGATCCGCCAGACATCGTCGGGCTGCTTGTGCAGCAGCGCCGAACGGCCGGCATGGAATGGCGGATCGAACCAGAACCAGCGCTCGGTGGGGAATTTCGCCGTCATCTTGACGTCGGCGATCAGGAATTGATCTTCGAACACCTGACCGCCGAATTCGGCGCCGACCATCTGCCGCAGCGACGAGCGGGCACCGTCGCACGCCACCACATAGTCGGCACGCAGCCTGTAGAACCCATCCGGCGTGTCGACCGTCAGCACAACATGATCGTTGCGCGACTCAAAGCCGCTCACCTTGTTGCGCCAGCGCAGATCGATCGCCGAAAGCTCCCGGACGCGATCGACCAGATAAGCCTCGGCATGAAACTGCTGCAGGTTGATGAAGGCCGGCCGCTTATGACCTTCCTCAGGCAGCAAGTTGAACTGATAAAGCTGCGCGTCGCCGTGAAAGATCCGGCCGACGCTCCACACCACGCCCTTATCGACCATGCGGTCGCCGACGCCGAGCCGGTCCCAATATTCCAGCGAGCGCTTGGAAAAACAAATCGCGCGCGAGCCCTCACCGATCCGGTCCGCATCGTCGAGCAACACCACGGCCTGGCCGCGTTGTGCCAGATCGATGGCAAGCGAGAGTCCCACGGGGCCGGCGCCGACCACCACGACCGGATAACGCGCCGCATCACCTGCCGTCCGGTCCTGATCCGGATGCCGGCGATAGCCGAATTGGACTTTGGACGACTGCGCCATGCTTCAAGCGGCTCTGGCCAAGGGCGTTCGTTCCCGTTAAATTAGTCTCACTTGCAACTATCCTAAACGGGCTGCGGGTTTCCGCGCAACTCAAATTGGAGCGATTTTTGCGCAAGGCACCATCCAGCGAAGACTTGCCGCAGGCGCGAAACGGGACCGGAACGGGCGTGCGCGAAAGGAACGCCGTGCCGGGCAAGGCTACGTTCGATCTGTTCAAGTTCGTACCGTTTCGTCTGAACCGGCTGGCGGCGGAGGTCAGCGCCGAACTCTCCAGCGAGTACCGCGAGCGCTACGGCCTGGACATTCCGGAATGGCGGGTGCTGGCCACGCTCGGCTTCCGCGACGCCGCCTGCAGCGCGCAGTATATCGTCCATTGCACCAGGACACATAAATCCACCATCAGCCGCGCCGTCACCGCGCTGATGGCGCGGCAGCTCATCGAGCGCATCGAGAACGAGGACGATCGCCGTGAATATAGTCTGCGCCTGACACACAAGGGCAAGGCCCTCTACGAGCAACTGATCCCGCGCCTGTTGCGCAAGGAGCAGGACATCCTGTCCTGCCTCTCGCCGCACGAACGCAAGGATTTTGCCGTCATGCTCGGCAAGATCGAGCACAGCCTTGATCTGGTGCAGACCAGCGAGGAGGCGAACGAGGCGGACGGGTATTGAACACGCTGTCATTCCGGGTTCGCTTCGCGCCCCGGAATCCATTCACCCAAGCGATCTGCGGCCTGATGGATTCCGGGTTCAGCCCTGCGGGCTGCCCGGAATGACACCTAACCTTGAGACGCGATATGCTTTGCGATCACAGGGAAATACGCATCGCCCGAGCCAGCATCGATCGCCTCCTGCAGGATGTTGCCGATCAGTTCGGCACCGCGAATCCTGATGCCGGCGTCGCTCGCCAGCTCCAGCGCATAGGACAGATCCTTCAACGCATATTCGGTCGAGAATGCGCGGTCCGGGAATAGGCCCGGTACGATCGCCTTCAGGCCGTGATTGCGCAGCGCGAAACTGTCGGCCGAGCCTTTCGACAGCGTCTCCAGCAGCAGCTTCGGATCGACGCCATTGCCCTTGGCCACCGCGACCGCTTCGGCCAGGGCGTTGACGGTTTCGAACAGCACCATGTTGTTGAGAATCTTCGTCACCTGTCCGGCTCCGACGCCGCCGCACAGCGTCACGTCAGTGGCAAAGCAGCGGATCAGCGGCTCGATCGCGGCATAGAGCTCGGAAGAGGCGCCGACCATCACGCTCAGCGTGCCCTCCTGCGCGGCCTGGCGCGTCCGTGCGATCGGCGCATCGGCCCATTTCGCCCCCTTCGCCTGCAACTGCCTGGCGAAATCACGGGTCTGATTGACCGAGGAGGTGCCAAGATCGACGACGATCTGGCCGTTTCGGATATTCTTCAGGATGCCGTCGCCCTCGAACACGGCGCGGGCATGCTTCGCGCTGGGCAGGCACAGGAAAACGATCTCGCTCTTATTGACGATCTCGGCGACCGAGCCGGCGATGTCCGCGCCCTCCGCGCGCAGCCGCGCCAAGGGTTCGGGCGCGATGTCGAACACGGTAACCGCAGCACCGCTCTTTTTCACGAGATTGCGGCAGATCGGCTCGCCCATCACGCCGAGCCCGATGAAGCCAATGGTCTTGTAGGCAGGCATTTGTCGTCACCCCGTTATTTGGCAAAGGAGCGCGATGGGCTCAGGTGCAACGCGAAAGCATCGACGTTGTCGCTGGCGCGCGGATAGATCTCGGTCACGATCGGATCATGACCGGGGATGAAACGGTCGGGATGGCCGGCAAGGCGCTCGACACTTTCCCATCCCGCAGCCATGTCACCGATATTGTAGACGATCGGAAACGGACTGCGGCGGTACAGATTGTCGTAGTAATGCGACGCATCGGATGCCAGCACCACCGGCCCGCGCGCGGTAGCAACGCGCACCACCTGCAAGCCATCGGAATGGCCGCCGACGCGATGCACCGTTATGCCTTGCGTGATCTCGCCCTCGCCGGAATGGAAAGTGACGCGTTCGCCGTAGACATGGCGCACCATCTGCGTCACGTGCTCGACCGAAAACGGATGCCGCAGCAAACCGTTGCACATGCAGCGGCCGGTGGCATAGGCCATCTCGCGCTCCTGCAGGTGAAAGCGGGCATTGGGAAAGCAGTCGAGATTGCCGGCGTGGTCGTAATGCAAATGGGTAACGATGACATCCTTGATGCTGTCCGCCTTGACGCCGAACCGCTCCAGCGCATCGACCGGATTGAGCGTCAGCTTGCGGGCGCGGGCCTGTGCTTCTTCGGCGTTGAAGCCGGTATCGACCAGGATGTCGCGGCCACCGCCGCGGATCAGCCAGACGAAATAATCGAGGTCCTGGGCCGCAATCTCGTGCGGGTCCGGCGCCAGATAGTTCATGCTCGGGGTGCGCGGCGACATCGTTGCGTAGCGGAGCGCGTAAACTTCGTAGACGTTTCCCATCGGTTTCACTTTTTTGTTGGTGGCAGGCCGATCCCCGCAGCAAGCCACCGTCATGCCCAAAGGTCAACGTGACCAGCTGCGTGACAACCGGTAAGACCGAACTCACGGAGCCTCGCCCGACGCTATCCGAGGTCGACCGCCGCGTTCAGGTAGCCAATATGCAGGACAGGCAGACCGCCTCGCGCGATCGGGACGGAGGGGGCGCGGCAATAAGCCAGCTTTTATGACTGGAATGCCTCCCCTACCCCGGGCAGGACGCCGCTGGCTTGGAACTTATTCCGGCCAGTTTGGCGCGCCGAAGCAGCGCGTGGCCCGCCCGGCACGAATTTTTAAGCATGATCGGGATCTGAAGGTCCGCGTTAGCGCAAAGTGGACACCGATTTTCCAAAAAGATCATGCTCAAGCAAAGAGATGAGATATGACCCGCTTCAACCTCATCGGATCGTGATCTAAATCTGGATTGATCCGGCGATGACACTCTCCGAGTACCTGAAACCTGCGCTGACCGTGGCCGGCATCGCCGTCCTTGGCGTCGGATATTACCTGTTCGAGCATCGGCCACATCCGGAGGAACCGGAAACACCGGGCCAGGCGCTGGTCGTTGTAACCAAGGCCACCAATGCCTGTTTCTCCGATCTGGTCCGGGTCACCGGCTTCGTTGTGCCGCGCCGGGAAGCGGTTGTCGGCGCCGTCCAGGAAGGCTTCAAGGTCACCGACATATTCGTGCACGAGGGCGACATGGTGACAGCCGATCAGGAACTGGCGCGCCTGAGCCCGCCGCCGCAGCCGTCGGGACGACCGGGTCAGGGGACAATATTGCTGCGTGCCCCCGCCGCGGGCCTTGTCACCGAGGTCCGCACCATGGTTGGCGCGCCGGCCTCCGCCCAGGCCGGCCCGATGTTCCGCATTTCCGTCAACAACGAGGTCGAACTCGACGCCCAGGTCCCGGCCGTTCAGATGCTGAAGCTCAGTCCAGGCGCGACGGCGCAGATCAGCCGCGATGACGCTCCCGATTTGGTCGGCCATGTCAGACTGGTTTCGCCGGAGATTGATCGCGCCAGCCAGCTTGGCCATGTCAGGATATCGCTGACCAACGATCCCTCGCTCAAGGTCGGCATGTTCGCCCGCGCCAGCATCGACGCTAAGAGCAGTTGTGGCGTGGCGATCCCGCGCACCGCGATTGACCATTTGACGGTCCAGGTGGTCAAAGGAAACATCATCGAAACCCGCAACGTCCGGATCGGATTGGTCTCCGACACGTCGACGGAAATCCTGGAGGGCCTCAACGAGGGCGACATCGTTGTCGCCGACGCCGGCAGTTCGTTGCATGACGGTGACCAGGTCAAGACCATGTTTGCCGACGAAATCGACCGCTCGCGGGGACTGTAATGGCGCTGAATATCTCGGCTTGGTCGATCCGCAATCCGCTGCCGTCGGTGGTCTTTTCGATCATTCTCCTGGTGCTGGGCTGGGTGAGTTTCACCAAGCTTGCGGTGACGCGGCTGCCAAATGCCGACATCCCGGTGATCTCGGTTACCGTGTCGCAATTCGGCGCGGCGCCGGCCGAACTCGAATCACAGGTCACCAAGACCATTGAAGATGGCGTGTCGGGCGTCGAGGGCGTGCGCCACATCACCTCCTCGATCACCGACGGCCTTTCGGTCACGACGATCCAGTTCGCGCTCGAAACCAACACCGACCGCGCGCTGAACGACGTCAAGGACGCCGTGACCCGTGTTCGCGCCAACCTGCCGCAAAACGTCAACGAGCCGCTGATCCAGCGCGTCGACGTGATCGGCATGCCGATCCTCACCTATGCGGCGATCGCGCCCGGCAAGACACCCGAACAGCTGTCCTATTTCGTCGATGACGTCGTCAAACGCGCGCTGCAGGGCGTACGCGGTGTCGCCCAGGTCGAGCGCATCGGTGGTGTCGAGCGCGAGATTCTGGTCTCGCTCGATCCCGACAAGCTGCAAGCGGCCGGACTGACGGCCGTCAATGTCAGCCAGAGCCTGCGCGGCACCAATGTCGACCTAGCCGGCGGCCGGGCGGAAATCGGCAACAACGACCAGGCGATCCGCACACTGGCCGGCGCCAAGACGCTCAAGGAACTCGCCGGCACCATGATCCCGCTGTTCTCCGGCGGCGAAGTGCGTCTCGACGATCTCGGCACCGTCACCGACACCATCGCCGACCGCCGCACCTTTGCCCGCTTCAACGGCGAACCGGTGGTGGCGCTCGGCATCAAACGTTCCAAAGGCGCCAGCGACGTGGTGGTCGCCGGCCTCGTGCAGCAGCGCATCAACGCGCTGAAGGCGCAATATCCCGACGTCGATCTCAAGCTGATCGACACCTCGGTCGACTTCACCAAAGGCAATTACGAGGCTGCGATCTCGACCCTGTTCGAGGGCGCAATCCTTGCCGTCATCATCGTGCTTCTGTTCCTGCGCGACATCCGCGCCACCATCATCGCCGCGATCTCGCTGCCGCTGTCGATCTTTCCGGCATTCTGGGCGATGGACCTGCTCGGATTCTCGCTCAATCTCGTCAGCTTCCTCGCCATCACGCTTTCGACCGGCATTCTGGTCGACGACGCCATCGTCGAGATCGAGAACATCGTCCGGCACATGCGCATGGGCAAATCGCCCTATCGCGCCGCGCTTGATGCGGCCGACGAAATCGGCCTCGCGGTGATCGCGATCAGCCTCACCATCATTGCGATCTTTGCTCCCGCGAGCTTCATGTCGGGCGTCGCCGGGCAGTTCTTCAAGCAGTTTGGCATCACGGTTTCGGTGCAGGTGTTCTTCTCGCTGCTCGCGGCACGTTTCGTCACGCCGATGCTGGCCGCCTACTTCCTCAAGCATCAGGGCCATGACGAGCCACCCCCCGGCCGCGTGTTGACGGCTTACGTGAAGCTGGTGACCTGGTCGGTACGTCATCACTACGTCACCGTGCTGATCGGCCTTGGCATCTTCGCCGCTTCGATCTGGAGCATTACGCTGCTGCCGCGGGGCTTCCTGCCGGCGCAGGACACTGCGCGGTCCCTGCTCGCGGTGGAATTGCCGCCCGGTTCGCAGCTTGCCTATACCGAGAAGGTCACGGAAGACATCGTCGCGCGGCTGCGCAAGCATCCCGAGGTCAGAAGCGTGTTCGTCGATGGCGGCCGCGTGCCGCCGGGCATCCAGGAGGTGCGCCGCGCCTCGCTGATCATCAACTACACGCCGAAGAGCGAACGCAAGGTCACTCAGCGCCAGCTTGAGCTTCAGATCAGCAGGGAGCTCGACAACGTTCCCGACATCCGCTTCTGGTTCCTCGACGAGAACGGCCTGCGCGCGATCTCGCTGGTGGTCACCGGCGCCGACAGCAACATCGTCAGCAATGTCGCCAGCGAACTGGCGACCCAGATGAAGCGGATTCCGATCATCGCCAACGTGATTTCCGAGGTCTCGCTCGATCGGCCCGAACTGCGCATCCAGCCACGCGCCGATCTCGCCGCCCGGCTCGGCGTTTCCACCGAGAGCCTGTCGCAGACCATCCGTGTCGCCACCATCGGCGATGTCGGCCCGGCGCTCGCCAAGTTCGACGCCGGCGACCGCCTGGTGCCGATCCGGGTCCAGCTCGAAGATTCCGCGCGCGGCGACCTGCCGCTGCTCGAACAATTGCGGGTGCCGCTCGGCCAGCATGGCGAGAAAGGCGGCGTACCGCTGTCTGTCGTCGCCGACATCAAGCTCGACCAGGGGCCGACCAGCATCAACCGTTACGATCGTGAACGCCAGGCCACCGTCGCCGCCGACCTCGTCGGCACCGCCGCGCTCGGCGACGCCACCCGGCAGATCTACAACCTTCCGGTCATGAAGAGCCTGCCGAAGGGCGTGAAGGTCAGCCCGTCCGGCGATGCCGAGAGCCTGAACGAATTGCAGGACGGCTTCGTCACCGCGATCACTGCCGGCCTGATGATGGTCTACGCCGTGCTGGTGCTGCTGTTCGGCACGTTCCTGCAACCGATCACCATCCTGTTCTCGCTGCCGCTTTCAATCGGCGGCGCGATCGCCGCACTTCTGATCACCGGCAAGCAACTGACGACGCCGGTGTGGATCGGCATCCTGATGCTGATGGGCATCGTGACCAAGAATGCGATCATGCTGGTCGAATTCGCCATGGCGTCGATCCGCGAAGGCAAGCCACGGCAAGAGGCGATCATCGATGCCGGTATGAAGCGCGCCCGTCCGATCGTGATGACCACGATCGCAATGGTCGCCGGCATGACGCCGAGTGCGCTCGCAGTCGGCGCCGGTGGTGAATTCCGCTCGCCGATGGCGCTGGCCGTGATCGGCGGGCTGATCTTCTCCACCGTGCTGTCGCTGGTATTCGTGCCGGCGATGTTCATGGTGATGGACGATGCCGGCTCGCTGATCAGGCGCGTCGGCAAGCGGCTGATGGTCTCGGACGCCGGCAACGAACCCGCCGCAGCCGAACACAAAGGACCGTCGTCGCCCTCCAACATCAGGCCGGCGGCGGAATGACCTGTTCGTTGCGCGCCACCGCGGTCAGCTTCGACATGTTCTGCAGCAGGATGCGGCCGCGTTGCAAATCGAGGATGCCGTCGCGGCGCCAGGTTTGAAGCTGCCGGTTGACGCTTTCGCGCGCCGCGCCGACGAAGATTCCGAGCTGCTGCTGCGAGATATGGACCTCGGAGCCGAAGTCGGACGCCAGCGCGCAGAGCCGGCGTGCCAGCCGCACCGGCAGCGGCTGCAGAACGGATTCTTCCATTCGCTCGCTTTGCCAGCGGATGCGCTGGCACAACAGCTGGATGATCTTGATCGCCACTTTCGGTTCGCGTTCGAGAAAGCTGAAGAAATCCTCACGCCGCAGCACGAACAATTCCGTCGGCTCGCCCGCGGTTGCGTCCGCCGTTCGGTTCTGGCCGTCGAGCACCGCCACCTCGCCAAACAGGTCGCCCGGCCCCATGAAATTCAGCGTCAACCGCGTCCCATCGGCGGCGCCGGTCTCGATCCTGATCTGCCCGCGGCGGACCCCGAACAAAGCGTCACCCGGATCGCCCTTCTCAAACAGTACTTCACCAACGGCGAGATGCTGGGTGTGACAAAGACCGCAAATCCGCTGCAATTCGTCCGCGCCCAGATCCGCGAACATCGGATTTATCTTTAGGATGACTGCAAATTCGTTCTGATTGTCCATCACAATTCTTTCTGGAGCACCACCCGAACGGGATGTTTCGGATCGCGATCCCACTTCCTTTTCGGGCATGATCGCCTCAAAAAACCGGCTCCGCTTCGACGCGGCCTCCGGAGTGGATCATGCGCAGATAGCTTCAATGCAGACGTATCAAAATACTCGACCCTGGACGTGTGTCATAAGTCACATAAGTTGGCAGGATTGCCGGTTTATTTTTGCGATGCCGAGCAACGAGCCTGTCGCGATAAACTTGGTCCGTCGGCCGCACTTGAGCGCGCGGCAAGAATCGATGTTGCTTGCTGTCTGGAAACACCGCCATGAGAGCCTGGAAACTCGCAGCCACCATTGTTGCTGCCGTCGTCGTCATCATTGTCCTGCTGCTCTTTATCGGCATCCCCGCCGGCTTCGTGACCTCGGCAGTCCAATCGCGGGTTGAAAGCCAGACCGGCTACCAACTGGCGATTGGCGGCGTCACCAGGGTCGGCCTCTGGCCTTCGCCGAACGTCACACTGAACGATGTCACGTTGCAGAATCCCGGAGATCGCGACACCGGCGCACGGATCACGATCGGTCAGATCCGGGCCAATATGACGCTGGCGGGCGTCTGGTCGGGGCATCCGGAGATCACCGATCTCCTCATCGCCAGTCCGGTCGTTTCCGTGCCTCTGCTGCGTGAACGCGCCGCGCCGCATGTCTCTGCCGCCAGGGGCAAAGCTGCCGAGGAAAAGGACGCCGCCGTTTCGATCGACCGCGTCACCATTACCGATGGCTCGATCGTGTTCTTCAATCTTCATGACCACGTCGAAAATCACATCGACGGCGTCAGCGCCGAAGCGACCATCGCCGCCGACCGCAGCGTCACGGTCAAAGGCAACGCGCACGCCGGCGACCATGCCCTCAACTTCAAGGCGACGATGCCGGCGTCCCCGGTCGAGCGGCAGAGCATCCCGGTCGATCTGAAGTTCGAGGCGCCCGACCTGCTGCAGGGTCCGCTGACCAGCACGGCGCAGGTCGGCCTCAATGGCCCGGTCATCATGGTCAAAGACGTCAATGGAACGCTCGGCGGCGGCACCTTCAGCGGCTCGGCATCGGTCGATGTCGCCAGCAAGCCGCAGGTGAAGCTCGCTCTCGATTTCCAGCGGTTGAACGTGGCGATGCCGACGAGCCGATCGACCGCAGGCTCGCAACCCTGGAGCAATGCTCCGATCGACCTCATCGGGCTGAACTATATCGACCTGCAGGCGCGAATTTCGGCCCATCAATTCAACCTCGGCGGCACAGAGATCGCGCCGCTCTCGAGTGAGGCCGCACTCGCCGGCGGCATCCTGAAGTGCCGCTTTGCCGATCTCGGCGCCTATGGCGGCCTGGCCAATGGCGATCTGACCGTCGATGCTTCCGGCAGCCATCCAAGCTACACGCTGCACAGCGACCTCGCCGGCATCCGCGCGCTGCCGCTGCTGCAAAATCTCGCCGCTTTCGACAAGCTCGACGGCAAGCTGCAGGCCAGGCTCGACTTGCGCTCCTCCGGCGCGAGCCAGCACGCCATCATGTCGAATCTAGACGGCACCGCCTCCATCCTGTTTCGGGATGGCGTGATCCGCGGCATCAATGTCGCGCAGATGGTCCGCTCGTTGACGACAAATCCGCTGTCGGGATGGCCGGAGGCGAAGGAGCGGGCGACCGATCTGACGCAACTTGCCGCCTCGTTCCGGATCGAGAAGGGCCAGGCCACGACCAGCGACCTCGACCTGGTGGGGCCGCTGGTGCGCGTCACCGGCGGCGGCACCATCGATCTCGGCGAACAGACGCTGGCGCTGCAGGTCGATCCGAAGCTGGTCATGACTACCGAAGGCCAGGGCCGCAGCTCCGATCCGGTCGGGCTCGGCATTCCCGTCGCGATCAACGGTCCCTGGGCCGAACCGCGCATCTATCCTAGTGTGGCCGGCATGCTTGATAATCCCGATGCCGCCTATGCCAGGCTGAAGCAGATGGGCAAAGGCCTGTTCGGCGAAAACGGCGGGCTGAATGGACTGGGCGGGCTGCTCGGTGGCAATGGTGCGAGCGGAGGATCGGATCAGGATGACGGCGGCTCGCCCGGCGGAGATCTTGGGCAGACGTTGGACAACATGATCCAGCAGGGCCTTAAGCAATGGCACAACTTCTCGGCGCCATCGGCGCCCGATCAGAACGATCCGCACCCGTAAGTTCAACTCGCCTCTCACTCGCTCCAGCTTTCAACAGCCCGTGGAGTTTTGTTCGCCATGCGGGCTTGACCGCGCATCACCAGGAGAGAGCACTTTTTGTGGATGGATTGCGCGCCGTGGCGATCGCGCGTACGCCCCTACCGGGCCGGGACGGCGCGGCAGATGCAACTGATTTGGGCTTTTGGTCAAGGTGAAACGCTGTGCGGATGAGCGCAATCGCGGCCGATAAGATCAACATCGTCTAGCGGGCGTGAGCCCTGTAGAACGGGTTTGCAACACAGGTCAGACGTTTACCCGAGGCTTTGGCCCAACACTGCGCCCGGGTGGCGAAGTTGCAGTTGCTCCAGCCGGGAGAAGACCTCCCTTGCAGGCAGTATGGGTAGCGCGTGGTGGTGACTGCTTGCGCGGGAGCGACTACGATCACGCCCAAACTGCCGATGACCAGCGAAGTCAGGACTGTGCGGAGCATCAAGACCTCCATCCCGACCATTATCTTATTCGACCCGATCAGCATGGCAGGCGCGGACTCGAAAGCTCTGCGCCGTCAGCGATCACGCGACGGCCTGGTCTCCCGGCGGCGCCGCGGGCAGCGCGGAACAGGACTTCGACCATCGCCAGCATCAGCGCGATGACGATCGAAACCAGTGCCAACACCATGATACGCAGCTCCGGGTCGGGAACGGATTTGCTCGGCGGTGGCGTGACCGGGGCGATATCGAGCCAGCGCGCGGAAAGCGGGAGCTGCACCGGCTCGATGTCCACCCAGCGATCGGCCCATGATCCCTGCACGATCACAGGCGCTTGCACAGGCGCCTGCACCGGCTCGTCCTCCGGCATCATCTTCGACATCGAGTCTCGCCATTTGGCGTCCACGCGCCCGGAATCCTGACTCTTGGAATCCTGGCTCTTGGAAGCCTGTCCCTTGGAGACCTGATTCCCGAAGTCTTGGTTGGAATCCTGCCCCTTGGACTGATCAATCTTGGACTGATCAATTCTGGGCTGATCGATCTTGCGCTCGACCTTATGAACGGCTCGATGCACCAGGCGCGTCGATGTCGCATCCCAGCAATGATCTGCGCCATGCCAATAGATGTGCACTGAACCGAAATGCTGACGCGCTTCGCTCCTGCTCATGCAGGAGCTGGACGCTTCCGATGTTGTAGCGATCATCAACATCGTCACAACGAACACCACGACTCGCATGGGGCCGCTCCGTCTTACATCATCAGATACAGACGTCGACTCAGCCGCCAAAGTCTAAGAGCTTAAACTTTGCAAATTATGGCGGATGTTAATGGGCAGCCCGGATATCTTATCAGAGTAACGGTCCAATTGCACGCTCCCATTGGCGTCAGCGACAGCCCTCTGCTATCGATCCTCACAGGAAAGCCGATGGAAATATCGATGAGGCGTTTGGTTTTATGGAAGCTGCCGATACTGGCCGCCGCCGCTGTCCTCTTTCTTCCCTTTCAGCCGGGCCTTGCCGCCGACGAGGCCGAGACGCTGCCGCAGGGAATGGCGGTGACGGTGCTGAAGGCGGCGAAATCCTGCTTCTCCGATATTGTCGAGGTCTCGGGCATCATCCGGCCGCGCGATGAGACCGCCGTACGGCCGGAGCGGCCTGGGCTGAAGGTGGCGGATGTGCTGGCCGAGCCGGGCGATACCGTCAGCGCCGGCCAGACGCTGGCACGGCTGAGCCTGCCTGAAGGCGGCTCGGTGCAGGTGCAGGCGCCGGTCGCAGGCGTGATCCTGAACTCCTCGGCGGTGATCGGCGCCCTGGCGTCGGGCAAGGGCGAAGCGTTGTTCACCATCATGGCCCGCGGCGAATTCGACATGGTCGGCATGGTGCCGACCGAGGACACCGGCAAGCTCAAGGCCGATCAGACCGCGCGCATCAAGATCGTCGGCGCCGGCGAGGTCGACGGCAAGGTCAGCCTGATAGCACCGACCGTGCAGCCGGACAGCCAGCTCGGCCAGGTCACCATTGCGATCACCTCGAACCCGCACCTTTTGGTCAATACGGCCGCGCGCGCGATGATCCGCACCGGCCAGAGCTGCGGCGTCTCGGTGCCGCTCACCGCCGTGCTCTACACCACCGCCGGCACCGTGGTGCAGGTGGTGCGGCACGACCGTGTCGAGACCAGACGGGTCGAGGTCGGGCTGATGTCCGGCGCGCAGATCGAAATCCGCGACGGACTTGCCGAGGGCGACATGGTGGTGGCACGGGCCGGCGCCTTGCTGCGCGAAGGCGATCTGGTAAGGCCGGTGGTCACGAGCGCGGACGGAAAGTAACGAGACAGGGTTGGATTGCCGGCGCTCTTGCCTTCCTTGAAAACTCTTGCCTTCCTTGAAAAGGAGAGCCGATTTGCGCGTGAGCAAACCGGGAAGCGATCTTGTCTCCACACCGCGCAGGCGCTGGTAGCTGACCCCAACCCGATCTTCCCCCCTTCGGGGGAAGCAAGATTTGCCTGGACGATTAACGCCGGCAGTCCTGGGCAACGCGGTCGAGGGCTTGCGACAAACCTCTGGTCGAGAACGTATCGGTGGTCTCGGTGCCCTTGGTCGAGACCGCCTTGACCACGAGGTCGGAGGACTTGCGCATCGCTTCCACCATGCGCGCTTCTTCGGCGGCGTTCTTGATCCAGAGTCCGTCGCCTTGCGTATACATCGCATAGGTCGAGCCGCCGACCTGCAACGTCGATTCCGATCCCGGCTTCACCGCATAGCCGATCATGATCGAGACTTCGTTGACGACCTTCTCAGACGGGCGCGTCGACACGAAGGCATAGGCCGGATCGCGCGGCCGGTTGGGCGGACTGGTCTTCGACGACGAAGGCTTGGCCAATGCAAAGCACACCTTCTTGCCGTTCGGCGATGCCATATAGGCGCCCCAGCTGCCGAACTGGCCGATCAAGGTCGGTTCCGCGCCTGATCTGGCTTCAGCCCTTGCTTCGGATTTGGCTTCGGTCTTGTGTTCGGATTTGGCTTTCGATGGCGCGCTCAGCGCGGGCGCGATGATAGCGCCTCCCCATATCAGCGCGCTCGCAGCGCCAATTGCCAGAGTTTGCCGCACGGACATGATCGAATCTGGTTCCCGCATCATTGTGACTGGAAAATGGCCCGATTCGCTTTGGTGGCCGCGAGATGGATAGCGGGCAAATGCTGATTTGGGAAGCAGTGTCCAAATGATTCAGCTCTTGATGCGGGCGGCACGATGCCGCTGCCACTCTGCATCAGACCATCGTAGCAGATCCTCGGCACCGGAAGAGCGCAAGTGCGCGCCGCCATCCTGCACCACCATCTCGCCATTGATATAGCCGGCACGGTCCGAGATCAGGAAGCTGGCGAGATCGGCGAGTTCGTCATGTTCGCCGGCACGGCCGAGCGGATTGCGTGTCGTCCAATCGTCATCACGCCCCTCGGGCCGAAGCTGGCTGCTGGAACCGGGCGTCGGAAAAGCGCCAGGTGCGATCGCCACGGTGCGGATGCCTTTCGGGCCCCACTCCACCGCGAGACTCTTCGTCATCGCAAGCACGGCCGACTTCGCCATCGCCGAGGGCACCGTGAAGGCGCGGCCGGTGATGGTCGAGGTCGAGAGAATGCTAAGCACCACGCCATTGTGGCGGCCTTCGATCCAGCGCCGGCCGGCGGCGAACGTGCAATACATCGCACCATGCAGCGTCGGCGCCAGGATCGCATCTGCGGCGCGGAACGATAGTTGCTCAGTCTGCGCGATGAAGGTTGCCGCGGCGTTGTTGACGAGCACGTCGAGCGGCGCTTGTTGCCAGATCGTGCCCATCATGGCGTCGACTGCGCTGCCGTCGCGAATATCGCAGCGGAAGACGCTGACCCTGCCCCCAAGTTCATGATGCAGCGTCGCGGCAGTCTGCTCGAGCAATTCCAGCCTGCGACCGCAGATCAAAAGCTCAGCGCCGAGTTCGACAAAGCGGCGCCCCATCGCCGCACCCAGCCCCGATCCGCCGCCGGTGACCAGAATCCGCTTTCCCGCGAGCAGGCCTTTTTCAAACATCGTTTGATTCCTCCGCTTGTATGGTCGCTCTGTATTGTTGCCGGAGCGTATTGTCGTGGGGGCGCAAATCCGGCATGACTCAATCCAGCGCCCGAACAACAGGTCAAGTCCATGAAAGCCATCCTGTGCTCGCAATTTTGCCAACCCGACGACCTCGTGCTGGCGGACCTGCCTGATCCGGTTGCGGAAGCCGGCCAGGCGGTGAT
Organism: Bradyrhizobium sp.; assembly: GCA_035547995.1. Taxonomy (GTDB): domain Bacteria; phylum Pseudomonadota; class Alphaproteobacteria; order Rhizobiales; family Xanthobacteraceae; genus Bradyrhizobium. Next base: position 13,184 of record DASZTN010000132.1, on the reverse strand, counting down.
CGCGATCAAGGCGGCCGCGCTGAATTTCTTCGACATCCTGATGATCCAGGGCAAATACCAGATCAAACCGCCATTTCCGTTTTCACCGGCAGCGGAAGTCGCAGGCGTGATCGAGAGCGTCGGCGCCGGCGTCACAAGCCTGAAGGTCGGCGACCGCGTCATCGCTTCCTGCGGCCACAATGGCGCGCGCGAAAAGATCGCGCTGCCGGCTGACGCGATCGTGAAGATTCCCGACGATCTCGATTTCGATCGCGCTAGCGGCATCATCATCACCTACGGCACCGCGCTGCATGCGCTGGAAGATCGCGCCAGCCCGAAGCCGGGCGAGACGCTCGCGGTACTGGGCGCGGCCGGCGGCACCGGGCTCGCGGCTTGTGAACTCGGTAAGGCGATGGGGCTGAAGGTGATCGCCTGTGCCTCATCCGACGAGAAGCTGGAATTCGCCAAGGCGCATGGCGCGGAACTTGCGCTCAACTACGGCAAGGAAGACCTCAAGGAAGGGCTGCGGCGACTCACCGGCGGCAAGGGGGTCGACATCATCTTCGATCCGGTCGGCGGCAGCTATGCCGAGGCCGCATTGCGCTCGATCGCCTGGGAAGGCCGCTTCCTGGTGATCGGCTTTGCCGCCGGCGACATTCCGAAAATGCCACTCAACCTGGCGTTGCTCAAGGGCTGCGACATCCGCGGCGTCTTCTGGGGCGCCTGGGCAAGGCTCAATCCGGACAAAAATCGAGCCAATCTGGAGAAGCTGGTGCGGTGGGCCGCGGAAGGCAGGATCTCATCCCATGTCGATCGCACCTTCCCGCTGGCACGGACCGCCGAAGCGCTGAAGGTGCTGGCCGGCCGCCAGGCGATGGGCAAGGTGATCCTGCATCCTTAAGCCTAGCGCTGAATTTGTTAGCTAAATTTAGTTCCAGCGGTTTGCGGCGTTAACCTTAACGGCTCCTGTGTCACAAAACCGCTGTGCATTTCGCTATTACGCCGCAATCAAACCCTAAAATTTCCCAATTTGAGCGAGCCAAAGCCGTTTTTTGGGCTGATTCCCCATGCGATTTAGCGACCGCGGGCGCACGGGGAAAATAACAACAAAAAGGCGAGGCCAGTGGTGCCCAATTGTCGCGTTAAGGCTGTGGGGAGGCATCACGATGCTGGAAAAGACGAGGCGTTTCCAATCCGATTCAAATCTTGATTCTTCGTACAACTATGAAACCGATGGTCCTCGGTTTGCACGCTATCCTTACCGGAAGGCCGGCGTCGCACATGTTCCGGACGATTCGGTCCCGCTATTTCTCTCCGACGACGACGAATCCGCTCCACAACCCTACGAATTCATCCGCGAGCGGCCACGCCGCAAAGCAACGTTCACCGTCGGGCGCGTGCTGATCGGCTCGCTGGCGGTGATCGCCGCCGCCGGCATCGCAGCGCTGTTCTCCAGTGACGTCACCCGCGCCATCATCGTCAACGCCAAGGCATCACTGGCGGCGACCTTGAATCAGGCGGACAGGGCGGCAGCGCAAACGACCGCGGCGAAGACACGGCTGGCCAATTCGGTTCAGGTGGCAACGCTTGGCGTGCAGCCCACCAGCACGGCCAACACCCCGCCGCCGGTGACCACCAGCGGCCAGAATCCCGCAGCGGTTGCAACCGCGCCATCGCGCGAGGAAATCAGCGCGGCGCTGAAGACCGCGCGGCAGATCCAGGTCGATTTGCGTCAGCCGGCGCCAGCAGCGCCAGCGCCGGTGATGGCAATTCCAGCGCCTCCAGCTCCGGCGCCGCGGGCCGAGAAGATCGATCCCGACACGCTGGCGGGGATGATGAGCCGGGCCAAGAGCCTGATGTCGATCGGCGACATCTCGTCGGCACGGCTGCTACTGGAGCGGGCGGCAGAGGCGCAGGAAGCCGACGCTGCATTCATGCTGGGTCAGACCTATGATCCGGCGGTGCTGGGCTCGCAGGACATCCGCAGCATCACGCCCGATCCGGCGATGGCACGAAAGTGGTACCAGAAGGCGGCCCAGCTTGGTTCGCCGGATGCGCAGCAGCGCCTCGCGCAAATGCAAAATTAGTTTATTTCTGGGGGAATTAATCAAATGCGTCGTTTAGTGGCATTGGCGGTTTTCGCCATCACGATGGGTTTTGGCCTGGTGGCACGGGCCGAACAGGATGAATACGATCCATCCAAGGTAAGTGACAGCTTAAGAGCGATCTTCCAGTTCGGTTCAGCGCAGACCAAGCAGGCGCTGAACGAGAACACGGTGACCTGCATCACCGGCACCATCGGCGGCACCTATGTGCAGATCGGCGCCGATCTCGCCTCCGTGCTCGACGACGGCAACAATCTGCGCGTGCTTCCGATCGTCGGCCGCGGCTCGGTGCAAAGCGTCGCCGACATCCTGTTCCTGCAGGGCGTCGACATCGGCATCGTGCGCGCCGATACACTCGACTATCTCGAGCGCAAGGGCTTCGCCAAGGACATCAAGCGGCAATTCACCTACATCACCAAGCTCTACAATGAAGAGATGCAGGTAATCGCACCAAAGTCCATCCACAGCCTGCGGGATCTCGAAGGCAAGACGATCAGCGTCGACCTGCCGAACGGCGGCACCTTCGTCACTGCATTGACCGTTGCCGAACGGCTCGGGATGAAGGCGAACTTCGTCTACATCGAGCAGCGCATCGCGATGGAGAAGCTGAAGAAAGGCGAGATCGACGCCGTGATCGTGGTCGGCGGCAAGCCCTACAAGTCGGTTTCGACTTTCAACAATGACGGCCGCTTCCATCTGGTGAAGGTAGACTATGAGAGGCCGCTGCAGGGCGACTATCTGCCGGCCACCCTCACTTCGAAGGACTATCCGAACCTGATCGCCGATGGCGAGACGGTGGACACCATCGCGGTACCGGCGGTGCTCGCGGCCTATAACTGGGCGCCGAAGACCGATCGCTACCGCAAGCTGACGAATTTCGTGAATGCCTTCTTCACGAAATTCCCGCAATTCCAGAAGCCGCCATTCCATCCGAAGTGGAAAGAGGTTTCGCTGTCGGCGCCGCTGCCCGGCTGGAACCGGTTCCAGCCGGCGCAGGACTGGCTCGACAAGCACGGCATCGAACCGGTGACGCGCCAACGGTTCGAAACCTTCCTGCGGCAGAATCCGGCGACGGCGGCGAAGCTGCAGACCAGCGAGGACAAGGAAGCCTTGTTCAGGCAATTCCAGGCCTGGGAAGCGGCCCAGAACGCCAAGGCGCAGGCCGGCGCGCAGCAATAGCGCATTTTGGGGACGCAAGCCCTCGCCCCGCGTCGGAACACAAAATCAGAGCCCCGATCCTGACAGAAGCAGGACCGGGGCTCTGATTTTTTTAGCGCGTTTTCTTGACGCGAACCGCCATCCATCCCGCTATCCAGGTCCGGCACCGGCTTTCGTTCGAAACGAAATGGCGTTTAATCGCTCCCGCCCAGGCGCTTGAGTGCGGCGCGTGCCGCTGCGCGATGGTCCGGCGTGATGTGGGAGGCGACCAGCCGGATCGCTGCCGCCAGCACCGCGGCGTCATCGGTAAAGCCGAGCGCCGGCATCATGTCGGGGATCAAATCGAACGGCAGGATGAAATAGGCGATGGCGCCGAGCAGCGTCGCCTGCACATGGCGCGGCGTTTCCCGGTCAAAGGCGCAGTAATAGGCCGCCAGCAGATCCTCGGCGAACGGCAGCCGCGACACCACGCGCTTCAGCTTGGCCCAAAAGCGCCTGCGCACGCTTTCGCGGTCCTTCGCCAACTCTTCCGCCGGTCCAAATCCCATGGTGTGGTCGGTTGCCATCACGGTGCTCCGTCTCATGCGGCGGGATCGAACAGCCGCAACAGCCAGTTCAAAATTGGGAAGTTGCGGCGTTCCGCGCAAGATCAGCACAGCTGATCCAACTGCGTCAAACCCGCGAGTGCACCGTCCCGAACCGTGAGGTCCCGCCCTCGGCCTCATCCTTCGAGACGCGCGCAAACGCGCTCCTCACGAAGAGGAAATAGAGTTGCGGCTCGGTAAGATTCATCAGGCCCCGAGCTGCCCCGCGATGGCGTTCATCGCCTTTGCCAGTTCGAGGTCGAGTGCGGTGACGCCGCCGGCATCATGGGTCGCCAGCACCACCTCGACCGTCTTGTAGACGTTCTTCCATTCCGGATGGTGGTCATTCTTCTCCGCCACCAGCGCAGCGCGGGTCATGAAGCCGAAGGCCTCGTTGAAATCCTTGAAGGAGAAGGTGCGGCCAATCGCCTCGCGGCCGGGGACTTCCGCCCAGCCAGGCAGACCCTTCAGCGCCTGTTTCCGTGCCTCTGCCGACAGCCGTTCCGCCATGATGCGCTCCCGTTTCATGCCATATCCTGAGTTTCTAACACCGCACCGCGGCCTTGGGATCCAAGCCGTGAGGTCCAAGCCTCGGGATCCAAGCCTCGGGATCCAAGCCTTGAGACCGCGCCCTTGCCGGAGGCCGGGTCATGTCCCCTGCGTCAACCATGACGCAGATGTAAGGCCGCTTCGGCGACAAATTTGCTACAATTCGGTCCAACTGTGCAGGCAACACGCGACCAACCTTGGATGGTTTTCGGAGAGCGATGACTGACCGCCCGGACCTGATCACAGCGCCCACTGCAGCTTCACCGCAGGCGGCTCAGCGGCGTCTGCTGTTCATCATCCTCGCCGGAGTTCTCGCCGCGATCGCTGCGCTAGCCGCCGCCTACTATTTCGAGATGCGGCCGGTGATCCTGCGCATTGCGGTCGGCCCGGCGGCCAGCGATGACCTCAAGGTGGTGCAGGCGCTGACCCAGGGCTTTGCCGCAAAGCACAGCCATGTCCGGTTGCGCCCGGTGCAGACCGACGGCGCCGCCGCCAGCGCGCAGGCGCTGGCGGACCGCAAGGTCGATCTCGCCATCATCCGCGGCGATCTAGGCGTACCTGATAATGCGCAGGCGGTCGCGACGCTGCGCAAGAACGTCGCGGTGCTCTGGGTGCCCGGGCCGGCAAAGCGCAAGGGCAGGAAGGCAACCCGGATCACGGGAATCGTGCAGCTCGCCGGACGCCGCGTCGGCGTCATCGGCCGCACGCCGGCCAACATCAATCTGCTCAAGGTGATCCTGCAGCAATATGGCGTGGATCCGGACAAGGTCGACATCATCCCGCTGCCGGCCAATGACGTCACCGAGGCGGTCCGCAGCCAGAAGGCCGACGCCTATCTCGCCGCCGGCCCCGTCAACAGCAAGATCACCGCCGAAGCGATCGCCGCTTCGGTGCATGACGGCGGCAGCCCCACCTTCCTCGCGATCGATTCCGCCGAAGCGATCGCACAGAACCATTCGGATTACGAAGCCTCGGAAATTCCCGCCGGCACCTTTGGCGGCTCGCCGGCCCGCCCGGACGACGATGTCAAGACCATCAGCTTCTCGCACCACATCGTGGCCCGCAGGGATCTGTCGGATACGACGGTTGCTGCCTTCACCCGCCAGCTGTTCGCCGCGCGCCAGCAGATGATGGCCGAATTCCCGCTGGCGGCGAAGATCGAGACGCCGGATACCGCCAAGGACGCCGCCATTCCCGTGCATCCGGGTGCGGCGGCCTTTGTCGACGGCGACGAAAAAACCTTCCTCGACCGCTACAGCGATTACATCTGGTGGGCGCTGATGGCGCTGTCGGCAATGGGCTCCGCCGGCGCGTGGTTCGCGGGCATCCTGAAAAAGGATGAGCGCAATACCAATAGTTCCGAGCGCGACCATCTGCTGGAAATGCTGACTGCCGTGCGCCGTTGCGATTCGATCGAAGAGCTCGACCGGATGCAGGCGGAAGCCGACGACATCCTGCGCAAGACGCTGCTCTGCTTCGAGCATGGCGCAATCGCCGAAGGCGCACTGACCGCCTTCAACATCGCGCTCGGGCAATTCCACAACGCGGTCGCCGACCGCAAGGCACTGCTGATCAGCCCGCCGCCGGGCATGCAGCGAGGCACGCCGTTACGGATCACCGGCGCGTTGTAGACAGCAGCTTTCCTGTAATCGGGCCGTCATCAAATCTTCTTACGTCTTGCTGAGGCTTTCATCCGACCTGAAGGAGGCTCGCGTGACGATCAGGATTGCCCGCAGGAATTTGCGCGGATTGACCCGCCGGCGCTTCCTCTCCACCGCAGCCGCAACCGGCGTCAGTGCGATCGCGATGCCCTATCTCAGCCGCGCCGCCGACCGGCCGCTGATCACCCATGGCGTGCAATCCGGCGACGTCGGCACCGATGGCGGCGTGGTGTGGTCGCGCGCCGATCGCCCGGCGCAGATGCTGGTGGAGGTCGACACCGTCGAATCCTTTGCCAATGCGCGGGCGCTGCCGCCGATCGCGGCGCTGCCGGAGAGCGATTTCACCGCCAAGATGCTGGTGGAAGATCTGCCGGCTGGACAGGATATTTTCTACCGCGTCCGCTTTCGCGACCTGTCGCACCCGGGCGTCTCCAGCGAGCCCGTGGTCGGCCGTTTCCGCACCGCGCCGGCGGACAGGCGTGACGTCAGCTTCGTCTGGGGCGGCGATGTCGCCGGGCAGGGCTGGGGCATCAACCCCGATGATGGCGGCATGCTCACCTATGCCGCGATGCGCAAGCACCGGCCGGATTTCCTGCTGCACTCCGGCGACACCATCTATGCCGACGGCATCATCCAGCCGGAGGTGAAGCTCGCCGACGGCACGACCTGGAAGAACCTTACCATCCCGGAAAAGGCCAAGGTCGCCGAGACGCTCGACGAATACCGCGCCGCGCACAAATATAATCTGCTCGACGCCAATGTGCGCGCCTTCAATGCCGAAGTGCCGATCTTCGTGCAGTGGGACGACCACGAGGTCACCAACAACTGGTCGATCTCCAAGCACCTGCCGGATGTCTACAAGGTGCGCGACATCAACCTGCTGGCGGCGCGCGCCTCGCGTGCGTTCCATGAGATGTATCCGATGCGCGAAAGCATCGTCGAGCCGGGCCGGGTCTACCGCACGCTGAATTACGGTCCGCTGCTCGACGTGTTCATGCTGGACGAACGCAGCTATCGTGGCGGCAACGGGCCCAACCTGCAGACGGCTTACGGGCCCGATGCCTATTTCATCGGCCCCGACCAGGTGGCCTGGCTGAAGCGCGCGCTGCTCAATTCACGCGCCACCTGGAAAGTGATCGCCTCCGACATGCCGCTCAGCCTCATCGTCTATGATGACGCGGCCAACAAGAAGGGCTCGGAAGCATTCGCGCAAGGCGACAACGGCCTGCCGCGCGGCCGCGAATTCGAGATTGCCGACATCCTGCGCTTCATCAAGACCGCCGGAATCACCAACACGGTGTGGCTGACGGCCGACGTGCACTACGCCGCCGCCCATTACTACGATCCGAACCAGGCGCAATTCCAGGAGTTCGAGCCGTTCTGGGAATTCGTCGCCGGCCCGTTCAATGCCGGCACGTTCGGACCCAACGAACTCGACAAGACCTTCGGTCCCGAAGTGAAGTTCGTCAAAGCGCCGACTGCGGGCAAGCAGAACCTGCCGCCGTCGGAAGGCATGCAGTTCTTCGGCCACGTGCAGATCGAGGGCAGGACCGGCCGGATGACCGTGGCCCTGCGAGATCGCGCCGATACCGCCTTGTGGTCGACCACGCTCGATCCGAAGCTGGGCTGACCTCCCCGTCATTTCGGGATTGGCTCGATGGTGACAGGCTCCTGGCCAGTCCCGGCATCCACGGTTCAGCAGGGGATGCGGCGATATGGACTTCCGGGTTCGCTCGTCCAGCGCAAAAGCGAACTCGATCTTATCGATGCACCCACAGGGTGGCTAAAGTCGCTTCAGCGACGTACCCACCGGCACATCTACAAGGCTTCGTCTACAAGGCTTCGTCGCTGCTGGCACCGCGCTTCAACACGGCTTCCAGCTCTTCACTAGAAAATGGCTTCGGCAGCCGCGGCCGGTCGGCGAAGGCATCCGGAAGGGCGACGTCTGCAGCGTAGCCGGTGACGAAGACATAAGGAATCTTCAATGCCTCCAGCCGCTCGGCCACCGCAAAACTGTTTTCGTGAACCAGGCTGACGTCGAGCAGGGCGAAGTCAGGGGCACGATCGGCAATCATCCGCAGCGCCGCGGCGACGCTGCCGGCGGTGCGGACCTTCTTGCTGCCAAATCCTAAAATCGTGTCTTCGAAATCGAGCGCGATGATCGGATCGTCCTCGACAATCAAGACGTCGTCGGGCATACCGTCGGAAGCGGGTTCCATGGGTCTTCCCCAGGGTCATTCCTTGATCGTTTGCCTCCGGCGGTCGCCCGGAGGAGGCCCTTAAATCCGATGCCTCCTCATCGAGCGCACCGACGGTTCCCGCGATGAAACCAACACACCGTAGTTTTGCTGTCTGTTCACTAGTGAACATAACTGGACGATGAAATTAATTATTGTTGGTCCGGGGAATTGGGATCTTCCGGATGCTGACGCGATACGAACGAACTGCCGACGCCGATGAGCGGCCATTCAATAATTTGTTGCGGCGCCTGAGCAGCAGCGACTATGCGCTGCTCTCGCCTCATCTGGCGCAGGAAGAAGCCAGATCCAACCAGCTGCTCTACAACCCCGGCGACGATGTCGAGATCGTGCACTTTCCGTGCGGTCCGAGCCTGGTGTCCTACCTCGTCGCCAATGAAGACGGCCGTGACGTCGAAACCATCCTGATCGGACGTGAAGGCGCCGTCGGCGGCATCGTCAGCCAAGGCTATCTGCCGGCCTATACCCGCATCGTGGTCAAATTTGGCGGACCGTTCATCCGCCTCAACATCGGGAAACTCGAACTCGCAAAGAACACATCGCCCAGTCTGCGCAATATTTTCGCGCGCTATGCCGATTGCATGCTGGCGCAGATCCTTCAGTCGACCGCCTGCAATGCGATCCATTCGATCGAGCAGCGCACCGCGAAATGGATCATATCGGCGGTCGAACGTACCAACGGCAATGACGTCGTCCCGCTCACCCACGAACAGCTCGCCACCCTGCTCGGAGTCGGCCGCAGCTATACCAGCCGCGTGATCCAGACCTTCAAGGCGGAAGAAATCCTGGAGACCCGCCGCGGCTCGATCCTGATCCGCAATCCGGAGGCGCTGCGGATGCGGGCCTGCCTATGTAACGAGGCGGTGAAGAATCATTTCGAGGAAGTGTTGCGCGGCGTCTACCCCGATCCCGAGAAAGATAATTAACGAAGGGTGCGCACGCCATAGTACTCGGCGAGATCGCACCAAGGCGCCGGATCGCAGGAACGCGCGGATCCTCGACACGAGAAACACCGCGCCGCTTGTCCGGTAGTAGCGGTTCAATCCCGCACCATACGAGGTCGCTGATCCTGAATCGGAATTGCCCGCATCTTGCCACTTAGTGTCTTTGTCGCCTTGATTGCTCTTGCTGCCACCTTGTCCTGAGGGCCAATACCACAATCGGACTTCATGGCCGCTGTTCGGCCGAGTTGTCAGGAAACCGGGCATTCTGCTTCCCCGATCGGTCGTTACGTTTACAGGGCTACGCCCCAGCCGGTCGTCGACGCCCCGAACGTTTCGCAAAATTGCGTCGAAGCCATTGTTTTTTGGCGTTTTCTGAATATATTGCGGCGCAACGAGTAGCGTCTGCCCGGTCTTTTGGCCGGGCTCCTTTTTTGGGTGCTGCAAGCTCCATCAAACAGGTTTCGAGCGTTATCCCGGCGGTTTCCGGCGGATCGCGCTCAGCCATTGGCCTAGCCAGAAGAACAGCCATGAACCTCCGCAACGTCGCCATTATCGCCCACGTCGACCATGGCAAGACCACACTGGTCGACCGCCTGCTGCAGCAATCCGGCACTTTCCGCGAGAACCAGAAGGTCGCCGAGCGCGCGATGGATTCCAACGATCTCGAGCGCGAACGCGGCATCACCATCCTGGCCAAGGCGGCCTCGGTGCAGTGGAAGGACACCCGCATCAACATCGTCGACACCCCCGGCCACGCCGATTTCGGCGGCGAGGTCGAGCGCATCCTCAACATGGTGGACGGCGCGCTGGTGCTGGTCGATGCCGCCGAAGGCCCGCTGCCGCAGACCAAATTCGTGGTCTCCAAGGCACTGAAGGTCGGACTGAAGCCGATCGTCGTCATCAACAAGGTCGACCGCCCCGACGCGCGGCCGAACGAGGTCATCAACGAGGTGTTCGACCTGTTCGCGGCGCTCGATGCCAGCGAAGAGCAACTCGATTTCCCGATCCTGTATGGCTCGGCCAAGCAGGGCTGGATGGCGGAAAGCCCGGAAGGTCCGCAGGACGCCGGCATGCAGCCGCTGTTCGACCTGATCCTGCGGCATGTCGCGCCGCCGCAGGTCGAAGACGGGCCGTTCCGCATGATCGGCACCATCCTCGAGGCCAATCCGTATCTCGGCCGCATCATCACCGGCCGCATCACTTCCGGCAGCATCAAGCCGAATCAGGCAGTGAAGGTGCTGAATGCCGAGGGCAAGCTGGTCGAGCAGGGACGGCTGACGAAAATCCTTGCCTTCCGCGGCCTCGAGCGCACGCCGCTGGAGGGTGCCGAAGCCGGCGATATCGTCGCGATTGCCGGTCTCACCAAGGGCACGGTTGCCGACACCTTCTGCGATCTCTCGGTCGAGATGCCGCTGCCGGCGCAGCCGATCGATCCGCCGACCGTATCGATGTCCTTTATCGTCAATAATTCTCCGCTCGCAGGCACCGAAGGCGATAAGGTGACGAGCCGCATGATCCGCGACCGCCTGCTGCGCGAGGCCGAAGGCAATGTGGCGCTGCGCGTCACTGAAGCCGCCGACAAGGATTCGATGGAAGTCTCCGGCCGCGGCGAATTGCAGCTCGCGATCCTGATCGAGACCATGCGCCGCGAAGGCTTCGAGCTCTCTGTATCGCGCCCGCGCGTCGTGTTCCAGAAGGACGAGGCCACCGGGGCGACGCTGGAACCGATCGAGGAAGTCGTCATCGACGTCGACGAGGAGCATTCCGGCGTCGTGGTGCAGAAGATGAGCGAGCGCAAGGCCGAGATGATCGAAATGCGCCCCTCCGGCGGCAACCGTCTGCGCCTGGTGTTCTATGCGCCGACCCGTGGCCTGATCGGCTATCAGGGCGAGCTGCTCACCGACACCCGCGGTACCGCGATCATGAACCGCCTGTTCCACGGCTATGCCCCTTACAAGGGCGAGATCCAGGGACGGCGCAACGGCGTGCTGATCTCCAACGATCAGGGTGAAGCGGTCGCTTACGCGATGTTCAAGCTGGAAGACCGCGGCCCGATGATGATCGAGCCGGGCTGGAAGGTCTACAAGGGCATGATCGTCGGCGAGCACACCCGCGACAACGATCTCGAGATCAACGTGCTCAAGGGCAAGCAGCTCACCAACATCCGAACCACCGCCAAGGACGAGGCGGTGCGGCTGACGCCGCCGATCAAAATGACGCTGGAAAAGGCGCTGTCCTATATCGAGGACGACGAACTGGTCGAGGTGACGCCGAAGTCAATCCGCCTGCGCAAGAAGTTCCTCGATCCGAACGAACGCAAGCGCGCCGAAAAGGCCAAGGAAGCAGTGGCGTGAAGAGGCGAATAGCGAATGGTGAGTAGCGAATAGGGGCGTTTGTCTGCCATTCCGTTTGCGATACGCTATTCGCCATTCGCTACTCACTATTCGCGATGCCCTATTCACCACTCACTATTCGCCGACACCATGTCCCTTCCTTCCGAGATCGATGTCGCCATCATCGGCGCCGGCGCGGCCGGCCTCGGCGCGGCCCATGCGCTGAAAGGCTCAGGCCTCTCGGTGATCGTGCTGGAGGCGCGTGATCGCCTCGGCGGCCGCGCCCGAACCGTCCAGGCCGGGCCCGATGTCATCTTCGATGTCGGCTGCGGCTGGCTGCATTCGGCGGACAAGAATCCCTTTGTCGCCATCGCCGAGCAATTGAAATTCGAGGTCGACAGGAGCCTGCCTCCCTGGGGCGAGCGGGCATTCGGCGATGTGTTTCCGCAGGCAGAGCGTGACGAGTTCGTCAAGGCGCTCGACGCCTTCTATGAACGCGTCGAAGCAGCCGCCGAAAGCGGCAGCGACTCCGCCGGCAATCTTTACCTCGAGCCCGGCAATCGCTGGAACCCGATGATCGATGCGATCTCGACCTATGTGAACGGCTGCGAACTCGACCAGGTTTCGATCCTGGACATCGACGCCTATGAAGACACCGAGATCAACTGGCGGGTGCGGCGCGGTTACGGCGCGCTGATCGCGGCCTATGGCGCGTCCTGCCCGCTGGTGCTGAACTGCAAGGTGACGCGGATCGATCATTCCGGCGCCCGGCTGCAGGTCGAGACTTCGCAAGGCGCCTTAAGCGCGGCCAAGGCGATCGTCACGGTGCCGACCAACCTGATCGCCGATGAAACGATTGCTTTCTTCCCTGCGCTGCCCGAAAAGCTCGATGCTGCGGCCGGCCTGCCGCTCGGCATCGCCGACAAGGTGACGCTGGCGCTGGATCAGGCGGAGCAGTTTCCGAAGGACGGCAATCTGCGCGGGGCCACCATGCGCACCAAAATGGGTACCTACCATTTGCGCCCCTTCGGCCAACCCTGCATCGAGGGCTATTTCGGCGGCAGCTTTGCAAAAGAATTGGAGGATGCAGGTCCCGGCGCCTTCGCGCAGCAAAGCATCGACGAGATCGCAGCCCTGCTCGGCAATGACTTTCGCCGCAAGCTCAATCCGCTGGCGGAATCGCGCTGGGCGCATGATCCGTTCGCACGCGGCTCCTATTCGCACGCGCTGCCAGGCCATGCCGGTGATCGCGCCGTCCTCGCAAGCCCGGTCGATGGACGTTTGTTCTTCGCCGGCGAGGCAACCTCGCCGAACTTCTTCTCCACCGCGCACGGCGCTCTGGAGAGCGGCCAGCGCGCGGCGCGCGGGGTGCTGGCAGTGGTGGCCAGGAATCGGGCCTGATCTTTGGTAAAATAGACGTTGCGAAGGCGGCCTCATGGCCCTTCAGGCGATGCCAGGCATCGTCCGGACACGAGGGTCCAAGATCTCGCCGCGAAAAAGCTCCTCATCGCTGAGCAGCGACCACCGCAGGCAGCTGTACGCAGGCTGCGCCAGACCGAAGGCCGTGTCTCGAAGGAACGGGCCCTGGGAAAGAGGCCATCCGGTGATGTCTA
>DASZTN010000131.1:0-13115 GCA_035547995.1 Bradyrhizobium sp. | reverse complement strand
CAGCCGGACCGCCAGCTCGACCCCACGATGATCGATGCGGTCGCCAATTTCATCCTGGCGGGAGAAGCCCCCGGGAGGTGATCGAGCGACATGGCCGATCTAGGGTCCCGCATCCGAAGTTCGCAGTTCCTGCGGCGGCTACCGGAGCGAACTTCGGATTCGATCAGGACACTAGAAAACTATTATTCTAGTGTGGTTTTTGTTTTGACGCGTTTTCTTCGCGCGAACCGGCGCCCACTTCGCTCGAAAACGCCCTAGGCGGATCGAAAGCGCGCGCGTCCGATCTTCCGCGTCGTTGCGGGCATAAGCCAAGCAGTCCAGACCTTCCCGCCAGATGCAGTCTTGGATTGCTTCGTCGCTTTGGCTCTCTTGCGCAAACGCGTTCCGCGTTTGTCGCAGGCAATGACGAGCTTGTCAGGCTTCGCAAGCCTGCTACAGCGCCTCGCCTTTCAACAGCCGCGGCACCTCGCCGGAAAGACCCGCCGCCTGGCGGATGAACATGCTTTTCAAGGGCGGCGTGCGGTCGACGAGGCCGAGCCCGATGTCACGCACAGCCCGCAGCAAGTTCGACCGGTTCGAGAACAACAGGTTGAGCGAATTGGTGGCAAGCCCCATCGCCATGGTGTCAAAGCGGCGCCAGCGCTGGTAGCGCTCGAGCACGCTGGCCTCGCCGGGGTCGAGGCCGAGCCGCGCTGCATCGACGATGACCTCGGCAAGCGCGGCAACGTCCTTCAAGCCCATATTGAGCCCCTGCCCCGCGATCGGATGAATCACATGCGCGGCATCGCCGACCAGGGCCAGCCGTTCGCCAATGAACGACCGCGCGACAAAATAGCCGAGCGGAAAGGCGCGCGGCTTGTCGAGCACCTTGACCTCGCCGAGATGCAGTCCGAAGCGCTGCTCGAGTTCGGCATGAAACTCGTCCTCGCCGAGGCCGACGATCCGCGCGGCTTCATCGCGCTTCTCGGTCCATACCAGCGAGGAGCGATTGCCCTTTAGCGGCAGGATCGCGAAAGGACCGGCGGGAAGGAAATGCTCTTCGGCGCGGCCGTGATGATCGCGCTCATGTCCGACGGTGACGACAATGCCGGACTGATCATAGTCCCAGCCATGGGTGGCGATCCCGGCACGCTCGCGCAGCCTGGAGCGCGCTCCGTCCGCGGCCACCAGCAGGCTCGCCTCGATGCTGGCGCCGTCGGACAGGCGCACCTCGATGCCGTCGGGTTTCGCCGTGAAATCCGTTACCGCCATGGCGCGTAAATCGATCCCCTCGGCCTCGGCGCGCTCGACCAGCGCATCGATCAGATGCCGGTTCTCGACCATGTGGGCAAACGGCTCGCCCGGCTCGACCTGGCCCGCAAAGGTCAGAAAGGCTGGACGGGTCACGTCCTCGAGCTTGGAATCGGTGACGACCATATCGAGGATCGGCTGGGCGCGGTCGGCGACCAGGCTCCAGATTCCGATGGCATCGAACAGGCGGCGACAGGCTGCCACGATCGCGGTTGCCCGCGGATCGCTGCTTGGCCGGGTCGACAGCGCCGGATCGGCCACAACGATCGGAATTTCGGCGCCGAGGCCCTGACGCAGCGCCAATGCCAGCGCCAACCCTGCGAACGCCCCACCGCCGATGACAATACTACGCTGTGCCGACATGCCGAAACCTGCTTACCCCTGCCCTTGTCGAAGGAGTATAGCTGAGCGAAACAGATAGCTGAAACAGGGCGGTTAGCCCCAGGTTCCCTGTTCCGGGTCTTCGTTTCCCGGGCGGCCGGAATAAATAGCAGCGGTCATCATTATTGTCGGCAAAAGCGGAAAGCAGCTTCATGTCCAAAGGGTTGATCGACCTGATCTCCATCCTCGACCTCGAACCGCTCGAGGTGAACCTGTTCCGCGGCAACAGCCCGAAGACCAGCTGGCAGCGGGTGTTCGGCGGCCAGGTGATCGGACAGGCCATGGTGGCGGCGTGCCGCACCGTCGAAGGCCGGCTGCCGCATTCGCTGCATTGCTATTTCATCCTGCCCGGCGATCCGCAGGTTCCGATCATCTACCAGGTCGAGCGGCTGCGGGACGGCAAGAGCTATTCGACCCGTCGCGTCACCGCGATCCAGCACGGCAATGCGATCTTTTCGATCATGGTGTCGTTTCACGCCGAGGAGCCGAGCTCGTTCGACCATCGGGAAGAGATGCCGGACGTGCCGCCGCCGGAAAAACTGACGGCGGAGGAAGTCGTGAAGCAGCCGATGTTCCGGGAGATGCCGGAGGTCATCCGCCGTTACTACGAATCCGATCGTCCGATCGAGCTGCGCCCGGTCGAGCTCGACCGCTATTTCGGCCAGAAAATCGAGGATGGCCGCATTCATATCTGGATCCGCACGGCGGCAAAGCTGCCCGACGATCCGGCGCTGCATATGTGCGCGCTCGCCTATGCCTCCGACTTCTCGCTGCTCGACGCGGTGATGGCGCGCTACGGCCGTACCCTGTTCGATAAGCGGATGATGCCGGCAAGCCTCGACCATGCGATGTGGTTTCACCGGCCCTTCCGCGCCGACGAATGGCTGCTCTATTCGCAGGATTCGCCGAGCGCTCAGGGCGGCCGCGGCCTTGCCCGGGGCCTGATCTTCAAGCCCGACGGCACATTGGTGGCCTCCGTGGTCCAGGAAGGCTCGGTGCGGGAGCGCCGGCAGATCTGACCCTGCCTAATATCTGAGCCGCCTGAGCGCCGCTGGATGGACAAATAGGCTCTGTTCGTCGCTTTTCGGTTGGACCTGCAAACTTTTTGTGCCATTCGCACAGAAAGCTGCCAGACTTGGCGGTGCTGGACCGTGCCCCAAAGGCAGGTCCGGGCATGAGCCACCTTTCGGAATCCGCAGAAACGAAGGCCTGACCATGAAGCTCGTTGTCGCCATCATCAAACCTTTCAAGCTCGACGAAGTGCGCCAGGCGCTTACCGCCATCGGCGTGCACGGCATGACGGTCACGGAGGTCAAAGGCTATGGTCGCCAGAAGGGCCACACTGAAATCTACCGTGGCGCCGAATATGTCGTGAATTTTCTGCCGAAGCTGCGCATCGAGATCGCGGTGGCCTCGGATCTCGCCGACAAGGCAGTCGAAGTCATCACCGCGAACGCCCGCACCGGCCAGATCGGCGACGGCAAGATCTTCGTCACGCCGATTGATCACGCGCTCCGCATCCGCACCGGCGAGACCGACAGCGACGCGCTCTGACACCTGGCGCTTCGATCACGTCTGATCGCGGCAACGCCGCGCCATCCGCACCACCAACCATCTACCCGGAAATATCCATGGCACTTCTCTCGCGTCGCGCTGTCGCGCCGACCGGAACGCGATCGGCCGGGCTGCGCCGCATCGGCTTCGGTACGGCATCCGCCTTGCTCGGGACTGCTTTCGCGACACCGGCATTCGCGCAGTCGCAAACGATCAACACGGCGGACACCGCCTGGATGATCGTCGCCACCGCGCTGGTGCTGATGATGACGATCCCGGGCCTTGCCCTGTTCTATTCCGGCATGGTGCGCAAGAAGAACGTGCTGGCGACCATGGCGCAGAGCCTTGCCGCCGTGACCCTGATCTCGATCCTGTGGGTCGCCTTCGGCTATTCGCTGGTGTTTTCCGGCACCGGCCCCTGGATCGGCACGCTCGACCGCTGGTTTCTCACCGGCCTGACCATGGACAGCGTCAATCCGGCCGCGAAGACGATTCCGGAAGCGCTGTTCATGCTCTACCAGATGACCTTTGCGATCATCACCGTCGCGCTGGTCGCCGGCTCGGTTGCCGACCGCATGCGATTTTCAGCCTATCTGTTGTTTTCGATCGGCTGGTTCATGTTCGTCTATATTCCACTCGCGCACTGGATCTGGGGCGGCGGCTTCCTCGGCGCGGCCGGCGTACTCGATTTCGCCGGCGGACTCGTGGTGCATCTCAGCGCCGGCATCGGCGGGCTGGTGGCGGCGAAAGTCGTCGGGCAGCGCCACGGCTATGGCACCGAAAACCTGTCGCCATTCGACCTGTCGCTCGCCGTGGTCGGCACCGGCTTATTGTGGGTCGGCTGGTTCGGCTTCAATGGCGGCTCGGCGCTGGCGGCCAATTCGCGCGCGGTGATGGCGATCATCGCCACCCATCTTGCGGCTTGCGCCGGAGCGCTCACCTGGGGCGCGATCGAATGGTCAACCCGACGCAAGCCGTCGGTGCTCGGCATGATTTCCGGCGCGGTCGCCGGCCTTGGCACCATCACGCCGGCGTCCGGCTTCGTCGCGCCATGGCATGGTATCGTCATCGGGATGGCCGCGGGCGTGATTTGTTACTGGGCCTGCACCTGGCTCAAGCACCGCTTCAAATATGACGATTCCCTCGATGTGTTCGGGGTTCATGGCATCGGCGGACTGACCGGTGCGCTGCTGACCGGAATATTCGCCACCGCCTCGATCGGCGGGGTGTCCGGCCTGATCGAAGGCAACCCGGAGCTTTTGCTGAGTCAGTTTTACGGCGTCGGCGTCACCCTGATCTGGTCGGCAGCGATCACTTTCGTCTTGCTCAAACTGGTCAGCCTGTTCGTACCCTTGCGGGTATCCCGCGAGCACGAGCTCGAGGGCCTTGATATCTCGCAACACGGCGAGGCCCTGCAGTAACCTGCACTACGATACCGCCAAACTGCTTTCCTTCTGGGCAGGATTATGTCGGGAAATTGTCGTGCCCACGTTTTAGGCTTTGATGATTAGCCATTGAGCGCGACGGAATGGCGCAGTTGCGCCTTATTCCGGCAAATCCCGAAAATTCCCGTGTTCATAGTCCGTTAGGTAACCCGATCGATCTGGCACGGCATTTGATTCTATGGGCGGTGGCTGTGCCCGCGTCGTGAAATTTCTCCGCGTGGTGAACCTCAGTCGAAAAAAAGCCTGGCAAATTGGCGCCGGGCCCAAGCGGGGATTGGACCCATGAAAATTGTTATGGCGATTATTAAGCCATTCAAGCTCGAGGAAGTCCGTGATGCCCTGACCGCCATCGGCGTTCACGGTCTCACGGTTACGGAAGTTAAGGGGTATGGGCGGCAGAAGGGCCACACAGAAATCTACCGTGGCGCCGAATACGCGGTGAGCTTCCTGCCCAAGATCAAGATCGAAGTCGCGATTCCCTCCGACCAGGTCGACAAGACCATCGACGCCATCACCTCGGCGGCAAAGACCGGCCAGATCGGCGATGGCAAGATCTTCGTCATCAACCTCGACCATGCGGTCCGCATCCGCACCGGCGAGGCCGACGCCGCAGCCCTCTGATCTCGCGCTCAAACCTTTTCAATCAGGAGTACAAAAAATGACGTTCAAGCGTCCCAACAGCGCGGGATGGGCAGTCCTCGCCATCGCAGGACTCTGCGCCGTAGGTTTCGCCGACGCCGCCTTTGCCCAGAACGCCGCCCCGGCAGCAGACGCCGCAGCAGCCGCTCCCGCTGCGGCCGCGGCCGTCCCCAACAAGGGCGACGTGGCCTGGATGCTGGTCTCGAGCGCGCTCGTGCTGATGATGTCGGTTCCAGGCCTTGCGCTGTTCTACGGCGGTCTCGTCCGCACCAAGAACATGGCCTCCGTGCTGACGCAGGTTTTCGCCATCGTCGCGCTGGTCGGCGTGGTCTGGACCATCTACGGCTACTCGCTCGCTTTCGGCGACGGCGGCAGCATGACGCCGTATATCGGCGGCTTCGGCAAGGCCTTCATGCATGGCGTCGATGCCAGTTCGACGTCGGCGACCTTCTCCAACGGCGTCGTGATTCCGGAACTCGCCTATTTCGTCTTCCAGATGACGTTCGCGATGATCACGCCGGCCCTGATCATCGGCGCGTTTGCCGAGCGCATCAAGTTCTCGGCCTGCATGCTGTTCATCCTGCTCTGGGTGACCTTCGTCTACTTCCCGATCGCGCACTGGGTCTGGTACGTCGCCGCTCCCGATGACGTCGCCAATGCCGCCAAGGCGCTTGCCGCCGCCGCGGACGGCGCCGCCAAGCAGGCGGCTCAGGCCAAGCTTGACGAAGTCACCGGCTCGGTCGGCTGGCTGGCTGGCGCCGGCGCTCTCGACTTCGCCGGCGGTACGGTCGTGCACATCAATGCCGGCATCGCCGGCCTGGTTGGCGCGCTGATCATCGGCAAGCGGACCGGCTACGGCAAGGACCTGATGGCTCCGCACTCGCTGACCATGACCATGATCGGCGCCTCGCTGCTGTGGGTCGGCTGGTTCGGCTTCAACGCCGGATCGAACTTGGAGGCCAACGGCACCACGGCGCTGGCCTTCGTCAACACCATGGTGGCTACCGCCGGCGCGGCGCTGTCCTGGTTGCTGTGCGAATGGATCGTCAAGGGCAAGCCGTCACTGCTTGGCATCTGCTCGGGCGCGGTCGCAGGTCTCGTCGCCGTGACCCCGGCCTCCGGCTTTGCCGGCCCGATTGGCGCGCTGGTGCTCGGCCTCGTGGTCTCCCCGATCTGCCTGTTCTTCGTCTCCACGGTGAAGAATGCGCTCGGTTACGACGACGCACTCGACGTGTTCGGCGTGCACTGCATCGGCGGCATCATCGGCGCGCTCGGCACCGGCATCCTGGTCAACCCTGCGCTCGGTGGCGTCGGCATCACCGACTACACCAACATCGCCGGCAACAATGCCGGGACCTACGATCTCGTCACCCAGATGATCGCGCAGTGCAAGGCGGTCCTGGCCACCCTGATCTGGTCGGGCGTCGGCTCGGCGATCCTCTACAAGATCGTCGACGTGATCATCGGCCTGCGTCCTTCCGTCGAGGAAGAGCGCGAGGGTCTCGATATCACCGAGCACGGCGAGCGCGCTTACAACATGTAGTTCTCGTTTACGGGCGCGGCCCTCACCAGGGTCGCACCCAGAGCTACGGTTCGGGCACATACCCGGCAATGCCCTGACCGTTGAGGGGCTCCAGCGCAAGCTGGGGCCCCTTTCTTTTGGTTCTATCTCGCTTCTTTTGGTTCTATCTCGTTCAGCGAAATTTAGGGTGCGTCGCCCCACCGTTCCGCCTCTCCAAAGGGAAGGTCCCCAGTGGGGAGCCACGAGCACGGGTGTTTGTGGAAACACGCCTCCCAATTGCCGCAAGCGCCGATGGTTAATCGCGCCTTAACCTCGCCGTATCTATGGTAGTCTGGTCTGTTTCGACTGGCCTTGAGCCGCGATCGGCCGTCTTCCGGAGTATTTGCGTCCCCCATGGCAATGACCGCTTCATCCCGCGCCCAAGATACCGGCAACCAGCAAAGCGAGCGCTCGCCATTTGCCCGGCTGACCGAGCTGCTGGCGCCCTATCAGCCGGCTAAGCCATTGATTACGCTGTCCCTGGGCGAACCGCAGCATCCGGTTCCCGCATTTGTCGGGCCGGTGCTCGCCAAGCACATCGCCGAATTTGGCCGCTATCCGATCGCCAAGGGCATCGAGCCGTTCCGCCGCGCGGCGGCGCATTGGCTCTCCAGCCGATTCGATCTGCCCCGGCCGATCGATCCCGAAAGTGAAATCCTGGTACTGAACGGCAGCCGCGAGGGCCTGTTCTTCGCCGCACTGACCGCCGTGCGTCATGTCGGCAGGCGCAACGGCCGGCCGGCGATCCTGATGCCCAATCCATTCTATCCGGCCTATGGCGCCGGCGCCCGCGCGGCCGATTGCGAGATGATCTATCTGCCGACCACGCCGGATAATGGCTTCCTGCCCGATCTCGATGCGCTCGATGAGGCCACGCTGGCGCGCACGGTCGCGATCTACATCGCCTCTCCGGCCAACCCGCAAGGCGCGGTGGCCTCGCGCGCCTATTTCACCCGCCTGAAGCAGCTCGCTGACCGTTTCGGCTTCATGATCCTGAGCGACGAGTGCTACTCGGAAATCTACACCAGGGAAGCGCCGGGCAGCGCGTTGGAATGCGCCGGGCCGGACTTCAGCAACGTGGTCGCATTTCAGTCGCTGTCGAAGCGCTCTAACCTGCCGGGCCTGCGGGTCGGCTTTGCCGCCGGCGACAAGAAGTTCCTCGGCCGATTTCACGAGCTGCGCAATGTCGCGGCCCCCCAGGTGCCGGTGCCGCTGCAGCAGGTCGCGGTCGCGGCCTATAGTGACGAAGCGCATGTCGAGGAGAACCGACGGCTTTATCGCATCAAATTCGATCTCGCCGACCAGATCCTCGGCAGCCGCTACGGCTATCACCGTCCGGCCGGCGGTTTCTGCGTCTGGCTCGACGTATCGGCGCATGGCGGCGACGAAGCGGCAACCATCAAGCTGTACAGGGATGCCGGCGTGCGCGTGGTGCCTGGAAGCTACCTCGCACGCCTGCAACCCGATGGCTTCAACCCCGGCGCCGGCTATATCCGCCTAGCGCTGGTCGCGGATAGTGAAACAACCGCCGAGGCATTGCATCGGCTGGTCGAAACCCTGAACTAGTCGCAAGGCCAATGAGCATGCCAGCGATCGAACGTGTCATCCCCATCGTCGGTCATCTGCCGGTGTCGATGCGCGAGGCCTTGGAACGGCGGCTGCGCGAACTCGCCGGGCTCGGCCTGATTGCGCTCGCAGGCGTGGCGGCCGCGGCGCTGATGACATGGTCGGTGCAGGATCCGAGCCTCAGCCACGCCACCTCGCGCGCCATCCGCAACGTCATCGGCTATCCCGGCGCGATTGGCGCCGATCTGCTGATGCAGATTCTCGGGCTCGGCGCCATCATGCTGATCCTGCCGGTTGCGGTGTGGGGCTGGCGGATGCTGACCCACCGTCATTTCGATCGCGAAGCCTTGCGGCTCGGCTGCTGGGTGCTGTGCACGGTGATCGCGGCGGGCTTTGTCAGCTGCTGGCCGCATGGCGGACGGTGGCCGCTGCCGACCGGCCTTGGCGGCGTAGTCGGCGATGCGCTGGTGCGCGCTCCGGCCGTGGCGTTCGGACCGCCGGGCTTCACCTATCGCTTCGTGCTCGGGCTGATCCTTCTCGTTGCCATGATCGTGACGTTCCTGGTCGCCTGCGGTCTCGGCTCGCGGCCGCCGGCCGAAGATGACGACGAAATCGAAGAAGATAATGCGCAGCTCCACGACGAAGACGACGACGGCGGATCGATTTCGCTGGGCTGGCTATTCCATGCCGCGATGAGCGCAAAGGCGCGGCTCGGCTGGCTATTGACGACGGCCTATCGCTCACTGGTGTCGAGCGTGCCGGCCGAGCGCGGTTCCGCCTTCGTGCGTCAGGAGCCCGATCTGGGCGGACGCAAGGCGCCGTCACTGGCGCCGGAAGCAGAGCAAGATCTGGAGGCGGAAGAGGAAGACGAGGAAGAGGGCGACGACGAGGAGGAAGAGGAGGAGGAAGCTCCCGTCCGCTCGCCGCGCAAGAAGGCCGCCGCCGCGCCGAAGTCGCGCAAATCGGACAAGTTTGAACTGCCTTCGGTCTCGGTGCTCGCCGCGCCCAAGGCGTCGGACCGCCAGCCGCTCAGCAAATCCGAGCTCGAAGCCAATTCGCGCGCGCTGGAAGGCGTGCTGCAGGACTTCGGTGTCCGCGGCGAGATCATCAAGGCCAATCCCGGCCCGGTCGTCACCCTGTACGAGCTCGAACCGGCGCCGGGCATCAAATCCTCCCGCGTGATCGGCCTTTCCGACGACATCGCGCGTTCGATGAGCGCGCTTTCGGCGCGTGTCGCCGTGGTTGCCGGCCGCAACGCCATCGGCATCGAATTGCCGAACGCGCATCGCGAGAAGGTATATTTGCGTGAGCTGCTGGTCGCGAAGGAAAGCACGGAGTCCGTTGCCAAGCTTCCGCTTTGTCTCGGCAAGACCATCGGCGGCGATCCCGTCATCATCGATCTTACACGCACGCCGCATATGCTGATCGCCGGCACCACCGGCTCGGGCAAATCGGTCGCCATCAACACCATGATCCTGAGCCTGTTGTACCGGCTGCGCCCGGATCAGTGCCGCCTGATCATGGTCGATCCGAAAATGCTCGAACTCTCCGTCTATGACGGCATCCCGCATCTGTTGACGCCGGTCGTCACCGATCCGAAGAAAGCGGTGGTGGCGCTGAAATGGGCCGTGCGCGAGATGGAAGAGCGCTACAAGAAAATGGCCAAGCTCGGCGTGCGCAATATCGACGGCTACAATGCGCGTCTCGGCGAGGCGAAGGCCAGGGGCGAAGAACTCACCCGCACGGTGCACACCGGGTTCGACAAGGAAACCGGCAAGGCCATCTACGAGGAAGAGAAGCTCGAGCTCGAGCCGCTGCCCTACATCGTCATCATCGTCGACGAAATGGCCGACCTGATGATGGTCGCCGGCAAGGACATCGAAGGCGCGGTGCAGCGGCTGGCGCAGATGGCGCGCGCGGCTGGCCTGCATGTCATTCTCGCCACGCAGCGTCCGTCGGTCGACGTCATCACCGGCACCATCAAGGCGAATTTCCCGACCCGTATCTCGTTTCAGGTCACCTCAAAAATCGACAGCCGCACCATCCTCGGTGAAATGGGCGCCGAGCAGCTGCTCGGGCAGGGCGACATGCTCTATATGGCCGGCGGCGGACGTATCAGCCGCGTCCACGGACCCTTCGTTTCCGACGAAGAGGTCGAGAAGGTGGTGCGCCATCTCAAGACGCAGGGCGCACCCGAATATCTCGAAGCGGTCACCGCGGAAGAGCCAAGTGAAGAAGACGGCGCCGTGTTCGATGCGACCGGCATGGGCGGCGATGGCGGCGGCGACCTGTTCGCCCAGGCGGTTGCAATCGTCAAACGCGACCGCAAGGCGTCCACCAGCTACATCCAGCGCCGGCTGCAGATCGGTTACAACCGGGCCGCCTCGCTGATGGAGCGCATGGAACTCGAAGGTATCGTGGGGCAGGCGAATCACGCCGGCAAACGAGAAATTCTGGTCGGTGAGGAAGAAAGCGGCTTCTGAACAAGCATCGGCCAAAGGATTGCCGGAGTTAGAACTATATTCCCATGGAAAAACGATACCTCGTTCGGCCGAAGCACGATAAAATTGCTGAGGGATCACGCTCAAATCGGATTGAGCCTGATCGGGGTGTCATCTCTTTGTTCGAGCATGATCTTTCGGAAAACCGATACCCGCTTTCCCATCACGCTCCAGCTAGCCGGAACGACCCGTTGAACAGAAATTCGAAATTGCCGATGGCAAAGCAACTCGCGGCCCGCGGCGCCTACGCCGGCTTGGTGAGCATCGTCGCGGCGCTGATGATGGGCGCCACGGCTCCGACCTCCGCGCAGAAGGTGCCGGTGCCAAAGCCCGCGCCCAAGAGCCGCAGTATCCGCTTGAGCGAATCAGGGCCGGCCACGGTGGGAGCGACCCAGACGCAACAACAGCAGCAACCGCCCGATCCGATCATACCGGATCCGCGCCGCAACGTTCCTGCCAACATCTTCGCGACCTTCGACGCCACCCAGAAAGCGGAAGCCGCCAAGGTGAGCGCCTATCTGTCGTCGCTGCAAACCCTGGTCGGGAACTTCGTGCAGGTCGGCCCGGACGGCAGCAAGAGCACCGGCGATTTCTATATTCAGAAGCCGGGCAAGGTTCGCTTCGAATATGATCCGCCGAGCCCGATTGAGATGATCGCCGACGGATCGTCGCTGGCGGTGCGTGACCGCAAGCTTGCCACGCAGGACATCTATCCGTTGTCGCAGACGCCGCTGCGCTATCTCTTGTCCGATCGTATCGATCTGATGAAAGACACAGACGTTGTAAGCGTGACATCGGACGATATGTTCATCAGCATCACGATCGAGGAAAAGCAGGCCTTGGTCGGCACCAGCCGCCTGATGCTGATGGTCGGCGCCAAGGATGGCCAGCTCAAGCAGTGGACCGTGACCGACCCGCAGGGCTACGACACGACGGTTGCGGTCTATAATCTCGACAGCACCAAGAAGCCCGATCCCAGCCTGTTCAAGATCGACTTCACCAAATATCCGGGGAGTTCGCCAGGCTAGTTTTAAAGCCGCGGAATTCTCCTTCGTCCCTTTCCGAAGAAAGGGATGCGGACGGCTGCGAAAACCGTGCTAAAGCCCGTTAGAGGATGATCTTTTTCGGATCATGCTCCAGATTTTTGTTTTGATGCGGTTTCTTCGCGAAAAGGCTTCCCGCCCGCCATCCAGGTCCGGGACTGGCTTTCGCTCGAAAACGCCACGATAGCTTGGGGCGCATGCGGTTCTCCCTGACAACCTGGAATATCAACTCGGTGCGGCTGCGCATCGATCTCGTCGCCAAATTCATCAAATCGGCGCGGCCGGATGTGTTGTGCCTGCAGGAAACCAAATGCATCGACGATGCTTTTCCGCTGAAGCGCTTCAAGCGGCTCGGCTATGAGCACATCGCGCTGAATGGTCAGAAGGGCTATCACGGCGTCGCCATCATTTCGAAACTGCCCTTCGAAAAGACCGATATCCGCACCTTCTGCGACAAGATCGACTCGCGCCACATCTCGGTCGAGTTCGGCGAGAAGGCTCGGCTGACAAGGCCGCTGGTGCTGCACAATTTCTATGTACCCGCCGGCGGCGATATCCCCGACCCTGCGCTCAACCCGAAGTTCGAACACAAGCTGCAATTCCTCGACGAGATGAAAGCGTGCGAACCGCTGCATCCGCGCGGCGAGGACCGGCATATCCTGGTCGGCGATCTCAATGTCGCGCCGCACGAGAACGATGTGTGGTCACACAGGCAATTGCTGAAAGTGGTGTCGCATACCCCGATTGAATGCGAGAAGCTTCTGGCGGCGCAGGCCCATGGCGAGTGGATCGACGTCGCCCGCGACCGCATTCCGCTATCGGAGAAGGTCTACACCTGGTGGAGCTACCGCGCCGCCGATTGGACGGTCGGCGATCGGGGTCGCCGGCTCGATCACATCTGGGTGTCGCGGGCGCTGAAGGACAGCGTCAGCGACTTCACGATTCTCCGCGATGCGCGGGGTTGGGAGCGGCCCTCCGATCATGTCCCGGTGACTGCGACGCTGGATGTCTAATTGGACAACTCGTCCGGGAGCGAACGCGACAACCGTTCACGTGCTGAACTTGGAGCCTGCCGTCAGAATATCGCTGGCGATCTGGCTGGTGCGATTGGCGAACTCATCGCGGAGCCGCCGCG
>DASZTN010000130.1:0-14183 GCA_035547995.1 Bradyrhizobium sp. | reverse complement strand
CAGCAGTGACAGCAGGCTGAGCGGCACCTTCGAGTTGCGGCATTCGATCGCGACCTGCTGGATCCGGCTTTGCGCGATCGCCGGGAAGATTTCCTCGTACTGCCGCCATTCGCTGCCGAGCGTTTCCTTCCAGTCGGTATTGGCCTTGATGCCGTAGCCGTAGCAGATGTGCACCGCAGTGGCGCAGGTCAGCCCCTCGGCGGCGCGCTCCAGCGCCTTGATGCCCCAGTCGCGGACCTCGCTCATATAGACGTTGAAGGCCGGCTCATCGAACTGGATCAGGTCGACGCCGTCGGCCTCCAGCGCCTTGGCTTCCTCGTTGAGCAGTTCGGCAAAGGCAAAGGCCATCTTGACGCGGTCGCCGTAATGACGGTCGGCAATGGTGTCGATGATGGTCATCGGACCGGGCAGGGTGAACTTCAGCTTGCGCGTGGTGTGGGCCCGCGCGACGCGCGCCTCCTCGGCGTGGACGCGGCCCTTCAGTTTCAGCGGTGCCACCACCTGCGGCACCATCGCCTTGTAGCGGTCGGCGCGGATTCCCATCTCGACCTTGTGGGCGAAGTCGATGCCGTCGATCTTCTCGAGGAAACCGTGAACGAAATGCTGGCGCGCCTGCTCGCCCTCGGTGACGATATCGATGCCGGCGTCTTCCTGCAGCTTGATCGCCAGCAGCGTAGCGTCGCGTTTGGCACGCGCCAGTTCGTCGCCGGACGATTTCCAGGGCGCCCATAGTGTGTTGGGCTCGGCGAGCCATTCCGGTTTCGGCAGCGAGCCGGCGATGGTGGTTGGAAACAGCATGAGAGCCTCCCGGGTTGGGTATCGTTGTGCGCCTCTCTGCCATGTCTTATGGTCGAGGTACAGGGCATTGGCGGGGACAAAAGAGGTTGCAGGCCGCCATTGCCCGCGACAAACGCAAAGCGTTGAGGGAACGCCAATGATCGAGTTCTTCTTCGACTGCTCCAGCCCCTGGACCTATCTCGCCTTCCACAATATCCAGCCGCTGGCACAAGAATTCGGCGAGGAGATTTGCTGGCGGCCGATCCTGGTCGGTGGCATCTTCAACTCGGTCAACCCCAGCGTCTATGCCTCGCGGGAAAAGCCGGTGCCGCTGAAGGCCCGCTACATGCTGAAGGACCTTGCCGACTGGGCGCGGTCGGCGGGACTTGCGATCAGGATGCCGCCGACGGTGTTTCCGGTGAACAGCGTCAAGGCGATGCGCGGCTGCCTCTGGCTGGATAAGGAAATGGTGCCGTTCGCTCGCGCCACTTTTGAAGCCTATTGGGGCGAAGACAAGGACATTTCGCAGGACGCGGTACTGACCGGGATCTGCCGGCGCGTCGGCGTCGAGCCGGAAAAATTCTTCCTCGCCATCGCCCAGCAGCCGATCAAGGACCAGCTCAAGGCCAATACGGATGAAGTGATCGCGCGCGGCGGTTTCGGCTCGCCGACCATTTTCCTCGACGAGACCGATATGTATTTCGGCAATGACCGGCTGCCGCTGATCCGCGAGGCGCTGCAGCGCCGGCGTGAGCACGCGGCGTGATGCCGCAACGACCGGCGCGTTGATGTGTCACTTATATTCCCGCTCGTCCCACCACGGGAAATAATCGGGCATGTCGGACGAGACCTTGTTCTTGAAATGCGCGGGGCGCTTTTCCAGGAACGACAGCACGCCCTCCTTGACGTCTTCGGAGCGGCCACGGGTATAGATGCCGCGGCTGTCGATCCTGTGCGCTTCCATCGGGTCATCGGCGCCGAGCATGCGCCACATCATATGACGGATCAGCGCGATCGAGACCGGCGCGGTCTTGCCGGCGATCTCGCGGGCCAGGGCGCGTGCGGTCGGCAGCAACTGGTCCGGCGGCACCACCCGGCTGACGAGGCGGCCGGCGAGCGCTTCATGTGCCGGAAAAACGCGGCCCGTATAGCACCACTCCAGCGCCTGCGAGATGCCGACCAGGCGCGGCAGGAACCAGCTAGACGCCGCCTCCGGCACGATGCCGCGCTGGGAGAATACGAAGCCGAACCGAGCCGACTCGCTGGCGATGCGGATGTCCATCGCCAGCTGCATGGTGACGCCGATGCCGACCGCGGCTCCGTTCACCGCTGCTATCACCGGCTTTAAGCATTTGAAGATGCGCAAGGTGACCTGGCCGCCGCCGTCGCGTACGTTCGGATCGCTGTAGTCGACCTTGCCGTCGGCAAGGCGCTTCACCGGGCCGCGCTTGGCGTCGCGATCGAAAGTGTCGGCGCCGGAGGAAAGATCGGCGCCGGCGCAGAAGGCGCGGCCGGCGCCGGTGACGATGATGGCGCGGATGTCGTCGTCCCTGTCGGCGGCATCGAAGGCCTCGATCAACTCCCTCTGCATGGTGGGATTGAAGGCGTTGAGCTTGTCCGGCCGGTTCAGCGTCAACGTCAGGATGTGATCGGCGACCTCGTATTTGATGGTCTCATACGCCATCGGAATTCCCCGGATTATTTTCCTCATCATTGCCGGGCATAGCCGTTCGAGGAACGGCGTCGCTTCCGCTCGCCCATGCCCGGCAATCCATCGTCTTTTGAAGACGGATGCGCCGGACTATAGCGTTTTCAAGCGAAGTGTCTTCGGTTCGCGTGAAGAAAACGCGTCAAAAACAAGAAAACGAAGTCTTGGTCCTGATCTCATCAGGACCAAGAGTCCGGCCCGCACATGACGGCGAGATCGTTATTTCTTCGGCGGCTCCGGCCACGGCCTCTGTTCGCCGCGCAGCCCCTCGAACGCCTTGCCGAGCGCGAGCACGCCGAGATCGTCGAAGCGGCGGCCGATGATCTGCACGCCGATCGGAAAACCCTGTGCGTCGTAGCCGCCATTGATCGAGAGCGCCGGATTTTCCGACATGTTCCACGGCACGGTGTAGCAGATGTGCTCGAAAGGTTTGTCGGGATCGTTGAGAGGGGAGGCGAATTCCGCCGGGAATTTCACCACCGGCGACACCGGCGAGATCACATAATCGACGTCGGTGAAGAGTTTCGCCGCCGCCGCCCGGATCGCCATGGTGGCGTTGAAGCCGCGCACCACCTCGACGCCCGAGAGCTTGGCGCCGCGCTCGGCCCATTGGTAGATGTAGGGCAGCGTCTTCTTCTGGGCGGCCGGTTCGAGCTTCGACAGATCGTCCCACATCCGGGCGCGCCAGAAATTGTCGAGCCCGTCGAGCATCTCGCGCGTCAGGATGCCATCGACTTCGGTGACGACGGCACCGGCGGATTCGAACGCCTTGGCGGCCTTGATGACGACGTCGCGGACTTCCTTTTCCAGCTTCTGGCCGATGTTGAGGTCGAGCATCAGGCCGAGCCGCAGCTTGCGCGGCGACTTGTCGAGCGCCTTCCAGTTGATGTCATGTGCCGGCAGGCTCATGCCGTCGCGACGGTCGGGCTTGGACAGCACGCTCATCATCAGCGCCGCGTCATCGACGGTGCGGGTCATGGGACCGGCGACCCGGCCGACATAGGGCGGATCGATCGGAACGCGCCCCAGGCTCGGTTTCAACGCGACCAGACCGCACCAGCAGGCCGGCAGCCGCACCGAGCCGCCGATATCGGTGC
The DNA here is from genome assembly GCA_035547995.1 of Bradyrhizobium sp. Lineage (GTDB taxonomy): Bacteria > Pseudomonadota > Alphaproteobacteria > Rhizobiales > Xanthobacteraceae > Bradyrhizobium. The sequence goes on along the minus strand of DASZTN010000130.1, from coordinate 10,601 downwards.
CGAGATGCAGCGGACCGTAGCCCGCCGCGCCAGCAGCACCAGCACCCGCGCTCGATCCGCCCGGATTCTTGGCCAGGTCCCAGGGATTGCGGGTCAAAGGATGGAAGCTCGACAGGCCCGACGACAGCATGCCGTAATCGGGCATCGTGGTCTTGGAATAGATCACCGCGCCGGCTTCGCGCAGCCGCGCTGCCGGCGGCGCATCGACCGCAGCCGGCACCAGTCTGTTGCTGGCGGTGCCGAGCGGCACCGGCACGCCCTTGGTCGCGACGTTCTCCTTGATGGTGACCGGCACGCCGTCGAGCGCCGCGCCCGGCGTGCCGCTCTGCCAGCGCTCGGTCGAGGCCTTGGCGGATGCGCGGGCGCCCTCGGGATCGAAGGCATAGAGCGCCTTGATGTGCGGCTCCCATTTTTCGATCCGCGCCAGGACGTCGTCGAGCACCTCGGATGGCGAGAACTGCTTGCTGCGATATCCGGCAAGCAGGTCGACGGCACTGAGATCGTGCAGCGGCGTCACGGCATCTTCGGCTGGCGGTTTATGCATGGGCGTTCACCGGGAGTCGGGTTTCAATGATGCGGGCAAACATGCTCGAGCCGATCGGGATCGCCTTGTCGTCGAACACATAGCCGGGGTTATGCACCGGCACCGATCCGTCATGGCCGAGCCAGAAATAGGCGCCGGGCACGGCATGCAGCATGTCGGCGAAATCCTCGCTGCCCATCTTCGGCTGCGAGCGGGTGATGACCTTGGTGGGATCGACGATGGTGCGGGCAACGTCCTCGACCACCTTGCAGTGCTCTTCCTGGTTCACCAGCACGCTGAAGATGTCGCGGATATCGACCGATATCTCGACCTGGAAGGCGCCGGCGATGCCGGCGCAAATCGTCCGCATCCGCTCACGGATCAGGGCGCGGGTCTCGTCGGAGAACGCCCGCACCGTGCCGCACAGTTTCGCTTCGCCGGGAATGACATTGTAGGCGGAGCCGGCGTGGATCTGGGTGATCGAGACCACCGCGGCCTGCAGCGGATCGACATTGCGGCTGACGATGCTTTGCAGCGCCTGGCCGACGGTCATCGCGATCACCACGGCGTCCTTGGAGCGTTCCGGCATCGCGCCATGGGCACCATAGCCCTGGATGACGATGTCGAAGAAGTCGGCGCCCGCCATCGCCGGCCCCGGCAGCACCGCGATCTCGCCGTGATTGAGATCGGGCGCGTTGTGCAGCCCGTAGATCTCGTCACAGGGAAATTGCTCGAACAGTTTGTCCTTGATCATGGCGCGCGCGCCGCCAAGGCCTTCCTCGGCCGGCTGGAAGATGAAATGCACGGTGCCGTCGAAATTGCGGGTCTCGGCGAGGTAGCGCGCGGTGCCGAGCAGAATCGTGGTGTGGCCGTCATGGCCGCAGCCATGGAAGCGGCCCGGAATGGTCGAACGCCATTTCAGATTGGTGTTCTCCTCCATCGGCAGCGCATCCATATCGGCGCGCAGCCCGATCCGCCTGGTGCCGCTGCCCTTGCCCTTGAGCACACCGACCACGCCAGTGCCGCCGAGCCCTCGATGCACCTCGACGCCCCATTGCTTAAGCTTCTCGGCAACGATGCCGGAGGTGCGCACCTCCTCGAAGCCGATCTCGGGATGGGCATGCAAGTCCCGCCGGATCGCGGTGAGTTCGTCGGCGAAGCCTTCGATACGTTCGATACTGGGCATGTCGTTGTCTGCTCGCGAAAGGTTAGGGTGATTTTGTTGCAGGTGAAAACGGAGTGCCATTGGGCTTAATGCGAATGCCGGGACGCAGCCGCGTCCACGGTAATGTCGCGGTGTCGGCCGGCATCGCGCCCGGGGCGGCGCAGATCAAGAGCCGTTCGGCAATCGGTTCGAAGTCGGCGCGGAAATGCACCGAGCTCTTGTTGACGAGAATCGACTGTTCGGTCGGCTCGATCCCGACATAGCGATACATCGACTGATCGGCGAGCTGGGCCTTGTGCGAGCTCACGACCACGCGCACGTCGCCGATCCGCAAGGCCGCCGAAGGCCCCATATCCATGTCACGGCCGCCGTAATAGGGGCCGGGTGCGACGAATTGTCCGTCGGACAGGTTTTCCACGACAAAGCTTTCCCGATAGGGCGCATCGCCTGTTATGCCCGACTTGCCGCCGAGCGCGAGCGTCACCGTCGCACCGGTACCGGCGGCGTGAGCCGCCTTCGCCGCTTCCGGATCATAGATCACGCCGATCGCGGCGCGCTTGGCGTTGTTGCGCACCAGCGCGCGCAGCATGCCGGTGGTGTCGGAATCGCCGCCGGCGCCGGGATTGTCCTGGGTATCGGCGATGACGATCGGCTTGTTCGCAGTCTTCGCCAATTCCATCGCGTAACGCACGCCATCGTCGGGCGAATAGATACGGCCGTCGAAATCATTCTCATGGCCGATGACGATGGCGGCGATCGCATCGGCCGCGGCGTCGGCATCGGCTTGGGTGCGGCCATAGGCGAACACGCTCGGCCCGCAATCGGGAAAGTCGGCCGCCGGAAAGCCCGGCGCAAAGGACAGCGTCGGCACCGCCTCGCTCTCCATCGCGGCGAGCCTGCGATAGATGCCCTTGGTGGGCTCGTCATTGGTGCATTGCCAGCTGATCGGAATCAGGAACGGCAATTGCCGGAACGCTTTGGCGAATTTCTGCCTGGAGCGCAGCAACAGCGCCAGATGCCGCGCTGCGGCGCGGCCGGTATCGGCCATGTCGACATGCGGATAGGTGCGATAGGCGATCAGCGCGTCGGCGTGCTCGACCATGGCCGGCGTGACATTGGCATGAAGATCGAGGCTGGCCACCAGCGGCAGATCCTTGCCGATCACCTGGCGCACGCGGGCGAGAATCTCGCCTTCGCCGTCATCGAAATGTTCGGTGACCATGGCACCGTGCAGATCGAGATAGACCGCATCGAGCGGACCCGCATCCCGGATGCCGTCGATCATCACCTTGACCACGCGCTCGAAGGCATCTTCGGTCACATGCGCCGACGGGCTCGCGCCGCAGGAGATGGTCGGCACCAGCTGCCAGCCATTTTCTTCCGCGGCGCCTGCAAAGCCCGCGAGCCCGACATTGATGTTGCGCATGACCTTGAGCACTTCGGCGCCGCGGGCCATCGCCGGCCAGCCGCCGCCATGCACGAATGATTCAAAGGTCGCCTTCGTCGGTGCGAAGGTGTTGGTCTCATGCAGAAAGCCGCCTACGGCGATACGGGGCATTACGGTCGATCCATCCAGTGAAGGTGCGGGACGTTAGCCTTGCCGCCGAGAAAAGCGCAAGCGACGGAGCAATCCGCTTTTGCATGCCGCATGGGCGTTAGACTTATTTCCAGTCGTTCCGGGAGGAAGCGTCGGCACCGGACCCTAGATTCTCGGCAACGCGCAATTGCACAGCATGGTTCGATGCATTTGCATCGGTCCGGAAGGGCGGTGAAATCCGCTTATGCCACGCTTGCGGAAACCGGGCGGAAGTTTGCAAAATCCCATTGCCGGCCGGGCGCGGCATCGAGCAAAGCGCGGGTATAGGCTTGTTTCGGATGGGTCAGCACCTCAGCCGCCGGCCCCTGTTCGACCACGCGGCCATGCTGCATCACGGCAACGTCGTCGCAGATCTGCGCTGCGACGCGCAGGTCATGGGTGATGAACAACAGCGCGATGCCGAGCCGGGTCTGGATTTCGTCGAGCAGTTCAAGCACCTGCGCCTGCACCGAGACGTCGAGCGCAGAGACGGCCTCATCCGCCACCAGCACGTCAGGGTCGAGCGCGAGCGCCCGTGCAATCGCAATGCGCTGGCGCTGGCCGCCGGAGAACTGGTGCGGATAGCGCGAGACGGCATCCCGCGGCAGGTCGACCAGTTCGAGCAGTTCGCGCGCCTTCGCCAGCGCGTCCTTGCGCGGCATGCCGTAATTGATCGGGCCCTCCGCGATGGTCTCGCCGATGGTGACGCGCGGATTGAGCGAGCGGTAGGGATCCTGGAACACGATCTGGATGCGCTTGCGGTGCGGCTGCAACAGCCGGCGCGACAGTTCGGATATCTCGCGGCCGACCAGGCGGATGCTGCCCGAAGTCGGATCGATCAGCCGCACGATGCAGCGCGCCACCGTCGACTTGCCCGAGCCGCTCTCACCGACGATGCCGAGGGTGCGGCCCTTGCGCAAGGTGAGGGTGACGTCCTGGGCCGCGGCGACCTCGCGCGCCTTTCCGAGCAGCGAGCGCTCGCGATAGACCTTGCTGAGGTCGATCGCCTCCAGCACGATCGGCTCTTTCGATTCCGGGCGCGGCGCCCGCGGCACCAGGCTCGGCACCGACGACAGCAGGTTGCGCGTGTACTCCATCTTGGGGTCGCGCAGGATGCCGTCGAGCGAGCCGGTCTCGACCAGCTTGCCCTGGCGCATCACCGCAACGCGATGGGCGATCTCGGCGACCACGCCCATATCGTGGGTGATGAACAGCACGGCGGTGCCGTGATCCCGCTGCAGGTCGCGGATCAGGGTAAGGATCTGCTTCTGCGTGGTGACGTCGAGCGCAGTGGTCGGCTCGTCCGCGATCAACAATTTCGGCTCGAGCACCAGCGCCATCGCGATCATGATGCGCTGGCGCTGGCCGCCGGAAAGACGGTGCGGGTAGGAGCTGAAGATGCGCTCGACATCGGGCAGCCGCACCTGCTCCATCATCGCCAGGATGCGCTGGCGGCGGGCGCGGGCGTCGAGATCGGTGTGGGCGCGCAGCACTTCGTCGATCTGGCGGCCGACCGGCACCACCGGATTGAGCGCCGTCATCGGCTCCTGGAAGATCATCGCCATCCGGGTGGCGCGCAATTGCCGCAAGCGCCGGTCGCTGGCGGTAAGCAGTTCTTCGCCGACCAGTTTGATGCTGCCGGAGGACGGCACCAGCGAGCCTTTCTGCAACAGTCCCATCACGGTGAGCGAGGTGACGGATTTGCCTGATCCGCTTTCGCCGACCAGGCACAGCGTCTCGCTCTCGCGAACCTGCAGCGACAGGCCGTCGATGATCCGCTTGTCCTGCGGCTTCCTGCCGAGGCTGACGACGAGATTGTTGATGTCGAGGACGATGTCGGTCATGCAGCTACCCTTCGTCATTGCGAGGAGCGAAGCGACGAAGCAATCCATTGCCTCCGCTTGTTGCGCGGTGGATTGCTTCGCTTCGCTCGCAATGACGTTGTACCTCGGTTACGTGCGTTCACTTCCCGCCCTCGCGCTGTTTCATCCGCGGATCGAGCGCGTCGCGCGCGGCGTCACCGATCAAATTGATGCTGAGGATCGCAATCGAGAGCAGCAGGCCGGGCCAGAAGATCAGCGACGGCTTGATCAGGAAGAAGGCGCGGCCGTCCGCCATCATGTTACCCCAAGTCGGCGTCTCCGGGCTGATGCCGGCGCCGAGGAAGGACAGGATCGCTTCGGTGAGGATCGCGGAAGCGCAGACGTAAGTGCCTTGCACGATCAGGGGCGCAATCGTGTTCGGCATCAGATGCCGCCACATGATCTTCGGCAGGCTGGAGCCGACCGAGATCGCCGCCTCGACATAGGGCTCCTCGCGCGCCGACAGCACCACGGAGCGGACCAGCCGCGCCACCCGCGGAATCTCGGGAATGGTGATGGCGACGAGCACGGTCGACACTGTCGCCCCGGACAGCGAGATCACGGCGATCGCGAGCAGGATGCTGGGGATCGCCATCAGTCCGTCCATGATGCGCATCATCACCGCGTCGACCCATTTGAAGAAGCCGGAAACAAGGCCGATCGCAAGGCCGGCGACGATCGAGCAGATGGCGGCGCCAATCCCGATCACCAGCGAGACGCGGCCGCCATACAATAACCGCGACAGCACATCGCGGCCGAAGGCGTCGGTGCCGAGCAGGAATTGGGCGTTGGCGGGTTTCAGCCGCTGCGCCGGCGCAAGCAGCAGCGGATCGTGCGGCGCGATCAGCGGCGCCAGGATCGCCAACGCAATGATCAACCCAAGACAGACCGTGGCGGTGGCGATGATCGGCGTCGATGTCAGGAAGCCGAACCGCGGCCGCAGCGGTGTCGTGATCGGGAGTGACGGTTCGGGCAAGGTTTCGATCGCCATGGCTGCCGGCCTTTAGTAGCGGATTCGGGGATCGAGCAGGGTATAGGCGAGATCGATCAGGAGATTGACCACGACATAGACCAGGGAGGTGAGCAGGATCATGCCCTGGATCACCGGATAGTCGCGCGCCAGCACGGCATCGACGGTGAGGCGCCCGATCCCGGGCAGGTTGAACACGCTCTCGGTGACCACGACGCCGGAGATCAAGAGCGCAAAGCCGCTGCCGATCACGGTGATGACGGGCACGGCGGCATTGCGCAGCGCATGCCGCAACAGTACGCCCCATTCGCCGATGCCCTTGGCGCGGGCGGTGCGCACGTAGTCCTCGCCCAGCACATCCAGCATCGCCGCACGCGTCATCCGGGCGATCAGCGCAATATAGATAAAGGACAGCGAGATGGTCGGCAGGATGATGCGCTCTAAGAACGGTCCAAGGCCGGAGGCAATGCTGTGGAAGCCCTGCACCGGCAGCCAGCGCAGGTCGAGCGCAAACACCTGGATCAGCACATAACCGATGACGAATACCGGGACCGAGAATCCGAGCACCGACAATCCCATCACGAAGCGATCGATCCAGGTGCCGTGCTTCCACGCTGCGATCACGCCCAAGGGCACCGCAACCACGATGCTGAGGATGATGGTGGACAGCGCGATGCTGATCGATGGTTCGAGGCGCTGACCGATCAGCCGCAGGACCGGCACATTCGAGATCAGCGACACGCCGAGATCGCCATGCAGCAGCTTGCCGACCCAGGTGAAGAACTGGAGGTAGAGCGGCTCGTTCAGTCCCAGCGAGGTGCGGATGCGATCGAGCTGCGCCGGGGTCGCGTTGTCGCCGGCAAGAATGGCGGCGGGATCACCGGGCGTGATCCGCAGCAACAGAAACACGAACAGCGCCACGACTCCCATCACGGGGATAGCAGCCAGCACGCGACGAAGCAGATATCCGAGCATCGTTATCCATCAGACAATACGGCAAGCCGGGAATTGGTTTGCGCAAGACCAAGGTTCCCCACAGCAACGTAGCAGGTCAGCAAATCCTGTGCCATCACCGGGTGCGCATTCGCGCAACCCGTTGGCTCGCAAGGATGACGACGGAAGGTGCCGTCATTCCAGCGTCGCAAGCAGGCCGGCCATCAGGCGGCCGCGCTCGGCAAGGCTTTCGACCTCGATATGTTCGTTGAGGGTATGGGCGTCGGCGCCGCGCACGCCGAGGCCGTCGAGCGTCGGGATTCCCATGGCGCCGGTGAAATTACCGTCCGAGCCGCCGCCGGCGCTGGCATGCGGCAGGTCAAAGCCCAATTCCTTGGCGATGCCGCGCGCCTTTTCATAGAGCGCCATGGTTCCGGCATCCGGCTCCCATACCGGGCGGGTGACGCCGCGCGTCACCTTGAAGGTGACATCATTGGCCGTGCCGGAAAGCGCCAGCATGCGTTCGACGCCGCGGTCGAGATCGGCCTGACGTTTGGCCATGCTGAGCGCTTCGCCGGTGCAGGTGGTGGCGACGCAATTGACCCATTGGCCGCCATGCACGATGCCGACGCTGAACGTGCAGTCATCCGTGGTCATGCCGTCGATCTCGATGATGCGCCGCGCCATCTCGCGGATCGCGGATCGGCCGGAAGACAGCGTCGCGCCGGCATGGCTCGGCTTGCCGGTCGCCTCCAGGTTGAACCGCGCGATGGCGTAGCGGCCGGTGACGACGCCATTGTTCGTCCGGCCCGGCTCGGGCACCAGCACATATTTATTGCGGGCCGCTTCGGCCTCGATGATGTCGCGGGTCGACGGCGTGCCGACTTCCTCGTCCGGCGTGAACAGCACGGTGATCGGCAACGGCGTGGTGAAGGCGGCGCGCTGCAGCTGCCGGATCGCCTCGATGGCCAGATAACTGCCGCCCTTCATGTCATAGATGCCGGGGCCGAAGCATTTATTGCCTTCGCGCCGGAACGGCAGCTTCTCGAGGGTGCCGACGGGATGCACGGTGTCGAAATGTCCGGCGATCAGAATGCCGGGTTCGCCCTGATTGGGATGCGGGAAACGGGCGCGGATGACGTCGCCAAAGCCCTGCCGGCCGGCGATGCGTTCAATCGACGCACCCATGATCGCCATGTCGCGCGCCGCAAGGCCGAGCATGCGGTTGACCGCGTCCTTGTCCCAGGTCGGACTTTCGCATTCCACCCAGTTGCGTAAGCCCTGCAACATGGATTCGGTATCGAACGGAAGATTGGCGGGGTTCATGGCAATCTCTTCTAAGTTTTTGGACGGGACCGTTGCCGGTCGCATCGGCGGGACATTGACCGAGCGATGATCGACGATGAATCGATAAAGTCAAATCCCGATAAGCTGTCGCGGCTGTTTGGCGGGAAAGCGATAAAACAAAACGCGATTGACGCACGGCATGCTTGATGCAAGTCTTGATTGTCCTGTTTTTACAGCGTGTTAGAGCGCCTAAATAACGGACCGCATGCATAAACAATGATCGGCGTTTGACCAGTTTCACGTCAGGAGAGATCGAATGTTCCACATCCCGCGTTGGAAGCGTGCCGCGATAGCGTCGGCGCTAGCGCTTTCGGCTGTGTTGGCAACACCGGCGCTTGCCGCCACCAAGACCATCACCGCAGTGATGCATTCCGATCTGCGGCTACTCGACCCGATCATCACCACGGCCTACATCCAGCGCGACTATGGCTACATGGTCTATGACACGCTGCTGGCGATGGATTCCCATTTCAAGATCCAGCCGCAGATGGCGGACTGGAAAGTCTCCGACGACAAGCTCACCTATACCTTCACGCTGCGCGACGGCTTGAAATGGCATGACGGCACACCGGTCACCGCAGAGGACTGCGTGGCGTCGTTGAAGCGCTGGGAAGCGCGCGACACCATGGGCCAGAAGCTTGCCGACTATACCGCGAGCCTGGTGGCGACCGACCCAAAGACCATCACGCTGAAACTGAAGCAGCCTTACGGTCTGGTGCTGGAAACGATCGGCAAGCCGTCATCGGTGGTGCCCTTCATGATGCCGAAGCGCGTCGCCGATACGCCGCCGGACAAGCCGATCACCGAGACCATCGGCTCCGGTCCGTTCAAGTTCGTCAAGGAGGAGTTCCAGCCGGGCGTGAAGGCGGTGTTCGTGAAGAATACCGATTATGTGCCGCGCAAGGAGCCGCCGAGCTGGACCGCCGGCGGCAAGGTGGTGAAGGTCGATCGCGTCGTGTGGGTGACGATGCCTGATGCGCAGACCGCGATCAACGCGCTGCAGTCCGGCGATATCGATTTCCTGGAGAACCCCTCGTTCGATCTGCTTCCGGTGTTGCAGGCCGATCCCGACCTCAAGATCGAAGTGCTGAACAAGCTCGGCTTCCAGACGCTGGGGCGGATGAATTTCGTCCATCCGCCGTTCGACAACGTCAAGGTGCGCCGCGCCGCCTTCCTGGCGATGAACCAGAAGAACGTGCTCGATGCGCTGGTGGGCAACCCCGACTATTACAAGATTTGCGGGGCGGTGTTCGGATGCGGCACGCCGCTCGCGACCGATGTCGGCGCGGAATCGCTGATCAAGGGCGACGGCATGGCCGAGGCGAAGAAGGAACTGGCGGCTTCGGGCTATGACGGCACGCCGATCGTGATCATGGCGCCCGGCGATGTCACCACGCTGAAGGCGCAGCCGATCGTGGCTGCGCAGTTGCTCCGCGAGGCCGGCTTCAAGGTCGACCTGCAGGCGACCGACTGGCAGACCGTGGTGTCGCGACGCGCCAGCCAGAAGCCCGACAGCGAAGGCGGTTGGGATATGTTCTTCACCAACTGGGTTGCCGCGGACATCTGGAATCCGGTCGCGAATGCCTCGGTGAGCGGCCGAGGCAAGAATGGCGGCTGGTTCGGCTGGGCGGATGATCCGAAGCTCGAAGCGATGCGCGATGAATTCGCCCGGGCCACCAACCCGGATGACCAGAAGAAGATCGCGGCAGAAATCCAGAAGGAAGTCTACGATCAGGTGGTCTATATTCCGCTTGGGCAATACACCGTCCCAAGTGCGTGGCGGAAAACGCTCACCGGCGTGCTGGATGGGCCGGCGACGCCGATCTTCTGGAATATCGACAAATCGGAGTAGAGCGAAACGCGATCAGCAGTGATTGTCGCGGATCAGTTCCGGCCCGTCGTTGAAAGGCGACGGGCCGTTTTGCTGTGACGGCGGCGTTGCCGAATGGAAATCATTCTCCGGCTCGCGCCCCTGGTCGGGGCGGCGCTCCGCGCTGCTCTCGCTGGCCATGATGTCTTGCTCCATTTGCTGCAGGACAACATTCCGGCAGACGCGGAGTTCCAAATCGGGGCCGGGCCCGGGAAATGGTGATGGCGTCGATGCGCTTGAGAAGACTCCAAGCTCTAAACCCTAAACTTCCAACCCCATTGTCTAAACCAACCGCGTGCCGGTCGGATTTATTCCGAACTTGGTTGGGATTGGATGGGGACGTAAGATTGCAGTT
>DASZTN010000129.1:0-5037 GCA_035547995.1 Bradyrhizobium sp. | reverse complement strand
GGCTTGTCTTCGGCTTCGCTGCCGCCAAGCTGCGGGGATTCGATCATCGGCAGCTGGCTGCCGGCGCCGCTTTCGGCGCTGGCCGGCGTCTCGCCCTCACCCGCCGCAGGCGACGGATTGGCGGCTGCAGGCTGGTTGTTTTCGCCCGGGGTCTTGCCCTGATCCTGGTCGTGGCGATCGTCCATGGCGGATACTCCGGATTGCGCGGATTTTGGCGACCCTTCGTTAACCACCGACCGTTAGCAATTCGTTACCGAAACGGTGCTCCGCGCAGCCGCATGCGCACATCGTTAACCGCCCGCGTGGTGGCGCGGGCGGTTGCGAATTGCAGTGCGCAACGACGATCCGGATTGCGCCGCGCGCGGCCGTCAGGCGCTGGCGTGATTGATGAATTTTTCCGGCGGAGCCTCGCCCCATTGCGAGCGCAAGGCCTCATCGGCGGCAATCAGATTGGAGCCGTTGCGGAGGTTGAGCCGGTCGCTGTCGGCCCAATGCTCATGCACGCGGCCCCACGGATCGGCCCAGTAGTCGTAGACCTGACTGCCGAGCACGTGACGGCCGATGCCCCACATGTGTTCGTACTTGCCGCTCTGCTTGAGATAGTCGTGGCCCATGCAGACGTCGTCGATGTCTGGCACCTCGAAGGAGAAATGGTTCAAGCCGGTCTTCTGGTGATTGAGACAGAAGAACACGTGATGATCCACGTAGGTGTCGCCGCGGTCGCAGCGATTGAACGAGCCGATCAGATTGTCCTTCTGTTCGACGTAGACGTCGTCCGAGCAGATCATGCCCAGCGTCTCGCGGAACCAGCCAACCGTTTCCTTGAATTTTGGCGTCATCATCACGCCATGGCCGATGCGCTTGACGTGCGCCGGCCCCCGCGGCAGCCGCATCAGTTCGCCGGCGCGCGCGGTCGGTGCTTCGCCGGAATTGAGCCTCTGCCGCTTCACCGGGATCGGAGCGAGCTGCTCCATGCCGCAGACCACTTCGATCTGATAGCCGTTCGGCTCGGTGAGCCGCACACGCTTGCCACCGCCGGGCTCGTCAATGTTTTCAACGCCGGTCGCGCCGGGGGCCTTGGTAAGCCGCTTCAGGTCATCTTCGCTGTCGACGTAATAGGCGATGCCGACGAATTTCGGATCGCCCTTCTCGGTGACGTGAATATGGTGCGCCGGATCAGTGCCGCGCATGTAGAGCGCATTGGCGGTGCGTTCGGACCGGTGCATACCGAACCGTGTCAGAAATTCTTCCATGACATCGAGGTCGGGCGAGCGCAGGCGCCCGTACGCGATATCGGTGACTTTGGCCCAGGCCATTTGGTCTCTCCCGAATTGGACAGTCATCGGCGGATGGCCGCAATTTGCCACGATCCGCGGGGCGGAGCTAGCTTGATCTCGCGCCGGCCACGTGCCGCAATCCCAGCAAAACGCCGGTCCGCCGGCACTTGTGAAAACCCCGTGTGACCACAAACCTGAACCCATGACGATCATCATCACCGACCAGGACGTACGCCGGCTGTTGCCAATGCGCGAATGCATCGATGCCATGCGCGTGGCGTTTCGCGAGTTCGCCGCAGGCGAGGCGGTCAACCGGCCGCGCATGCGGTATTTGGCCAAGCATCCGGATCCGGATCGGCGCTACATGGCCAACGTTCATGTCGGCGCCGTGCCGTCATCCGGCATCGCCTGCGTGCGCGCCGGCTCGCAGATCATGCGGCCCGCAACCGCCGCGCGCGAGCGGCGTACCTATGAGAAACCGCAAGCCTTCAACTGGGGATTTGTGATCCTGTTCAGCATCGAGAGCGCCGAGCCGCTGGCGCTGCTGCACGAATTCGAGCTCTCGGGCATGCGGGTCGGCGCCACGACGGCGGTTGCGGTCGACGCGATCGCGCGGCCGGACGCGCACACGCTCGGCTTGTTCGGCACCGGCAAGCAGGCGCGCAACGCGCTCGAAGCCATCGCACTGGTCAGGCCGATCGATCGCGTCAATGTGTACAGCCCGAACGCCGAACATCGCACTGCCCTTGCGCGCGACTTGTCGCACGATGGTCTCGTCGTCACCGCGGTGGAGGATGCGCGCGCCGCCGTCCGCGACGCCGACGTCGTGTGCTGCGCCACCAGCGCAATGAAACCCGTATTCGACGGCGACTGGCTCGAAGATGGTCAGATCGTCGTCTCGATCGCCAATTCGGACGTGACCAACAAGCGCTCGGAGGTCGACCGCAGGACCTATCAACGCGCGCGCTGCGTCATCGTCAACGATTGGGAAAGTGTGATCGATAACGACCAGACCGAGCTGCTCGATCCGATCAAGGACGGCGTGATCGGCCGCGACCGCGTCCATGAACTTGGCGAGCTGCTGAACGGCACGGTCAGCGTCAAACAGGAACCGCGCGGCGGCCTGAAGGACGGCATCATCTACTACAAGAACAATTCCGGCCTGGCGATCCAATTTGCCGCAGCCGGCGGCGTGCTCTACCGCAAGGCAATGGCTGAGGGATCGAATAAAGTCATTCCGACCGAATGGCTGGGCAGCGACTTGTCCGCCTACTACAAGGCGGGCTTCCGGCCGTCGCCGTGAGAGGACTTACGATGGACCGTATCCGCAAACTTGTTTGGGTTGCCGCAGCGATGGCGGCTATCGCAGCGCCGGCGCACGCCCAGGATGTCGCCAATTTTTATCGCGGCAAGCAAATCACGCTCGTCATCGGCTATGGTCCTGGCGGCGGCTATGACATCTATGCGCGCATGCTCGGGCGCTACATGGGCGCGCATATTCCGGGCCATCCGACGATCGTGCCGCAGAACATGCCGGGCGCCGGCAGCCGCAGCGCCGCGAATTGGCTTTACCGGGTGGCGCCGCAGGACGGCAGCGTGATCGCCACGTTGGGGCAGGCCACGCCGACCGACCAGGCGCTCAGCCAGCCGGGCGTGCAGTTCGACGCGCGCAAGTTCAACTGGATCGGCAACTTGAGCGTCGTCAACAACATTCTATACGTGTCGGCGGCGAGCGGCGTGTCGACGTTCGCGGAGGCCAAGACCAAGTCGCTGGCGATCGGCGCCACCGGCGCGAGCTCGCCTTCGGTGCTTTATCCGCAGGTCTCCAACAACCTGCTCGGCAGCAAGTTTCGCATCATCGCCGGTTATCCGGGCGGCGGCGACATCAACATCGCGGTCGAGCGCCATGAGTTGGACGGACGCGGCAGCGATTCCTGGGCCTCGATCAAGGCGACACACGCCGACTGGCTGCGCGACCACACCATCAACATTTTGTTTCAGATCGGGCCCCGCCGCGAGACTGACCTGCCGAACGTGCCGCTGTGGAGTGAGCTAGCGGCAAATGACGATCAGCGCCAGATTCTCGCCCTGCTGTCCGGCGACGTCTCGGTCGGCCGGCCGATCCTGACCGCGCCCAACGTTCCGGCGGAGCGCGTCAAGGCGCTGCGGCAGGCGTTCGACGACACCATGCGCGACCCGCAATTCATCGAGGCGGCCAAGCAGGCGCACATGGAGATGGCGCCGATGGGTGGCGAGGAACTGCAAAAGACAGTCGCTGAGATCGTGTCAGCGCCGCCGCACATTGTCGCCATGGTGAAGGACGCGATCGCGATCAAGGACGTCAAGAAAAAGTCGTCCGTGAAGAAGGCCGATTTCAGGCTGATCTGAGCTGAACGACGGGACTGAAGAAGAGCAGGATTCGGAGCAGCAAAAGCCTCAGCCAGGCGATGAGGCGGCGGAAGTTGTAGGCTGCGGCGGCGAGGACTGCGTTGATGGCATCGCCGCTCGAATGGGCGAGATAATTGCGGCCCATGCGATGGTCGTCCTTGAGATGGCCAATGACCGGCTCGATAGCGGCGCGTCGCTTGAAGTCGCGTTTGATCTGCTCGGTGACCCGGCGCTTTTGGCCTGCGGTATAGACCTTGAACTTGTAATCAGGCGGGGCGTTGTGGCCGCGATAGCCGGCATCGGCGACGATGCGGTCGAGCACATTGCCGACGAGCGCCTCGATCGCCGGGATGACCTTGGCCAGGGTGTGGCCGTCGTAAGGATTGCCGGGCAGCGCGGCAACGTGGGTGACAAATTGGCCGCCGGCGGAATGCTTGACCGGGGTGGCGACGCTGACCTTGACGCCGAACTCATAGGGGCGATGCGCCTTGCCCTTGCCGATGCATTCAACCTCGGGCGCATGCAGCGAATAGACCTTACGTCCGCGTTGTCTGCGGTCCTGCAACAGCACCCGCTCGGCCAGATATAGCGGCCGCAGGAAGGCGTCGTGCATCCGCTCATTGCCGACCGTGTTGCGGCGGATGTCACGGATGACACGGCCGAGATAGGTCCGCAGCTTGCGTAAGGCTCGGTTAGCGCGCTTGAACTGCTTGGCGTGGGCGTAGCGCTGGTGCTTGATCAGCGCCAGCTTGCCGACCCGGCGATAGGACTGGCGCAGCCTCACGCCGCATTGTTGGGCCTGCCGCACCAGCCGCTCGCGCGCCCGGTTGATCAGCCGGGCGTCGGTCGGGAACATCACCGCCTTCTCCTGAACCGTGGTGTCGACCACCACGCGGCACAGGTCGGACGGCTTGATCGCGCCGGTCCGCGCCGCTGTTGCCAGGCTCTCCTGGATCAGCGCCACGAGCTTCTGTTCGCCCATGCGCTGGCGCCAGCGCGTCAGCGAGGAGCGGTCGAACACCAGCCGGTGCTGGAAGAACTCCTCGCCGCAAAAGTATTGGAAATACGGGTTCTCCACCCAGCGCTCACACAGCGCCTCGTCAGACAGATCGTAGCTGTGCTTGAGGATGGCGAGCCCCGCCATCAGCCGCGTCGGCAGCGGCGGGTGCCCTGGCTTGTCGCTATAGGCCGTTCCGAACTTCTCTTCCAAGAAGCGCCAGTCGATCGCCCTGGCGAGCTTCACCAGCGCATGCTCGAGGTCAATGATCTGATCGAGCCGCGAGCGGAACAGGTCATGCTCGCCGGTCTCGCGCCTCTCCTTCGGCCGCATCGCAATCCCTCCGTCCGATCAGCTCGGGCAGAGGGAATCATG
>DASZTN010000128.1:0-5471 GCA_035547995.1 Bradyrhizobium sp. | reverse complement strand
AGCTGGATGGTCTGCACCGAAATGTTCTGCTCGGCGAAATAGCCCTTGTCGATCGCGATATAGATTCCGGCATCGGAGACCGATTGATAGACAGATACCTTGACGAGATCCGTGGCCGCCGCGGAAGCGGGGGCCCATAATGCAAACAGAAGAGCGAAGCTGCTTATTCTCGGCAAACGCCATTCAATTCGCATTCACTCTCTCCTCTTGGATTCAAACCTGCGACCTGGCCTTGGGGTGTACTTTCCAGCGGATCACGCGGCCTTCCAGCGCGCCGATCGCGAGCTGGATGCCGTAGCCCAGCAGCGCGACCATCATGAAGCCGACGAACATGTCGCGCACCTCGAACACCTGCCAGGAGCGCCAGATCAGGTAACCCAGCCCGGTCTTGGTGCCGAACTGCTCCGCCACCACGACCACGATCAGGGCCATGCCGATCCCGAGCTGACAGCCGGTGAAGATGAATGGCAGCGCGGCGGGCATCGCGATCAGGCGATAGGCCTGCCAGCGGCTGGCGCCGAAATTCCTGGCGACGTCGATGTAGATCCGGTCGATGTTGGCGACGCCCGCAAACGTGCTGAAGAAGACCTGGAAGAAGACGGCGATGGCGACGATCACCCATTTCGACGTCTCGCCCAGGCCGAACATCAGCATGATCAGCGGGAACAGCGCGATCTTGGGGATGGGATAGATGACGGCGATGATCGGACGGAAGATCGCGCTCAGCGTCGGGGACAGTCCCATCGCCAGTCCCAGCGCGATCGCGGGCACGGCGCCGAGGCAGAAGCCGATCGCGACACGCTGCAGCGTCCAGCCGAGATCGACCAGCAGTTCGCCGGAGCCGATCAGGGCGAACAGCTCGGCGACGATCGACGACGGCGGCGGGAAGAAGCGCGGGTCGAGCCAGCCGAGCCGGCTGGCCGCCTCCCAGGCCACCAAGAGGAGCAGCGGCGACAGGATGGCCATCGTCGTGTTGGACTGGATGACGCGCCGCCATGCAGGCGTCTCGGCGGCCTTGGGCAGAATGCGCAGCTCTGTAGCGGATTCAGCCATGCGGACTCACGTGGTATTGGCGAGGCGCGGCTGGGCTTTGGAGCCAAGCAGCAACCAGATCTCGTGCCAGAGTCTGCCAAACTCCGCATCCGCCTTGAGCTCATGCACGAGGCGGGGCCGCCGAAAGCTGACGGCAAGATCGGCGATCGGGCGGCCGGGCCGTCCCGACATCACGATGACGCGGTCGGCCAGCACCAGCGCCTCGTCGATCGAATGGGTGATGAACATGACGGTCTTGCGGGTCTCGCTCCAGAGCCGGAGCAGCTCCTGCTGCAGCGTGATCTTGGTCTGCTCGTCGAGCGCCGCGAAAGGCTCGTCCATCAGCAGGATCTCCGGATCGTTGGCGAAAGCGCGCGCGACCGAGACGCGCTGTTTCATGCCGCCGGAAAGCTGGTGCGGGTAGGCATCGGCGAAAGCCGAAAGCCCGCATAATTCGAGAAAGTGCTGCACGGCTTTGCGCTGCAGATCCGGCGGCACGCCGCGAACGCGCAGGCCGAAGGTGACATTGTCGCGAACGCTCATCCAGGGAAAGACGGAGTTTTCCTGGAATATCATCGAGGTCAATGGCCGTCCCCCGGCCATCCGCTTCACCACGATTTCGCCCTCGCTCGGCTGCTCGAGCCCCGCCAGCATCCGCAGCAACGTCGTCTTGCCGCATCCGGACGGGCCCAGAACGCAGACGAACTGGCCGTCGGCGATACCGAGATCGAACGTCTCCAGCGCCTTGACCCGATCTTTGCCGAGCACGAAGCTCTTCGACAGCTGCCTGATTGAAATCTTGTCGCCGGCCGTCGCCGCATCGGCCGGATGCAGATTGCAGGCTGGATCAGCCACGCGGCAAACCTTCAGGTTGTAGGTCGGGCGTATGTTGTCCGGGAGAAAGACGCATGGAGGACATGCGTTGACGGCGAAACTCGGCGTAAATTACCATTCCTCAAGACCGGGACTTGGCTAGCGGCAACGGTGCCGCCACTCTCTGCGGAGAATATCATGCTTAAGCGCGAAGACAATGAACTGCTGACCCGTGTTGGACCCGGCACCCCGATGGGGGATTTGTTTCGACGCTTCTGGCTTCCGGCCTTGTTGCCCAGCGAGCTGCCGGGCCCTGATTGCCCGCCGGTGCGGCTGCGGCTTCTCGGCGAAAATCTGGTTGCCTTCCGCGACAGCAACAACCGCGTCGGCATCCTGCATGAGCTTTGCCCGCATCGGCGGGCCTCTCTGTTCTACGGGCGAAACGAGGATTGCGGCCTGCGCTGCGTCTATCACGGCTGGAAGTTCGACATCGACGGCAACTGCGTCGACCAGCCCAGCGAGCCGCCGGGAGCCGATTTCAAGCACAAGGTGAAACAGGTGAGCTACCCCGCACGCGAATGGGGCGGCTTCGTCTGGGTCTATATGGGACCGGCCGCGGAGATGCCGGAACTGCCCAAACTGGAATGGACGGTGCTTCCGGAGACGCATCGCTGGCAGGCGAAATGGCTCTATGAGGCAAACTTCGCACAAGGGATCGAGGGCGAGCTCGATACCTGCCATACCGGATTCCTGCACGACACCTCGACGCCCATGAGTGACCTGACCGCCGGCATGGCCAAGGCCAGCGAATATTGGGCAGGCGACAAGGCGCCTAAGCTCACGGTCGAGCCGACCGACTACGGCTATTATTACGGCTCGCGGCGCAACTATCCCGGCGGCCAGTATTATTGGCGGGTGACGCAATGGCTGCTGCCGTGCTTTGCGATCATCCCGATGCCGACCTGGCCGATCTCCTGCCGCGCCTATGTGCCGGTCGACGACGAAACCACCTTCGTCTTCAACACCTCCTTCAATCCCGAGGCGCCGCTCACCGAAGCCGATCTGAAGCCGCTGGTCTCCGGGCTCGGCCCGGCGCCGAAGCTCATCCCGGGCACGTTCATCCCGGAATTGAACGCGCGCAATTCCTACGGCATCGATCGCGAGGTTCAGCGCACGCGCAACTTCACCGGCATTCCGGGCATCAACAATCAGGACCGGGCGATCGTCGAGAGCATGGGACCGATCTGCGATCGCTGGAACGAGCACCTGGGGACGTCCGATATCGCCATCATCGCGATGCGCCGCCGTTTGCTGGAGGCCGCGAGATCGCTGCAGCTCGGAACCGCTCCCACAGCGGCGCGCGACGGAAATCTCTACCAGGTGCGTCCGCTCGACATCATCACGCCGATCTCGGACCTGAAAGCCCTCATTACCGCGCATGGCGACCGCATGAAGGCAAGCGCCGCCTAAAGCATGATCCGGAAAAGCGGCAACCTGTTTTCTAAAAAGGTCATGCCCGGAGATGAGATCATGATCCGATTCCATCTGATCGGATCATGATCCGGTCGCAGCAGCCTGATGAGCTGGTCGCCGAGGCCGGCCGCTGCGGCGGCAGGGATCGGGGCGAATCCTTATCGCCTCGGCCTTGCGGACGACACCAGGCCTTATCTCTCGCGGCTTCCCAGCCGCTTGGCCAGCTCACGCATCTCGCTCATCGTACATTTCTCCAGCGTCTCGCGGGCCACGGAGTTCGTCACGCCGCGGCTCTTGGCCAGATAACGCTTCATGGCCAGCCCCTTGATGGGCGCGGCGCCAAGCCGCCGGCTCTGGGCGTCGTGAAAGATCGAGGAGTAGGGCAGGAGCCCGTAGACCTGTCCGCTGAGCAGCAATTGCCATAGGGTCTCGGAGCTCTCCAATTCCAGGCGGATGTCCAGTCTCACGCCCTCGCGGACCGCGGTATTCTCGATCAACTGGCGCGAGCCGTTGCCCTTGCCGCTCATGACCAGCGGAAAATCGCTGAGACTGCTCACGTCGAGGCCGCGTTTCTTCAAACGTGGGTCGTCGCGGCGCCCGACGAGATAGATCGATTCGGTGAACAGATAAGTGTATTCGAGCAACGGATCGGGCGGCGGAGCGGTGACCACGGCAAGACTGAGTTCGTCGCGCCGGAGCCGGCCGAGCACGTTGGAAGTCCAGCCCTCGATCAGGCTGAGGGTGACCTTCGGATAGGAGTTCAGGAACGTCTGCGCCAGCTTGCTGAACAAGAGCCGTCCGATCGACGGCGGCGCCGCGAGCGATGCGGGTCCGCTCGGCACATGGGCCTCGAGCTGCAGGCTTTCCTTGAGCCGGTCGACGTCGTCAAGAATGTGCTGCGAGCGTTCGAGCAGCCGCTGGCCGGCGGCGGTGAGCCTGACGCCGCGCTTGACCCGATCGAACAGCAGAAAGCCGAGCTCCTGCTCCAGATGCTGGATCTGACGGGTCAGCGCCGACTGCGCAATTCGCAGATCCTCGCTGGCTTTGCGGAAATTCTGACGCCGCGCGGCCTGGATGAAATAGCGGAACTGGCGCAAATCCATCCTGGTGAGTCTCCCCTCGAACCGGTTTCAGGTGATGCCGAATTTCGATCAGACTGATGACAAATCAATATTATCGCAATCAAACAGCCGGTGTTAGCTTTGTTGCGGATCGTGCCGACATCGTCAGAACCGCGCGCGCAAGACGGCGGCAGTCGGGCGTCCCGGGAGAGAAATGGCCGTCACGCTCGATGCCCAAGCCGGCACCGTGGAGGGAAGCCTTCATGGTGCAGTTGATACCGCTCCTCACGATCATGCCAAGGCGAATGCACAGGACTGGCTGAGTTCGATCGAGCGCGCCAGGCTGACGCCGCGCTATTATCTGACGGTTGCGCTGCTCGTCATCCAGGAGATGTTCGAGTTCTACGACTTCTTCCTGGTCGGCTATCTGGTGTCGGTGCTCGCGCCAGGCTGGCACCTGACCTACGGCCAGAGCGCGCTGATGCTGCTGTCCTCGGGCCTTGGCGCCATCGTCGGTTCGCTCGCGGGCGGGCAGATCGCCGATATCATCGGCCGCAAGAAGATGATCTGGGGTGGCGGCGTGATCTTCTCGCTCGGCGCCGCCGGATGTGCGCTGATCCCGGACGGCGCCTGGATCCTGTTTTCGGTTTTGCGCTTCGTGGTCGGTTTTGGATCGACAGCCGCGATCAGCGCGCAAAGTCCGCTCATCGTCGAGATTACGCCGACCCGCTATCGCACTTTCGTCACCAGCATGGCGGTGGTTCCGGTCGCGCTCGGCACGATGTTCGCGGCAATGATTTCCGCAAGCCTGCTGCCGGTGATCGGCTGGCGCGGTGTCGCTGCGACCGGCGCGCTGCCGATCGTGACGGCGCTGTTGATCGCATGGATTGCGCCGGAATCGATCCGCTGGCTTCTATCGCGCGGCCGCAACGCTGAAGCGCGGCGAGAAGCCGCAAAACTGCTCGGCGTTCCCGAGACCAGCGTGACCCTGCCGGGCGTGATCAAGCCGGCGAGGAAATCCGGATCGATGTTCGAGCTGCTGCAGGACCAGAAGCGGTTCTGGTGGGTGGTCGTGATCTGGATCGGCACTTC
>DASZTN010000127.1:0-6421 GCA_035547995.1 Bradyrhizobium sp. | reverse complement strand
CACCGCGAAATCGCAGGTGATGGTTTCCACCGGGAATCCGGCCTTGGCGGGCGCAGGTGCGACGACATCCTGCAGCGTCAGCCGCGTAATGCCGGTCTTGCCGAGACGCCCGTCGCGTAACAGACGCTCAGTCAATTTGCGGCCGACCATGCCTGCCGCGCCAAGTACCAAGATATGCAAGAGGCGAACTCCTTATTCTTCTTTAACGAACCTACCGTCCCGAAAAGACCTTCATGGTGAGGAGGCGCGAACGCGCCGTCTCGAACCATGAGGCCCCGATCGGCCTCATCCTTCGAGACGGCCGCTGCGGCCTCCTCAGGATGAGGGGATAAAGTCGTTTGTAACGCAACGGACTTATTCCTTCACCGCCCCCGTCATCGCCGATACGTAATGCTCGACGAAGAAGGCGTAAAGGATCACGAGCGGCAGCGAGCCGACCAGCGCTCCCGCCATCAGCGAGCCCCATTTGTAGATGTCGCCGTCGACGAACTCGTTCACGATCGCGACCGGAACGGTCTTGTTCGGCGTCGATTGCAGGAAGGTGAGCGCGTAGATGAACTCGTTCCAGCACAGCGTGAAGGAGAAGATGAAGGCCGAGATCAGGCCGGGAATTGCCAGGGGCACCACGATCTTGACCAGGATCTGCCAGCGCGAGGCGCCGTCGATCAGCGCACATTCCTCAAGCTCATAGGGAATGGTCTTGAAATATCCCATCAGCAGCCAGGTCGAGAACGGGATCAGCAGCGTCGGGTAGACCAGAATCAGCGACAGCGGCGAATCGAACAGGCCATAAGCCTGGATCACCGAGGCCAGCGGGATGAACAGGATCGACGGCGGCACCAGATAGGCAAAGAAGATCAGCACGCCGACAGTGTCAGCCCCCTTGAAGCGCAGCCGCACGATGGCATAGGCGGCGAGCACGCTGGCGATGATCGAGAGCGTGGTGGCCCCCACCGCGACATACATCGTGTTCCAGAGCCAGCGCGGATATTCGGTCTCGAACAGCAGCTTCCGGATGTGTTCGAAGGTCGGATGTACCACCCAGAACGGGTTGAACTTCTCCATGTCGATCAGTTGCTCGTCCGGCTTGATGGCCGTCAGCGCCATCCAATAGAACGGGAACAGCAATATGACGAGGATGATGCCGAGCGGAATATAGAGCGTCACCACGCGCCGCGGCAGCGACTCCAGATAGCTCATGCCTTCGCTGTCGTCGCTCTGCGCGGCAGCCGAGACTTTCGTTTGCAAGGCTGAATCAGTCATTGCTCGATCCTTGCTGCCATTTGCGGCGCTGCATGCCGAACCAGGAAATCGCGATCGCCGCCAGCAGGAACGGGATCATGGCAGTGGCGATCGCAGCGCCCTCGCCCAGCCGTCCCGAGAGGATGCCGCGCTGATAGCTCAAGGTCGCCATCAGATGCGTCGCATTCACCGGGCCGCCGCGGGTCAATGCCCAGATCAGCTGGAAGTCGGTGAAGGTGAACAGGACCGAGAACGTCATCACCACGGCGATGATTGGCGTCAGCAGCGGATAGGTGATGTAGCGGAAGCGCTGCCAGTTGGAGGCGCCGTCAAGTGTCGCGGCCTCATACAGCGACGGCGACACGGTCTGCAGGCCGGCAAGCAGCGTGATCGCGACAAAGGGAACGCCACGCCAGATATTGGCGAAGATGACGCTGGCGCGCGCCATATTGGGATCGCCGAGAAAATCGATGTTGTGCTCGATCAGACCGAGCTTGATCAGCGACCACGAGATGATCGAGAACTGGGCGTCATAGATCCACCAGAACGCGATCGCCGACAGCACGGTCGGCACGATGAACGGGATCAGCACGATCGAGCGGATGAAGGCCTTGAACGGCATGTTGCGGTTCAAGAGCAGCGCAAGATAGAGGCCGACCGCGAATTTGATGGTGCTCGCGACGATCGTATAGAGCAGCGTGTTGAAGACTGCGAGCCAGAAGATCGCGTCGTCCCAGAGCCAGGTGTAATTGTCCAAGCCGACGAAAATGCCGGTGCGACCAATGCGCTCGTCGGTAAAGCTCATCCAGATGCCGAGCCCGAGCGGATAGGCCAGAAACAGGATCAGGAATGCCGCCGCCGGCAGCATGAACCACAATGCGATCCAGTTGCGGTTGACCCGCAGCCGCGCCCACAACGAGGGCGTATCGGCACCGGAAGCCTGAACGGGGACCGATGTTTGAAGGGTGCTCATGCCGCTCCGTCTCGAATTCTAGAGCTTTTCCGGATTCTGATGGCATCAGAACCCGGCTCTAGCTTTTGTTTTGACGCATTTTCTTCACGCGAACAGGTATCCACTTCGCTTGAAAATGCTCTCGATCGACGATCCGATCAGGTTGAAGACGACACCCGGCCGCTTCTGCGGCATTGCCGGGTATCGTCCATATTAAGATCAAAACCGGCCGGCGCGAAAGACCACGCCGGCAGGTTGTCTTAGCGGAAGATGCGCTTGGCGTTCCGCTCCGCGGACGCCATCGCCGTCTTCACGTCGGAACGTCCGGTGCAGTAGTCGGCGAACATGTCGACCACCACGAAGTCGGCGATCGCCGCCGCGGCGTCCTCGCCCATCTTGCCGATGCCGGCCGGCGTGTTCGCAGTCGCTGCAACGTCCCGATAAGGCGTGTTCTTCGGATCGGCGGTCCACATCGGGTTGGCGGCGTAGCCGAGCAGGAACGGCGACAAATAGCCCTGTGCGGCCTCGACCCAGGGATTGAACTGCTGCGGTTCCATCATGAAGGCGGTGAACGCCTTGCAGGTCTGCGGGAACTTGGTGAAGCTGTAGATCAGGATCGGGAAGCCGAGATGCAGCTCGCGGGTCTTGCCGTCGACACCCGCCGGCAAATGAGCGTGGTTGATGTCGGCGGCCATCTGCGGATTGTCGGTTTTCGCCGAGACGTAGATCGAGATGCCGTTGACGGTCAGATAGAGCTGGCCGGCCAGGAAGGCCTTGTTGTTGGAACTGTCGTTCCAGGACGCGGTGCCGGGAATGAAGTTGTCGTAGAGCCCCTTCACATATTCCAGCGCCTTGGCGGTCTCCGGTGAATTGATGACGACCTTGTTGTTCTGGTCGATCAGGTTGCCGCCATGGGCCCATAGCGCCCAATGCAGCCAGCCATTGGCGTCACCCGAGGCATGGCCGAGTGCCATGCCGGCCGGCGTGCCGTTCTTGTTCATGCCCTTGATGAGATCGGCAAAGCCGGCGAGGTCCTTCGGGAATTCCTTGTGGCCGGCCTTTTCAGCGGCCGACATGCGGTAATTCACGAGACCGCCGGTCGCCGCGACGGGAATGCCGATCCATTTGCCGTTGTACTTGCCGTAGGCCTCGCCCGATGCCGCCCAGCCGCCGCATTTCTTGCCGAGATAATCGGCGACGTCGGATACGTCGGTGCATTTGTTCGGGAACAGGAACGGCAGCGAGTACAGGCCCCAGACCATGTCGAGCCCTTGGCCCGTATTGGCCGCAACCGACGCCTTGGGCTGGATATCGTCGTAGGATTCGTTGGAGACGTTGAGGGTGACGTTGTTGGCCTTCTGGAACGCATCGACGATCTTCATGAAGGCGACGTCTTCGGCTTCGACGAAACGCTTCCAGCGCAGCAGATTGACCTTGGCGCCGGCTTCCGGCTTCCATGGCGCGGTCTGCGCCCAGGCCTTGGCATAACCGAGCAATTCTTCGCTCGACATGGCGGCTGCCGCAGCCAGCAGCGTAGCGCCACCCTTGAGCAGCGAACGTCGGTTGGTCTTCAAATCGAACATCTTAAGTTTTCTCCCTACTTTGTAATTTGTTTGGTTTTGATTATCCGGTCGGCTATAGCCGCCGGCCGGTCTCCTTGTCGAACAGATGCGCCGACGCGGCGCGCGGTTTGAGGCGGATCTTCTCTCCCGGATTTACATCATGGCGGTCGCGGAACACCGCGATGATGTCCTGACTGCCGATCCGTGCGACGATCTGCGTTTCCGAACCGGTCGGCTCGACCACGATGACGTCGGCCTCGATGCCGTCGCTCGCAAGCTCCAGATGTTCGGGCCGCACGCCATAGACCACCGGACGGCCGTCCGAGGCCGTCGGCGCGGTTGCGAGCGGCAACTTGCTGCCATTGTCGGTCTCGACATAGGGCCGGCCGTTCGATTTCAGGTGGCCGTTCAGGAAATTCATTGCCGGCGAGCCGATGAAGCCCGCCACGAACTGATTGTCCGGCTTGTCGTAGAGCTCGAGCGGCGAGCCCATCTGCTCGACGATGCCGTCATGCATGACCACGATCTTGTCGGCCATGGTCATAGCCTCGATCTGGTCATGGGTCACGTAGACGGTGGTGGTCTTCAACCGCTGATGCAGTTCCTTGATCTCGGTGCGCATCGCCACGCGCAGCTTGGCATCGAGGTTGGAAAGCGGCTCGTCGAACAGGAACACCTGCGGATCGCGGACGATCGCGCGACCCATCGCGACGCGCTGGCGCTGTCCGCCCGACAATTGCCGGGGATAACGATCGAGCAGCGGCGTCAGCGCCAGGATTTCCGCGGCGCGCTTGACGCCAACGGCGATGTCGGCCGCCTTTGCGCCGCGCAGCTTCAGCGAGAAGCCCATATTGTCGGCGACCGTCATATGCGGATAGAGCGCATAGTTCTGGAACACCATTGCGATGTCGCGCTCTTTGGGCTGGACATTGTTGACGACGCGATCGCCGATCGAAATCGTGCCGGAGGTGATGTTCTCGAGCCCGGCGAGCATCCTGAGCAGGGTCGATTTTCCACAGCCGGACGGTCCGACCAGAACGACGAAGGCGCCGTCCTCGATCGGAATCGTCACACCATGCAGGACTTCAAAACCGCCAAACGACTTGCGCACGTCGCGTATGTGCACAGACGACATACTTCACCCTCCCGCAACCCGCGCTTTGCGCGTGGCCATTGTTTTGTTTGCACCGGGTCTTATCAGACTTTTTTGCCGGTGTCGTTGGATCAAAGTCGTATTGGTATATCTCCCGCTTGCAAACATTGCGGCCGGGACGGTGACATGCGAACATTAGCCGCTGGAGCCTTTCCGGCTCCAATGGAATCAGAACCGGGCTCTGACTTTTGTTCTGACGCGTTTTCTTCATCCGAAACGGTATCCGCTTCGTTCGAAAACGCTATAGTGTAATAATGCCGCCCAAAAATAAGGCGCGTGCGCTGCGGGAGAAACCATGAACAAGCCGTCAGCCGGGTCCACCCGGCGCAAACTCCGCTCCACCGAGTGGTTCAACAATCCCCACAACCCTGGGATGACCGCGCTTTATCTGGAGCGCTACCTCAATTACGGACTGACCCGGCAGGAATTGCAGTCCGGCAAGCCGATCATCGGCATTGCCCAAACCGGCAACGACCTGTCGCCATGCAACCGCCACCATCTCGAATTGGCACACCGGGTCCGTGAAGGCATCCGCGCCGCCGGCGGTATTGCGATGGAATTCCCGATGCACCCGATCCAGGAAACCGGCAAGCGGCCGACCGCCGCACTGGACCGCAACCTCGCCTATCTCGGCCTGGTCGAGGTTCTGTTCGGCTATCCGCTGGATGGCGTGGTGCTGACCACCGGTTGCGACAAGACGACGCCGGCCTGCCTGATGGCCGCCGCCACCGTCAATCTGCCGGCGATCGTGCTGTCCGGCGGACCGATGCTGAACGGCTGGCACGACGGCCAGCGCTCGGGCTCCGGTACCGTGGTCTGGAAATCACGCGAACGGCTCGCCGCCGGTGAGATCGACTATGAAGAATTCATGGAGATCGTGGCCTCCTCGGCGCCCTCCGTCGGCCATTGCAACACCATGGGCACGGCTTCCACCATGAACTCGCTGGCGGAAGCGCTCGGCATGTCGCTGCCGGGCTGCGCGGCGATCCCGGCGCCCTATCGCGAACGCGCCCAGATCGCCTATGAAACCGGCCTTCGCATCGTCGACATGGTCTGGGAAGACCTCAAGCCCTCCGACATCCTGACCCGGAAAGCGTTCGAGAACTGCATCGTGGTCAATTCAGCGATCGGCGGCTCGACCAATGCGCCGATCCATATCAATGCGCTCGCCCGCCACATCGGCGTCGAGCTTTCGATCGACGACTGGCAGAAATGCGGCCATGACATCCCGCTGCTGGTGAACATGCAGCCGGCCGGCTTCTATCTCGGCGAGGAATATCACCGCGCCGGCGGCGTTCCGTCCGTGGTGCGCGAATTGATGCAGCACAAGCGCATCCATGAAGATGCCCTGACCGTCAATGGCAAGACCATGGGCGAGAATTGCCGCGAGGCAGCAAAGCCCGACGGCGACGTTATCTGGAGCTATGACAAGCCGCTGGTCAAGGATGCCGGCTTCCTGGTGCTGCGCGGCAATCTGTTCGATTCCGCGATCATGAAGACCAGTGTGATCTC
>DASZTN010000126.1:0-72986 GCA_035547995.1 Bradyrhizobium sp. | reverse complement strand
ACGAAGAGCAACTCATGGATGCGATGGCCGCGCTGCTGGTGCGCGATGCCAGCCAGTTCGATGTCATCGTCGCGACCAATATGTTCGGCGACATCCTTTCCGACGAGGCATCGGAGCTGGCCGGCAGCCTCGGCCTCGGCGCCTCGCTAAATCTTGGCAAGGACCATGCGGTAGCACAGGCCCAGCATGGCTCGGCGCCTTCGATCGCCGGCAAGGATCTGGCCAACCCTTATGCGCTGATCGCCTCGAGCGCGATGATGCTGGACTGGCTCGGCACCCGGCGCCAGCGTCCCGACCTGCTGTCGGCGGCGAAGCTGATCCGTCATGCCTTGGACAGCGCCATCGATGATCCCGAGACGCGGACCAGAGATCTCGGCGGAACGCTTGGAACAAAAGCGTTCACGCAAGCCTTGATCGACAGGATGCGGGCTTTCCACACTTCGAAAGACAAGGCGGTCGGCTGATGACTATCACTTACGTCATTCCGGACATTCACGGCCGGGCCGATTTGCTGCGCGATGGGCTCGCCAGCATCGCCGCGCATGCGCGCGGCCGGACCGGGACGATCATCGCGCTCGGCGATTACGTCGACAAGGGGCCGGACAACAAGGCGGTGATCGATCTGCTGCGTGGCGAGCCTGCGCCCCGATGGCCGTTCATCATGCTCAAGGGCAACCACGATGCGATGATGGTGGAGGCGCTGCGGCAGCCGTCCAAGATGGCAGCGTGGCTGGAGAAGGGCGGTAATACGGTGATTGCGTCCTATGGCGGCGATGCCTCGCGCGTGCCAAACGCCGATGTCGAATGGCTCGACCGATTGCCGCTGCTGCACACCGACCGCCATCGCATCTATGTGCATGCCGGCCTCGAGCCAGGCGTGCCGCTCGACCGGCAAAGCGAAAGAACGCTGCTATGGAAACGCTATCCGGAAGCAGCGACGTCCGGCTTCGACGGGCGCTACGTGGTTCACGGCCATGATTCCTTTCCCGACGGGCCCAAGATATTCGATGGCCGCGTCAATCTCGACACCCGGGCATGGCGCACCGGGCGGCTGGTGATCGCGCTGTTCAGCGACGACGAGCCCGGCGGCCCGGTCGATTTCATCGAAGTGTCGGGACCGCCGATCCGTTGACACCAGCTCTTTCGTCATTCCGGGGCCCGAGCGTAGCGAGGGAGCCCGGAATCCATCGTACAGCAGAGTAGATGGCGGAACGGATTCCGGGTTCGTGCTGACGCGCGCCCGGAATGACGAAAGAGACGTCACCGCCACATGCCGCGCATGCGCGCGCCGATATCGATGCGCTGGTCGACCTTTGCGCCTGCGCCGCGCGCCGCGTTGCTCGTTAGCTTCGGCCAGCTGGTGCGCTCGAACAGCCCGAGCAGGCGGTCGGGGATGAAACGGGTCCGCGCGGCATAGACATGCCGGTCGCCCTTCGCCTGCTGGGCGTGCGTGAAGAAGCGCTGCGGCACCATCAGGTGCAGGTCGTCCTTGGCGCGGGTCATGCCGACATAGAGCAGGCGGCGCTCTTCCTCGATCTCGGCCGAAGTGCCGACGCCGAGATCGGACGGCATGCAGCCATCGACGACGTTGAGCATGTAGACCGATTTCCACTCCTGGCCCTTGGCGGAATGGATCGTCGACAGGATCAGGTAATCCTCGTCGAGCAGCGGCACGCCGGCCTGGTCGCTGGTCGCATCCGGCGGATCGAGCGTGAGCTCGGTGAGGAAACGCTCGCGGGACGGATAGCCGCTGGCGATCTGCTCGAGCTGGATCAGGTCGGCACGTCGTGTCTCGGCATCCTCATGGAGGCGATCGAGATGCGGTTCGTACCACAGCCGCGCCTGCTCGATATCGGCAGGCCATTCCGAATAGCGCAAGTTCGCCACCGTCTCGACAAAGCCGCTCCAGTCGGCCCCGGTGCGGGGCGGCGAGGGCAGATCGCACAGCGCGCTGACGGGATCAGAGGCTTCCGCCATCCGGTCGAGCACGCGCTGCGCGGAAGCGGGGCCGATCCCGGGCAGCAAATGGAGAATCCGGAAGCCCGCGACGCGGTCGCGTGGATTTTCGATGAAACGCAACAACGCCAGCATGTCCTTGACATGCGCGGCGTCGAGAAATTTCAGTCCGCCGAACTTGACGAAGGGAATGTTGCGGCGGGTCAGCTCGATTTCCAGCGGGCCGCTGTGCGAGGAGGTGCGAAACAGCACCGCCTGCTGCTTGAGCGGCGTGCCGCCCTCGCGCCGCTCGAGCACCTGCTCGACGATATAGCGCGCCTGGTCGGTCTCGTCGCGCACCGTGACCAGAAGCGGCTTTGCGGACGACTCCCGGTCGCTCCAGAGGTTCTTGGTGAAACGCTCTTTGGCGAGGTCGATCACGCCGTTCGCCGCGGCCAGGATCGGCTGGGTCGAGCGGTAATTGCGGTCCAGCGTGATGATCTCGGCACGCGGCGTGAACTGGTCGGGAAATTCCAGGATGTTGCGCACGGTCGCGGCGCGGAACGAATAGATCGATTGCGCATCGTCGCCGACTACCGTCATGCCGCGCCCGCCGGGCCGCAAGGCCGTAAGGATCGAGGACTGCAGGCGGTTGGTGTCCTGATATTCGTCGACCAGGATATGATCGAAGCGTGCCGAGATGTCGGCTGCGATCACGGCATCCGACATCATCTGCGCCCAGTAGAGCAGCAGGTCGTCATAGTCGAGCACGTTCTGCTTCTGCTTGGCCTCGACATAGGCGGCGAATAATTGCTTGAGCTCGCCGCTCCAGCCGGAGCACCAGGGAAAGAATTGCCCGAGCACCTTCTCGATCGGCGTCTCGGCGTTGACGCAGCGCGAATAGATCGCAAGGCAGGTGCCCTTGGCCGGAAAGCGCCGCTCGGTCTTCGACAGGCCGAGCTCGTGCCGCACCAGGTTCATCAGGTCGGCGGAGTCCTCGCGATCATGGATGGTGAAGGCCGGATCGATCCCGATCTGCTCGGCATATTCGCGGACCAGCCGCGCGCCGATGCCGTGGAAGGTCCCGGCCCAGCTCAGCGCATCGGTCATGATCCCCGCGTTCTCGCCCAGCACCTTGCGGGCGATGCGCTCGACCCGCCGCGCCATTTCGGACGCGGCGCGGCGCGAAAAGGTCATCAGCAGGATGCGTCGCGGGTCGGCCTTGTTGACGATGAGATGGGCGACGCGATGCGCCAGCGTGTTGGTCTTGCCGGAGCCAGCGCCCGCAATGACCAGTAAAGGCGCGCCGACATGACCGTCCGCGGCCACGCCATGCTCGACGGCGCGCCGTTGTTCCGGATTGAGCGTATCAAGATAGGAAGCGGCAATCGCTGCCTGCACGAATCATCCCCCTCGCCTGCGCGACGCTCGATCATTTCAGCGGGAATCGCAACGAAATCGTTACCGGCAATGGATCGGCCGCTGGCTCTCGGCGCGTCATTGGGAGGGCAGGCGAGGCAAGGTGAGCCAATGGGTGCGTTCTGATTGATGACAGACGGGACCGTCGCCTCGACGGCAGCTTGTGCATTGTTCTTCGTCAATGCCAAAATCGAAGATCATCCCATAGTCACAAAGAGTTGCACCCAGGGCTGCCACGCCGCCCGGCCGACCTCGAACTTTTTTCGCAGCCGCGAATTTGCTCGGGAACCGAAGGGATTGACATGGGTCTGGTTAAGTACGCGCTGAAGTTCCGCGTATCTTTTTTTGTGTTGTCGATACTGATGATGCTGGGCGGCATCGGCGCGGCGGTCGTGATGCCGAAGGACGTGCTGCCGACCGTCAATATCCCGGTCGTGGTGGTGGTGTGGACCTATACCGGTCTCGACACCACGGATATGGCGCAGCGAATTACCACCTATAGCGAGTTTTCGCTGTCCAACAACGTCAACAACATCCGCCGGATGGAGAGCACGACGTTGCAAGGGGTCGCAATCGAGAAGATCTATTTCGAGCAGAACGTCTCCATCGACCTTGCCATCACGCAGGTGGTCTCCGCCATGAATTCGATTCGCGCGCTGATGCCGCCGGGCATCCAGCCGCCGGTGGTGATGCGGTTTTCCGCCTCGTCGGTCCCGGTGGTACAGCTGGCGCTGTCGTCCGACCAGCAAAGCCAGTCCCAGCTTTACGATTATGCGCAATACCGGATCCGGCAGACGCTGACCCAGGTTCCCGGCAGCACGCTGCCCTCGCCCTATGGCGGGGCGCCGCGCCAGATCATGGTCGATCTCGACCTGCATGCGCTGCAGGGTTATGGGCTGACGCCGCTCGACGTGACCAACGCGCTCTCGGCGCAAAACCTCACGGTTCCCTCGGGCCAGTCGAAGATCGGCAATTGGCAATATCCGATCCGGCTCAATTCGGCGCCGGAAGCCATCTCGGCGCTCAACGCCATACCGATCAAGGTGGTCGGCGGTACGCCGGTGCTGATCCGTGACGTTGCCTATGTCCGCGATGGATCGCCGCCGCAGCAGAACATCGTCCGCGCCAATGGCGGGCATTCGGTTCTGTTGACCATTCTCAAGAACGGCGAGGCGTCGACGCTGTCAGTGGTCAACAACGTCAAGAGCTTCCTGCCGCAGATCCGGGCAGCCGCGCCGAAGGGCGCCAAGATCGACCTGTTGTTCGACCAGTCCGTCTTCGTCTCCGGCGCCATCATGGACGTGCTCCGCGAGGCGGTGATTGCCGCGGCCCTGACCGGGCTGATGATCCTGTTGTTCCTGGGATCGTGGCGCTCGACTCTCGTGGTGCTGATCTCGATCCCGCTGTCGATCCTGACCTCGCTGGCGGTGCTCGCGCTGCTTGGAAACACCATCAACATCATGACGCTGGGCGGGCTTGCGCTCGCTGTCGGCATCCTCGTCGACGATGCCACGGTTGCGATCGAGAACACCTATCGGCTGATGGAGGAGGGACGCCCGTTCCGCGAGTCGGTCGCCGAAGGCGCAGCCGGCATTGCCAAGCCCGCGCTGATCTCGACGCTTGCGATCTGCGCCGCCTTCGTTTCCGTGCTGTTCCTGAAGGATACGCCGAAATTCCTGTTCACGCCGCAGGCGCTGGCCGTGGTGTTCGCGATGCTGGCGTCCTACCTGCTGTCCCGAACCGTGGTGCCGATCTTCATCGATGTCTTCGTCAAGCGCGAGCATGAGCGGCGTTTCGGCGCGCATCAGCATGGTGAAGGTCGCCAGAATGAAGACACTCCGCCGCAGGTGAATTCGACCGAGCATCATGGGGATCAAGCGGCGACCGGGCCGCAGGATGTCCAGCCGGCGGTACGCCCCGGCTTCTTTTCCCGCTTTCATACCGGCTTCGAGCGCCGGTTTGCACGCTTCCATGAGGGCTATGTCGGCGTGCTCCATGTCGTGCTGGAGCGGCGTATCCTCTCCTTCTCGATCGCGGGCTGCGTGCTGGCCGTGGCCGCCGTGCTGTTCATGTTCGTTGGCGAGGATTACTTCCCGCAGATCGATGCCGGCGAACTGACGCTGCACGTTCGCACCCGGCCCGGCCAGCGGATCGAGACCGCGGAGCAGACCTTCTCGGCGGTCGAAGACAAGATTCGCCAGGTCATTCCGGCAAAAGATCTCGGCCTGGTGCTCGACAATATCGGACTGCCGGCCAGCAACTACAACTTCGCCTTTGGCGACGGCTCCTTCGTCGCCAACAATGACGGCCAGATCCTGATCTCGCTGAAGGACGGGCATGCCTCGACCGACGGTTATCGCCGCGAGCTGCGCAACGTTCTTCGCCGGTCTTTCCCGGACGTGATCTTCTATTTTCAGCCCGCGGATATGATCACGCAAATCCTCGACTTCGGGACCATCACGCCGATCGACGTCCAGGTGACCGGCCGAAATACCGCCAAGGACCTTGAGATCGCCAAGCACATCGAGGCCCGGCTTCGCGCGGTCAAGGGCGCAGTCGACGTCCATATCCAGCAGATCACCGATGCGCCGGAATTCTTCGCCGATGTCGATCGGCAGAAGGCGCAGGAGATCGGCCTGACCGAGCAGCAAATCGCCGACAGTCTCAACATCTCGCTTGCCGGAAGCTTCCAGGTCACACCGAATTTCTGGGCGGATCCGAAGACCGGCATTCCCTACCAACTTTGGGTCCAGACTCCTGAATACCGCACGGATTCACTGACCGATGTCGGCAACACGCCGTTGTTCGTTTCGAATACGACGGCGGGGCAGGGCGGCGGCGGAGTGGTCACGCTGTTCAACAATGTTGCCAAGCTGCGCCGGCAGTCCGAGCAGACGGTGGTCAATCACATCAACACCCAGCCGAAATTCGACATTCTGGCGAGCGTGCAGGACCGCGATCTCGGATCGGTCAGCAGCGAGATTTCCAGGATCATGCAGGACGAGCAGAAGAACCTGCCGGTGCCGGACAGGATCTCCGTGCTCGGCCAGATCGCCGACATGCACAGCGCGTTTCAGAATCTCGGCCTCGGCCTCGCCATTGCGATGGTCGCGGTCTATCTGCTGATGGCGGTCAATTTCCAGAGCTGGGGCGATCCCTTCGTGGTGCTGGCGGCGCTGCCGCTGGCGTTCTGCGGCATCGTCATGAGCCTGTTCGTCACGCAAACTTCGTTTTCGATCCCCTCGCTGTTTGGCGCGATCATGAGCGTCGGCATTGCCAGCGCCAATTCGATCCTGCTGGTGACCTTTGCGCGCGAGCACCGCGAAAACACCGGCTGCAGTGCCGTGGAGGCCGCGATCAAGGCTGGCGAGACGCGGTTGCGTCCGGTGCTGATGACGGCGGCGGCGATGTTCGTCGGCCTGATCCCGATGGCGCTCGGCCTCGGCCAGGGTAGCGAGCAGAACGCGGCGCTGGCCCGTGCGGTGCTCGGTGGCATTCTCGTCGGCACCTGTTCGACATTGCTGTTCGTGCCGCTGCTTTATTCGGTGCTCCGCAGGGGCGAGGTCAAACCGCTGGAAGATTATATATGACAGCCAAACCACCAGCCGAGGCTTCGGCGCACGGCGCAGATGCGCAGATGCGAAAACCGCAGCCGCCTTCAGCGCGGCTATTATGGTTGGTGATGGCGGCCGTTGCGGTCGTGCTCGCCATTGGCGCCTTTGGCCATTGGCGCACCGATGCCGCGGCCGAACGGACGCAGCAGGAAATCAACAACGATATCCCGACCGTGCGCACGGTGGCGGTAAAGGTCCTGTCCGACCCGATCAGGATCACGCTGCCCGGCCAGACCGAGGGATTCGACCACGCCAATATCTTTGCCCGCGCGACCGGCTATGTGGCCGAGCGAAAGGTCGACATCGGCAGCCACGTCAAGCAGGGCGATCTCCTGGCGAAGATCGCCTCTCCCGATCTGGACCGGCAGCTCGATCAGGCCGAAGCGCAATTGCTGCAGAACATCGCTGCGGTGGCGCAGGCCAAGGCGCAGGTGAGCCTGGCCGAAGCCAATCTCAAGCTCGGCCAGGTAACCTTCGGCCGCATCAATTCGCTGGCGCAGAAGGGATATGAAACCATCCAGAACCGCGACAACCAGCAGGCCAATATGTCGTCGCAGCAGGCCAACGTCGAGGCGGCGAATGCCGGCGTCAAGGTCGCCGAGGCCAACGTCCAGGCGCAACAGGCCACCGTGAACCGCCTCAAGACGCTGGCTGGCTTCGAGGAAGTGCGCGCGCCGTTCGACGGCGTGATCAGCGCCCGGAACATCGATATCGGCGATCTCGTCAACGCCGATAATGGCACGGGAACGCCGATGTTCGGCATCGTCCAGGACGATGTGCTGCGCGTGGCCGTCAATGTTCCCCAGACGCAGGCTGTTGGCGTACGCGATGGCTTGACGGCGAAGGTGACGGTGTTCGAGCTGCCCGGGCGCACCTTCTCCGGCACCGTTGCCCGCAACGCCGGGGCGCTGCAATTCGCCAGCCGTACCCTGCCGGTGCAGGTGGATGTGAAAAATCCGGATCACACGCTGAAGGCCGGCATCTTCGTCAATGTCGAGATCGATATTCCGCGCCCGCATCCGAACATCGAGATTCCGGCAGAGGCGCTGATCTTCAATCAGCGGGGATTGTGCGTCGCGGTCGTCAAGAACAACGAGATCCACTTCAAGGACGTGAAGGTCTATCGCGATCTCGGTGATGTCGTCGAACTGGACAGCGGCCTCGAGGCCGGTGATCAGGTGGTGTTGAATCCGCCGAACACGGCCCATGAGGGGCAGAAGATCAGGATCTCGCCGCCGCAACAGGGCGATGGCCAACAGGTGGCTTCAGCAGGCGCGGGGCAATCGCAGCCGGGGCAATCGCAACCAAGGCAACCGCATCCGGATCAGCCGCAGCAGGATGATGGTAAAGCGCAGCACAAACAATAGGAGGTCGGACGCATGTCGCGGGAGACAGTGCCTATCGGGTCCGTAGCGGCCAATGGCCGATGACTTTGAAGCGTGCCGAAGCGCCGTCCTGCCGGAACAGCGCGATGCGATCGATCGCAAGCGACGCCATCTCCAGCGCGGCAAATCGCTCCCGCAGCATTGCAACGATGGCGGATCGCCGTTCCGCCGGAAGCCTTCCGGTCAGCGTCATGTGGAAGCGGAATTCTTCCATCACGTAGGGATAGCCCCAGCGATCGAGATAATCGCATTGTTGCGGCGTCAGCTTCGACGGATTGCGGCGGGCGCGGTCTTCTGCCGTCAGCGGCGCCCGGAAGCCATCGAACTCGCGGACGCAATGGGCGGCGAGGGCCTCGAGCTCCGCTGAATGCCCGGCGGGCACGATGGCAATGAAATCACCGATCGCGTTGACGACCGGCGCGATGACGGGAAGAGGTCGGGCTGTGCCGGCAAAGGACTCGCAAGCGGCCAGCAGTTCGGTCTCCGTCCTGCCGTCCGCCAGTAAGATCGGCGCTTTCAGCGTAGCATGAAAGCCATATTTACGCGGGTCCTGCGTCAGCTCCCGCCAATCCGGTACGAGCCGTGCCACGCCGTCGGGAAACGGCAACTCCTCGCCGCCACAGGCATCATAGCCGAGCAGATGCGCGCCGAAGCGATCGAGCGCGCTGCCGGATTGCGGTGCGTAATAGATTGCGTAGCGGGGCGAGTCGGCCATGATTCGACAATAAGGTCCGCTCACGCCATCGCAACCGCCTTATGCGGTGGTGCGGTACGCTGCCCGAGCAGGCGACTATCAGCGATATGCACCAGACGGCCCGCCGCGATCACGGCGGCAAGACGCGGTCGTAACGGCGTTGTGTCGTCGACAAGGATGATGTCGCCGCGTCGGCCGGGGGCGAGAACGCCGCGGTCGGCAAGGCCGGCTGCGCGCGCCGGCGCTGTCGAGATCAGGTCCCAGGCTTTCGGCAAGGACAGCACCCCGTCATGAACCAGGCGGAATGCGGCGAGCAACTGCGCCGGATAATAATAGTCTGACGCCAGCACCGAGCATAGGCCCTTGGCGATCATGTCGCTGGCTCTGGTCCAGCCGGTATGGCTGCCGCCGCGCACCACGTTCGGTGCACCGAATACGATGTCGTCGCCGCCATCGGCCGCCTCGCGCGCCGTCTCTTCATTGACGGGAAATTCCGCGATCGAAACACCCTTGGCGCGGAAAGCCTTTCGCAGCTCCGGCGTGTTGTCGTCATGCGACAGCATGCGGATGCCGGCGTCGTTGGCCGCCTTGGCGAGCCGCGCGATCGATGCGGGCACTGAATCGGCGCGACTGAGCACGCGCTCGACCAGCGTGTCGAACGCCTCGCTGGAAAGGCCAGTGCGCTCGACCATGCGGCGGCGCTTGTTCGGCCTCGCAAGATCGCCGATCGTGCCATCCATGTGATCGTTGAATGCCAACAGATCGATCCGTCCGTCGGACAGCCACTGGCAGATTTCAGCTTCCGCATCGAGATTGTAGGTCTCGTGCCGCAAATGGAACCTTGTGTCGGCCGCGAGCTGCGGCCGCAGGTTTTCGATCGCCCCCAGCAGCTGCCGCGCGTTGTCGGCGCTGCGCAGGCCTGGCTCCCACGACCAGGTGGTGGCATGAAACACCGTGGTGATGCCGTTGCTGATCGCTTGGCGATCGCTGTCAACGAGGGCGACGTCGATCGGAAAATCGACTCCGGCCCGCGGCATCATCTGCCGCTCGAATGCATCGCCATGCAGATCGACGATGCCAGGCAGCACCAATAATCCGCCGGCATCGAGCGTCAGCGCGCCGCGCCGGTGTTCGGCACCGACAGCGTCGATCCTGCCGTCGGCAATCTCGAGCGAAGCTTCATGGATTTCGTTACCGAGCAGCGCCCGGCCGCCTTCAATCAAAATGTGAGTCACGACGCGGCCCTTTGTCGCGGGTCTGCGCCTCGTGCGCCCGCTGTTTCATATTTTTCCAGAAATGCTTCGATGTCGAGCTTGCGGAAATCCGGCAGCGCGCGGCGCAGTGATTCGTGATCCCAATCCCACCATTCAAGCGCTATGAGGCGATCGGCAATCGCTTCCGGAAAACGCCGCTTGATCGGGCGGGCCGGATTGCCGCCGACGATGGTATAGGCGGGAACGTCCTTGGTGACGATAGCGCCGGCCGCGACCACCGCGCCGGGGCCGATGCTGCGTCCCGGCAGCACGACCGCACCATGACCGATCCAGACGTCATGACCGATATGAACGTGATGCGAACGGCGCCATTGGAAGAATTCGGCATCGTCGCTTTCGCCGGGAAAATAAGCGCTGGCGCGGTAGGTGAAATGCGCCTGCGTGGCGCGATGCATCGGATGGTTGCCGGGATTGATCCGCGTCATCGCCGCGATCGAGCAGAATTTTCCGATCGTCGTGTACGTGATCTGCGAATCGTTCACGACGTAGGAATAGTCGCCCATCGTGACCTCGAGCAGCATGGTTCTCGCGCCGACCTCGCAATAGGCGCCAAGCGTGGCTTGCTGGACCTTCGCGGTGGGGTCGACCAGGGGGGCGACGGAGAGTGTCTTGCCGGCCATGCGGGCTCCAATTGACAGTGCGGGTGGATCCAAAGTGCGCCCGTCTTCGAGGTGCTCCGTGACACTATCATGACGTCCGGATGACGATGCACCGCGGTGGAGAGCCGCGGTCATGTAACGCGGCTGTCACACGACTGTTGAATCGCGGCGATAGCGCTCGCCCCCAGGTCAGAGTGTTTTCGAGCGAAGCGGATACCGGTTCGCGTGAAGAGAACGCCTCGAATACGAAGCAGGAGCCCGATTCTGATTTCATCAGAAGTGGAAGCCTGTTGGCGCCCTGGAGCCTCGCATGTTGGTAGTGGAAGGTTTGACGTGTCGTTTCGGCACAAAGTCCGCAGTCGACAATGCATCGTTCTCGATTGAACCGGGTACGTTTGTCGGCGTGATCGGACGATCCGGGGCCGGCAAATCGACATTGCTGCGGATGATCAACCGCCTGGCGCAGCCAACGGAGGGCAAGATCGTCTTCGACGGCGTCGATGTCACGGCGTTGAAGGGGCGTGAGCTGCGCAAATGGCGCGCCCGTTCGGCGATGATCTTCCAGCAGTTCAATCTGATCGGCCGCCTCGACGTGCTGACCAATGTGCTGATGGGACGGCTCGCCGCGGTTTCGTCGGTGCGGTCGTTGCTCAAATTATGGCCGGATGCCGATAAGGCGATTGCGGTCGCCGCGCTCGAACAGTTCGAGATCGCCTCGCTTGCGGCGCAGCGCGCCGACCAGCTTTCGGGGGGCCAACAGCAGCGCGTCGCGATCGCCCGCGCGCTGGTTCAGGAGCCGGACATCATTCTCGCCGACGAGCCGATTGCCTCGCTCGATCCGCATAATACCAGGCTGGTGATGGATTCGCTTCAGCGCATCAACCGTGATTTCGGCATCACCGTGATGTGCAACCTTCATTCGCTCGAGCTGGCGCGCAATTACTGCAGCCGCCTGATCGGCATGTCTGCGGGCAGGGTCGTGTTCGACGGCACGCCGGAGCAACTGACCGCGTCGGAAGCACAGCGGCTCTACGGCCTCGATGGCGAAGGCAGGTCTATCTCGCCGGCGGCCGCAAGTAGCCGGGATGAGTCGATGCTTGGCGTTCCCGCCATCGCCTGACCACGCAGCGCGACATGTTCGCGCCCGCATCATCCCAGAAACCGCCTTACCTCAGGAGAAGCACGTATGCTGAATCGCCGTACCTTTGTCGCCGCCGGCGCGGCCGCCCTCACATTTTCCGCGGGCGCCGCCCATGCGGAAGACTGGAAAGCGAAATACAAGGAGCTGACTTTTGCCGTGGTTCCGGCAGAGAATGCCTCCGGCGTTTCGGATCGCTATGCACCGTTCACAGCCTATCTTTCGAAAGAGCTCGGCGTTCCGGTCAAGCTGCGCATTGCCAATGACTATGCGGCGGTGATCGAAGGCCAGCGCGCCGGCAATATCCAAATCGCCCATTACGGTCCGGCCTCCTATGCGACGGCCTATATGACCGGGGTCAAAACCGAACCTTTCGTCACCAACCGGAACAGTGAAGGCGCCGTCGGCTACTATTCGGTGATCTACGTCAAGGCCGACAGCCCCTACAAGACCATCCAGGATCTCAAGGGCAAGAGCATCGCCTTCGTCGATCCGAACTCGACCTCGGGCTACAACGCGCCGCGCTTCTTCCTGCACAAAGCCGGAATCGACGTCGATACGTTCTTCAGCAAATCGGTCATCACAGGCAGTCACGAGAATGGGGTGATTGCGCTCGACAAGGGCACGGTCGACTGTGCCGCCGACTGGTGGGATTCCGACGACGAATCCAACCTGACCCGCATGGCTGCGAAAGGCATGGTCAAGAAGGAGGACTTCCGTATCGTGTTCAAGTCCGGCCTGCTCGCCGGCTCGCCCTATGCCTATCTGTCCGATATGCCGAGCGATCTCAAGCAGGCGATCGTCAAGGCGTTCATGGATGCGCCGACCAAGGACCGCGCTGCGTTCGACCGTCTGTCTGATGGCAAGGACAAGGAATTCGTCCCGGTCAGCCACAAGGACTATCAAAACACCGTCGACATGATCCAGTTCGTCAACGACATGCGCAAGAAGCACTCCTGAGCCGGAATGGGGAGCGGCGCATCGGCGCCGTTCCCTTTTCTATCGACCGTGCACCTCATGAGCTCCAGAGTCCTGAGCGTACCGCAGGCACGTCTTGATGCCCTGCTCGCCGATTACCAGCGCGAGGTGACGCGCCGTCGCCGGCGGTCCTTGCTGGTGCTCGCGATCCTGGCGATTCTGATCGCCCTGGCGGGCTATGTCGGCGAAGTCGATCTCACCAATCTCGTCGACAACATCTCGAACTTCACCAGCTATTTCGGCCGGATCATGCCGAAGCTGACGGTCGCGCATTTCGGCGCTGACGTCGCTGACTGGTATTGGGACATCAAGCGATG
The DNA here is from genome assembly GCA_035547995.1 of Bradyrhizobium sp. GTDB lineage: Bacteria > Pseudomonadota > Alphaproteobacteria > Rhizobiales > Xanthobacteraceae > Bradyrhizobium. The sequence goes on along the minus strand of DASZTN010000126.1, from coordinate 59,633 downwards.
GCTGAAGCTGCTGCTCGATACCGTCCTGATCGCCTATCTCGCCACCCTGATCGGAGCGATCGGCGCAATCGCGATGTCCTTTCTCGCCGCGGAAAATCTCGCGCCGAACCGGGCGCTGCGCTGGTGCATCAAGCGCGTATTCGAATTCTGCCGTACCGTACCGGATCTCGTCTTCGCGCTGATGTTCGTCAGCGCTTTCGGTCTCGGGCCGCTCGCCGGCATCCTCTCGATCGGTATTCATACCTTCGGCACGCTCGGCAAGCTTTTCACCGAAGCGATCGAGAATATCGACATGAAGCCGGTCGAAGGCGTCCGCAGCACCGGCAGCCGTTTCATCGAGATGGTGCGGTTCGGTGCGCTGCCCCAGGTGATGTCGACCTTTGCCAGCTACACGCTGCTGCGCTTCGAGATCAACGTCCGCTCCGGCTCGGTGGTGGGCATGGTCGGCGCCGGCGGCATCGGCGAGGATCTGTTCGTGGCGATCCGCAAATTCTACTATACCGATGTCAGCGCCATCCTGCTGCTGATCATCGTCTGCGTCGCCTTGATCGATCTCCTGACCGAGCGCGTACGCCACCGGCTGTCAGGAGCGGGGCAGACACGATGAGCACACGTGGCAGATTGCACCTCGGCGATACCGATGCGGTGATCGGGCGGCATCGCGATCTGTTCGCGACCACGCCGATGCAGCGCCTGGCGGCTCTTGCCGCGCCGCTCGGCGTCGCCGGCCTTGCGATATTCGCGTTGTGGTGGCTCAGCATTCCCTTCGATCAGATCGCACAGGGCTTGGTTTCGCTGGCGAAATTCATTGCGTTGATGTTTCCGCCATCGACCGGCGGCCATCTCGATCTGCTGCTGAATGCGATGGGACAGACGCTCGCCATCGCTTTCCTGGGAACGCTGACCGCGACGATCGTTGCGTTTCCGATCAGCTTCCTTGCCGCCAGGAATACGACGCTTCACCCCGCGATCCGTTTCCTGGTGCGCCGCTGCCTCGATACCATCAGAGGCATCGACGCCCTGATCTGGGCACTGGTGTTTGTCGGCGTGGTCGGTCTCGGCCCATTCGCAGGCATTCTCGCAATTGCGGTCTCCGACACCGGCGCGCTCGGCAAGCTGTTCTCGGAGGCGATCGAATCCACCGAAGAGCGGGGGCGGGAATCGGTGCTCGCCAGCGGCGGTACCGGCTGGCTGGCGGTGCGTTTTGGCCTGCTGCCGCAGGTGCTGCCGATCATCGCCGGCCAGATCCTGTATTTCTTCGAATCCAACGTGCGATCGGCGACGATCATCGGCATCGTCGGTGCCGGCGGCATCGGCCTGCAGCTGTCGGAGCAGATCCGCACCTACGATTTCGACCAGGTCGCCTTCGCTGTCATCATGATCCTGATCACGGTCGCCTTCATCGACTGGATCTCCGGCAAGCTTCGCTTCGCCATCATCGGCCGGCGCGCGATCGCCTAAATATTCTCGACCAGGAACTCGACGCGTTCGGCGGCAAAGCGCGCCCGCTTCGTCACCAGCGGTTTGCCTTGGAGATCGACGTCGGTGGCGTCGACCACCAGGATCGGCCGCCCCAGGGCGAGGTCAAGCCGCACCGCGTCAGTGGCGTCGACGATGCCGGCGGTGATCCGGCTCGAGCCGCGGCGATAGTCGCGGATGCCGTAATGTTCAAGCAGTCTGGTCATCGAGCCGACGTTGGCAAATACCTCGCCCGAGCCGGGAAAGCGCTCCGCCGAAAGCCAGGTCGTGCTGACGCAGATCGGCGCGCGGTCGGCAAGGCGTAGCGCCTCGATCCGGACCAGCGGCGCGCCAACCTTCAGGCCGAGCAGTTTTGCAAGTTCGCGGCTCGCCGGTTCTTCCGTTGCGGCAATGAGCTGACCGCGCGGCTCGCGGCCGCCGGCGCCGACGATTTCGGAAAATCGCGTGCGTGAGCGTAAGGGATAAGCGAGCTTGGCCGCTTCCACATAGGTGCCGCTGCCACGCTCGGCGCGCACCAGGCCGCGTTCGGCCAGCGCCGCCAGCGCCCGGCGCACCGTGTGCCGATTGACCCGATAGGTTTCAGCGATTTCCGTTTCGCCCGGCAGCTTCTCGCCAGCCGGATACGTGCCGTCGGCGATCCCGCGCTCGATCCCGTCTGCGACCTGGCGCCACAAAGCAACGCCGGAGGTGATGTCCTGCATGTTCATCGCCGGATACCGGAAGAACCAACCCAGAAAGCAATCATTCCGTCACAAAACATTCATTGGCATCGTCTGACAAGTTGTCTATTATCATAGACAACTTGATTCAGGCAAGGTTGCTGACATGTCGGTAGATGACGAAAGCGTCAGGCAGGCGCGGCGCAAGGCGGCAATGGCGGTTCTGGCGCATTCCAACACTGCGCAGATCGCAGCGAAGCTCGAAGCCGTCGCAGTGCCGGACCATGAGAATCTGCGCGAGCCGGAAAGCGGTCTGGTCATGGTGCGCGGCCGCATCGGCGGTGACGGTGCGCCGTTCAATCTTGGCGAGGCGACGGTGTCGCGCGCGGCGGTGCGGCTCGCTTCCGGCGAAGTAGGTTTCGGTTACACGCTCGGCCGCGACCAGCAGAAGGCGCAGATGATCGCGCTGTGCGATGCGCTGATCCAGTCCGCCGCTCATGCCGAACGGATCGAGACACAGGTGCTGGCTCCGCTGCGTGCGGTCGTTGCGGCCGGACGTAGCCGAAAGGCGGCGGAGACCGCCGCGACGCGGGTCGATTTCTACACCATGGTACGCGGCGAGGGTTGAGCATGACCACGATTGCCGAAATGCCTGCCGGTTTTGCGGACAAGATAGTATCCGCACAAAATACCTTTCGCTCGGTGATGGACGCGATGGCCCGTCCAGGCAGCATCCAGCGCATCACCGCCTCGGTCGGCACGCCCACCGGCGTGATGCGCGGTACCGCGGCGATCGCGCTGACGCTGTTCGACCACGACACGCCGATCTGGCTCGATCCGTCGATGGCCGCGACCTCGGAAGTGTCGAAATGGCTCAAATTCCATACCAGCGCGCCGGTGGTCGCCGATCCCTCGATCTGCAGCTTTGCGCTGATCGGCGATGCCGGGACGCTGCCGGCCTTGAGCAGCTTTTCGTTTGGCAGCGCCGAATATCCTGATCGCTCCACGACGCTGATCCTGCAAGTCGGAAGCCTGAGCGAGGGGACGGCTTTCGAGCTGCAGGGGCCCGGGATCGACGGCATCGCGAGATTGCGGGCGCAGATAGAGCCGCAGGACCTGTTCGAGCGGCTCGCCGTCAATGCCACGCTGTTTCCGCGCGGCATCGACGTCGTGCTGGTCCATGACGATTCGATTGTCGCGATTCCCCGCACCACGCGGCTGGTCCCGAGAGGAGGAGAGTAGCATGTATGTTGCGGTCAAGGGCGGCGAACGCGCCATCGAGAATGCGCACCGGTTGTTGGCGCATGAACGTCGCGGCGACCGTAATGCGCCCGAACTGACATTGGATCAAATCTCCGGGCAGCTCAGCCTCGGCGTCGACCGCGTCATGACCGAAGGCTCGCTCTACGACCGCGAGCTGGCGGCGCTTGCGATCAAGCAGGCGCGCGGCGACCTGATCGAGGCGATCTTCCTGGTTCGCGCCTTTCGCGCCACGCTGCCGCGTTTCGGCACGACCGAGCCGGTCGATACCGGCGCGATGCAGGTGCGGCGGCGGATTTCGGCGGCGTTCAAGGACATTCCCGGCGGGCAGATTCTTGGGCCGACCTTCGATTATACCCATCGCCTGCTCGATCCGCAGCTCGCCGAAGGTTTTATGCCCGAGCAACCCGCGACATCGGAAGCTTCGACCGCGGCGATGCCACGCGTCACCGATATCCTCGGCCGCGACGGCCTGATCGAATCCTCGCAGCAGGCCGATGCCGATGCGCCGGTCGGCGATCTCACCCGCGAACCTCTGACTTTTCCGGCGGATCGCGATCTGCGCCTGCAAAATCTCGCGCGCGCCGATGAAGGCTTTCTGCTCGCGCTGGGTTACTCCTCGCAGCGCGGCTATGGCCGCAACCATCCCTTTGCCGGCGAGATCAGGCTCGGCGAGGTCGAGGTCGAATTCACAGCCGAGGATGCCGGCTTCGCGGTGCCGCTTGGCGCGATCACCCTGACCGAATGCCAGATGGTCAATCAGTTCAAAGGATCGGCGACGGAAGCGCCGTGCTTCACCCGCGGCTATGGGCTCGCCTTCGGCCACAGCGAACGCAAGACCATGTCGATGGCGCTGGTCGACCGTGCCTTGCGCGCCCGCGAGCTTGGCGAGGAGACGCTGGCGCCGGTGCAGGACGAAGAGTTCGTGATGTCGCATTCGGATAATGTGCAGGCGACCGGCTTCGTCGAGCATCTCAAGCTGCCGCATTACGTCGACTTCCAGTCCGAGCTCGGGCTGCTGCGCAAGCTGCGCCAGGAATTCGCCGAGGCCAACGCGCTGGCACAGATCAAGGAGGCAGCGGAATGAACGCGCCGACCTACAATTTCGCTTATCTCGACGAGCAGACCAAGCGGATGATTCGCCGCGCGATCCTGAAGGCGATCGCGATCCCAGGTTACCAGGTGCCGTTCGCCAGCCGCGAGATGCCGATGCCCTATGGCTGGGGCACCGGCGGCGTGCAGGTGACGGCGGCGATCCTCGGCCCCGATGATGTGCTGAAGGTGATCGATCAGGGCTCCGACGACACCACCAATGCGATCTCGATCCGCAAATTCTTTGCCAAGACCGCGGGTGTGGCGACCACGACTAGCACGGAAGCGGCGACCGTGATCCAGACCCGCCATCGCATTCCCGAGACGAAGCTGCACAAGGATCAGGTGCTGGTCTATCAGGTGCCGATCCCGGAACCGCTGCGCTTCCTGGAGCCGCGTGAGACCGAGACGCGGCGAATGCATGCGCTCGGCGAATACGGCCTGATGCACGTCAAGCTCTATGAAGACATCGCCCGTTTCGGCCACATCGCGACCTCCTATGCCTACCCGGTCAAGGTCAATGCGCGCTATGTGATGGACCCGTCGCCGACGCCGAAATTCGACAATCCGAAGATGGACAATTGCGCGGCGCTGCAGCTGTTCGGCGCAGGGCGCGAAAAGCGCATCTATGCGATCCCGCCGCACACCTCGGTGGTGTCGCTCGACTTCGAGGATCATCCGTTCACGCGTTACCGCTTCGATGCGCCTTGCGCGCTGTGCGGCGCCGAGGACTCCTATCTCGACGAGATCGTCACCGACGACAAGGGCGGCCGGATGTTCGTCTGCTCCGACACCAACTATTGCGAGACCAGACAGGCGCAGGGACATCGCGGCAGCGAAAGCGCGGCGCCGCACAAGGAGCGGGCGCATGGCTGAGATCGAGAACCTCATCCAGGACAATGACGAGCCGCTGCTGGTCGCGGAAGATTTGAGCAAATCCTACGGCCGACTGATGGCCTGCCGCGATGTTTCCTTCGCGCTCTATCCAGGCGAAGTGCTGGCGATTGTCGGCGAGTCCGGCTCGGGCAAGTCGACGCTGCTGCAGCTGCTCTCCGCACAGCTGGCGCCGACTGCCGGCCGCGTCTCCTACCGCATGCGTGACGGCGTATTGCGCGACCTCGCCGGCCTTGGCGAAGCCGAGCGGCGGTTTCTGTTTCGCACCGATTGGGGCTATGTCCACCAGGATCCAGCGCAGGGCCTGCGCATGGCGGTGTCGGCCGGCGCCAATGTCGGCGAGCGGCTGATGGCGGTGGGTTGGAACCATTACGGCCGCATCCGCGACACTGCCTCGTCCTGGCTGCAGCGCGTCGAGATCAGCGTCGATCGCATCGACGATGCGCCGCGGACCTATTCCGGGGGCATGCGGCAGCGGTTGCAGATCGCGCGCAACCTTGTCACCGAGCCGCGCCTGGTGTTCATGGACGAGCCGACCGGCGGCCTCGACGTCTCGGTGCAGGCGCGGCTCCTTGACCTGATGCGCAATCTGGTCAGCGAGCTTGGTCTCGCCGCGATCGTGGTCACCCACGACCTCGCCGTGGCGCGGCTGCTGTCGCACCGTGTGATGGTGATGAAGGGCGGCCGCGTCATCGAGACCGGGCTAACCGATCAGGTGCTCGACGATCCACGCGAGCCCTACACCCAGCTTCTCGTTTCCTCGATTTTGCCGGCATGAGCGCACCCAGGAACATCTCGATGACCGCGATGATCGATATCAATAACGCGCAGAAGAGTTTTGTGATGCATCTGCAGGGCGGCGTCGTCTTGCCGGTGGTGCGCGGCGTTTCCTTTCAGGTCGGCCCCGGCGAATGCGTGGTGCTGTCGGGTCCCTCGGGTGCCGGTAAATCCTCGATCCTGAAGATGATCTTCGGCAATTACCGTTGCGATGGCGGGCGAATCGGCATTCGGCATCAGGGCAGGGTGATCGACCTTGCCACCGCCGAGCCGCGGCAGGTCCTGAGCGTGCGCCGCTCGACCATCGGCTATGTCAGCCAGTTCCTGCGCGCGGTGCCGCGCGTTCCGACCATCGACGTGGTCGCCGAGCCGCTGATCGTGAACGGCGTGGCAAGGCTTGAAGCGCGGCAACGGGCGGGTCAGCTGCTGCGCCGGCTCAATATTCCCGAGCGGCTGTGGGCGCTGCCGCCTTCGACCTTCTCCGGCGGCGAGCAACAGCGCGTCAATATTGCCCGCGGGTTCATTTCCGAGCTGCCGATCCTGCTCCTGGATGAGCCGACCGCCTCGCTCGATGCCGCCAACCGGGCGGTCGTGGTCGAGCTGATCGGTCAAAAGAAGCGCGACGGCGTTGCCATGGTCGCCATCGTGCATGATGACGAGATCCGGCATTTGATCGCCGACCGGATTGTCGATGTGACGTCATTTGCTGCCGCTGCATAGGGAAGATCGTTCGAGATGAATGCAACCTCAGAGACCGTCATCGGCAACGCCAGGATCGTGCTCGCGGATCGCGTGATCGACCGGGGCTGGATTGCGATCGCCGGAGGCCGCATCGCTGAAATTGGCGAGGGCAACGCACCCGCCGGCAGCGAGGATGCGGGCGGCGATTTGCTCATGCCGGGCCTGATCGAACTGCACACCGATCATCTGGAAGCGCATTACGTGCCGCGTCCGAAAGTATTCTGGAATCCGGTCGCCGCCGTCATCTCCTATGATGGACAGCTTGCGACATCGGGCATCACCACCGTGCTGGATTCCTTGCGGGTCTGGCGCGAGGAAGGCGCCGAAGACATCGACGGCCGGGCCGGGGTGCTGGCCCAGGCGATCGCATCAGCGCGTGAGCAGGATCTGCTGCGCGCCGATCATTTCCTGCATCTGCGCTGCGAAATCCCGATGCCGGATGTGGTTGCAGAAGCCAAGGAGCTGGTCGGCCGGCCGGATGTGCGGCTGATGTCGCTGATGGACCATACGCCGGGCCAGCGTCAGTTCCGCGACGAAGTCAAGCTGCGCGATTATTATCGTGGTAAGGGCGCCGGCATGACCGATGCCGAGCTTGATGTGCTGTTCGCCAAGCGCTTCGCCTATCAGAAGGCACATGCGGCGACCAATATGCGCGCGATCGTCGCGCTGGCGCATGAGCATGGCATTCCGCTCGCGAGCCATGACGACACCACCGAAGAGAACGTCACCGATGCGATCCGCGACCGCGTCTCGGTCGCTGAGTTTCCCACCACGATGGAAGCCGCGCGCGGCCTGCATCAGGCCGGCATCGACATCCTGATGGGCGCGCCAAATGTGGTGCGCGGCGGCTCGCATTCCGGCAACATCGCGGCGGTCGATCTCGCCCATGAGGGGCTGCTCGATATCCTGTCGTCGGATTACGTTCCGTCGAGCTTGTTGATGGGCGCGCTGCAACTGCCGCAGCAGATCCCGGCGATCGATTTGGCCTCCGCCGTCCGTACCGTCACCAAGACGCCCGCCGAGGCGGTCGGCTTGAGCGACCGAGGCGAGGTCGCCGCAGGCAAGCGCGCCGATCTGATCCGTGTACATGTCGCAGGGGAAGTTCCCGTGGTGCGCGCGGTATGGCGGGAAGGGAGGCGGGTCGCATGACTGAAATGCTGTCGAGTTTGGCTCAAGCGCCGAACGCGATCGGTCCCGGCCGGCTGATCCTTGTGGTCGGCCCGAGCGGCGCCGGTAAGGATACGCTGCTTAACCTGGCCAAGGCGGCCTGCGCCGACGATCCCGGTATCGTGTTCACCCGGCGCGTGGTGACGCGCGAAGCCTCCGCTTTTGAAAACAATGAGCAGATCAGCGTCGAGGATTTTCGGCAGAATCAGTCGAAAGGCGCCTATGCTATGCATTGGGAAGCGCATGGCCATTGCTACGGGCTGCCGCGCGCGATCGACGACGACATCCGTGCCGGCCGGACGGTGATCGCCAACGTCTCGCGCACCGTGATCGGCGCGATGCGCAACGCTTATGAACAGGTCGTGGTGGTCTCGATCACGGCGCCGCCACAGGTATTGGCCGAACGGCTGGCGATGCGTTCGCGCAGCAGCGACGGACAACTCGAACATCGGTTGAGCCGCAAAGTAGAGGACCTATCGGCTGCGCCTGATTTCACCATTCTGAACGTCTGCAGCGCCGAATATCATGCCCGCCAGTTCATGCGCATCATCAGGAACGAGCGTTGGGACGAGTAGAAACGGGTATTGGAGAGCCATGTCGATCATCACGACGACCGAGCAGCTCGAAACGATCTATGGCCACCCCAACGATGCTTCCACCGTCAAGGTCGCCGACCGTGTCACGCCGCTCTATCGCGTGCTGATCGACAAATCGCCCTTCGTGGCGCTGGCGACGTCGGGTCCGGAAGGGCTCGACTGTTCGCCGCGCGGCGATCTTCCGGGCTTCGTCCGCGTCCATGACGACAAGACGCTGATGATGCCTGATCGTCGCGGCAACAATCGCATCGATTCCTTGCGCAACATCGTGCGCGATCCGCGAATGGCGCTGCTGTTTTTGATTCCGGGCTCCGGCAGCACGTTGCGCATCAATGGCCGCGGGCAGGTTTGCAACGATCCGGCTCTGCTGGATTCGTTCAGGATGGAGGGCAAGGCGCCGCGTACCGTGATCGTGATGGCCGTCGAGGAAATCTATTTCCAATGTGCGCGCGCCATTGTCCGGGCCGATCTGTGGAATCCCGATAAGCGGGTCGACCCCAAGAGCCTGCCGACGCCGGGCCAGATCCTGGCCTCCATGAGCGATAATACCGTTGGCGGCGAGGCCTATGATCGCGAATGGCCGGAGCGGGCCCGTAAGACAATGTGGTGAAGCGACGTATTCGATATCTTGCTACACAAGGACTCTATCTCCTCCTCCCTGAGGAGCGCCTCGAAGGATGCAGCCAATGGCGCGGCCTCATGGTTCTCCCGGCGCTGCGAAGCATCGTCCAGAGACGGCGCTCCGCGGCTCCCCACCATGAGGGCTTTTTTCGTATCAGGATTGGAATCAATAATCCCGCTCGCGGTGCACGTCGTGCACGACGATCCCCATGCCGTCTTCCGGCATGGTCAGCCAGTCGCGGCGCAGCAGCGTCCGCCGGGTGTCCTCCAGGCCGCTCTGCCAGTGCTCGCGCATCGACGTTGCCGAGAACTCGTGGTCCTTGGAATCGCCCTCATAGATCTTCTGCTGATAGATCATCTGCAGGATGGTGATTTGCGGCAAATGCGCCAGATGATCGCGCATCGCGCGTTCCTGGTCGGTCAGCCTGTCTTCCGGAATCTTTTGCAGCGCCTTGTAGTAATCCGCCTTCAGGTTGTTTATGCGCTGATAGACATCAGTGTTGTAGCGGGTCCGCGAGGAATACATGATGTCCTTGTGGCGGGCCATTACCTCCGGCATGTCGCGCGGCAGCAGGCCGCGCGCGCTGAACAGATCGACCTGGAACACCAGCGAGTTCTTGTCGTCGTCCTGCTCGAGCAGATGTTGCAGCGGCGTATTGGAAACGATGCCGCCGTCCCAGAAATGATCGGTGCCGATCTTCACCATCGGCAGTGCCGGCGGCAGCGCGCCGCTCGCCATCACGTGCTCGGGCCCGATCATTTCCTTGGTATTGTCGAAATAAAGGAAATTGCCAGTGAGCACATTCACGGCGCCGACCGCGAAGTGCATCCTGCGTGAGTTGATCAGATCGAAATCGACCAGCTCCAGCAGTGTCTCGCGCAGCGGCGTGGTGTCGTAATAGCTGGTTGCAGTCTTTGCGCCGGCGGGGCTGAACCACGGATTCAGCTCGTGCGGCTTGAAGAAGCCGGGTTGGCCCAGCGTCGTCGTCATCCAGGTACTCGTCAGGTTGCGCGCCTTGCGATAGATGTCCCCGTCCGGCGTGTAGTGCCAGACCTTGCGCGCGGTGATGCGGCTCCAGAATTCCTGCAGCCGTTCGAGGCGCCGCTCCGGTGGATTGCCGGCGATGATGGCGGAATTGATGCCACCGATCGAGACGCCGCAAATCCAGTTGGGCTCCAGGCCTACTTCATGCAGCGCCTGATATACGCCGGCCTGATAGGCACCGAGCGCACCGCCGCCCTGCAATACCAAGGCGACCCGGTCGCAGCGGTCCGGCCGCCAACTCGTCTCGGCCGCAAGTTCAGTTTCCGGTGCTCGCGCATCCATGATCGGCTCATTGTGGATTCGAAAGTGGGATCAGATAGGCTGGGGTTTGAAGATAGGTCTTCGCTTTCTAGGATTCAAAATGGCGATGACGCGCTTGTGACAATGACGCTTTTTTCGGCATAAGCGTTCCAGCATACGCCCGGCGTCGAGGCGGTATTCTCCATCAGTAACAAACAGCTTCACATCGCTGTCAAACACAGCCGGTAGCTCTTTTGGCGTTTCGAACCGTTTCGAGCGGACCAATCATTGATCGGAAAGAGGGGGACTTCGATGCGTCAGGCAGATATCCTGAAACTTCCGTCGATGCCGATGGCAGGCCCGAGCTATCCGGCCGGACCGTATCGTTTCATTAACCGCGAATTCCTGGTCATCACCTATGAGACGGATCCGGAGTTGATCCGCGCCGGCCTGCCTGAACCGTTGGAGCCGATCGAACAGCCCTTGATGCATTATGAATGGATCAGGATGCCGGACAGTTCCGGCTTCGGCAGCTATACCGAATCCGGCCTGGTGATCCCGGCGCGCCTCAACGGTGAGGACGTCAACTTCGTCTCACAGATGTATCTCGATGACGATCCGCCGATCGCCGCCGGCCGCGAGATCTGGGGTTTTCCGAAGAAATACGCCCACCCCAAGCTCGAAGTGGTGAAGGATACGCTGACCGGCACGCTCGAATATGCCGGCCAGCTCGTCGCCATGGGCACCATGGGTTACAAGCACGAGGCGATGGCCGGTGACGGCGAACTGACCCGCGCGACGCTTTCTAAGACGCAGATCAATCTGAAGCTGATCCCGGGCGTCGACGGACGTGCCGAGGTCGCCCAGCTGGTTGCGATCAATCTCACTGACATCGTCGCCAAGGGCTCCTGGATCGGGCCCGGGCGGTTGCATCTCGTGCCGCATGTCAACGCGCCGGTGGCCGATTTTCCGGTGCGCCGCGTGATCGGCGCGCATCATTTCCTTGCCGACCTCACGCTGCCTTATGGCCGCGTGGTCCATGATTACAACAAGCAGGGTGAGGATCTGGCGGAAGCCGCGGAGTAACACCCAGTATCGCGTTTAGTCCGGCTTCCGTCCGTTACATTGAGCACCCTTCGGCTTCCGAAGGGTGCTTTTTTCTTCAAGAAGACCCTCATGGTGAGGAGCGTCGCCAGCAGGTCTCGCACCATAGGCTCAAGCCAGGCGGATTACGCCCTCGACCATCCGCCCTCACTCTGTCGCGCGGCAAAATGCAACGTGCAGAGTCATGATCAAGTTGGAATCGAGTTGGGCACGACCAGCGCTCGCCAAATCGTGATGCCAACGACCGGGCTGATAAAAAAATCGCGATCAGCAAAGTAGAATGATCGTATGCGCTGCCAGGCCGGCGGGTGGAAACATCAGGACATCAGGCCGCAAGGTCCCACAGCCGTGATGATCCTCGCACCAGGACTTTCCGACCCTTTTCGGTGATCACAGGGCAATCGCCGATCATCGTGGCGAGTTGAAACGTAACCAGCCTCTCCACGACAAAGCGATTCAAGCTGCGCCGTTTGGGCGCAGGCAGGCGAAGCGCCTTGAGCACTTCCCATTGATCCTGTGTGAGGTCGTAGTCCAGTTCCACGCTCATGATTCCTCGAATCAGCTCGTTCGATGCCGGCTTATTAGCGAGACCGCATGAACAAGATGCGACGGCAATGCGCCAGGATTCCGGCCGCAGAAATAGTGGGACTCAGTGTGAATTCGGAACCTGGGGTAACGACGCTGTCACATCCGCGTGTCAGTGAGCGCATCGGAACAGTGCCGAATCACCTTGGCAATAATCGGTTAATTATTGCTGAATGGATGCCGCTCCTGAAAATCCTCTCGCTGCAAAAACCGCCTTTCGACAGCACAAGGCTGAAAGGCCTCGGCGTGATCATCAGCGCCGTCATCGTTGCGCTGGCGATTTTCGCGCTGAGGCACACGCTGAAGAATGTCGATTACGAGGAGGTCTTGGCAGTCGTTGAGCGCGCGCGTCCCGGATTGATCGCGCTGTCGCTGCTGTTCGTGATCATTTCCTACGCCAGTCTCACGATCTACGATCTGCTTGCGCTTCGCACCATCGGCCACGGCGAGGTGCCCTACCGGATCGCGGCGCTGGCGAGCTTTACCAGCTATCCGATCGCGCACGGTATCGGCGCGGTCGCATTGGTCTCGCCGGTCATCCGCTATCGGATCTATGTCTGCAACGGCTTGGGCGCGATGGACGTAGCCAATATCTGTTTTCTCACCGGGCTCACCTTCTGGCTCGGCAATTTGACCGCGTTCGGGTTGAGCGTGCTGTACGAGCCGGCGGCGATCAGCCCGATCGATTATTTGCCCTTGGCGCTCAATCGGTGGCTGGCGGTAACGCTTTTGGCAGGCGTCGCTGCGTTCGTGATCTGGAGCTGGCGATCACCGCGCAGCCTCGGCGCATGGCAATGGCCGGTGCGGCTGCCGTCGGGACCGGTGGTGCTGCTCCAGATCGTGATCGGCATTTTTGATCTCGGTGCGGCGGCCCTCGCAATGTATGTGCTGATACCAGCAAGCGCCGATGTCGGCCTGTTCCGGGTCGCCGCGGTCTTCATCGTCGCGACCCTGTTGGGCTTTGCCAGCCACACGCCGGCGGGACTTGGCGTGTTCGACGCGACGATCCTGATCGGGCTCGGCGGCGAGGACAGGGAGCCGCTGATTGCGGCGCTGCTGATGTTTCGTTTCCTGTACCACTTCCTGCCGTTCGTGATCGCGCTCGGCCTGTTTGGTGCGGTGGAGGGATGGCGAAGCCTGCGCATCAAGCGTGCGCCATCTACACCGGCGAATTGAGCTTGAGGCCGACCATGCCAGCGACGATCAGGGTGAGGCAGACGATGCGCACCGGATCGGCCGGCTCGCGGAACACGAGCATGCCGATCAGGATGGTGCCGACCGCGCCGATCCCGGTCCACACCGCGTAAGCGGTGCCGAACGGCAGCGACCGCAGCGCCAGCGACATCAGCCCGAAACTGGAGAGGATCGCGGCCAGTGTCGCCGCAGTCGGCCAGAAGCGGGTGAGGCCGTCGGAATATTTCAAACCAAGCGCCCAGGCGACCTCGAACAGGCCGGCCGCCACCAATGCAAGCCATCCACTCACGGTCCGATCTGTCCCGCCGGTTTGGTCAGCACCGCATATTGCGCGTAGCCGCGGAACGGACGCTCGAAGGTCAGTTCGGCGCCGGCCTGCTCCGCCATTGCGCGCAGCACCTGTTCCAGATCATCGCGCGGCGTCACGTCAAACAGCTTCAGCCAGCGCAGCAGCAGGCTGCGGGTAGTGCCGGGTAGCCGTTCTTGCTTTCCGAAGTCGACGACATGTAGGCGCCCGCCGGGGTTGAGAAGGCCGATGGCGGCGTCGAGAACCCGCTCCCAGTCCGTGATCATCGAGAGGCTGTAGGAGATCATCACGTGATCAAAGCTGGGGATAGCGAACGAAAACTGTGGATCAAACGCAGCCGCATCGCCGTGAGCGACGCGAATGCGCGACGCCAGACCACGCCGCGAAATCGCAGATCGCGCCGAAGTCAGCATTTCCGTCGAGACGTCGACGCCGAAGAAACGGGCATTCCGATAGCGCTGCGCGGCAAGCACCAGGTTTCTTCCGGTTCCACAGCCGATCTCGAATACGCTGGCACCGGGTTCGGGCTGCAGGCCGGCGATCATCTGATCGCGTCCGAGCAGGTAATATCGCCGCGTTCCGTCGTAGATATGGCGTTGACGGCGATACATCCTGTTCATGCGGCCGGTGGCCTCGGCCAGCCACGGCAGGGTCGTGCCGACGTCGGAAGGAACCGCGCGCATCTAATTAATTCTCCGCAGCAGCTATCATTTGCTTCTTGCGATGTTCGCGCGACAACGATGTGACAGCTCGGCGTGTTTGGCGACTGTCGCAAAACTGCAGCGTGTCAACGGTACGCTCGTCAAATTGACGATTCGGGGAAGTGATGGGCACGCAACTGATCGCGGACGCGGTTCGCAATAGCAGAGGTGACGATCAATCGACCGTTTGGGACAGGCTTTTCGCATTCTGGTTTCGCCGCCTGGTTTACACCCAGATCTGGGAAGACCCGGAGGCCGATCTTGCGGCCTTGCAGTTGCCGGTCGGCTCGACCATCGTTACCATCTCATCCGGCGGCTGCAACGCACTGTCCTATCTCACCGCCCGGCCGGCCCAGGTCTTCGCCGTCGATCTCAACGAAGCGCATCTGTCGCTTCTGAAACTCAAGCTCGCGGGTCTTCGTGCGTTCTCCTGCTACCAGGAGTTCTGGCAGTTCTTCGGCGAAGCCGCTTCGCCGGCCAATGACGCGCTGTACCGGGAACGGCTGCGGCCTCTGCTCGACGAGACGGCACGCGCCTATTGGGACAAGCGCAATGTCATCGGGCGCCCGCGGCATGATTACTTCACCGATGGTTTCTACCGCCATGGCCTGCTCGGCGGCTTCATCGGCTTTGCGCATCTGCTCGCCAGGCTGGCTCGTATCGATCTTGAGGCGCTGTTGAATGGCGCTGCGAATGCACCGGAGCGCATCAGGGCGCTGGCGCGGCTGCATCGCCTGTTTCATTCCCCGCTGGCACGGCTGATGACGGGAACGCCCGCGCTGCTGTTCAGCCTGGGCATTCCACCGCAGCAGCGCGATCTCCTTCGCGGCGGCGAGCCGATCAACGAGGTGCTCTATGAGCGGCTACTGCGGCTGATCAACGGCCATCCCAGCGAGACCAATTATTTCGCCTGGCAGGCGCTGCAACGGCGTTATCAAGGGCCCGGTGACCGCTGCCTGCCGCCTTATCTGCAGCGCCGACAGTTCGAGCGCATGCGCGACGGCGCCGGGCTGATCATTCCCGTTCACGCCAATCTACGGCAGTTCCTCGAAGGGCTGCCGGCGCGGCAGATCGATGCCGTGGTGCTGCTCGATTCCCAGGACTGGATGGCAGGGGAGGAAATCGCGGCGTTGTGGAACGCGATCGACCGCACCGGCAGCGACGATGTTCGCGTCATCTTCCGTACCGCGGGCAAGGAGTCGCCGCTGGAAGGCCATGAACTGGCCTCGCTGCGCGAGGTCTGGCGCCGCGACGAGGAGCGGAGCGCCATCGGCTTCCAACGCGATCGCTCCGGCATTTACGGCGCGTTCCATTGCTACGGGCGGCGCTAGCCTTTTGTCTGACGCGTTTTCTTCACGGTTACCACTTCGCTCAAAAACGCTTCCGGGCGAGGCGCCGGCTTCACCTTGATCGAAAAAGCGCGTATCGGTGCCGGACCGATTCAGGCACGAACCATCATGGCTGATTTCCACGGCGTCTTTCCCTATCTGGTCTCTCCCACCGATTCCGACGGCACGATCCGCACCGAAGTGCTGGGCCGGCTGTGTGATGACCTCATCAAGTCGGGGGTGCATGGGCTGACGCCGCTCGGCTCGACCGGCGAGTTCGCTTATCTGAACCAGGCGCAGCGCAGTGTCGTGGTGCAGGCGACGATCGAAGCGGCCAGCGGGCGCGTGCCGGTGGTCGCCGGCGTGGCCTCGACCTCGACGCATGAGGCGGTCGCGCAGGCCAGGTCCTATGAGAGGCTGGGCGCCGACGGCATCCTGGCGGTCCTGGAAGCCTATTTTCCGCTGCGCGACGCCCAGATCGAATGCTATTTTCGCGCCATTGCCGATGCCGTCGATATCCCCGTCGTCATCTACACCAACCCGCAGTTCCAACGCTCCGATCTGACGCTCGATGTGGTGGCGCGGCTCTCGGCCCATCCGCGTATCGGCTACATCAAGGATGCCTCGACCAATACCGGGCGGCTGCTGTCGATCATGAATCGCTGCGGCGACGATATCAAAGTGTTCTCGGCCTCGGCGCATATTCCGGCCGCGGTGATGCTGATCGGCGGCGTCGGCTGGATGGCCGGGCCGGCCTGCCTCGTTCCGCGCCAGAGCGTTGCGCTCTACGATCTCTGCAAGGCCAAGCGCTGGGATGAAGCCATGGCGTTGCAGCGGCGGTTGTGGCGCATCAATGAGGCCTTCGCCCGCTACAATCTGGCGGCCTGCATCAAGGCCGGGCTCTCGATCCAGGGCTATGAGGTGGGCGATCCCGTCGCGCCGCAGGCCGCACTGACCGCCGAAGAACGCAAGGCGGTCGAGGCGGTATTGCAGGATCTGCGCTAGCGCTCGTCGCACGCTGTCGTTCCCGGTCATGACGCTTTCCTGGGCGGTTTTTGCCGAAAATCGGCAGTTGGCCTTGGCGCGTTCCATCCGCTAAAACCCCGCCTAATCTCAAAAAGACTCGAAGGATGAACTAATGAATATTCTTCCCGCCGATCTGCGTTTTGGTGCGGGCCAGCCGGTCAAGCGTTTGGAGGATCAACGACTGCTCACCGGGAAGGGGCAGTTCATCGACGATAAGCCGGAAGACGGCGCCCTGTGGCTCTATGTGCTGCGCTCGCCGCATGCCCATGCCAGGATCCTGTCGGTCGATACGACCGCAGCCACCGAAATGCCGGGCGTCGAACGGGTCTTCACCGGCGCCGACCTGATTGCCGACGATATCGGCACGATTCCGACCCTGGCGATCTTCAAGCGGCCGGACGGCTCGCCGATGACGGTGCCGCCGCGCCGGCTGCTGGCGCATGAAATCGTCCGCTTTGCCGGCGAGCCGGTGGCGGCGGTGGTGGCGACGTCGCGGGTGCTGGCGCAGACCGCGGCTGAAGCGATCGTGGTCGATTATGAGGTGCTGCCGTCGGTGGTCGATCCGCTCGAGGCATTGAAGCCGGGCGCGCCGGTGGTCTGGCCTGATGCGCCCGACAATATCGTTGCGGTCATGAGCTATGGCGATGCCGCCAAGGCCGAGGAAGCCTTCGCCAAGGCGGCGCATGTGGTCTCGCTCGACCTCGTCAGCCAGCGGCTGATCCCGTCCGCGATGGAGCCGCGCTCGACGATCGCCGAGGTCGACAAGAAGACCGGACGGCTGACGCTGCATGTGCAATCGCAGACGCCCGGCTCGACCCGTGATGTGCTCGCCGAGGCCGTGCTGAAGCGGCCGAAAGAGAGCGTGCGCGTACTGGTCGGCGACATCGGCGGCGGCTTCGGCCAGAAGACCAATCTCTATCCGGAAGACGGTATCGTAGCCTATGCGGCGACCAAGCTCGGGCGCAAGATTCGCTGGCGCGGTGAGCGTACCGACGAATTCGTCGGCGGCACCCATGGCCGCGACCTGACCTCGACCGGCGAGTTCGCGCTCGACGCCAAGGGTCGCGTGCTGGCTTATCGGGTGCGCTCGGTCGGCTGCACCGGCGCTTACAGCACCGGTGCCGGCAACATCATCCCGCTGGTGCTCGGCCCCTTCGTGCAGACCGGCGTCTACGATCTGCCGCTGGTGTATTTCGAGATCAAGTCGGTGATGACCCACACCGCGCCGGTCGGCGCCTATCGCGGCGCGGGCCGGCCGGAGGCGGTGTTCATCGTCGAGCGGCTGATGGATGCAGCGGCGCGGCAGATCGGCATCGATCCACGCCAGATCCGCAAGATCAACTATATCAAGCCGGCACAGCTGCCCTATACCAACGCCGCTGGCCAGGTCTACGACTCCGGCGCCTTTGCGCACATGCTCGACCGTGCCTCCGAACTTGCCGACTGGGACGGTTTCGCCGCGCGCAAGAAAGAAGCCAGGAAGCGCGGCATGCTCTATGGCCGCGGGCTCACCAGCTATATCGAATGGACCGGCGGCCGCGCCCACACCGAGAAGGTCAGCCTGCATGCGACCGCCGACGGCCGAATCATCCTGCATTCCGGCACCATGGCGATGGGGCAGGGCCTGCAAACCACCTATTCCCAGATGGTCTCGGATGCGCTCGGCATTCCCCTCGACAGGATCGACGTCGTGCAGGGTGATACCGATCTCGTCACCGGTTTCGGCAGCGTCGGGTCGCGCTCGCTGTTCGTCGGCGGCACCGCGGTTGCGGTCTCGACCGACGACATGATCCGAAAGGCGCGCGAGAAGGCCTCCAACCTGCTCGAGACCTCGGTCGAGGACATCGAATATCGTGACGGCTGGCTCACCGTGGTCGGCACCGATCGTCGCATTGGCCTGTTCGACATCGCCAAGAAGGAAGACGGCGCGCGACTCAGCGTCGACAGCCAGGGCGAGGTCGATGGCCCGAGCTGGCCGAATGGTGCGCATATCTGCGAGGTCGAGATCGATCCGGAAACCGGCGTCAGCAAGGTGATGCGCTACACTACGGTCGACGACGTCGGCATTGCCGTCAATCCGATGCTGGTGACCGGCCAGGTTCATGGCGGCGTCGCGCAAGGCATCGGGCAGGCGCTCTATGAGGGCGTGGCTTACGATACCGAAGGGCAATTGCTGACCGCGAGCTATCAGGATTATTGCGTTCCGCGTGCCGACGACATTCCCTCGATCGTGGTGACGCTCGATCCCTCCGCGCCATGCCGCACCAATCCACTGGGAGCCAAGGGCTGCGGCGAATCGGGGGCGATCGGCGGCCCGCCCTGCATCACCAACGGTGTGATGGATGCGCTCAGCGAACTCGGCATCAAGCAGCTCAATACGCCGCTGACACCGCACAAGGTCTGGCAGGCGATCCAGGACGCCAAAGCAGCGCAGGCCTGAAGCTTATTGATCAACACCCGGTTCTGATCAGAACCGGGCGTTGACTTTGTTGCGGCGCGTTTTGTTCGCGCGAACCGGTTTTCACTTCGCTGGAAAACGCTATAGGCTCCCGCAAAACATCAGCGGGAGATTTCGATGCGTAAATTTTTAACCGTACTGGCAGCGCTGGCAACATTGAGCCTGACCAATTGCGGTTACAATGCGATTCAGAGCGGCGATGAGCAGGTCAAGTCGGCCTGGTCGGAGGTGTTGAACCAGTACCAGCGCCGCGCCGATCTGGTGCCCAATTTGGTCAATTCGGTGAAGGGATATGCGCAGCAGGAAAAGGATGTGCTGCTCGGCGTCACCAACGCCCGTGCCAAGGTCGGCAGCATTCAGGCGACACCAGACCTGATCAATGACCCCGGCGCCTTTGCGAAATTCCAGCAGGCCCAGGGCGAATTGACCAGCGCACTATCGAGGCTCCTGGTGGTGACCGAGAATTATCCGCAGCTTAAATCCGACGCGCTGTTCCGGGATTTGATGGCGCAGCTCGAGGGCACCGAGAACCGGATCACGGTGGCACGCAACCGTTATATCAAGGCGGTTCAGGAGTATAATGTCACGATCCGCTCGTTTCCGTCCAACCTGACCGCAATGGCGTTCGGGTACAAGGAAAAGGCCAATTTCACCGTCGATAATGAGAAGGAAATTTCCACTGCGCCGAAAGTGGATTTCAACCCGACGCCGGCACCGGCGCCCGCCAAATGATCCGACAAGCGCCCCTGTGAACGATCCGAGCCGTCATTGCCCGCGATGAACCTAGCCAGAGCCTCTCTCGTCGCGCTGCTGATCTGCTGGGCCTTCGCGGCACTGGCCGATGTCGCCGTGCCGCCGCTTACCGGGCGTGTCGTCGACCAGACCGGAACGCTGAGCAGCAGCGACATCGCCTCGCTGACACAGACGCTGCAGGATTTCGAGGCGAAGAAGGGCAGCCAAATCGCGGTCCTGATCGTGCCGACCACCGCGCCCGAGACCATCGAGCAATATTCGATCCGGGTCGCCGACGCCTGGAAGGTCGGCCGCAAGAAGATCGACGACGGCGCGATCCTGCTCATTGCCAAGGACGACCACAAGCTTCGCATCGAAGTCGGCTATGGGCTCGAGGGCGCACTCACTGATGTCACCAGCAAGCGCATCATCGATGAGTTCATCGTGCCAAAGTTCAAGACCGGTGATTTTGCCGGCGGCATCTGGGCGGGAGTGGATCGGATCATCAAGGTGATCGATGGTGAGCCGCTGCCGCCGCCGAAGCCGCAGCAGGATTATGGAACAGCGGGCAATCTCGATGAGCTGTTCAACCCGTTTCTCATCTTCGGCATCTTCATCGCCGGCGCCGTGCTGCGCGGCCTGTTCGGCCGGCTGTTCGGCTCGCTTGCGACCGGCGGCGTCGCGGGCGTCCTGGTATGGATGCTGGTCGGATCGATCGCCGCCTCGGTCATCGTCGCATTG
Organism: Bradyrhizobium sp.; assembly: GCA_035547995.1. Taxonomy (GTDB): domain Bacteria; phylum Pseudomonadota; class Alphaproteobacteria; order Rhizobiales; family Xanthobacteraceae; genus Bradyrhizobium. The sequence continues at coordinate 38,886 of DASZTN010000126.1, read as the reverse complement.
ATTGCCTTCATGTTCACGCTGATCGGCGAGAGCATCGCATCCTCGGGCGGCCGCGGCGGCAATTGGCGTGGCGGCGGCTATGGCGGCGTGTTTCCCGGCGGAGGCTGGGGCGGCGGCTCGCGCGACAGCGGCGGATTCAGCGGTGGCGGCGGTGGTTTCGGCGGCGGCGGCGCGTCGGGAAGCTGGTAGGGTGTGGCGCTATGGGCATCGGGCGCATCGGCAAACATCTCCTTTTGCACCGCTGGCAGGTGCGGCGGCTGTTTCCGCGCAGGACGCTGGCTGCGATCGAGCAGGCGATCAAGGCGGGCGAAGCCACCCATTCGGGCCAGCTGCGCTTCGTCGTCGAGAGCGCGCTGGATGGTGCGCCGCTGTTTCGCGATCAGCCGGCACGCGAGCGCGCGCTCGATATATTTTCGCAGCTGCGCATCTGGGACACTGCGCATAACAATGGCGTGCTGATCTATCTGCTGCTTGCCGACCGGGATGTCGAAATCATCGCCGACCGCGGCATCGATGCGAAAGTCGGCCGCGCCGGCTGGGAAAAGATCTGCGCCGAGATGGAGCGCGACTTCAGGGCCGGACAATTCGAAGACGGTGTGATCCGCGGCATCAAGGCAGTTTCGCGCGAACTTGCGACCTATTTTCCCGCGCAGGACAAAGGGCCGAACGAGCTGCCCGATGCGCCGGTGGTGATTTAGACCTTAGCGCTTTTCGGTCCCGAATCAGAACCGGGCTTCAAGTCAGGGCGGCACAAGTGGAAGCAATCGGCCCAAGTCCGGACCCAAACCGGCCCCAATGAGTCCCTAAAATTTCCGTAAGGCGAGCCAGAGTAACGATTTGGCAAGCAATGAAGGTTACCAAAAGGTCAACTTATTTTGGAGAGTTAGCCGTGAGCGAGCAGCAGGCCGAGCCAATCAGCGGTGAATCCGGTTCCTCCGGGCCGGTTACGCCTCAAGCGTCGGGCGCTTCGTCCGACCTGCCGATTACCTCGCTGGAGCCCTCGATCCGTACCGAGGCCCCGGATCTCGTGCCTGACGAGCAGGCCGGTGAAGCGCCTGAGGTGAAGGTGCCGGAAGTGCGCGTGCCCCAGGCACGTGGTTCGGAGGACCATGCCCCGGAGATCGGTGCTTCGGAGTTCCGTGCTTCGCAGGCTCATACCCATAAGCCGAATTCACCGTTCACGTCCGGCCAGCTGATGATCATGTCGCCCGGTGATCGCGGCTGGGCCAACGAGAATATCGCCCCTGATGTCGAGGCAAGGCCGGACACCGGCAATGGGCCCGGCAAGCGGCGCTTTGCCGCGATGGCTGCGGTGGCGGTGCTGGCGATGGTTGCCGGCGCGATTGGTGGCGCCGTGGCGACGGCAAGTTTCGGACATTCTTCTACCGCCGCCGCGAGCACTCCGGCCGCGAGCGATCAGGCTCTCGCCGCGACGGTTGCCCGGATCGATTCCGATCTCGTGGCACTGAAGGCGAGCGTCGAACATACGTCCAAAATCGACGTCGCGCAGTTCAACAAGACCAGCGATCGTCTCGATAAGCTGGAGAAGGCACAGGCTGAGCCGGCTGCCAAGCTCGCCAAGCTGAGCGAGGCGGTCGAAAAGCTGCACGCTGCGCCACCTGCCGCTGCGCCGCAGCCGGCATCGAAGGAAGTTACCGGCTCGATCAATGCGCCGGCGGCGGCTGCAGCGACGGCTGCGCCCAAGCCTGATGTCCGCACCGCCGACGCGAAGGGCGAGTTCGGCCGGTTGCCGACGCTCGACGATTGGGTGCTGCGTGACGTCGGCAATGGCGGCGCGCTGATCGAAGGCCGCCGCGGCATGTACGAAGTCTATGCCGGCGATCCCGTGCCCGGCCTTGGCCGCATCGATGCGATCCGCCGCCAGGACGGCCGATGGGTGGTCGTCACCAGCCGCGGGCTGATTGTCGCGCGCTAAAATAAGACGGATCGCTTCACCGTGACGTGAAGCGGAGAGGGATGTCATCAGGCTGTCGCAAGACAGCCTGTTTCTTTTTCGGGTATTTTTCCAAACTGGCATTGGAGTGCGAGAGGCGCGAATAGGCGCCGGCCCGCGGTGTTAGTCAGGACATGAGCCACCCGTTGCGAATGCTCGCCGTCATCGCCGTCCTGCTTGGCTGCTTCTCGCCGGCGGGAGCGGCGCGAGATGCGCCGCTGGAGCGCGGTGCCGCGGTCACCGATCCCTATGCGCTGCGAGAGCTCGACAGCGGAAGATTTGCGCTCGCCCGGATTCTCGGCCGCGTGCTGGCGCGGGAGCGGCAAGCCGATACGCCGCTTTCCAACGGTGAATTGTTCGCGCTGCCGTCGATGGCGCCGGTGCGCCAGACGCTCGACGACGAGTTCGATCAATATGTCGCCAGGCACAAAGCCGAACTGCCGAATGAGAGTATCGGCGTCGGCAATTCCTTTGCCTTCCAGCTGTTCGATCGCGCAATGCTCTATTCCGATCACACGCGCTTCGTGCTGTCGGGGATCGTCAACCGGATGGACCGCGCCTATGTTGCGCCCGAGACCTGCGGCGAGATCAGGCTGATCTATCGCCTGATGCGCACCAATCTGCCGGAGCAAACCGGAGATGACGCGGTCTCGCCGCGCCTGCCGATGACGCTCATGGTCGTGCTCAAGGCCAAGGGCGACCGAGTTGCCGATCGCCGCGGCATTGCGATCACCTGCGCGGAGATCGCGCGCCGCTGGCTCGCCACCGCCGACTGGACGTTCACCGGCAATGAGCTGGCGGACAAATTGACGGCACCTGGCGGCCCGCTCGATCTCGTCTCGCCCGACAATCTCGAGCGCATCGAGACCAACCTGCAGATCGCGCATGCGCCGAAATCGGCGGTTCGCGATTTCCGCACCGACTATCTCATGAACGTGTTCGACTATGATGCGCGTTCCAAAGTCTTCGTGCAGGCTCCGATGGAGGACCAGATCGATCGTGACCGGCTTCTTGCCGATGCGAGTTTGAGGCAGGCGTTCAAGAGCTGGCTGCTCGATCCCCGGCATTTCAGCGACCTCGATCGCGGCACGCTGGTGATCCCCCCGGAATTTCTGGCAAAGAGCGCCATTGCACCAACCCCGGTCGGCTTTGCCGTCTCTAATCTGCAGCCGGAATTCGGCCTGGTGCAGGGCGATGCCGGCACGGCGGATCCGCTGTTCAGCGAGGATGATGTCGTTACCGCTTTGAAAAAGGCGGCCGAGCGGGGCGTGCCGACGCAGAACATCCGTTCGGTCGCGGGCTTCGAGCGCCGGCTCAACGACATCACCTGCGCGGGGTGTCATCAGACCCGCGGCATCGGCGGTTTCCATTTTCCGGGCGTCGACTGGATGCAAAAAAATCCGTCGAACTCGACCTTCGTTCCGGCCTCGCCGCATTTCTTCGGCGACCAGATCCGGCGCCGCGATATCCTCGCCGCGCTGCGCGACGGCAGGACGCCGGACTATTCGCGCGGGTTTTCGAACCGGCCGCAATTGCGCGGCAGCACCGAGCTCGCCGGCACCGAATATGAAGATGGCTGGGGATCACATTGTTATCAGCCGCAGCCGGGCGTAAAAAACAATGACATGAGCTTCCACTCATGGACTTGTGCTGCCGGGCTGGCCTGCCAGGTTGTGGACAAGGCCTCGCGCATGGGCATGTGCTTCATCAAGACCCGATAAGCTTGCCTTGCGAGGTCGGCCAACCGCCGGATGTGTGTTATCCTGTTCGCCGTCCGAAGTCGTCTGACACGCTTCGTGTGCCCAGCGGGGACCGGCCGATGAGCTCTTCCGAACAGGAGAACAAGCAGCGCAACCGCCAGATCGCCGACAACGAGGCGCAGCGGCAGACCGTCAGCGCCGTCCGTGTCAGTACATGGGCGATCGCGGCTGCGGTGGTGATCGCGCTAGCCGCGGTGGGCTGGGTGCTGCTCCACAACCGCTAAAAGCGCAGTTCAGTGACAGATCCCTTGATCCGATCCGGAACATGAGGGCCCTGCTCGATACCCGCCGGGAAGGCGGCGCCCGAAAATGGTCTGGCCGGGTATACGGGCCGTGTCAGGCAGCGCCGGCATCCGGCGTTGTACGGCTCGCGGCGGCAATCGAATATTAATGATCCATCAAATAGACTTATGAAAGGTCTCTCGTCTTTGCTGTGGCTTGAGAGCACCATTGTAACTTCAAAAGTCCCGTCAAGAAGGACAAGCGCGTCTCCCGTGGCCTGGAAGAGTTCGTCATGAGCAAGTCCGCACTATTGGAGGCCAGCCCTGCGATTACTCCGGTTCGGGCGAGCGATACCGGGGCTGCCAACCGTGCGGCGATCCAGACCTGGACCGGCAAGGCGATCGCCGAGCAAATTCATTCAAAATCGCTCAGCGGGGCCTATCGCCACTGGCTCTACCACCGGGCGAGCCGCCAGCCGTGCCTTCGCGACATGTACGCGAAATCCGTGAACACGTTCTGCGACATCCTGTTGAACATCAAGCTCGCCAACGATCACATCGTCGTTTCGCAGAGCGACAGCTATCTGCGTAATCTCGGACAGGATTTACGCGGTACGCGATTGTCCGAGCTCAAATTCGCCACCGCCAACAGCTTGCGCGATATCTACGACGACTGCCTCGCCAACAGGCGGCCGGTGTATGCGCGCTACATCTCGTCGCTTTCCGACCAGAACGCTTATTGGGAGGCAATGATATTGCCGCTCGCGGCTGACGAGCGAAGTGAGCCCGTATTCACCATGAGCTTCGTTGCCATGCTCAGTGAAAAGATCGACGTGCTTCAGATCCTTTACGATCGGTCGCCGATCGGCATCATCGCTGCTGTTCCCATCATGGACGGGCAGAACAAGACCGATGATGCGCGTATCCTGACGATGAACGACAAGGCGCGGCAAATCCTGAAACTGGATCCTGCCGGTAATCCGATGCACACGGTTGGTGAATTAATCCGGTATCAAGGGGCTGGCCTCGGCTGGGCCGGGATCAAGACCTCCGTGGAGGGGCCGGTGACCCGGATCGACTACCGCGACCGCGCGGGCGAGATGTTCTCGATGACGATCGAACTCGTCAACCAGCTCGTCCTCATATCCATCGCCGAGAACCGCGAGCCCGAAGCCAAGACCACCAGCCGTTTTGCGCGGTTGCTGGGGCTCGGTTAATCATCGCGCTGTGTCGGTCACGATGGTCGGCGCGCCCGTCGATAAAACCGGCGTGTCAAAATGGCGGACGTGGAAGGTAACCACGTTGCACTGCGAGAAAGGGCCGTCAGGCCACCGCCCCCGAGGCCCGCAATTGCCGGATCGCGGCGTCGTCGAAGCCGGCCTCGCGCAGCACCTCGTCGCTGTGTTCGCCGACCCCAGGCGGAAGTCTCGGCTGGGTCTTCTGGCTGCCATCGATCCAGATCGGGCTGTTGACGGTCAGCATGGTGTCGCCTTCGAACGGCACCAGCACGCCGTTGTCGATCATCTGGCGGTCGCTCGGCAGATCGTCGAGGATGCCGACCACGCCGAACACCAGGCCATTGCCGTCGAGCGCCTTGCGCCATTCGGCGAGGTCGCGGGTGGCGAAGATCTCATCGAAGATCCTGATCAGCTCGACCGATCGCTTGTGCCGGTCGGCCTTGGTGGCAAACCGCTCGTCATTGACAAGGTCCTCGCGGCCCAGGCAGCGCGCCAGCGTCGGCCATTGCCGCTCCTCGTTGAGCAGCGACAGGATGATCCAGCGCCCGTCCCGGCATCGGTAGTGATTGGTCGCGGCGTTTAGCGCGTGCTCGCGGTTGCGCCGCTCGGAAAATCTGGCCCCGCATAATTTGGCCTGGGCAAACACGCCGTTGGCCCAAACGCCGTTGGCCATCAGATTGGAAGCGACGTGCGAGCCCTTGCCGGTGCGCTCGCGCTTGTAGAGCGCGGTGACGATCGCACCATACAGCGCCATGGCGCAGGGATGATCGCCCATGCCGGGCGTCGAGCGCGCCGGCGTGGTGTTTTCATCGGCACGCACCAGGTCCATCAGCCCGGAGCGGGCCCAATAGGCATTGCTGTCGAAGCCGGGCTTGTTGGCTTCCTCGCCTTTCTCGCCATAGCCCGTGAACGATGCGTAGATCAGGCGCGGGTTGAGCGGCGCCAGTTCGGTATAGGAGATGCCGAGCCGGCTGCGCACGCCGGGTGGAAAATTGGTGATGAAGACGTCGGCGTCCATCACCAGCCGGTGCAGCACCGCCTGGCCCTCGGCCTTGCTCAGGTCGAGCGCGAGGCTGCGCTTGTTGCGTGCCTCGAGCAGCCACGCGAAATTATGCTCGCTGCGCGGATAGCCCGGCAGCTGCGGCAGGTTGCGGTAGGGATCGCCCGATCCCGGCGGCTCGATCTTGATCACCTCGGCACCGAAGTCCGACAGCACGGTTGCGGCCGCGGGCGCTGCGATGAAGCTCGCGCAATCCAGAACCTTGAGGCCTTCGAAGATGCCGTCTTCCATTTTGGGCTCGCTCCCGTCGCTCTCTTGTTGATTATTCCGTCACATGGAATCGGCGGACCGTCGTCCGCGGATGGCGGACGCATTTGACCGATCTTGATGGGGTGATGCAACGGGTTACGGCCGGAGGTCGCCAAACCACCGCGAGCTGCAGCTTTGCGATGTTTTGATGGGGCGAGGGCAAGCGATCGCGCCGAGACGAAAACGGCTAAACTCGTCGCACGTCGTCGTCATACCGGCAGGAGCTAAATTGCTCCTGCCGAAATTTCTTAAAAATGCAACGGCATTCCGGCTCCCGGATCGCGTCCCGAAAGCCTGCTGCCGCCGATCACACCTTGAGGTTCTCGGCCGAGGTTTTGCCGCGATTGGCGACCTCTTCATACTCGATCGACTGACCTTCATTGAGCGTCGACAGGCCGGCCTTCTCGACAGCAGAAATATGTACGAAAACATCCTTGCCACCCGTTGAGGGCTGGATGAACCCGTAGCCCTTCGTCGGGTTGAACCACTTAACAGTACCTTTAGCCATCAGTTCGTCTCCGCGGGAAAAAGATCTAGGAACTGCCGGTCCCCCGCCAGCCGGCATGTCCGCGGGTGCAAGATACGAGGTCTGAGTCGACCTTGATAGCTAGACCACACGGTGATTCTGGCGGAAAGCGATCATAATCACGGCGTATTTCGCGCTTTTTGCCGGTTTTGTCGTTGGTCGCCCGCGATTGCGACAAATATCCGGCCTCGCGCCGACAAAGATCACGCTAAGCCGCGACGGTGTCGAAACCGTCGGTCAGCGCAGTCAGGGCCTTTGCCTGCGTGACGTAGCGCACCATCATGAGCTCGGTGCGTCCGCGGATCGCGACTTCCTCCCTGGGCAAGTCATCATCGGCGAGGCCCGCGGTGGTGCGAACCTCCTCGGACAGGATCACCTCGCACGACAGACTCTTCGTCATGTCCTGCAATCGCGCTGTGACATTCACCGCATCGCCAAGCGCGGTGAACACCATGTGGTCGCGATAGCCGATGTCGCCGACGATAACTTCACCGCCATGAATGCCGATGCCGAAGCCGATGGGCTCGCGCAGATCGTCGCTGAAGAACTGATTGAGCTCCTCCATATTGGCCGCGATCATGGCCGCGGCCTTCAATGCCTGGCGGCATGCGGTCTGCCGGTTGGTGTGCAACCCGAACAGCGCCAGCTCGCCGTCGCCGACGAACTGGTTGGGCTCGCCGCCGCATGCCACGACCGCCTGCGACACCGCGTTGAGGAAACGGTTGACGATAAAGACGGTGTCGAACGGCAAGCGCTGTTCGGCGAGCCTGGTCGAGCCGCGCATGTCGACGAACATGCAGGCGAGATAGCGCTCCTGACCGATGCGCTGCGGATGCGATGCATGCGCATTCGCCGACGTTGCATGCGGCAGGAACAGCTGGAAGAAGTCCAGATCTTCGGTCGGGCGCAGCTGGCAGGCGAGCCGGATCGAGGGATCGGTGGCGCCGATCCGGCTCAGTACGAAGGCTTCGCGCTTGGACGGCGCCGGCAGTGCCTTGCAGTCGCTGATCACGCGGATGCGGCAGGTGGAGCAGCGGGCGCGGCCGCCGCACACGCTGGCGTGCGGAAGATTGTGACGCAGGCTGGCTTCGAGCACGCTGAACCCCTTGGGCACCCGGACCTTGCGGCCACTGCCGTAGGACAGCGTGATCATGCCGGCGCGACGATCGTTCAGGCTCCGCACACCCTTTGCCAATAGCGCCAGCCCGACCAGGCCGAGATAGAAGATCAGCGCATCGTCGGCGATCTCGCTCAGCGTGTCCTGCTCGGCCGGCGTGCCGACCTGCCGCGGCGAGAGATTCTGCTTCTGCCATTCTGCACTGACGCTGTCTTCAGCAACGCGTCGCCCCGCCTGGTAGAAGCCGAGCAGTGCGAGCGTTGGGATCAGCACCGCGGCGGCGAGCAGATATGGCGCGGCCGAGGTGAAAAACGCTTTCATTCGCAGCCAGAAATAAAGCCCGATGCAGCCGTGCACCCAGGCGATGACCAGCACCGTCGGCATCAGCCACATCTTGTAAGGCTGCGCGATCCAGAAGGAATAAAGCTCCTGCGGATAAAGCTTTTCGTTGCCGAACAGCGTCTGGCCGAGGCGAACGCCGATGATATGGCCGAGGATCAGCGCCGGCACGCTGAGGCCGAGCACGAGCTGCAGCGGCTCGATCGCCTTCCACTTGAACTGCCGGCGCTGGTAGAGCGCCCAGATGCCGAGGCCGCAATGTATCAGCGCCGCGCTGTAGAACACGATCGCCACCGGCAGAAACTGCCAGAATATGGTATGAACGCGGACGCCGACGGCAAGCGCGTCCAGCGAGATGTTGCCCAGCGCATGGTTAAGGAAATGACTGATCAAATAGCTGAACAGCACCAGGCCGCAGCCGATGCGGACCTGCCGCACGCCAATGCCGCGGGTCATCTCGGCAAGCCTGGATCGGGCGTCTGGTTTCATGCGGGCCACGAAAGCAGATATCGGTAACGGCCGGGTTTAATTCCGCAAGCAAAAGGCATTTCGCCGGATTAACGAAAGCTTGTGCCAGAGTTCATGCCTCGATGGCAATGTCCCGCGGCTGGCGCATGGGGCTAGTCGCCGCTCGCTGTTGTGGCATGGCACCTGGCGGGGCATGAACGGCCGCCAGGGAGGAAAACAAAAATGTCTTTTCGTATCACCGTATTTTTTGCGTCGTTGCTTGCGGTCTTTGCCGCGCCGGCGTCGGCGGGTGACTATCCCGACCACGCGATCCGGCTGATCGTGCCGTTTGCGCCAGGCGGCGGCACCGATGTTCTGGCGCGCGTCATCGCCGACAATCTGAACAAGTCCTTCGGACAGCCGGTCATCGTCGAAAACCAGCCCGGCGCATCGGGAACGATCGGCACCCGCAACGCCATGAAGGCGGTGCCCGACGGCTACACGCTGCTGATGGCCTCGACCGGCGCGCTGATGGCGGTGTCCGCCAATGTCGACAGCGACGGACCGTTCGACGTCAACAAATATCTCAGCCCGATCGTGATCGGCGCGGCGCCGCCCTATCTGCTCGTCGCCAATCCGAAGCTGCCGGTGAAGACCACGGCCGACCTGATCCGCTATGCCAAGCAAAAGCCGGAGGGACTGACCTACGGCTCCTCGGGCATCGGCGCGGCCTCGCATCTGTCGGGCCTGCTGTTTGCAAGCATGACCGGCATCAAGCTGCTGCACGTTCCCTATAAAGGCACCGAGCCCGCGGTGACCGATCTGCTCGGCGGGCGCATCGACATCATGTTCGCGCCGGGACCGGTGGTGCAGCAATTGGTGCAGACCGGCCAGTTGCGCGCGCTCGGCGTTACCGATACCAAACCATCCAAATTCTATCCAGGCGTGCCGACGGTCGCAGAGACCGTGCCGGGTTATCAGGCGGTCGGCTGGTTCGGCCTGCTGGCGCCGCCGAAGACGCCGAACGACATCGTCGAGAAGATCAACAAGACCGTCGTCGCCGCAATGGGCACGCAGGAGTTCCGCCATCACCTGGCGACTTTGGGCGCCGAGCCTACGCCGCAGACGCCGGAAGAATTCGCCCGCTACATCAACGCCGATGTCGCCAAGTGGACCAAGCTTGTGAAGGACAATGACGTGCAACTGCCTGGAGGAAAGTGAAGATGCGTTTGGCTACGTTTGTCGACCTGCAATTGGGCCATGATCCCCGGTTCGGCATCATCCGCGGCGATCACCTCGTCGACGTGGTAGGGGCGGCGGACACGCTGCGCCGCGCTGTACCCGCGACCACGGTCAAGCTGGCGCTGACCAGCGGCGCGCACACGCTGGCCGCGCTCAGCGAACTGGTCGGCGCGGCCGAAGAAGCAAAACTGCTGCGGCCGGTCGCCGGGGTCAAATTCCTGCCGCCGATTCCCGATCCATCAAAATTCTTCTGCGTCGGCAAGAATACCAAAAAGCATCGCGAAGAGCTGGTCGCCAACAAGATGCTGACGGAGATTCCGAACGAGCCGACCGGCTTCGTCAAGCTCGTCAGCACGATGTCGGGCGATGGCGACGAAGTGGTCAAGCCCGCCGACATCACCACGCTCGATTACGAGCCCGAGCTTTGCTACGTCGTCGGCAAGCGCGCCCATGGCGTCAGGAAAGCCGAGGCGATGGACTACATCGCCGGTTTCACGCTGATGAACGATGTCAGCGCGCGCGAGATCCAGAAGCGCGAGGTCGCCTCCGGCAGCCGGTTCTGGACCGCCAAGAACATGCCGGGCTTTGCGCCGGTCGGCCCCTATATCCTGACCATGGACGAGGTCGAGGATACCGACAATCTCTGGGTCACCTGCGAGGTCAACGGCAAGCAGCGGCTGCGTTCCAATACCGGCGACTATCTCTACAAAATCGCCGACGTGCTGGAGCATTTCTCGCGCTATGTGGTATTCGAACCGGGCGATCTGATTGCGATGGGCGCGCCAAGCGGAGTTGCGGTCGGCCAGCCGAATGCGGCCGAGCTTTATCTGAAGCCCGGTGACGACATGGTGATTTCGTTCGAGGGTTTGATGTCGCTACGAACCAGGATCGTGGCGCCGCGTTAAGCCGCGGGGGTCTTCTGCATGAGGGATCGAGCATGACGGTGATGAGCCATCCGATCTATGAGGTAACGGCCGAGGACATCGAGTTCGGCCGGGCTGGGGACACTGTGCTGCTGGCCCGCCTTTATCGGCCGAAAGGCGCATCCGGCTTTCCCGCGATTGTCGATGTTCATGGCGGAGCCTGGACCGGCGGCGACCGGCTGAACAATGCGCCGATGAGCGAGGCGATCGCGGCTTCCGGCACGGCCGTGCTGGCGCTCGAATTCCGCCTGGCGCCGCAAACGCCCTATCCAGGCTCGGTTGCCGACATCCATCTCGGTATCCGCTGGCTAAAGGCCAATGCGGCGCGGCTCGGCGCCGATCCCAACCGTATCGGCGGCCTCGGTACCTCGAGCGGCGGCCATCAATTGCTGTTGAACGTATTGCGGCCGCATGATCCGCGATACGCGGCCTTGCCGCTGACTACCGAGGTCGACGCAAGCCTGAAATATCTCGTCATCTGCTGGCCGATTTCCGATCCGGTGGCGCGCTACCGGATGGCGAAGGAGACCGGCAACGAACGGCTGGTCAACAATCATCATGCTTATTTCGGCACCGAAGAGCGAATGCTGGAAGCCAGCCCGCAATACATCATCGAAGGCGGGACGTCGTTCAACTTGCCGCCGGCGCTGCTGATCCAGGGCACCAGGGACGCCAATGTGACGCCTGACATGGCCGACCGCTTCGCCGCCGCCTATACGAAGGCCGGCGGCGAGATTATCTTGCGGAAGTTCGAGGGCCAGCCGCACACCTTCATCCCGCAGAATCCGACCGCGCCGGCGTCGGTGGAGGCGTTGCAGCTGATCATCGATTTCATCCGCCGGCGGGCGGCCCTTTAACAACCCGCCATCATGGCTGGGCATAGGCAAGCGAAAGCGACGCCGTTCTTCGAACGGCTATGCCGGCCATGACGAAAAGAAAGAGCTACTCCTCTCGCTCGCCGTCGCGCTTGCGCAGGAGATCCTTGGCGAGATCGGCGAGCGCGGGGCGCGGCAGCGCCGTGAACGGCAAAGGCCGCGTCACGTCGATGGCGGCAAGTCCGAGCCGCGCGGTGAGCAGCCCGTTGAGGAGGCCTTCGCCAAGCCGCTGCGACAGTTTTGCCGCCAGCCCATGGCCGAGCATCTGCTGGACCAGGCTGTCGGTCGCCGCCATGCCGCCGGTGATGGCGAGATGAGCGATGACCTGCCGCATCAGCTTGATCATGCCGAGCGTGCCGGGCCGTCCGCCATAGAGTCGCGCCAGTTGCCGGATCATCCGCAGTGCAGCGACGAATACGAACAGCACGTCGATCATGGCGCGCGGACTGACCGCGGTGACGACCGAGACGCGCTGTGCCGCCACGGAAACCAGCCGGCGCGCCTCCTGATCGAGCGGTGTCATCAGTTCGCGCTCGGCCAGCTTGATCATGTCGGCGCCGTCGATAATGTCGTCGACATGGTCCCGCAGGGTGGCGCGGGCGCGAGCCAGTTGCGGGTTCTGGTGCTCGAGCTTCAAAAGATCGTTGACAATGGTACGGCTGGCGGCGCGGTCGTCGCTGAGCAGTACTTCGGTGGCGCGCAGGTGCATCTTCTCGATCGTCGCAAGCCGCATCAGCCCGAACGTCTCGCGCGCGATGATGACAGCGAGCCCGAGCGCTGCCGCGGCGGTGAAGGCCACGCCGATGAAGCCGAGGCCTTGGCTGCGCGCGAACAGGTCTTCGATCAGATTGACGACGCTGAGCCCGAGGCCGAGCAGCACCAGGCCGCCGAGCCCGGTCCAGAACAGCGTGCCCCAGCTGAAGCCGCGGCGGGCGGGAACCGGTGGCGCATCGAGGGGAACCGGCAGCAGCGCCGGATCGGCCTCCGGCGTCACATGGACGGTGCCGCGGGAGGGCCGGCCGGAAACGTCCGGATCCATCACGATGACGCTGGGGTCATCGAGCTTGAAGGCGGCCGGGCGCCGGTGAGGGGATCGCTCGCTCATTGCAATCGGTCTCCGATCAGGAACTGGAGGGCGCGGTCAAGGCGGATGTGAGGCAGAACGGCGCCGTCGCCGCTCTGGTCAATGTTCCGGGTTTCCAGCAGCGGTGGCCGGAAACGAAGAAAGCGGAAATCGGTCTTTTCTTCCGGTCCGCTGGCAAGGCCCCGGAACGCGCCTTCGCCCTTGAACAACTGTTCCGGATCGGCTGGCAGGTCGCCCGGAAAAGTGGCGACTTCGGTGTTGCCGTCGAAGGTCTCGCCGCCGATCTGCTCGCCGGCGTCGGGTGTCCCCAGGATCGAGGGTAGCTTGTCGCGGCCGCGCTGCACTTGCGCCTCGCGGGTGGCGCGCACCGCGGCCAGCGCCACCACGTCGATCGCAGCCCCCGCATATTCGGCGCGGTCGGCCGCCTTGGCGACAATCCGCCGCAGGATGGCTTCCAGCCGGTCGTGGTTCGAATGATGCAGGTGATCGGCCTTGGTGGCGGCAAACAGGATGCGGTCGATGCGCGGCCGGAACAGGCTCGAGAAAAACGTGCTGCGTCCGGTCCGGAAGCAATCGAGGATCCCGGCGAGCGCCGCTTCGAGATCGTGCAGCGCCTCGGGGCCGGAATTGAAGGCGGCAAGCGCATCGACCAGCACGATCTGCCGATCCAGCCGCGCGAAATGATCGCGAAAGAACGGCCGCACCACTACGTCCTTATAGGCCTCGTAGCGGCGGACCATCATCGCCCACAGCGATCCGTCCGGCGCGGTTCCCTCCAAGGGCAGGTCGAGTGGGGCAAAGGTCAGCGCCGGCGAGCCGGCAAGGTTGCCCGGCATCAGGAATCGGCCGGGAGGCAACAGGCTCATGGCGAAACGATCGTCGCGGCAGGCCCGCAAGTAATCGGTGAACAATCTGGCTTCGGTGAGCGCGGCCTGTTCATCGGCTTTTGCCTTGGGCTTGAGCGTTGCCAGATGCGCATGCCATGACGCTGCAAGCTCCCGGCGCGGGCCTTCGCGCGACAGCTTCAGGCTCTCGGCCGACCACTGCTCGTAAGTTTTGTTGAGCAGCGGCAGATCGAGCAGCCACTCGCCGGGATAATCGACGATGTCGAGCGTCAGCGTGCGGTCGGCGCCGTTGTGCCGCTGATAATCGATCACCAGCCGGAGTTCGCTGATGTCGACGGTCGAATTCGGCCAGCGGCGATCGGTGATCAGTGTGCGGACGTGGTTCTCGTAGTCGAATCTCGGCACCGCATCGTCGGGTTGCGGCTCGAGCCGGGCGCGGGCGATGCGGCCGGAGGCGAAGGGCTCGAAAACTGGAAAGCGGCCGCCGCGGATCAGGCCATGAACCAGCGCGGTGATGAAGACAGTCTTGCCGGCCCGTGACAGCCCGGTGACGCCGAGGCGAACCGTCGGGGTGAACAAATGTTCACCATAGTCGAGCAGCGCCCTTGCCGTGAGGCGCGCTTCTTCGACGATATCGGAAAAATTCGGGGCCATGCAGGAAAAGGCTCTAAAAACAGGCGGGCGGACTGCCTAAAAATTGGCAATCGGACGGGTGAAATCAAGCTTTCATAGTTCCGGCGTCTTTATAGCGTTTTCGAGCGAAAGCCTGTCCCGGACTTGGATAGCGGGTTGGCCTCGGTTCGCGTGAAAAAATGCGTCAAAACAAGAATCCTAAGTCCGGTTCTCATGCAATCAGAACCGGACTTAGCGGTGATACGGACTTGAACGCTTCGTTGACCACACCAAACCTATATCCTAGCAGTCCCTGATTGAAAGATGCCGGCTCCGACATGACCATTTTCAAGCTCAAGCAACTGGCTTCCAATTCCGTCTATGCCGCCCGCGATGTGATCGGCTGGAACTATGATCGCGCCGAGCTGATCGCGGATGGTGTCGTACATGTCATCGGCGTCCTGTTCGGATTGATCGCGGCGACCGTGCTGGTCGTGCTCACGGCGGTCTATGCGACGCCGCTCGAAATCGTCGTGGTGTCGGTCTACGTGGCAGGGTTGCTGGCGATGCTGTCGCTGTCGGCGACCTATAATCTATGGCCGGTATCGCCCACTAAATGGCTGCTGCGCCGCTTCGATCATTCGGCAATCTTCGTACTGATCGCGGCGACCTATACGCCGCTCATCGCCGAGATGAAGCAAAGCGTTTTCGCGGTCGCGCTGCTCATCGGCGTGTGGTGCACCGCAATTGTCGGTGTCGTACTTAAATTGTTCTGGCCCGGCCGTTTCGACCGGCTGTCGGTCGGGCTTTATCTGGCGATGGGCTGGAGCGGCATGATGCTCTACAACACCGTGGTCACGGCGCTGCCGAAGCCGGCGCTGTGCTTCATCCTGGTTGGCGGCGCGCTGTATAGTCTCGGCGTGATCTTTCACGCTTGGCGGCGGCTTCGCTTCCAGAACGTGATCTGGCACTGCTTTGTGTTGCTCGGCGCGGCGTGCCATTATACGGCGGTGATGGATCTGGTTTTGACCTGATCCCATAAAAACAGGGAGCGTGACGATGCAGGTGGCCGGCAAGGTCGTGGTCGTGACCGGAGGCGCCAATGGTATCGGCCGCGCACTCTGCGAAGCCTTTCACGGCGCCGGTGCCGCGAAGGTCGTGGTCGTCGATCTCGATCATGTCCGCGCCGAAGCGGTCGCCGCAGCGGTGGACGGCGCGGCGTTCAAATGCGACGTCGCCCAGGAGCGCAATATCCGCCACGTCATCGAGGAAACCGAACAGAAATACGGCCCGATCGCGCTGTTCTGCTCTAATGCCGGGATCGGCGCCGGCTTTGATCCGCTGACGGTGAATGCCGGCGGCGATTCCGACGAACCGTGGTCGCGAAGCTGGGCGATCCATGTCATGGCCCATGTCTATGCGGCGCGGCATCTGATCCCGCGCATGAAGGCGCGCGGCGGCGGCTATTTCCTCAATACGATCTCGGCCGCCGGCCTGTTGTCGCAGGTCGGCAGCCCGGCCTATTCGACCACCAAACATGCCGCGGTCGGTTTCGCCGAGAATCTGGCGATCTCGCATCGCGCCGACGGCATCAAGGTCTCGATCCTGTGCCCGCAGGGCGTCGATACCGACATGCTGCGCGCCCTGCCGAAGGGACCGCAATCCGGTGATGGCGACCTGACACCGGAGCAGGTGGCCAGCGATGCGCTCGCCGGTATCGAGCAGGAAACCTTCCTGATCCTGCCGCACAAGCAGGTGCTCGGCTACATGCGCAACAAGACCGACAATTACGACCGCTGGATCGCCGGCATGGCGAAGATCCAGACCCGGATGCGCGAGGCGCATGGGAAATGAGTATTTCGTTCTGTCATTGCGGGATGGTCCGCAGGACCAGACCCGGAATCTCGAGATTCCGGATCGCCGCTTCGCGTCGTCCGGAATGACAGTACCGCCGTCAATCTGGCGCCGTCGTCGTTAAGGCGCGGACATAGATCGTCAATCCGTCCCGAACGGTCCGCTGCTTGGCCTCCGTCAACCGGGACAGTGCGTCGGCGACCTGACGCTGGCCGTATTCGTTGATCCGAGCCAGGGTGCGCTTTCCCTTCGTCGTCAATGAGAGCAGCTTGAAGCGCGCGTCCTCGGCGTCAGGGGTCTCGCTCAATTTGCCGTTCTCGATCAGTTTGCGGACCATGCGGCTGACGCTCGATTTCTCCAGATGCAGCAGCTCGGCCAGTTGCATGTGCTGGCAGCCGACGGCGGGTTTCTGGCGTCCTGAAGACTTTTGAGAAGGCGTTCAGGTTCGCGTGGCGTGATCGACATATTCCACGACGAGGCCGTCGGTATGGCGAAAACGGGTCTTACGGCCGACCGGCGTCGGCTGGATCGGCTCCAACTGCTCGGCGCCGGTCTTTGCAAGCACATCGAGCGCCGACTCGAGGGCATCGACCTTTATCGTCAGACGTGTTGCTTCGAAGGGGCGCCTGTTCTCAGGTGGTCCGGCGATGATCAGGACCGACAGCCGGGGTGAGGAGACCGCGGCAAGTTCGAGGCTCATCTCCGGATAGGCAAAGCGCATGGTCTCCTCGCCGCCGAGCAAAGCGCGATAGAAGGCGCAGGTGGGGTCAAGCGCATCCGCGTCCACGAACACCCTCGTAAATGCTTCCAGGATCATTGTCATCTCCGCATGCTTGGACCCATCATGGGGTCGCAATCCAGCTTCGTCGCGCAATCCTCACATGATGACGCCGGCTGCTGTCACTGCTAGCTCTTCTGCGTGTAAAGCAGCGGCACGGCCGAATCCACCATCACCTCGATCAGGCTCGCCCCGTCATGCGCCAGCCCGCGCTTGAATGCGGACGAAAGCTCGGCCAATGTGCTGATCCGTACCGCCTCGCATCCCATGCCTTCAGCGATGCGGACGAAATCGAGACCAGGCAGATCGAGCCCGGGCACATGGCGCACCTGCATCACCTGGCTGAACGAGCGCATGGCGCCATAGCCGGTATTGTTGATCACCACCACGGTCAACGGCAGTTTTCGTTGCGCCGCAGTCCACAGCGCCTGGATCGAATACATTGCCGAGCCGTCGCCGATCAGGCAGACGGTACGCACGTCAGGACGGGCGAGCGCCATGCCGACCGCGGCCGGAAGGCCGTAGCCGAGGCCGCCGCTCGTCATGGTATAGAAACTGTCCTGGCCGCGCATCGGCATGAACTTCTGCATCGCCGGGCGATGCGATGGCGCTTCTTCAACCAGCACGGCCTTGTCGCCCATCGCGGTGAACAGCGAGTGCAGCAGGTATTCGACGGGAATTGGATCGGCGGCCTGCGGCGTCGGCGGCATCTCGCGGCCCTTCGGCGCGGCGCGGCTCGTCTCAGGCAGGAGTTCGAGCAGCATGGTCAGCGCCGGCTTCATCGTGGCGATGATGCTGGTGCCGATCGGTGTCGCTGCGGCAGCGGTCGGATCGTCGGTGATCTGGAAGATCGTGGCCGCGCCGTCGAAGATCGAGGCGTGGCCCTCGACGTGAAAGGTGAACACCGGGGCGCCAACCACCACGACCAGATCATGGGGACGCAAGGCTTCCGATAGCTGCCCGGGCGAGGCATGCAGGAAGCCGACAAATTGCGGATGGGTTTCCGGAAAACTGCAGCGCGCCGAGAACGGGCTGACCCAGACCGCCGCTTTGGTTTTCTCGGCAACGCGCACCATCAGGTCGACCGCCTGTTCGCGATCGACCGCGGGGCCGACGACGAGGGCCGGGCTCTTGCTGGCGGTGAGCGCCGCGACAATCGCGTTCATCGCATCCATTGTGGGCATTAGTTCGCGGCTGATGCTGCGCGCCGCGACCGGTTCGGTCTGGTGACCCCAGTCGTCGATCGGCACCGAGACGAAGGTCGGTCCGCAGGGCGGCTGCATCGCTTCGTAATAGGCGCGTGCGATCGCGGCCGGGACATCCTCGGCGCGCGCGGGCTCGATGCTGAATTTGACGTAAGGACGCGGAAATTCCGAGGCGCGCTCTGCATAGAGGAAGGGCTGCAGCGGCAGGATGCTGCGTGCCTGCTGGCCCGCAGTGACCACCAGCGGCGTCTGGTTGCGGTACGCCGTGTAGATATTGCCGAGCGCGTTGCCGACGCCGGCAGCGGAATGAAGATTGACGAAGCCGACATTGCGGGTGGCCTGGGCGTAACCATCGGCCATGCCGATCACGGAGGCTTCCTGCAGGCCGAGCACATAGTCGATATCGTCGGGCCAGTCGCTCAGGAACGGCAATTCGGTCGAGCCGGGATTGCCGAACACCTTGCGAATGCCGAAAGCGCGGAGCAGGTCGAGCGTGGCCTGTTTGACGGTGACGGATTTGGCCGCAGTCTTGCTGTGCTTGCTGGACAATGTTTCCGCCCCTTTGTTCGTGCTTATTTAGAACGCCGTCATTCCGGGATGGTGCGTAAGCACCAGACCTCAGATGCGCAATTGCGCATCGGGGAATCTCGAGATTCCGGGTTCGATGCTTCGCATCGCCCCGGAATGACGGATTACCACACCGCCGTGCCCTTCATTGTCGGTTGTCCTTCGGCGTTGCCGATCCACAATTCCATGCCGCCATCGGTTCTGTTGGCGTTGATGCTGAACTCGCTGCCTTCGAACAGCGGCTGCACGCCGCGATAGGTGAATTTCTTCGGCGGCTTTCCCCCGCTCAGCTTCGCCGCCATCTCCACCAGGAACGAGGCCTGCAGCGGGCCATGGAAGATCAGGCCGGGATAGCCCTCGACCTTGGTGACATAGTCGCGGTCGTAATGGATGCGGTGGCCGTTGAAGGTCAGCGCCGAATAGCGGAACAGCAGCACCGGATCGGACACATGCGCTTCGCGATGCTGGGCGGGCGGCGCGGCCGGTTTGGCCGGCGCGGCCTGCGATGTGGCCGACATCTCGCGATAGACGATATCCTGCCGCTCGCGGATTGCGAGTCCGCGCGGCGTCGTCACCTCATGGGCGACGGAAACGAAGCACAGCGTGCCGGTAGAGCCGGCTTTCATCGTCACGTCGGCAATGCGAGAAACGCGCTTGGCCTCGTCGCCGACGCGAAGCGGATCGAAGAATTCCAGTTCTCCGCCGGCCCACATCCGGCGCGGCAGCGGCACCGGCGGCAGGAAGCCGCCGCGCGCGGGATGGCCGTCGCGGCCGAGTTCTGACATCGGGAATACCGGCTGCGCCAGGCACCAATGGGTGGTGAAGGGGGCCGCGTCGCCGAGCCTGGGCTCGCCGATCTCCTGGAACAGCGTCGCGCGCAGGCCCTTCACCAGCTGTGCGGTAACGATGTCGGACGCCTCGGTGCTGCGTCCGATCCATTGCCGCAAATGATCAACGTCGATCTTGTCGGTCATGACGCTTTGCTCCCGGAGCGAGGGGCTTTCGACTGGCTCGGCGCTTCGCCGATCGCGGGCACCGGCCCATAGTGGCGCGGCTGGTCGACCACGATCGCCGCCGGCGCCGGATAGGTCACCACCCCGTTCGGGGTCTTCACCTCGATCCGGCGCAGATGCGGATGGATCGTCAGATCAGCCATGGTGTTGACTTCCGCGAACGCGATGTCGGAATCGGCCAAACGCTTCAGCAGCTCGTCGCGGGTCAGCGTCGCGAAGATATCGCCGACCACCTTGTCGGTGAGCTGCCGGTTGCGGACGCGCTCGACCATGTTGGCAAAGCGCGGATCGTTCGGCAGCTCCGGCTGGCCCAGCACCTCGGCGCAGAGCTTCTTCCACTCGCGCTCGCTCTGGATCGAGATCAGGATGCCCTTGCCGTCCCTGGAATTGAACACGCCATAGGGCGCGATCGAGGGATGGGCGAGGCCCATGCGCTTCGGCGGATTGCCGGCTTCGGAATTGAGCAGCGGCACCGTCAGCCAGTCCGCCATCACGTCGAACATCGAGATCCGGATGTCGGCGCCCTTGCCGGTACGCCCGCGCCCGATCAGCGCCTCCAGGATCGCGGCGTGCGCGGTGGCGCCGGTGGCGATGTCGACGATCGATAGCCCGACGCGCGAGGGACCGTCCGGCCCGCCGGTGATCGAGGCGAGCCCGCTCTCGGCCTGGATCAGCAGGTCGTAGGCCTTGCGGTGGGCATAGGGGCCGCTATCGCCATAGCCTGATATGGTGCAGCAGATCAGCGCCGGATAATCTTGTCTGAGGCGGTCGAGCGAGAAGCCGAGCTTGTCCATCGAGCCCGGCTTGAGGTTTTGAATCAGGATGTCGGCGCCGGCGATCAGCTTCTCCAGCTCAGTGCGGCCCTCCTTGGAGGCGAGGTCGACCACCACCGAATCCTTGCCGCGGTTGAGCCAGACGAAATAGCTGCTCTGTCCTTTGGCGGCGGCATCATAACCGCGGGCGAAATCGCCCTCGGGACGTTCGATCTTGATGACATGGGCGCCGGCATCGGCGAGGCGCGAGCTGCAGAACGGCGCGGCAACCGCCTGTTCGACAGCGATGACGGTTATTCCCTCAAGCGGCAACATGGTTTTGCTTCTCAATAGGAGCGGGGCATGCCGAGCACATGCTCGGCGATGAAGGAAAGCACCAGATTGGTCGAGATCGGCGCCACCTGGTAGAGCCGGGTCTCGCGGAATTTGCGTTCGACATCGTATTCTTCCGCAAAGCCGAAACCGCCATGGGTCTGGACACAGGCGTTGGCGGCTTCCCAGGACGCATCGGCAGCAAGCATCTTGGCCATGTTGGCTTCGGCGCCGCAGTCGAGCCCGGCTTCATATTTGCGGGTGGCTTCCTTCACCATCAGTTCGGCCGCACGCATCGCGGCATAGGCCTCGGCGATCGGAAACTGGATGCCCTGATTCTGGCCGATCGGTCGGCCGAACACCGCGCGCTCCTTGGCGTAGTTGGTGGCCTTGGCGATGAACCATTTGGCGTCGCCGATACATTCGGCGGCGATCAGGATGCGCTCGGCATTCATGCCGGAGAGGATGTAGCGGAAACCCTTGCCTTCCTCGCCGATCAGATTTTCCGCCGGCACCTTCATGTCGGTGAAGAACACTTCGGTGGTGGCGTGGTTCATCATAGTGCGAATGGGGCGGATCTCCAGCCCATGGTCTTTGACTTCGCGCATGTCGACGATGAACACCGACAGGCCGTCGGTGCGCTTCTGCACCTGCTCCTTCGGCGTGGTACGGGCGAGCAGGATCATCAGGTCGGAATATTGCGCACGGCTGGTCCAGATCTTCTGGCCGTTGACGACATAGCTGTCATTGCCTTCGCGCCGGGCAAAGGTCTTCAGCGAGGAGGTGTCGGTGCCGCTGGTCGGCTCGGTGACGCCGAACGCCTGCAGTCGCAATTCGCCGCTGGCGATCTTCGGCAGCCATTGCTTCTTCTGCTCCTCGCTGCCGTGCCGCAGCAGCGTGCCCATGGTGTACATCTGGGCGTGGCAGCCGCCGCCATTGCAGCCGGCGCGCTGAATTTCTTCCAGGATCGCCGCCGCGGCCGACAGCTTCAGCCCGGCGCCGCCATATTCCTCCGGGATCAGTACCGAGAGGTAGCCGGCCTGGGTCAGCGCGTCGACAAAGGCGGAAGGATAAGCCATCTCGCGGTCGAGCTTGCGCCAATACTCGCCGGGAAACTGGGCGCACAGCTTGGCGACGGCGTCGCGGATGTCGGCGTATTCGTCTTGTTCGGTTGCGGTCATCGGAACTCGTTAACGAATGAGGGCGCAGGCCGCCCCTTCTGGTTGGGCCGTGGTAACGGGCCTGCCGCTTCAAGGGAACTATAGGCCTGTCATGAACTTCGGAAGGCCCGAAGGGTCAAGCCTGTAATTGGCAGTTCTGCCCTGCTTAGCCCCGAATCCGGACCGGCAAGGTCTCGTAGCCCCGGACGAAGCTGGAATAGACCCGCTTGGGCTCGCCGACCACCTCGATCTCGTCGAACCGTTTCAATATTTCCTGCCAGACGATCCTGAGCTGCAATTCGGCCAGCCGCATGCCGACGCAGCGGTGAATGCCGAAGCCGAACGAGAGGTGAATGCGCGGCCGGGCCCGGCCGATGATGAACTCGTTGGGACGCTCGATCACCTCCTCATCGCGATTGCCGGAGACGTACCACATCACCACGCGCTCGCCCTTGCGGATGATCTTGCCGCCGAGCTCGGTGTCTTCAAGGGCGGTGCGGCGCATATGGGCGAGCGGCGTCTGCCAGCGGATCACTTCCGGCACCATGGAATCGATCAGACCAGGATTGTCGCGCAGCTTGCGATACTGATCCGGGTTTTCGTTCAGCGCCAGCACCGATCCGGTCATGCTGTTGCGGGTGGTGTCGTTGCCGCCGACGATCAGGAGAACGATATTGCCCATCAGATTGTCGGCATCCATGTGACGCGTGGCATCGCTATGCGCCATCATCGAGATCAGATCGTTGCGCGGCTCGGCATTGACGCGCTGGTTCCAGAGCCTGGCGAAACAGGCCGCGCATTCGTCCATCTCGGCGCGGCGCTGCTGCGGCGACTCCACGATCATGCTTTTGGGCAGCGCGGTCGCGACATCCGACCAGCGCGTCAGCTTGCGGCGTTCCTCGAACGGAAAGTCGAACAGCGTCGCCAGCATCTGCGTGGTCAGTTCGATCGAGACCCGGTCGACGAAGTCGAAGGTCTCGTTGCGCGGCAGCGCGTCCAGCACGCGGGCGGTGCGCTCGCGGATCAGGCCAGCGAGCTGATCGAGATGGGTGGGCGTGAACATCGGCGCTACGGTCTTGCGTTGCGGGCTGTGCCGCGGCTCGTCCATGGCGATGAAGCTTGGCCAGTCATAGCCCGGCGGCATGTCGCGGATCGAAATGCCGCCGAGGCCGGCGTCGGAAGAGAAGATGCCGTGGCTGGTATCGACATGCATGATGTCATTGTATCTGGTGACCGACCAATAAGGCTCGATCGGCGAATTGGCGCAGTAATGCACCGGCGCTTCCCGGCGCAGCCGCTCGAACCACGGCCACAGCGTGTCGGTCTGGAACAGGCGCGGCGCGCCGGGATGGAAATCCTCGAGCGGCGTCGAATACGCCTGTTCGCGTGCCAGCCGCTGCAGCTCGGCCCTGTCGTTCCCAACCGTCGTCTGAACGCTCATCCCCTGATCAGTTCCAATGCGCGAGGTGCGCCCTTCTCGCGTCAGCCGGCAATCCGCACCGGCAGCGTCTCATAGCCCTTGACGAAACTCGAATAGACCCGCTTCGGTTCATCGACCAGCTCGATATTGTCGAAGCGCTTGAGGATTTCCTCCCAGATGATCTTGAGCTGCAGCTCGGCGAGCCGCAGGCCGACGCAGCGATGGATGCCGAAGCCGAACGAAAGATGCGTGCGCGGCCGGGCACGGTCGATGATGAAGTCGTAGGGGCGGTCGATGACCGCTTCGTCACGGTTGCCCGAGACATACCACATCACGACCTTGTCGCCCTTCCTGAACTGCTTGCCGCGGAACTCGATGTCCTGGAGCGCGGTGCGGCGCATATGGGCGAGCGGCGTCTGCCAGCGGATCACCTCGGGCACGAAACTGTCGATCAGGTCGGGGTTGTCGCGCAGCTTGCGGTACTGATCCGGATTCTTGTTCAGCGCATAGACGCTGCCCGACAGCGTGTTGCGGGTGGTGTCATTGCCGCCGACGATCAGGAGGATCAGATTGCCGAGAAAATTCTTCGGGTCCATGTCGCGGGTCGCCTCGCTATGCGCCATCATCGACAGCAGATCGCTCTTCGGCGGCTGATCGATGCGCTCCTTCCAGAGCCGGCTGAAATAATGCGCGCATTCCATCAGTTCGACCTGCCGCTCGTCCTCGGTCGCGACCAGGCCGCCGGCGCCCGGCAGGGTGGTGGCGACGTCGGACCAGCGCGTCAGCTTGCGCCGGTCCTCCCAGGGAAAATCGAACAGCACCGCCAGCATCTGCGTGGTCAGCTCGATCGAGACCCGGTCGACCCAGTCGAACACCTCGTTGACAGGCAGGTTGTCCAGGCATTCGGCAGAGCGCTTGCGGATATTGATCGCGAGCTGGTCGAGATGGGTCGGCGTGAACATCGGCGCCACGGTCTTGCGCTGGGCGCTGTGGCGCGGCTGATCCATGGCGATGAAGCTTTCGCGGCGCAGGTCGGGGGTGACGTCGCGAATGGTGATGCCGCCCAGCGCAGACGCCGAAGAGAACACCGAATGATTGGTCTCGATGTCCATGATGTCGTTGTATTTGGTGATCGACCAATACGGCCCGAAGATGCTGTCCTTGCAGTAATGGACCGGATCCTCCCTGCGCAACCGATCGAAATAGGGCCAGTGCGTATCGGCGCTAAACAGTTCGGGATCCCCCGGGTTGAACTCCTCCAGCGGCAGCGACCAGGCGCGTTCTGCCGCGGTCTTCTGGTTGACGTCGTCGGCGAGCTCGATAGTCCCGTGCATGGATTCGCTCCCTCAATTTCCGCCTGGTTCGATGTGAGGCGTGCTTGGTGCGAATTACAACCCGTTGTGCGGGCGGGAGCAAGGCGGGAGTTTGACGCATTCTTGCGGCGTTGCAGCGCCGCCCGGCCTTACTTCTGGTTGAACCCCCTTCTCAGGCTGGCCTGCCCGTGACAATCTCCGTTGCAACGCATAAGCCTTTGGGCGCGACAAGCCGCGCCAACTGCCCGGAGCCAGACTGCCATGATCCCGAACGCGCATCGGATTTTCAATTTCGATCTCGGCGAAACCGCCGACGCGATCCGCGAAACCGTGCAAAGCTTCGCAGCCAATGAGATCGCCCCCCGCGCCGACGAGATCGACCGGAGCAACCATTTTCCGATCGATCTCTGGCCCAAGATCGGCGCGCTCGGACTGCACGGCATCACGGTCGAGGAGGAATATGGCGGGTCGGGGCTGGGCTATCTCGAGCACTGCGTCGCGATGGAGGAGATCTCGCGTGCCTCGGCCTCGGTCGGCCTGTCCTATGGCGCGCATTCCAACCTCTGCGTCAACCAGCTCCGCCGCAACGGCAACGAGAAGCAAAAGCGCAAATATCTGCCGAAGCTGATCTCCGGCGAGCATGTCGGCTCGCTGGCGATGTCCGAGCCGAATGCCGGCTCCGACGTGGTGTCGATGACGACCCGGGCCGAGAAGAAGGGCGATCGTTACGTCATCAACGGCAACAAGATGTGGATCACCAATGCGCCGGTGGCGGAGACGCTGGTGGTCTATGCCAAGACCGATCCCGCTGCCGGCCCGCGCGGCATCACCGCCTTCATCATCGAGAAGGGCATGAAGGGGTTTTCCACCGCGCAGAAACTCGACAAGCTCGGCATGCGCGGCTCCGACACCGCCGAGCTGGTGTTCGATAATTGCGAGGTGCCGGAAGAGAATGTGCTCGGCGAGGTCGGCCGCGGCGTCAACGTGCTGATGTCGGGGCTCGATTACGAGCGCGCGGTGCTGGCCGCCGGCCCGCTCGGCATCATGCAGGCCTGCCTCGACGTGGTGATGCCCTATGTCCATGAGCGCAAGCAGTTCGGCCAGCCGATCGGCTCTTTCCAGCTCGTGCAGGGCAAGATCGCCGACATGTATACCACGATGAACGCCTCGCGGGCCTACGTCTACGCGGTGGCCAAAGCCTGCGACCGCGGCGAGACCACGCGGGAGGATGCCGCCGGCGCCATCCTCTACGCCGCCGAAAAGGCGACGCAATGCGCGCTCGACGCCATCCAGCTGCTCGGCGGCAACGGCTATATCAACGACTATCCGACAGGACGCCTCTTGCGCGACGCCAAGCTCTACGAGATCGGCGCCGGCACCAGCGAAATTCGCCGCATGCTGATCGGCCGCGAGCTGTTCGAGAAATTCGCCTGAACTGATGGCAGGATTGCGATCCAGCGGTGAATGAAATGGTGGACCGGTTCGGGTGAAAAAGCGTCAGAACAAAATTCGATCAGAACCGAAGGCTTGAGCCGTCGTTACATAGGCTTTGCCTCATGGGATCGCCGTTTCCCTCAGGAACGCGGCAAACTTTCGCGCCTCGGTATTCGCCGGTGTCTCCGCAGGCAGTATGATGTAAATGCTCTTGGATAGATCGGCGCCATCGATATCGATTGGATGAAGTTTTCCCTCACGGACTTCCGATGAGACGCAGGACGCCATGACGATTGATATGCCAAGCGATGCAGCAACCGCCTTCTTGACAGCATCGGTCGAGCCTAGGTTTTGCACGGTCGTCAGCCGGTCGGCAATGGGCCCGAGAGCCGCCCTGAGCGCTCGGCCAGTGCCCGAGCCACTTTCGCCGCCGATAACGGGCTGGCCTTTCAATTCATCCGCCCGGATCGATCTGCGTGCACTCCACTCATGTTCCGGGGAAACGATCACGACGAGCCGTTCTTTTCTCCAGACGATTGCTTCGTAACCTGGCCGGTTGTCCCATGTTTCGAGGATCGAAAGATCGGCTTCACCGCTTTCGAGCCTTGACAGACTCTCGGGATTCGATCCCAGGAAAAGCTGAATGTCCTGCTTTTTGGCAGAACTCGCCTTGTAAGCATGCGCAAGAGGAGGAAGCAGGTAAATTCCCGGATTGCTCGACGCGGCGATAGCAAGTGGAAGTCCGTCGATGGCCTGGATCGATCGCTCCGCTCCCTTGATCAATCGTCGCGCGAACGGCAGGAAGATCGCCCCGCGGGCCGTCGGAGCGATTCCTCCGCGGGTCCGTTGGACGAGTGCTGCGCCAAGCTGCTCTTCCAGTTTCCGAAGATGCTGGCTGACCGTCGGCTGCGACACCTCGAGGTGGCGGGCGGCTTCGATGAAGCCGCCCTTCTCGATGATGGCCACGAAGCTTTGAACCTGCACCAGATTAAGCATGAACCGTCCCGGTTGGCTGGGCCCTGGAATCGAATGATCGCATGTCGAGAACGCTGCCTTGCATTGGCTGGCCAGCGAAGAATCGAACGATATCGCTGGCGGCCGCGACTGCAATCTCGTGCCTAATGCGATCCACACCGGATCCGAGATGAGGAGTAAGGACGGTTCGCGGGTGTCTGATGAGCCGTTCGTTGATCTTGTCCGGCCGGCCGGCGATGGCCCAGTCCTCGCATTCATGGACATCTGCTGCATAGCCACCCAGATGGCCGGATTCTATCGCGTCTGCGACGGCAGACTCGTCGACCAGCGAACCGCGCGCCGGATTGATCAGAAGCGCGCCTCGTTTCATCGTCGAAATCTCCTCCGCCCCAATTATGTGGTAGGTCGTGCCGGTCAACGGAGCGGCGAGCACGAGATAGTCGCTGCCCCCGATGATGGTCCGCAGATCGCGATAAACGACGTCAAGCGCATCTTCCTCGGAGGGGCGCAGGCGGCGCTCGTCGAAATATGAAATTCTGCTACGGAATCCACGGACCCGGCGCGCGATCGCTTGTCCAACCGCCCCCATCCCGATGATTCCCACTGCCGAGCCGTCCAGCCCGGTCCCATAGAAGTTCGGGCGCCAGCCTGAGAAGCCCTCGGTCCGGATCGAGCGATCCCCCAACAGAAGATTCCGGCCGAGCATAATCATGAGGCCAACGGTCAATTCGGCGGTCGGAGCCGTCAGCAGGTCCGGCACGATGCAGACGGAGACGCCACGGCGCTTACAGGCCTCAAGATCGAAATTGTCAGCTCCCTTGAGCGCGCACGCGATCACCTTTAGCTGCGGGCACCGGGCGAGAAAATCCTCGTCAACGGAATCGGTCATGAACGCGACCATTGCGGATGCGTCCTGAGCGCGTCGTACCGTCTCGGCCCGGCTCCAGGGGACGCGCTCCATATTGGCTTCCACGCTTCCGACTTCGTCCAGCATGCGGTGGACATCGGTGTGAACCCAATTCGTGATCAAGACCTTTCGGCGCATCGAATATTCCTTTCCATGGCGAAATCTATAGAAGATCGTGATAAAAATCAATAAAACATAACGTTATCCTATTCCTCTGTAAATTTCGGAGAATTTGGCCCGGTCTCGAAGGAAAACTGGAGCTGATCTGCAATGAGATTGGAGGTATTCAGCCCTTCTGACTAATGATCACATTCCGTCATATAATTGTAATCCAAGATCAATAGGTAAATGTTATTAAACGGAGAGAATGGACATGTTGAAAATCTCGCGACGTGCAATCCTCAAGTTCGGCGCCATTGGCTCGGTGGCCGCGGCGACGCGTATGCCGGCTTCGCCGGCCCTGGCAGCCAGCGATCCGATCCATTTTGCCGTGGGTCCTTTCCTGCCGACGCCCGATGATACCAAAAAGGAATGGGAGCCGATGTTCATGCAGCTTTCCAAGGCGATCGGCCGCCCTTACACGCTGGTCGCGACGTCCGATTGGGCTGGGATTTCCATTGCGCTCGGCAGTGGCCGCGCCGACGTGGCGTTTGTCGGACCGCTGGGCTACGAACTAGCCAAGCGTGAAGGGCACGTCGTCCCGCTGGCGGTTTCCTTGGTAAACGGCTCGGCGACCTATCGCAGCATCATCGTTGCCCGTAAGGGGCTGACCATTTCGAAATTTCCAGAAGATGCCAAAGGCCTGCGGATGTCGTTTGCCGACGTCGGTTCGACCAGCGGCTGGCTGGTTCCCAGCTATTGGTTCAAATCGCAGGGCATCGATCCCAAAACCTATTTCAAGTATCGCGACGGCAACACGCATGCCGCGAACGAAGTCGCCGTGGCGGCCGGGCAGGTCGATCTCGCAACCGACAATGACCGTAACCGCCTGATCATGATCCAGCGCGGCGTAATCAAGGCGGAAGATACCACCCCGGTCTGGACGTCGGAGCCGATCCCGAACAGCCTGATGGCCGCCAGAGGCGATCTCGATCCTGGCCTGCTCAAGGCGACCAAGAACGCGCTTCTTGCCATTGCGCCTGAGGCCGCCAAGGCAAGCATGCCGAAGAATTTCACCGGCTGGGCCGATACGACCGATGCGGACTATGCGCTGATCGAAAAGGCCGGCATTGCGCTGGGCGCGCTCAAGGCGGTCTGAGAGCCATGCTGAGCCAGGCGACGCGCGAGGCGGAGTTTCCGCCCTATCCATCCATGCCGGTATGGCGGCGGATGCTGGTGATCGGCGCCGTGATCGCGATTAGTGCCGTTTATTGGGTGAGCTTTTCGATCTCCCAGTTTGATCTGCAGCGGCTCGCCGAGGGAATTCCGGTGATGGTGAGGTGGCTGGGCAAGGCCTGGCCGCCGGATTTTCACGGTCTTGATCTACTGCTTTATCGCGCCGTTGAGACTTTTGCGATGGCATTGGTCGGTACGACGCTGGGCTGCATCTTCGCGCTGCCGCTCTGCCTGCTCGCGGCACGCAACATCAACCGCAACATGTTCTCGCAGCAGATCGTCCGTGTTCTGCTAAATGCGTTGCGCGGAACGGACACCATGATCTTTGCCATCATCTTCGTGGTGGCGGTCGGATTGGGGCCGTTCGCCGGAGTCCTCGGCGTATGCCTGCATACGGCCGGCGTCGTCGCAAAGCTTTGGTCGGAAGCGATCGAGGCGCTCGATGATGGGCCGATGCAGGCGGCAATGCTGAGCGGGGCTACCCTGGTCAAGACGATCTCATATGCGCTGATGCCGGATGCGATCCCGATCCTGGTCTCTGTGGCTCTTTATGCAATCGAGTTCAATGTGCGCGCGTCCACGGTGCTGGGGCTCGTCGGCGCCGGCGGGATAGGGCAGGAGCTGAAGAACAGCGTCGATCTTCTCAACTTCCCCCGGATCTTCACCATCGTAATGTTGATCCTGATCATCGTGACGCTTGTCGATCAGCTCAGCGGATTTATTCGTCGGAGATTGATCTGATGTCGAAGCCGGAACCAATCCTGGAGGTCGAGAATCTCTCGAAAGCGTTCAACGGACGCAACGTCCTGTCCGATCTCAATTTCGGTATCAACCCGGGCGAGTTTGTGGTGCTGCTCGGGTCGAGCGGCGCAGGGAAAACCACCCTCTTCAAAACCATCTCCGGTCTCGTTCCGCCGACCTCGGGAAAGCTGTCGTTTGCCGGGCGCTCGCTGCTAGATCTGAAGGGGCGCCAACGTCGCCTGGCGCGGCGTGAAATCGGCTTCATCTTCCAGCAATTCAATCTGATCCGCCGGATGAGTGCGTTCGGCAATGTCCTGGGCGGACGGCTGGGTTATGCGTCGGCCTTGCGGGTCATCCTGCGCCGCTTTTGCAGGGAAGACCACGACATCGCCAGGCGCTGCCTGGCGGAGGTCGGGCTCGCCGGCCAGATCTGGCAGAGGGCGGACAGTCTTTCGGGCGGACAACAGCAGAGGGTTGCCATCGCCCGTGCGTTGGCTCAGCAGTGCCGCTTCATCCTGGCCGACGAGCCCGTGGCAAGTCTCGATCCCGAGTCCTCGCATGCGGTCCTCAGGACATTGAAGCAGGTCGCAAGAGAGCATGGCGTCGCCGTATTGTGCAGCCTGCATCAGCTCGACCTTGCAGCCGGCTACGCTGACCGCATCATCGGATTGGCGGAAGGCAGGGTGGTTTGCAACGTCCCAGCCGCAGAGTTCAACGCGGAAACGGTCGCGCGGATCTACGGTCGACCGGCCGGCGTCCCGGTGCCCGCTCGCGAAAAAGACGAAGAGACGGTCCCAGGCGGGGCGTATTTATCCGGACACAGTCCCATGGAGATGTTTGCGTGAAGTTCAAGTTTTTGGGGAGCGGCGACGCCTTCGGCACCGGCGGCCGCTTCAATACCTGTTTCCTCGTCGAGCGGACCGCGGGTAACGTGCTGATCGACTGCGGCGCTTCGAGCCTTGTGGCGATGGGACGTTTCGGCGTAGACCCGAACTCGATCGACACCGTTGTGATTTCTCATGGCCATGGAGATCATTTCGGCGGCTTGGCGTTTCTGCTGAGGGCTCTCCGCCTCGTGCATCGCCGGGAAAGAATGTTGACCATTGCGGGTCCGTCCGGCTTGGCAAATCGCATCGATGAATCGCTGGAGTCGGCATTCCCGGGCGCGGTTGCGCATGGACACAAATTTCCGGTGAGAGTCGTCGAGCTGGAGATTGGCGTCCCAGCCATGCTCGATGATGGTCTTTCCGTCACCGGATTTGAAGCTGTTCATCCGAGCGGCACACCGACGCTGTCATTGCGTCTGACATGCGATGGGCGGGAGATCGGCTATAGCGGGGACACCGAGTGGACCGATGCGCTCCTGGACGTCGGCAAGAACGCCGATCTGTTCGTCTGCGAGTGCTATTGGGTAGCGCCGGTCCACCGCTATCACCTTGATCTGCAGACGCTCCGGGAACGCCTGCCAATGATTTCCGCCAGGCGAGTGGTGCTGACCCATATGTCCGCAGAGATGCTGAAGATCGCGCGCGACATTCCGGAGATGACGGCCTTTGACGGAATGGAAATCGAGCTATGAACAGCACATCGTAGCTCCCGCTTACCGA
Organism: Bradyrhizobium sp.; assembly: GCA_035547995.1. Lineage (GTDB taxonomy): Bacteria > Pseudomonadota > Alphaproteobacteria > Rhizobiales > Xanthobacteraceae > Bradyrhizobium. The sequence goes on along the minus strand of DASZTN010000126.1, from coordinate 7,000 downwards.
TGTGCCTATATTCGAGTTCTGCGAGGTGGCCGCCGGTCCGTTCTGCGGACTGTTGCTCGCGGATATGGGCGTGGATGTCATCAAGGTCGAACGACCCGGCTCCGGCGGCAGCATGCGTCAATGGGAGCCTCTCTCTGAAGACTTCAGCGAGAATTTTGCTATCGCGCCGCGCGGGTGCGATCGCAGGTCCAATGGCTGTTTGAAAATCGGATCACATTGGCGCATCGCGGTTTGCGTACAACCGTTTTGGCGGTCCGGGATTTGTCCGTCGTGAGGTTTTCGCGGTCGAGCCCCGGAGGTATGTCTTCGGAAACGGGAGCTCTTTTAGGTTGACGTGGCCACCGGTCCGGATCATGCGCGGCCCGGGTGCCTTGACCTGGGCCGAGCGGTCACACTATCAGTTGCCCGGAAAGCGCCAACCCCGGGGGAGAGAACCGTGCGCACGTCCTTGATCGTTTCGACAATTGCGGCCGCCTTTTTGTCGACCGCAGCTCACGCCGATGATCTGACCATCGCGCTGATCTACGGCAAGACCGGCCCGCTTGAGGCCTATGCCAAGCAGACCGAAACCGGCCTTCGCATGGGCCTGGAATACGCGACCAAGGGCACCATGACGGTCGACGGGCGCAAGATCGTCATCGTCACCAAGGACGACCAGGGCAAGCCGGACCTGTCGAAGGCGGCGCTTGCGGAAGCCTATCAGGACGACCACGCCGACATCGCCATCGGCACCACCTCCTCCGCCGCGGCGCTGGCCGATCTGCCCGTGGCCGAGGAAAACAAGAAGATCTTCCTGGTCGAGCCTGCCGTTGCCGACGAAATTACCGGCGCAAAGTGGAACAAGTACATCTTCCGCACCGCCCGCAACTCCTCGCAGGACGCGATCTCGAACGCGGTTGCAATCGGCAAGCCGGGCGTGACGGTGGCGACGCTGGCGCAGGATTATGCGTTCGGGCGCGACGGCGTCGCGGCGTTCAAGGAAGCGCTGGCGAAGACCGGTGCGACGCTGGCCGACGAAGAATATGTGCCGACCAACACCACCGATTTCACCGCCGCGGGCCAGCGTCTGTTCGACGCCCTGAAAGACAAGCCGGGCCGCAAGGTCATCTGGGTGATCTGGGCCGGCGCCGGCGATCCGCTGACCAAGCTGCAGGACATGGACCCGAAGCGCTATGGCATCGAGCTTTCCACCGGCGGCAACATCCTGCCGGCGCTCGCGGCCTATAAGCGCCTGCCCGGCATGGAGGGCGCGACCTACTATTATTATGACATTCCCAAGAATCCCGTGAACGACTGGCTGGTGGCCGAACATCAGAAGCGCTTTGGCTCGCCCCCCGACTTCTTCACCGCGGGCGGGTTCGCGGCCGCGATGGCGGTGGTCACCGCCGTGACCAAGGCGAAATCGACCGATACCGACAAGCTGATCTCGACCATGGAAGGCATGGAATTCGATACGCCCAAAGGCAAGATGGTGTTCCGGAAAGAGGACCATCAGGCGCTGCAAAGCATGTATCACTTCCGTGTCAAGGTCGATCCGAATGTCGCCTGGGCGGTGCTGGAGCCGGTGCGGGAGCTGAAGATCGAGGACATGGACATCCCGATCCGTAACAAGCGGTGAGGCCCGGCCTTGCCGATGCCTGGCCCGGCGATCCATCCCCTTGCAAAGCATTTCTGCAAGGCGGATGGATGCGCCGATCAGTCCGCGCATGAAGCAAATCCGCGTATGACGAGAGCGCAAGCGGCCAAGGCCGGCGACCAATAGGCGACAGGCGACCACCCATGGCCCTCACGCTCGAAACCCAGGACCTGACCATCCGTTTCGGCGGCCATGTTGCGGTCAACCGTGTCAGTTGCACGTTTCGCCCCGGCGAGCTGACCGCCATCGTCGGACCGAACGGCGCCGGCAAGACCACCTATTTCAACCTGATCTCCGGACAATTGCGGCCCAGCGCCGGTCGCATCCTGTTCGAGGGCAGGGACATCACGGCCCTCAGCGCACCGCTGCGGACCCGTGCAGGATTGGGGCGGGCCTTCCAGCTCACCAATCTGTTTCCCAATCTTCCGGTCGAGGAGAATGTCCGGCTCGCCGTCCAGGCCGCGCACCACGTGCATTACGACATGCTGCGGCCCTGGATGGTGCGGCGTGACCTGATCGAGCGCGCCGATGCCATTCTCGACAAGGTCGCGCTCGGCAGCCGGCGTAACGCGGTCGCAAGCGCGCTGTCGCATGGCGATCAGCGCAAGCTCGAGGTCGCGCTGATGATGGCGCTGGAGCCGAAAGTATTCATGTTCGACGAGCCGACCGCGGGCATGAGCGTCGACGAGGTTCCGGTCGTGCTCAAGCTGATCGAGCAGCTCAAGCAGGACAAGAGCAAGATCATCCTTCTGGTCGAGCACAAGATGGACGTGGTGCGCTCGCTCGCCGACCGCATCATCGTGCTGCATAACGGCCAGCTCGTCGCCGACGGCAAGCCGGCCGAGGTCATTGCCTCGCCGATTGTGCAGGAGGCCTATCTCGGCATCGCGCCGGGGCGGAGCGCGGCATGAGCGATCTGTTGACGCTGTCCGGCGTCCATACCCACGTCGGACGCTATCACATTCTGCAGGGCGTCGATTTCGTCGTGCCCGAGGGCCAGACCACGATGCTGCTCGGGCGCAATGGCGCCGGCAAGACCTCGACGCTGCGGACCATCATGGGGCTGTGGCAGGCCTCGGCCGGTGAAATCCGGCTCGCGGGGCAGCGCATCGAGCGCCTTGCAACGCCCGACATCGCACGGCTCGGGGTCGGCTATGTGCCGGAGACGATGGCCGTGTTCTCCGACCTGACCGTGCGGGAAAACCTGGTGCTCGCCGCGCGGGATGGGCCGATCGACGATGCCCGGCTGGAATGGATCTTCGGCTTCTTCCCGGCGCTGAAGCGGTTCTGGCTGTCGCGCGCCGGCGGCCTCTCCGGCGGGCAGAAGCAGATGCTGTCGATCGCGCGCGCGATCATCGAGCCGCGCAAGCTGCTGCTGATCGACGAGCCGACCAAGGGGCTTGCCCCCGCCATCGTCGGCTCGCTGATCGAATGCTTGAAGGAGATCAAGCGCCGCGGCGCGACCGTTCTTCTGGTCGAGCAGAATTTTCATGCCGCCCGCGAGCTCGGCGACAGCGTGGTGGTGATGGACAACGGCAGCATCGTGCATCGCGGCGAGATGGCGGCGCTCGCCGCCGACGTGCCGCTGCAGGAACATCTGCTGGGCCTGAGCCTGGAGGCGCATCAGTGACTGAGCTTGCCGCAACCGATCCCCTGCCGAAGCCGAAGCGCGACCTGCTGCCGGCGCTGCTGCCTGTCGCGCTGGCGCTTCTGATGCTGCCGCTGGTGGGCTCGACGAGTTCCTGGGTGACGCTGACGGTGGCGAGCCTTGCGATGGGCATGATGATCTTCATCATGGCTTCGGGGCTGACGCTGGTGTTCGGCCTGATGGACGTGCTCAATTTCGGGCACGGCGCCTTCATCGCGGTCGGCGCCTATGTCGCGACGCTGGTGCTGCTGCCGCTGGCCGGCTGGATGCAGGCCGACTCGCTGCTCAGCAATCTCGCGGCGCTGGTGCCGGCGGTGCTGTTGTCGATGGCAGTATCGGGCGCGCTTGGCGCGGTGGTCGAGCGCGTGCTGATCCTGCCGGTCTATGGCCAGCATCTGAAACAGATCCTGATGACGACCGGCGGGCTGATCGTGGCCGAACAGGCGCTGTATGCGCTGTGGGGACCGCAGATCATTCCGCTGCCGCTGCCGACCGCCTTGCGCGGTTCGTTCATCTTCGGCGACATTGCGATTGCCAAATATCGCCTGCTGGCGATGCTGGTCGGCCTGATCGTGTTTCTGGCTATTCAGCTCGTGCTGAACCGCACCAAGATCGGGCTTTTGATCCGGGCCGGCGTCGAGAACCGCGAGATGGTGGAGGCGCTCGGCTATCATATCCGCCGGCTGTTTCTCGGCGTGTTCATGACCGGATCGGGGCTTGCCGGTCTTGGCGGCGTGATGTGGGCGCTGTACCGCGAGGAAGTGCATGCCTCGATGGGCGACGATCTCACCGTCTTGATCTTTATCGTCGTCATCATCGGCGGACTGGGATCGGTCGGCGGCTGCTTCATCGGCGCGCTGCTCGTCGCCATGGTCGCCAATTACGGCGGCTTCCTGGTGCCGAAGCTGGCGCTTGTTTCCAACATCCTGCTGATGGTCGCGATCCTGATGTGGCGGCCGCGCGGGCTTTATGCGGTGACCAGTCGATGATGATCCTTTCCGGCGACCGTCCGCGCAGCCTGACGCTCACGATCCTGCTGGTCGTCATCGTGCTGGCGCTGCTTGCGACGCCTTACCTGTTTCCCGGCGCCAAGGCGCTGAACGTCGCGGCCCAGATCTGCATCTTCGCCGCGCTGGTCGCCTCCTACGATCTGCTGCTGGGCTATACCGGATCGGTGTCGTTCGCCCACACCATGTTTTACGGCATCGGCTCTTATGCTCTCGCCATCGCGCTCTATTCGATGGGGCCGAGCTGGGCGGCGGTCGGGGCCGGCATCGTGATCGGTTTGCTGCTTGCGATGCTGCTCGCGCTTGCGGTCGGCCTGTTTTCGCTGCGGGTCGAGGCGATCTTCTTTGCCATGATCACGCTTGCAGTCGCCTCCGCCTTCATGGTGCTGGCCTCGCAATTGTCCTGGCTGACCGGCGGCGAGGACGGTCGTAGCTTTCAGCTGCCGGAACTGCTCAGGCCCGGCACGGTGTTCATCTCCCGGAAGGCGTTCGGCTTCGAATTCAACGGTCGGATCCTGAGCTACTATCTGGTGTTCGCCGCCTCCGGCGCGATGATCCTGCTGCTGCTGCGCGTGGTCAATTCGCCATTCGGCCGGGTGCTGCAGGCGATCCGCGAGAACCGCTTTCGCGCCGAAGCGCTCGGCTACCGCACCGTGTTTCACCTGACTTACGCCAATTGCATCGCCGCGGCGGTGGCGGCCGGCGCAGGCGTGCTCAACGCGCTGTGGCTGCGTTACGCCGGACCCGACACGTCCTTGAGCTTCTCGATCATGGTCAACATCCTCCTGATGGTGGTGATCGGCGGCATGGGCACGATCTACGGCTCCATCATCGGCGCTGCGATCTTCATTCTGGCGCAAAATTATTTGCAGACGCTGATGGCGACTGCATCGCGCGCCGCCGCGGATGCGGGCCTGCCGCTGTTGCCGAGCCTGCTGCACCCGGACCGCTGGCTGCTCTGGCTTGGACTGCTGTTCATCGCAAGCGTCTACTTCTTTCCGACCGGCGTGGTCGGCCGCCTGCGCGGCAAGCCGCGCCCGGCCAAGTGAGGCGCACGCGTTCCTGCCGCCGGTCGACGCAAGGGTAGAGCGTTTTCGAGCGAAGTGGATACCGGTTCGCGTGAAGAAAACGCGTCAAAAACAAAAAAGTAGAGCCCGGTTCTGATTCCATCAGAACCGGAAAAGCTCGAGTTGCGCGGGGGCTGCAAGCGCCCGGCGGGGAATGCGCCGCCATCACTCCGGCAGATTGTTGACCTTGGCGACCCAGGCCCGCACGTCGGTCAATACCTCCGGCAGCACCGCCTTCACCTCCTGCACGGTCATGCCGGCCCTGATGCGGGGATCGTAGAGCAGATTGAGGATGTACTGGTCGTAGACGTCGAAGAAGCCCATCGACACCTCGTCGTTGAACATGGTCCAGGGCACCGAGGAGGTGTCGTTGATCGGACCCAGCGATTGCAGCAGTTCCTCATAGGCGCAGTCGAGAAAGGTGAAATCGCTGCTGTCATAGGTCAGGATCACGTCGGAATGCTCGATCTCGAACCGGTCGTTCTTGCGAAAGCCGGACAGGCATTGCGGATCGAGCGAGGTGCGGATCTCCCTGGCGCGCTCGCTGCCGTAGGACTTGGCGATGGTGCGCGACAAGTCGCGGTCGCGGACCAGGTTGACGATGATGTTGGCGTCGCCGCTGCCTTTCGCCATCGCGATGTCGAGGTGCTGCACGTGCCGGCCGATATCGGCGATGACCTTGGCAAGCTGGGCCTTCCGGTCCGGCCGGCCGCCTTCCGTGAACACCCGCACCGGCATGGCGTATTTGCGGATGCGATCGACCCGGCCGGCGAGGTGGTATTCGGCGCCGAAGGCGGTCCTGAAGAAACCTTCGACGATCTCGCCGTCGGTGAAGGATTTCTTCTCGCTGCTTTGGCGCGCGATGATCGCAGCGATTTCGGTTGCGCCCGCCGCCGACGGGACGGCGCTGCCGAACGAAACGTTGGCGAGTGCAATCGCAACTATTCTGAAGATCAACGGCAGCGGTCGGGAAACACTCATTGCGCGCACGCTGCCGCAATCGCTTCGTGCGCGCAAGGGTCCGGCACAAGTCCGGTACGCCAGCCGCTCGGCTGGCGCGCGTTCAGTTCTTCACCACCACGGTGGCGCCGACATGGACCCGGTCATAGAGATCGACGACGTCCTCATTGGTCATGCGGAAGCAGCCGGACGACACCGCCTGGCCGATCGTCTCGGGCTCGTTCGAGCCGTGAATGCGATAGAGCGTCGAGCCGAGATAGATGGCGCGCGCCCCGAGCGGATTTTCGATGCCGCCGACCATGTGGCGCGGCAAATCGGGCCGCCGCCTCAGCATCTGCGCCGGCGGGGTCCAGCCCGGCCATTCCTTTTTGGCGGAGACGCGATGGACACCGCTCCAGCGGAAGCCGTCGCGGCCGACCCCGATGCCGTAACGCAGTGCCTGCCCATTGGGCAGCACCAGGTAAAGCCGCCGCTCGGCGGTATTCACGATGATGGTGCCGGGCGGATAGCTGGTCGGGAAATAGACCGTGGTGCGGGGGATCGGGCTCGATGCGGTGCCAAAGTAATTGGGGCCGCCGCCCATGATGTCACGTGAGTCGAAGCCGAAGCCTTCACCGAAACCTTGAGCCCGGGCGTGGCCGTCGCCGGCCAGGACCAAAAGCGCCGCAACCAGGAAAGCGAA
>DASZTN010000125.1:0-2549 GCA_035547995.1 Bradyrhizobium sp. | reverse complement strand
GCCAAGGGCTGGAACGTAATCTTGCCGCTCGACGTCGTGGAACGCCGGTTCGAGGGGCTGTGAATGGCGGCGCCTTCGGTTCAGACGCTTCAGCGGATTGCTGACGATATCGGTCATCAGGCTGGGACGCTCGAAAAGGTAATCCGGCTCCTCGATATCCTGCAGGAAACAGCGGGCGACACCATCCTGAGTGAACGGCTTGCTCTCAAGGGCGGCACGGCGCTCAATGTCTTTCATCTCGGTCTCGACCGGCTGTCGGTTGATATCGACCTCAACTATGTCGGCGCGCTTGATCGGTCGGCGATGGAAGCTGAGCGGCCAGAGGTCGAAGCTGCTCTGAAACGCCTCCTTGCATCTCAAGGCTATGTCGTTCGACGCCGGCCTGACGAGCATGCGGGCGGCAATCGCGCCCAAGCTTCGGTCATGCGCGCGTTTGTGAGCCGATACAAACTGCTGTGAAGCGCGCAGGGTCGGAAGGTGCGCGCCACTTATCCCTCCTTCCTCATCCTCTCCCTCCGCGTCAGTTCGCGGGGGTTAGGGGTATCGACCGAGGTGTCTCCGGTGGCGATGCCGCCCGCGCGTTCGTAGTGCGCCACCATCAGGCCGTTGTCCGCCATGCGCGACCGCACCATGGTATAACTGTGCGGCGCCGAGCCATCTGCAAACAGTTTCTTCCCCTGACCCAGCACCAACGGCACCGTGAAGGTGCTGAGGGCATCGACCAGATCGTGTTCGAACAGCGCATGCAGCAGCGCGGTGCTGCCTTGGGTGACAAGGTCGCGGCCGCCCGAGTCGCGCAGGCGCCGGACCGCATCGATGTCGCGCAACACGACCGTACCCTTCCATGAGGTATCGACCTCGCCCGAACCCGACACGACATATTTGGTGATGGTGTTGAACAGCGTGGCGATACGGCCCGCGGGTCCAGCCTCGTCGTAGTGGGGCCAATACGCGGCGAAGATTTCATACGTCTTGCGCCCTAGCAGAAGATCGCGATCGGGCGTGAGAACGTGGCCGATCTCCTCGTCGAACACGGGGTGGAAATAGGGCACCACCCAGCCGCCAAAGGGAAAGCCGCCAGTGGGGTCTTCCATGGGCGCGCCCGGCGCCTGCATCACGCCATCGAGCGAAACCTGCGCGCCGACGATGATCTTCCGCATGATTTCAATCTCCTTTGCATTGCCGTGTGGCCGAATGTCAGAGGCTGGGAATCGGAAGCACTGGCATTACTTCCACGCCTTCGCCCGGAAAAATCGTAAAATGGGGATGGCTTTCGAACATGTTGGCCGCCGCCTCGTGCGATGCCGCGCGCACCATCACAAAGCCGCTGAGATTATTGCTGATGTCCGCGATGCCGGAGTGCGAAACCTTCTTGGTCTTGCCGAGCGGACCGCCGGATCCCACGATTGCAGTGTGATTCTTTTCATTCCACGCATGCCAGGCCGCCATGCCCTCCTGTTCTTTCATTTGCCGCTCGGCATCGGGCATAGCCGTCCACGCCTTCATGCGGGGGCTGTCTTTGCTGCCGGTAAAAACGGCGAGGAAGATATCGGTATTGTTCATGATCTTGCCTTTCTTTTGTGGACCTTCGGTTGAAATAGAAGTTCGATGTAGCGGCGGAGATGATCGATGCTGGCCGCGGCGATCTCCGCCCCGCCTTTCGCCTTGGCCAGAATGAATGCGCCCTGCAAGACGGCTTGGGTATGCAGCGCAAGGCTTTCCGCAGTGAATCCCTTCACGCCATAGAGCTTCATCGCCTCCGCGATGTCGGGTTCCAGCGTCGCGGCATGACTGCTGATTGAGGCAGCGCACGCTGTGCGGATGTCGGGGGCCGTCAAGTACACTTCCTGCACCATCGTGCCGACAAGGCAGGTGAATTCCGGCACGGCGCCCCGCATCAGGCTCTTGCGGAATTCGAGATAACCCAGCACGCGGTCGAGCGGATTTCTGTACGTGTGATAGGACGCGGCCGCAAACAGCGCGCCCGTCGTCTGCGACCAGTGTTCCGCCGCCGCCACGCCCAGCGCATTCTTGCTCGCGAAATGGTGGAAAAAGGCGCCCTTGGTGACGCCCGCGTGGGCGCAGAGCTCATCCACCGAAGTCGCGGCATAGCCCTTGGTGCGAATAAGCGCGAGCGCCGCATCGATCAGTTTCTGCCGTGCCGTGCTTTCACGAACCATTGGCTCTTCGGTCATTTCCCGAGTCATCCAAAAGTACCAACCGGTTGGTATTTCTGTCAAGGCGATCAGCAGACGGCTGATCGGCCCAGATTCTCTTGTTGGGACCGCGTTGAAACGAAGCCACTGCTTCACGTCGTGGACAGTCGTGAGGTAGGCGACCGCGATTTCCGGAATGGGACTACCACCCGACAGGTCGGCTCTCGTTCGAGTTTGAGCAGGTCTATGTGCTCGGAGGAGGCACGGGTCCTCGTCGCAGCTTCCGCGACGCCAAGATCCAGCGGCTCGAAACCATGGCGAGCGAGATCGGCGTCGGGCTAGCGGTGCTCGCTGCGGCAAAGACAGAGCAACGGCTCAAGAGGGAAGCGGAGG
>DASZTN010000124.1:0-30046 GCA_035547995.1 Bradyrhizobium sp. | reverse complement strand
CTTGTGATGCGCCAGGCACCACTTCGCCATGATCGAGCCGCCGCGCGAGACGATGCCGGTGACGCGGTTGGCGGTGAGATGGATGTAAGGCAGACGCACGCCGGCGTGGATGGTGAAATAGTCGACGCCCTGTTCGCACTGTTCGATCAGCGTGTCCTTGTAGAGCTCCCAGGTCAGCTGGACCGGATCACCGTTGCACTTCTCCAGCGCCTGGTAGATCGGCACGGTGCCGATCGGCACCGGCGAGTTGCGCAGGATCCATTCGCGGGTGGTGTGGATGTTGCGGCCCGTGGAGAGGTCCATCACGGTGTCGGCGCCCCAGCGGATCGCCCACACCATCTTGTCGACTTCCTCCTCGACCGACGAGGTCACCGCCGAGTTGCCGATATTGGCGTTGATCTTGGTGAGGAAGTTGCGGCCGATGATCATCGGCTCGAGTTCGGCGTGGTTGATGTTGGAGGGGATGATGGCGCGGCCGCGCGCGATCTCCGAGCGGACGAATTCGGGCGTGATGAAGGGCGGGATCGCAGCGCCAAAGCTCTCGCCGTCGGCAAGCGCCGCTTCGGCGCGCTCGAGCTGCTTTTTGCGGCCGAGATTTTCGCGGGTGGCGACATAGATCATCTCCTTGGTGATGATCCCGGCGCGGGCGAATTCGAGCTGGGTTACCATCGGCGGATAACCGGGACCGCGTGCCCAGGCGGCTCCTTGTTCCCCTTCCCCTTGCGGGGAGAGGTTGGGGGTAGTCACACGCATGGTGCTCGCGGCTTCCCCACCCTGACCTCGAGAGCGAGCTTCGCTCGCCTCGGACCCCGCGAGGGGGGAGGGAACGGCAGCATCGAGGCCGCGCAGCGGCTTATGATGGGCCTTGAAGGCGCGCGCCGCGTGGGCGGCACCGACATTGCCGTTATCCTCCGGCTTGATCTCGCGGCCCTGATATTCCTCGACGCCGCCGCGTTCCCTGACCCAGGCGATGCGATTGCGCGGCAGGCCGGCATTGACGTCGATGGTGACGGACGGATCGGTATAGGGGCCCGAAGTGTCATAGACCGGCAGGTTCGGCTCGCCGGCGGCCTCGCTCAGGATGATCTCGCGCAAGGGCACGCGGACATCGGCGGCTTCATCGGGCGTGACGAAGATCTTGCGCGAGGAGGCGAGCGGCCCGGTGGTGACGGCGGGGATCGTGGTGTCGGGATTGGAGCGGATGTTCATGAATGGTCCTCCATTTTTGGGCGTCGTTCCGGACGAGGCGCGAAGCGGATCGATCCGGAACCTCGAGATTGTTGAGCGAGATTCCGGGTTCGATGCTTCGCATCGCCCCGGAATGACGCCGGTGGATAGTTCGTCATGCGGCCTTCACTTCCTGGCCCAGCCACTGCCTGACACGCGCATCCGGATCGGCGTTCTGAGTGACGTCACTGACGACGGCGATCGAGTCGGCGCCGGCGGCGAAAATCTCGGCGGCGTGTTCGAACTTGATGCCGCCGATCGCAACAAGCGGGATGTTGCCGACCCGCTTCTTCCATTCGGTGATCTTCGGGATGCCCTGCGGGGCGAAGCGCATCGACTTCAGCGTGGTGAAGAAGATCGGCCCCAGCGCGACGTAATCGGGTTCGGCGGCGAGCGCGGCCGCGAGCTCCGCATCATCATGGGTGGAGATGCCGAGCGTCAGGCCGGCCTCGCGAATGGCCTTCAGATCGGCGTCAGCAAGGTCTTCCTGGCCGAGATGCAGATGCTGCGCCTTGGCCTCGATCGCCGCGCGCCAGTAATCGTTCACCACCACCCTGGTGCTGGTGCCCCTGGTGACGGCCAGCGCCTCGCGGATAATCGCGAGCGCATCGGCGTCATCGAGGTTCTTGGCGCGCAGCTGCACGGTGCCGACGCCGAGCCTGGCGAGACGCGCGACCCAGGCGACGCTGTCAACGACGGGATAAAAGCGATCAGGATACGCAGAGCGATCCGGATACGCGTTGCGATCAGGATACGGCATGCCAGAACGGAGTCCCAACGACAGGGGTGGAAGGAGAGGCGAAGTCGCGGGCTTCCATCAGCCCGGCCTCATAGGCGGTGCGGCCGGCCTCGACGCCGAGGCGGAAGGCGTTCGCCATCGCGACGGGATCGGCGGCTTTGGCGACCGCAGTATTGAGCAGCACGGCATCGTAGCCGAGCTCGAATGCCTGCGCCGCATGCGACGGCGCACCCAGGCCGGCATCGACCACCAGCGTGATGTCGGGCAGGCGGTCGCGCAGCAGCTTGAGCGCGTCGCGGTTGACGATACCTTTGGCGCTGCCGATCGGCGCCGCCCACGGCATCACCACCTTGCAGCCGGCATCGACCAGCCGCATCGCGACCGAAAGATCCTCGGTGCAATAGGGAAACACCTCGAAGCCGTCCTTGACCAGCGTCGATGCGGCCTCGACGAGGCCAACCACGTCCGGCTGCAGCGTGTCGTTGTCGGCGATCACCTCGAGCTTGATCCAGCTGGTGCCGAACAATTCGCGCGCCAGCTTGGCCGTGGTGACCGCCTCGCGCACGCTGCGGCAGCCGGCGGTGTTCGGCAGCACCGTGACGTCGAGCTCGCGGATCAGCGACCAGAACGCATCGCCGGTCTTGCCGCCGGCGGCCTCGCGCCGCAGCGACACCGTGACGATCTCGGCGCCGGAGGCGCGGATCGCCGCCTGCATGATCGCCGGCGACGGATACAGCGCGCTGCCGATCAAAAGGCGGGAGGAGAATTCACGGCCGTAGAAATTCAGCATGGGCTTTTCCCGTCATTCCGGACGGTCCGCAGAACGCGGACCGATCCGGAATCTCGAAGTTGTTGATGAGCGAAATTTCCAGATGCTGCCATTCCGGGATGGTGCGCTAGCACCAGACCCCGAATCTCGAGATTCTCCGATGTGCAATCGCACATCGTAGTTCGATGCTTCGCATCGCCCCGGAATGACGACGCAAGACAATTTGCACATCATCATCCTCCTTGTCGTGGCGTGATGATCTCGATCTCGTCGCCGCTCTTCAGCGCCGTCTCGGCCCAGCGGCTCTTCGGCACCACGTCGTAATTCAGCGCGATGGCGAAATGCGTGCCTTCGTATTCGAGTTCGCTGAGCAGCGCGTCGATCCGCTCCGCGGCGACCTCGCGCTGTTCGCCGTTGACGCTCACGCGCATTGCATCACCTCGTTGTCGATCGTGCCGCGCTCGACATAGGACAGCGTCAGTTCAGCCAGCGCCGGCGCCAGCAGGAAGCCGTGGCGGTAAAGCCCGTTCACGGTGATCCGTTCCTGTTCGATGGCGATGCGCGGCAGATTATCGGGAAAGGCCGGGCGCAGCCCGGAGCCGAATTCGACGATGCGCGCTTCGCCGAAAGCCGGATGCACCGCATAGGCCGCACTCAATAGTTCCAGCGCCGAGCGCACGCTGACGCCGCGATCCTCCGATTCGATCGAGGTCGCGCCGATCATGCAGCGATGGTCGGCGCGCGGGATCAGATAGAGCGGAAAACGCGGATGGATCAGCCGTATCGGCCGCGAGAACGAAATCTCGTCGGTCTCGACGATGATCATCTCGCCCTTGACGCCGCGCAGCTCCGGTTCGCGATCGCGCGCGTACAGGCCGCGGCAATCGATCACGATGCCGTCGAGATCCTCCAGCCTGACTTCGCTGTTGAAGTGGATGGCGCCGCCGGCCTCGCGGATGCGCTGATGCAATTGCGGCAGCACGCGGCGCGGCTCGACATGGCCCTCATCGGGATAGAACAATGCTTCGCGGAAGCGGCCTTCCAGCGCCGGCTCGACCTCGTTGATCCCTGCGGCGTCGAGGCGCCGATGGCCTGATGTCAGGTGGGCGAAGCGCTCGAAATCGGTACGGTCGCGCGGATGTGCGATCACCAGCGAGCCGTTGAACGGCGTCTCCGGCAGCTTCTCGCGCCACAGATCGAGCGAGCGCAGTCCGAGCCGCACGATCACGGGCTCGGACACTTCCGCCTCGCAATAGGGCGCGAGCATGCCGCCGGCCCAATGGCTTGTGGATTCCGTCATCGTGGCGTCACTGCGCTCGTGCAGCGTGACCGTGTGTCCGGCCTGCGCGAACAGCAGCGCCTGCCAGGCGCCGGCCACGCCTGCGCCGATGACGGATACGGAGCGACCGCTCCGCGAAGACACTACGGAGCGATTGCTCCGCGAAGATCTGGAATTCTGCTGCATCCCTGTCCCTTCGCCGGCATGACCCGGATCAGGTTCAAAGGGTCACCGCGGTCTCGCGCCCTCAAATGGGCTTTGAGCATGCGGCCTCTCAGCTCCTCATCGGAGCTCCCCTCGGAACGCCTCTAATGTAGGCCCATGGCTGGTTGTGTCAACGCGCGTTTGCGTCGTTGGCTCCTTCTTGCGGTGCAGCAACCTGGTCGTTCTCGGCCTGCTCGGTGGTGGATGGCGCCGGCTCGCTGTCGGCAGCGGCTTTCGCCAATAGCGGCGGCGGCGGCACGCTCGCTACCGCGTTTTTCACCTCTTTCAGGTGTTCGAGCCGCTGGTGCTTGGCGACTTCATAATATCCGGCGGCGAAATAATGCACGGCGCGATCGAGATTGCCCTTGGCGGCCCGGTATGCGCCGGCGAGATATCTGATGCCGTATTTGAGGTTGGTTTCGGGGTCACGCAGCCCCGCGGCGGTGCCGGTGTAGCCGAGGCCGCGGGCGGTCGCCAGCTTGATCTGCATCAGCCCGATGGCGCCGCCACGGCCGACCAGGGACGGCTGGTACTTGCTCTCGCGCACGATCACCCGATGCACCAGTTCCTCCGGAACCAGGTTTTCGCGGGCGGAGGCGGCGATCAGCTCGTCATATTTGGAATGTGAGGTCTGCGCCGATGCCGGCAGCGGCAGGGCCGCGATCGCGGCAAGGCAGAACAGCCAGAGCAGAGGTTTCATTGACGATGCCTCGGATGAGCGCAAAGCGCGGGTAACCCTTCCCATACCTTAATGGGGCCAACAGCGGTCACGGATGTGGCCAATTTACGTCCGCCGCCCCGCAGCGGGGCGGATTTACCAACAATTATGCCCTGACGTGCTTCCGTGGGCCGGCTTGCTGCCAGCGGAACCATGCACAATCAGGCGTGCCGATGACCCTGTCCATTGCCGAGACTGCCGAGGATTCAACCCTCACCCGCGGGCTGCTGCCGCTATGGGTCGGCGCCGGCGTCTATGCGTTGTTTCTGGTGGGCGGAAACCGGCTGCTGATCGATCCCGACACGATGTGGCAGGTCACGGTCGGACAGTGGATCATCGATCACCACGCGGTGCCGCACACCGACGTCTATTCCTTCACCATGCGGGGACAGCCCTGGATCTCGACGCAATGGCTGGCGCAAGTGCTGTTCGCCAAGGCCTATTCGCTGGCGGGCTGGGCCGGACCGGTGGTGCTGGCTACTGTTGCAATCGCCGCGACTTTCGCGCTGCTGGCCCGTTTCCTGAACCAGCGCCTGTCCGACAGCACGACCATGGCGCTGGTGGCAGGCGCACTGGCGCTGATCGCGCCGCATCTGCTGGCGCGGCCGCATGTGCTGGTGATGCCGTTCATGCTGATGTGGGCGATCGGATTGATTGTGGCTGCCGATCGAGGCGGAGCGCCGTCGTTCGCCCTGTTGCCGCTGATGACGCTGTGGGCCAATTTGCACGGCGGCTTCGTCTTCGGCCTGGCGCTGATCGGGCCGGTCGGGCTCGATGCCGTGCTGACGGCGGAGGCGAAGGCGCGGAAGCAGCTGATCCTGCGCTGGGCCGTCTTTGGTCTCGCCGCCCTGGCTGCGACCTGCATCACGCCCTATGGCTGGAATGCGCTGCTGGCTTCGAAGAAAATCCTCGAACTGGGCCGTGCGCTGCCGCTGATCATGGAATGGAGGCCGGTGGATTTCGGCCACATCGGCCCGCTGGAAATCTTCCTGCTGGCCGGCATCGGATTGACGCTGCTGCGCGGCATGACCTTGCCGCCGATGCGCATCCTGCTGCTGCTCGGCCTGTTGCACATGGCACTGGCGCAGTGGCGCGCAGCCGATTTCCTGGCGCTGATCGCGCCGCTCGTCCTTGCCACGCCTTTGGCCAGACAGATCGGCGGCAATGAAGCTGTTGCGCCGGCCGCCTCGTCGGCGCGAGGCCTGCTGGTCGCGAGCGTCGCGGTGTTCCTGGCGATGGCAACGGTGGCCTATGCTGCGGTGCATCCGTTCCGGCCGCATCCCAACGGCGCGCCCGCCGCAGCCGTTGCTGAACTGAAGAAGTTCAACCCGAGCCATGTGTTTAATGCTTACGGTTTCGGCGGCTATCTGATCGCCAACGGTATCGCACCATTCATCGACGGCCGGACCGAACTCTACGGCGAAAAATTCTTCCTCGACCAGGACGCCGCCGTGTCTTTAGGGAGACCGGAAAAGCTGTTCGAACTGCTCGACAAGTACAAGATCGACGCCACCTTGTTGCGCACCGAGGAGCCGGCGAACAGGCTGCTCGACCATCTGGACGGCTGGCAGAAGGTCTATTCGGACGATATCGCCACCGTCTTCATCCGCAAGGCGGATGCGCGCCATACTGCAGAGCCCGCGGTGGATCCGAAGGCGGACTAAAGTCCAAAGCCGAATCCGGAAGATTGGTCTTGCCCGCTGCGATGCGTTGTCGCGGCGCGCGACGGGCAATTGTCATCGCCGCGTTAATGACGCAATGCAGTCTATGATGACGGCGCCGTTGTTTGGACAACAGCGCCGTCCAACCGGTAGCGAAGCTGCAACCAGAGAAACGTGCAAAAAGGGAGATGCGCCATGGCCCAAGCGGACTTCGGCAGTGTGCCTCGCGGAAACCCCTGCGCCCAGTGCGGTAAGCCGATCGCCTTCCCCGACTGGGTTGAAACTGATTCAAACCGCACATCCTATCTCTGGCATTGCCGCGCCTGCGACTACACTTTCGAGGCGATGGCCATTTTCGATCAGCATGGATCAGCGGATCATCAGCCGCTCGCAGCATGAATGCAGACGGGACGTCCGAGGCTCGGAAACCGGCACGCCGCCGACAGGATGCGAGGGGAGAAAAGCGGACGTTCCCCGGTGCCGTGACGGGTGGGCGCAGCCTACAAGACGTACCACAACAAGACTTCGTGCCATAAGACGTGAGATTTCAGACGTGAGATTTCGCTCAGGGGTCGCTGAAACGCCGGCGATTTGTTGAGCGGCTGCCGAGACGGAACGACGTACCGGAGGTTACCATGGAAGCCTTCCGCTTTCCGGCTGGATTCCGTACGGGAGAAATAGCGACCAATGGCACCTCGCTATATGTGCGCTCTGGTGGCGCCGGACCCGCCGTCGTCCTGCTCCATGGTTATGGCGAGACCGGCGACATGTGGGCACCCATGGCGGTCGACCTTGCACGCGACCATACCGTCGTGGTGCCTGATCTGCGCGGAATGGGTCTCTCCTCAAAGCCGGAAGGAGGCTTCGACAAGAAGACGCAGGCCGGCGACATTGCCGGCGTCCTCGATGAGTTGAAAATCGAGCGAGCGGATCTTGTCACGCATGATATCGGCAACATGGTCGGCTACGCGTTTGCCGCGCAGTATCCAGCCCGGGTCATGCGGTTTGTTCTCATCGATGCGCCGCTGCCGGGCGTCGGACCGTGGGAAGATATCCTCAAAAACCCGCTGCTCTGGCATTTCCGCTTCGGCGGGCCGGACATGGAGAGGCTGGTGGCGGGGCGGGAGCGCATCTACCTCGATCGCTTCTGGAACGAGTTTTCTGCAAATCCTGCGCGATTCAACGAGGCGGCCCGCGTCCATTATTCGGAACTCTACGCGATGCCGGGCGCCATGCATTCCGGCTTCATGCAATTCGCCGCGTTCGATCAGGACGCGATCGACAACCGGCAATTCCTGGCCAAAGGCAAGCTGTCGATGCCGGTGCTGGCGATCGGCGGCGAGAAATCATTCGGCGCGACCATGGCGAAGATCATGCGGTTCGCCGCCACCAACGTCCGCGAGGGCATCATTCCGGACGCCGGACACTGGATCATGGAGGAAAATCCGGCCGCAACGATCTCCATGGTGCGGGCTTTCCTTGACGCAGATTCGCAGGCGTAGCGTCGGCGGATCAGGGCAATAAGCCGCTCGCTTTGGCAATTTTGATTTCGCCGCTGTTTCCCTTCGCATCGCATGAGAAAGAGAGTTTCACGCATCCGCAGATCGGGGCGCGCGTCGGTCGCTTCTGTCCTCGACGGCGACTGCCACCAGCCAGATGGCAAATCCCGCCAGCGCCAGGCCGCAGCCGACCCAGCCCGTCGAGGTCCAGCCATAGCCGGCAGCGATGGCGAGGCCGCCGAGCCATGGGCCGAGCGCATTGGCGGTGTTGAACGCCGAATGGTTCAGCGCGGCCGGAAGCGCCTGGGCTTCGCCGGATATGTCCATCAGCCGCGTCTGCAGCACGGTGCCGAGCGCTCCGCTCCAGCCGATCAGAAATGCATCGATGGTCACGGTCCAGATGTTGTGCGCAGCCCAGGGAAATAGCGCCAATGCCGCGGCACTCCAGATCAACAGCCCGCCCGCCGTCGGCATGATGGCGCGATCGGCGATCCGCGGCACGATGATATTGCCGATGGTCAGGCCGAGCCCGAACGCGGCCAGCACCAGCGGCACGAAGGCAGGCGAAACATGCGTTACTTCCATCAACGTCGTCGCCGTATAGGTGTAGACCGCAAACAGGCCGCCGAAGCCGATGGCGCCGATCGCCAGCGTGAGCCAGACCTGGCCGCGCTTCAGCGCGTCCAGCTCGCGCAGCGGGCTTGCCTTGGAGGTCGGGTGATCGACGGGCGCGAACCACGCCACCAGCGAAAAGGCGGTGATGGCGAGCGCTGCGACCACGCCGAAGCTCCAGCGCCAGCCCACCGCCTGTCCGAGCCAGTTCGCGAGCGGAACACCGATCACGGTCGCAACCGTGAGGCCAAGGAACATCTTTCCGACCGCCTGCGTCCGCTTGTGGAACGGCACCAGCGAGGCGGCTTCCATGGCGGCCGCGCCGAAATAGGCGCCATGGGGAAAGCCGCTCAGGAAACGAAACAGCAGCATCCAATGATAGCTCGGCGCGAATGCGCTCAAGCCGTTGCCGGCGGCGAACATCGCCATCAGCAGCAGCAGGGTATTGCGGCGCGCCAGGCGCGCTGTCAGCACAGCGAGCACCGGCGCGCCGACCACCACGCCCAGCGCATACATGCTGATGACATTGCCGGCGGTCGGCTCATCGATCCGCAGATCGGGCGCGAAATAGGGCAACAGGCTCATGGTTGCGAATTCGGTGGTGCCGATCGCAAAGCCGCCCATGGCCAACGCAAACAGGACAAGGCCAATCCCGCCAGGGGTGGCATTCTGTTTTTCCATATCTTTCCCGATTTTTTGGATTGCCGATTTCGAGCGCCTAGCGCTTGATCGAATGAAACGCTCGATCGGATGGCAGTGGCTCGATCATGGACAATTGCTGCCCATGATCTGCACGAAAAACGTGCCGAAACTTCAGGCGATCCGTGTTTGCGAATTGAATAGCAGATCCGGGACGATGTTCGGAGGCCATGCGGCGCATATATTCCATGCGTACAACACCGCTTGAACGCTCGTCATTCGCATCCATGACGGACGGATGACTTGACAGATGGGTGACTTGACCCGGCGAATTCAAACGATGCCCGCGTGATCCCGCGATTTCCGCCAATGCCGGCGAGCCGGTCGTTTTCGAAACTCGGAGCATGATCCAGAAAAGTGGAAAACCGGTTTTCTGAAAAGGTCATGCTTAAACAAACAAACGAGATCATGATTCGATTGCGTCCAATCGGATCGTGATCCAGGCGGGGCGAAAGATCAGGCTGCGGCCCGCCGCTCCTGAACCGGCAATTGGATGCGGACGATCAGGCCGTGAGGCTGCCGGTCGTTGAGGGAAAAGTCGCCGCCATGCGCGAGTGCGATGGTGCGCGCGATGGAAAGGCCGAGGCCGAAGCCGGAGCTCTCGTCCATATTCCGCGCGTCGTCGCCGCGCACGAACGGTTCGAGCATCACCTCCTTGCAGGCATCGGAAATGCCGGGACCATCGTCCTCGACCTCGATCGTCATCATGCTCGGCGACATCAGCAGACGGATCTTGGTCTCCGCGCCGAACTTGACCGCGTTCTCGACCAGATTGGTGACGCAGCGATGCAGATCGTCGGGCCGCGCCATCGCCATGGCATGCTCCGGTCCTTCATAGGCGACCTTGTGGCCGATGTCGGCGAACTGGTCGACGATGAGCTGCAGTGTCGATGCGACATCGACCAGCGTCAGCGATTCCAGCTTGCGGTCGTTGCGCAGGAAGGAAAGCACCGATTCCAGCATCGAGCGCATCTGATCGAGATCGCGCAGCATGCGGCTGCGGTTCCCTTCGTCCTCGATGAATTCCGAGCGCAGCCGCATCCGCGTAATCGGCGTGCGCAAGTCATGGCTGATGGCGGCCAGCATCTTGGTGCGGTCATCGATCAGGGCGGTGATCCGCTGCCGCATCCGGTTGAGCGCCCTTGCCACCGAGCGGATCTCCTCCGGTCCGCGTTCGGGCAGCGGCGCCGCGGCGCCGTCCAGGCTGAAATCCTCGGCGGCCTTCGCGAAGGCCGACAGCGGTGCGGTCAAAGCGCGCGCCGCCCACAGGCCGAGCAGGGTGAGGATGATGACGGCGAACAGCAGGGTGCTCATCCATGGTCCACTCCAGAACGGACGGTGCTCGTCACGCAGCAGCCTGGCTGAGATCATCGAGCCGTCCGGCAGGGTGATGCCGACCTTGTGAGCGCCGTCGTCACCGGCCAGCGAAACAATCTTGTAACTGTGGCCAAGGCGGTGCCGCAGAATCCACAGATCGGGGTTGATCGGGTTTTCGACGGCGCCCGTCGGCAACGCGGCGAGATCGTGGATGTCGAGCTGCGGAAACGTGCGCGCGATATCGGCGATCAGTTGCGGCCGCTCGTTCGCAGGCGCGGCGCCGAGCAGTTGCACCGAGACGGCAAGCTGGCTGTGGTCGCGATCGACCGACGGATCGACCTGATCCGGCCGATGGATCAGGAAGATGGTGGTGATGATCAGATGGATCGCAAGGATCGAGGCCACCACCAACCATGTGATCTGTCCG
Organism: Bradyrhizobium sp.; assembly: GCA_035547995.1. Taxonomy (GTDB): domain Bacteria; phylum Pseudomonadota; class Alphaproteobacteria; order Rhizobiales; family Xanthobacteraceae; genus Bradyrhizobium. The sequence continues at coordinate 18,895 of DASZTN010000124.1, read as the reverse complement.
CTGATTCCTCTCAGATTGAGGAAACCGAGCCGTTTCATGGCTGGCTGCTCGCCGGCGGCGCAACCGGTTCGACATTGGGCGTGAACATGTAGCCGCCGGACCGTACCGTCTTGATCATGGTGGCTTCCTGCGGATCGCTTTCGATCTTGCGGCGGATGCGGCTGACCAGCACGTCGATGCTGCGCTCGAACGAGCCGGCGTTGCGTCCCTGGGTGAGGTCGAGCAGGCTGTCGCGCGACAGCACGCGGCCCGGCCGCTCGCAGAAGGTTCGCAGCAGATCGAATTCGGCGCTGGTCATCGCCACCCGCGCGCCTTCCGGGTTGCGCAGCTCCCGCAATCTGAAATCGATCCGCCATCCCAGGAAGGTGAGGGCGGTCGCGCCGTTGGTGGCGCTCGCGGTCTGCGCCGCGGCCTGGCGGCGCAGCACCGCATTGATCCGCGCCAGCAGTTCGCGCGGATTGAAGGGTTTCGCAAGATAGTCGTCCGCCCCCATCTCCAGGCCGAGAATGCGGTCGACATCCTCGCCGCGGGCGGTGAGCATGATGATCGGCACCTGCGATTCCGCCCGCACCTTGCGGCACAGGCTGAGGCCGTCTTCACCCGGCAGCATGACGTCGAGAATGAGAAGATCGACCCGATGATCGGCCAGCGCCCGGGTCATTTCCCGGCCATCGGTTGCGGTCGCGACATTGCAACTATGGTCGCGCAGGTATTTTGCGATCAGCGATCGCGTCTCGCGATCGTCTTCCACGACAAGGATGTTCGGTGTCGGCGTGGCCATGGGAAAAACCTTTGACTGCGATTCGGGAGAACTCACGGAGAATTTTGTTTCCTGATGTTTCTGATGCTGCCCGTGCAACGCTGGGCAACATGCTCCTAGAGCAACAAAAAGGTCCCGTTAAGATAATTAACCTTAACATTGTGTGGCTTTAGAAACATTAGAGCGGCCCTAAGGAGCAGCCATGAGCTCGATATCCGCGACATCCAATAGCACTTATCTGACCCCTCTCCAGCAATTGCAGGCCGAGCTGCAGTCGGAAGTCAGTTCCGGCGCCATCAGCTCCTCCGACGAGAGTGCTCTGTCGTCAGCGCTGAACGACATCGACTCTTCGTTGCAGGGCAGCAGCAGCGCGACCGGCTCGGCGGCGGCCGGCAGCACTTCCTCCACCGGCGACAGCTCCGCCGGCGACCTCCAATCCAAGATCGACAGCCTGATTGCCAATGAGGTGTCGAGCGGCAAGCTGACCCAGCAACAGGCGACCGAGCTGCAAGGCGTGTTCCAGAATGCGTTCGCGGGCGGGTCGGGCAATTCAGGCGCGGCCACCGGTGTCCAGGGCATCGCGGTGAGCAGCGGCGCCGGCGCATCGGGCGCCGCAGGCTCGGGCGGCGTCCATCACGGCCATCGCGGCGGACACGGCGGCGCGTCATCCGCCAGCGATGCGTCGACGTCGAACGGCACCACCGACACTTCCACCACCAGCTCCGCCGAGCAGATCCTGCAGCAATTCCTGCAATCGCTGCAAAGCTCGACCTCGTCGACGACGGCCTATAATGCCAGTGGCAGCGCCACTTCGATCAGTGACGCCAGTTCGTCCGCATCGTCGCTGCTGATCAATTACCGGACCTGATTTTCCCGGCCGACGCACAACCGCCGCTCAAGGCGCGATCATCCTTCCCGGAAGGGAAGGGTGATCATCCCCGTTTCACGCCAATGTCTTCTTTCGCCGGAACCCGATTCCTGCTGAAGCGTTGGTTGCTTCAATCGTCGATTTGTATGGATGGTGATGATGAACGACATCATGACCAAGCCTCACCCGTTGATTGCAAGTGATCGGGTCGAAGGCACCGCAGTGCGGCGGCCCAACGGTGAAATGATCGGCCATATCGAACGACTGATGATCGACAAGATCAGCGGCAGGGTGTCCTACGCGGTCCTCAGTTTCGGCGGTTTCCTCGGCACGGGAGCCAATCTGCTTCCGCTGCCGTGGGCGCGCCTTGCCTATAACCCGCGCTTTGAAGCTTATGAACTCGACATCGACGAAGGCGAGCTCAAACACGCGCCGTCATTTCGTGCCGATAAGGATTTCGACTGGGGCGATCGCTCGCAGGAAGCCGAACTGCATCGCTATTACGGCGTTCCGCCTTACTGGACCGGCTTCTGAATTTCCGAAAAAGCAATTTGATCCGGCGCGGCGATGATGTGTCGCAGGCGGGCGCTCGCCGGAATGATCGCTCGCGAGGCGGAGATTGCTGAAATCGTATGGCACAGCGGGAACGGCGAACGGCGTGACGTGTTTTCCTCTCACCAATTTATTACCAAGGAGAGACAACATGTTTGCGAAGTCCTTTGCGGCGGGTCTTGCCGCGACCACGATGCTGGCCGGTGTTGCGTTTGCCCAGACGCCGACGACAACGACTGATCGCGCGAATACGACTGCGGCGGCGACAGAGTCTTCATTCCAGGGCACCTGGCGAACCTCGAAGATGGATGGCCTGAAGGTCTACAATGACCAGAACCAGGATATCGGCTCGATCGATGATCTCCTGATGGACAAGAGCGGCAACGTCAAAGCGGCTGTCATCAGCGTCGGCGGCTTCCTTGGCATGGGCTCGCGCCTGGTCGCGATCCCCTTCGAGAAGATCAAGTTCGTCAATGAACCGGTTCCTTCGACCGGCACGGCGCAGAACACCAGCGGCAGCAGCTCGACCACGACTACGGGGGCGGCGACCACCAGCGGCTCGACCGCGTCAAAGTCCAATCCGTGGTATCCCGATCATGCCGTCTTCAATGCCAGCAAGGATGAGCTGAAGGCGATGCCGGAGTTCAAATTCTCGACCAACGAGTAGTCTGTCTCTGCTCATTAGGAATAAGTAAAAAAACCGGACGGCAGCAGTGCCGCCCGGTTTTTCGTGCGCGATGTTGACGTTTGTCGTTCGGACAGTTTTGGTGCGCCGCATCCTTTCGGCGTCGATATCCCGATGTTAGCCTCGTCCTGCAGGGCGACCCTGCGCCCTGTTCCACACCGAACGGAGGCTGACATGACGGAGAGCGTCTACAAGGTCATCGAACTGATCGGTACCAGCAACGAATCCTGGGAAAAAGCGGCCGCTACCGCGGTCGAGAGAGCCTCGAAAACGCTCCGCGACCTTCGCGTCGCGGAGGTGGTCGAACTCGATCTGCAACTGGATGCCAAGGGAAAGATCGAAGCCTATCGCGCCAAACTGAACGTCTCTTTCAAGTTCGAGGGCGATTGAGTTTGTTCAGATGTCGGTCATTCCCTCTCCCGTAAAGCGCGGAGAGGGAATGATGGTGTGGTCAAGCAAGGCCTTTGGCTTGTGCAATGACTACCCGGTCCTGACGGAATCAGGGCCGGGCTCTGGTTCCTGTTTTGACGCATTTTCTTAATGCGAGCCGGTATCCACTTCGCTCGAAAATGCTTTAGTTCGACTTGACCAGCGGGCAGCCGCCCTTGTCGAGCGGACGGAAGGCTTCGTCGCCGGGGACGGTGGCGATCAGCTTGTAGAGATCCCACTCGCCCTTGGATTCTTCCGGCTTCTTCACCTCGAACAGATGCATCTCATGGACCATGCGTCCGTCGATGCGGATCTTGCCGTCATGGGCGAAGAAGTCGTGGATCGGCATCGCCCGCATCTGCGCCATCACCTTCGGCGCGTCGTCGGTCTTGATGGCCTCGATCGCCTTCAGGTAATGCATCGTCGCCGAATAAAGTCCGGCCTGGATCATGGTCGGCATGTGCCCGACCTTGTCATAGAAGCGCTTGGAGAAGGCGCGGGTCTGATCGTCCATGTCCCAATAGAACGCATCGGTCACGATCAATCCCTGGGTCGCCTTGATGCCGAGCGAATGGGTGTCGGTGATCTCCTGCAGCAGCGCGATCATCTTCTGGCCGCCCTGGGTGAGGCCGAACTCCGAGGCCTGCTTCAGCGCATTGGTGGTGTCGCCGCCGGCATTGGCCAGCGCCACGACCTTGGCCTTCGAGGCCTGGGCCTGCAGCAGATAGGAGGAGAAGTCCGACGTGTTCAGGGGATGGCGGACATCGCCCAGCACCTTGCCGCCGTTTTCCTTCACCACGTTGGCGGCGTCGCGCTCCAGCGCCTGGCCGAAGGCATAGTCGGCGGTGACGAAGAACCAGGTGTCCTCGCCGCGCTTGACCATCGCCTTGCCGGCGACGTTGGACAGCGCATAGGTGTCGTAGGTCCAGTGCACGGTGTTGGGCGAGCATTGCGGCCCGGTGAGGTCGGAGCTGCCGCCGCCGGAATTGATGTTGATCTTGTTCTTCTCCCGCGTCAGCGCCGAGACCGGAAGTGCGACCGAGGACGTCGGGACGTCCATGATCGCATCTACCTTTTCGTTGTCATACCAGTTGCGGGCGATGGCGACGCCGACGTCGGGCTTGTTCTGATGGTCGGCCGAGATCACGACGATCGGCTTGCCGGCGACCTTGCCGCCGTAGTCGGCCACCGCCATCTCGACCGCCGCGACCGAACCCTTGCCCGTCGCATCGGCATAGAGGCTGGACATGTCGGTGAGCACGCCGAGCTTGACCACGTCGTCGGAAATCTGGGCGTTCGCCGCGCCGCCTGACGCGGCGAGAGCGAGCCCGGCCGCCAACATGGCTACAAATAACTTCATGATATGGATCTCCCTTGGGTTTCCTCTGGATATTTGTTTTTAGGGGGATCTGTTCTAGCCGTGTTCGGCAAGGTGCGCAAAGTCCGCAAGGTGGGCAAAGCGCAGCGCGCTCAAGCCTCACGGCCGATACGTTGGAAGCCGATACGCTGGAAGGTGGCCACGGCGCTGACGCGCCTTTGCCCCGCCTATTGCTTCTTTTTCTTCGTCGTGGCGGCCATGACATCGACGCTTTCGAGAAATTCCTTGACCGTCGAGACCGAGCCGGTGTTGGCCGTGCGATAGCCGGGCAGGGCGGTGACCGCCTGCTGGAATTCCCTGCCCTTCATCACCTCGAGCAGGCGCTGCATCGGCTCGGTCTCGAGGAACGAGCGGCGGCAGACGAAGAAATAGTCCTCGGTGAGCAGACGGATGAAATCCAGACCGAACTGCCGTGCCGCCGCCTCGACGCCGAAGCTGACATCGGCCATGTCGCTGGCGACATAGGCGGCGACCGCCGCATGGGTGAATTCGATCTGCTCCAGTCCGTTGATTTTGGTTTCGTCGATCTTGTTCAGTCTCAGCAACTGGTCGAACAACAGCCGCGTACCGGAATCATGGTCGCGGTTGACGAAGCGCGCCTTGCGGTCGGCGATGTCCCTGATCGAATCAATGGCAAGCGGATTGCCGCGCTTGACGATCAATCCCATCTCGCGGGTCACGAAGCTGATCACGCGGTAGTCGCGGTCGAGCCATTTCCTGCAGGCCTCGACATTCTGCTTGCGCAGCTCGCCGCGCGGCAAATGCACGCCGGAAAGATCGCAGGCGCCTTGCGCGAGCGCGACCAGCGAATTCTGGTTGCTGACATAGCGCAGGTCGACGGCGATGCCCGGCATCTGGTCCAGCAATTCGCGCAGCTTGGGCACGGCGAAGCCGTGGCTGGCATGCACGCGGATCACGGCCGGCCCGAGGCGAAGGAACGGCTTGATCTCGGTTGCCAGTTCCTGGGCGAGATTTTCCAGCTGCGGGCCGAGCCGTGCCTGCGTGCGTTCTCCCGCCCATACCAGCTTTTCGCCGAATTCAGTCAGCGCCGTGCCCTTGCCGCGCTGGGTTTCGACCAGCGGCACGCCGAAGAATTCGGACCATTGCTCGACCAGGTTCCAGACATGCCGGTAGGAAAGCTGGGCGTGGCTGGCGGCGCTGGTGAGCTTTCCGGTTTTGCGGATTTCGTTGAGCACCCCCAGCATCACTACGATGGTCTGGGGGCTGCCCTCCTTGCGAAATCGCCAGACGGTCTCGATCTCGATGTCCATTTTTCCTCACCCGAGCCTTTCCGGTTCCGGTGGGAACCGGGCGCTGATTTTTGTTCTGACGCGGTTTCTTCATCCGCTTCGCTCGAAGCGCCTAACATATGAAATCTTCTTCATCTTAGGTTCGCTTCATAGGCACGTGATATCATATTCATATCGGGAAAATCTCCTCCTATCTTGAGGGATAAGCAACGGAGGAAATATGATGTCTATTGCATATGACTATGGCCACGAAGCAACGCCGATCGCTGCCTCCCGGCCGAAGCTGCTTTTGATCGATGGCCAGCGCGTGCCGTCGCTCGGCGGCCGCACCTTCCAGTCCCTCAATCCCGCCACCGGGCAGGTGATCGCGACCATCGCCGAAGGCAACGAGGCCGATGTCGACCGCGCCGTCGCCGCCGCCCGCCGCGCCTTCGAAGGCCCGTGGAGCACGATGCGCCCCGCAGAGCGCGGTCACATCCTGTTCAAGCTGGTCGAACTGATGAAACAGCACGCCGACGAGATCGCGGCGCTGGAAAGCCTCGATGCCGGAAAACCGATCTCGGGCGTGCTGCGCCAGGACCTGCCGGCCGCGATCGACACGCTGACCTACTATGCCGGCTGGGCCGACAAGATCAGCGGCGAGACCGTCGCCACCAGGAGCGACGCCTTCACCTATACCGTGCGCGAGCCGGTCGGCGTGGTTGCGGCGATCGTGCCGTGGAATTTCCCGCTGATGATCGGCATGTGGAAGCTGGCGCCGGCGCTGGCCTGCGGCTGCACCATCGTGATGAAGCCGGCCGAGCTGACCTCGCTGTCGGCGCTGCGGATCGGCGAGCTTGCGCTGGAAGCAGGGCTGCCGCCAGGCGTGCTCAACATCGTCACCGGGCCCGGCCGCGTGGTCGGCGATGCGCTGGTCAATCATCCCGATGTCGACAAGGTGACGTTCACGGGCTCGCCGGGCGTCGGCCGCGGCATCCTGCGCGGCGCTGCCGGCAACTTCAAACGGGTGTCGCTCGAGCTTGGCGGCAAATCCGCCAATGTCATCTTCGACGACGGAGACGTGGAAGCGGCGACGAAAGCGGCGGCGTCCGGAATCTTCTTCAATGCCGGCCAGGTCTGCTCGGCCGGCTCGCGGGTGCTGGCGCATGAGAAGGTCTATGACGAGGTGGTCGAGCGGCTGACAATGCGGGCGAAGGCGCTGCGCATGGGCGATCCGGCCGATCGCTCTACCGTGCTCGGCCCGGTGATCTCCGAAAAGCAGATGAAGACCATCCTCGATTATGTCGAGATCGGCGAGAAGGAAGGCGCGGTGCTGACCACTGGCGGCCGCCGCGTCGGCGACCGTGGCTATTTCATCAGCCCGGCGGTGTTCGCCAATGTCGAGCACGAGATGCGGATCTCGCAGGAGGAGATCTTCGGCCCCGTCGTCAGCGTCATCAAATTCCGCGACGAGGCCGATGCGATCAGGATCGCCAATGGCACCGCCTACAGCCTCGCCGCCGGCGTCTGGAGCCGCGACATCGGACGCGTGCAGCGTTTTGCCAGGAAGGCGCGGGCCGGCACGGTCTGGATCAATACCTACGGCTATACCGATGTGCGGTTGCCATGGGGCGGCGAGCGCGATTCCGGCTTCGGCCGCGAACACGGCACCGCGGCGATCGAGAATTTCACCGAGCCGAAGGCAGTGTGGATGAATTTGAGCGTCTAGCATCGCAATGACGACGGCACGATCGGCGCGGACCGATCGTGCTGTTTTTTATTTGGCAAGTTTATTCGGCAAGACTTCGTTGAGGGGACGTTGACCGCGGATCGACACGCGCTACAACAGCGGTCTCAGTGATCTCTTGTCCATCGCCGAGCGAGCCCGCATGACCCAGCACCGACGTTCAGCCATCGCGCTTCGCCATGTCGCGTTCGAGGATCTCGGGCTGCTGGCGCCGGTGCTCGAGCGCGAAGGCTGGGATGTCGTCTATCGCGAAGCGTCCACGGACGATCTTCGCGACGCTTCGCTGTGCGATGCCGAACTGCTGGTCGTGCTGGGTGGTCCGATCGGCGTCTATGAGACCGACAGCTACCCGTTTCTCGCCGCCGAGATCGCGCTGATCGAGCACCGGCTGTCGCGCAATTTGCCGGTGCTCGGAATCTGCCTTGGTGCACAATTGATGGCGAAGGCGCTGGGAGCCCGCGTTTATCCGGGGCCGGTCAAGGAGATCGGCTGGGGCCGGGTCGAATTGACGACGGAGGGCGCGGCTTCCTGCCTGAGCCCGCTTCAGGAGGATGGCGCGGCGGTGCTGCACTGGCACGGCGACACCTTCGATCTGCCGGATCGCGCGGAACGGCTGGCTTCAAACCAGCACTATCCGAACCAGGCATTTGCCCATGGCCGCAGCGCGCTGGCGCTGCAATTCCATCTTGAAGCCGATCCGCATCGGCTCGAGCGATGGTATGTCGGCCATGCCGCCGAGTTGGGTGCGGCAAAAATCCCGGTGTCCGGCTTGCGCGCGGAGACCGCAAGACTCGCGCCCGGCCGCGCCGCGCTGGCCGATCGCGTGTTCAGCCGCTGGCTGCGCGAGCTAGTCTGAGCCGTGATGAGATTGGGTTGAGTTAGATCGTCAGCGGAAGTCGGCTCCCTCTCCGGTGGGGAGAGGGTTGGGGTGAGGGCGTGCGGTCCATCGAGAGACCGTACCCCTCACCCGGATCGCATCTTTCGATGCAATCCGGCCTCTCCCTATGGGAGAGGCGAAAGAAAATCCCGAGCTGGACCGATTCAACGTCTCGCTCTAGCTTAGCTTCGGCTACGCCACGTCCCTTCACAGCCCGGTGGCGTTGCGCGGCAAATAGGGCTTCTCGAGCGAGCCGATCTCTTCCGCGGTGAGCTTGAGCGACAGCGCGGCGACCGCGTCCTTCAGATGTTCAGGCTTCGAGGCGCCGATGATCGGCGCGGTCACGCCCTTCTTCTGCAGCACCCATGCCAGCGCCACCTGCGCCCGCGGCACGCCGCGCGCGGCCGCGATCGCGCCGACCTGATCGACGATGGCGCGGTCGGAATCGGGAAATTGCGTGTAGAGCGTCTTGCCGTATTCGTCGGTCTGCTGCCGTGACGTGACCTCGTTCCAGGCCCGGGTCAGGTGGCCGCGCGCCATCGGGCTCCACGGTATCACCGCGATGCCCTGGTCGATGCAGAACGGCAGCATCTCACGCTCTTCCTCGCGCGCCAGCAGATTGAGGTGATCCTGCATGCTGACGAATTCGGTCCAGCCATGGAGGCGGCTGGTATAGACGGCTTGGGCGAACTGCCAGGCGCGCATGTTCGAGGCGCCGATGTAGCGGGCCTTGCCGGCCTTGACCACGTCGTGCAGCGCTTCCATGGTTTCCTCGATCGGCACCGTCGGATCGGCGCGATGGATCTGGTAGAGGTCGACAAAATCGGTGCCGAGCCGGCGCAGGCTGTTGTCGATCTCGCCCAGGATCGCCTTGCGCGACAGTCCGGCGCCGTTCGGTCCCGGCCGCATCCGGCTGTTGACCTTGGTCGCGAGCACGACGTCCTCGCGGCGCACGAAGTCCTTCAGCGCGCGGCCGACGATCTCTTCCGAGGTGCCGTCCGAATAGACATTGGCGGTGTCGAAGAAATTGATGCCGAGGTCGAGCGCCTGCTTGATCAGCGGCCGGCTCTTTTCCTCATCCAGCGTCCACGGATGGGTGCCGCGGCCGGGAACGCCATAGGTCATGCAGCCGATGCACAGCCGCGACACGCCGAGACCGGTCTTGCCGAATTTCACATAATCCATGGTTCAACTCCCTTGAGGCGGACGCCGGGTCGAATGAATAACTTCATCGTGACCGGCCGATTGCCGCGTCCTGTTCCCTTGTTTAGCAGAGATCGATCTCGCTAACATAGCTTCAAGGCCGCCATCCGGCGCGGAGCACTTATTCGCCGGATGGCGTTGACGGGCACAGCGTGCACCATGTTGAGCGTGCCGCTGCGTTGTATCCTGACGCATATAATGCGCTGGGCTGACCAGGAGGATCGGATCATGACCATCAACCCGGACTTGAAAGGCCATGTCGCGCTGGTGACCGGCGGCTCGCGCGGCATCGGAGCGGCCATTGCCGTGGCGCTGGCCGAGGCGGGCGCATCCGTCGCGGTCAATTACCGCGAGCGTGCCGCCGACGCGGAGGCCGTGGTCGCGAAGATCAAGAAGAAGGGCGGCCGCGCCGTCGCCATTGCTGCCGACGTCTCGCAAGGTACGGCGGTGACGGACATGGCCAGGCAGATCACGGCTGCGCTCGGTCCGGTCGATATCCTGATCAACAATGCCGGGATCGCGATCGTGCGCGGCATCGATGAACTCACCGAGGCCGAGTTCGACCAGACGCTGGCCGTCAACCTGAAGTCGGCGTTTCTGTGCATGCAGGCGGTGGTGCCGTCGATGCGCGCCAAGAAATGGGGCCGTATCGTCAACATCTCCTCGGGTGCGGCGCGCGCGGCCGGCGTGATCGGGCCGCATTACAATGCCTCGAAGGCCGGCATGGAGGCGCTGACCCGCGGCTATGCCGCACGGCTGGTCAAGGAAGGCATCACCGTCAATTCGGTGGCCCCGACGCTGATCGAGACCGACATGATGCGCGGCCGGCCCGAACTCGTCCGCAACGTCCCGCTCGGCCGTCTCGGTCTGCCGGAAGAGGTCGCGGAGGCGGTGCTGATGGTGCTCGGCAATGACTACATGACCGGCCAGACCATTCCTCTCAACGGCGGCATGACGTTCAATTGAATTCTGCTTTGCCGTGGTGGCCCCAATCCGGATGATGCTTGCAGGCGCCATCACCTCCCCTTGAAAAAGGGAGGTCGGTTCGCGCTGTAGGCGCGAACCGGGAGGGATCTTGTCTCCACAAACATCGGCGTTTGCGGCTGACCCCCCACCCCAACCCTCTAAGAGGGGAGAGATGCGTCAAACACGAAGTCGCATCACAGGCTGTGCAGCGCCGTGACCGCGACGTTGACCGAGCCGTTGGCTTCCACGATCAGGCGCAGCGTCTTGGAATCGAAGGCGATGTAGGACAGCTGCGCTCGGGTGACATTGGCGGTGATCTTGGTGCCGTTGTCGTCGCTCTGAAACTCCGCCAGCGCGGCGTTGACCTTCTGCTGGGCGTTGACGGCGAAGGGCTTCAGATCAACCACGGCCTTGTCGGCCAGCACCTGCTGCAGGCGCGGCATCACGCCGCGCGCCGCAGCGCCGAGCAGGCCGAACGCCGCCTCGGATTCCACCGCGAGCTGAACATCGGTCAGCCGCAGCGTCTGCTGCGTCGGGTCCAGCACGGGCCGGCCCCAGATATTCACGGTGGCGTCGGCGCCGAAGCCGAACCAGCTTTTCTTCTCCTTGGCATGGACCAGGAGCGAAATCAAAAGCCGCTCGCCGGAGGCCGCGACACTGGCGTGCTTGACGGTGACCTCGACCGGGCCGGAGCCGTCTTCCGGGAAGGTCTTGCCGGCGAACTCCGCATCCACGATCTTGCTGACGTCGGTGAAGGCCATGTCGATCGGCATGTCGATGGCGACGCCGGTTTGCGTCGGCGGAATGATCGAGATCTTGTCGGGGAACGGGCAGTCCGGCTTGGTCTGCTCGGAAGTGATGCGGGTTTCGGCTTCGATGCCCATCGTCGCCGTCACCGCCGCGGCATCGACGCTCGGCTGCACCGCGATCGCCTTGGTCGGCTTCAGCTCGAGCCAGAGCGGCGGCAGCGCGGGCGAAGTGCCGGCGGTCTGCAGCGGAATCGAGCGGCACATTTTCGCCCATTGCACCTTGGCGGCCTGCCTGAGCGTCTCGTCCTTGCGGATCCGGTCCGCCACCATCTCGAGCTGGTCGCTGACGGTCTTGTCGATCACCGGCTTGACCTCGGCCGGCACGTTGACGCGGGCGCCGGCCACCGACAGCGTGGTGTCGCCGAGATTGACCTGGGCGCCGAAATTCGGCTCGAAATGCCAGGCGGCGGCCAGCTTCGGCCGCGAGGTGATGGTGACGCCGCCCTTGATCTCGGCATTGGCGTTCAGCGCCTTGATGCTGACGCCGCTGATCTGCTTGGCGACCTTGTCGCCGAGCAGGCTGCCCAGCGCATTGACGGCACCGGTTGCTTTCGACGACAGCGAGCCGGTTGCATTGATGGTGCCGGTCAGTCCGGTCTCCAGCGACAGCACATCCTGGGCGCCGGTCGCCGTGATCGGCCCGCGCGAGGCGGTCCAGCCGATATCGGCGTTCTGCAGGATCTGCGACACCGGATTGTTGGCCTTGCCCTGGAAGGTACGCGGCACCGCGCGGTCGGCGGCGTCGCGGATGGCGCCGAGCGAGATCGAGACCGGCGCCAGGATGATCGAGCTCCTGGCCACCGGCGGCAGCGGCGGCAGTTGTTTCAGCACAAGACCCTGCACGGCTACGCTCGGCGACAACCAGTCCATCACTTTCAGACTGGCATAAAAGGAGATCGCGACCACCGCGAGGGCAATCAGGATGGTCTTCAGGCGTAACGGCAGGCGCATTATTCCCCCGGGTTCGATTGGAGCAGCGATTCTACAGGGGGGATTCCGCAGGCGCCAGAGCGTAAGCCGGATTGGGCCGTGGATGCACGGTAGCAACACCGGCTCGCCACATTCCCGCTCTCTTGTCGCCCGCCGGCAACGAAAATGGCGCGAAAGCGCGCCATTTATTTACAAACTCCTGACGTGCATTCGTCGGCTTGTCAGCTGCGCTTGCCGCCGCCCTTGGCCGCCTGCCTAAGCCTGATCGGTTCTGATTGAATCAGAACCGGGCTTTCGGCTCTCTTTTTGACGCGTTTTCTTGATGCGAACCGGTCTCCACTTCGCGCGAAAACGCTATGGACATCGGCAGCACGATCACCTTGGTGCCGACGCTGACGCGTGAATAGAGATCGGTGACATCCTGATTGGTGAGACGGATGCAGCCGGACGAGACGCGGGTGCCGATTGTCTCCGGCGCGTTGGTGCCGTGGATGCGATACACCGTATCGCCGAGATAGATCGCCCGCGCGCCGAGCGGATTGCCCGGACCGCCGGCCATGTAACGCGGCAGATAGGGCTGGCGCGCGATCATCTCGGCCGGCGGGGTCCAGTCCGGCCACTCGGCTTTCCGGGTCACCGACTGCACGCCGGACCAGGTGAAGCCCTCGCGACCGACGCCGATGCCGTAGCGGATCGCCTGTCCGCCGCCGAGCACGTAATAGAGATAGGTGTGCGGCGTATCGATGATGATGGTGCCGGGCGCCTCGCGGCTCGGATAGCTGACGATCTGACGTCTGAACCGGGCCGGCAGTTCGAATCTCGCGCTGTCGTTTGGCTGCGGCGCGGCCTGGGCCGGCGGCGCTGGCGCAGCCGCGGGCGCGGCAAAGGGAAATGGCGGGAATGGCGTGGCATTGGCCGGCGCAGCAAGCGCGACGGCGCCAAGCGCGAACAGGCCGAACGCGGCATGGCGGGAGATAGGCTTCAATCCAGTCAGCTTGAACATCGATACGCCCCTGTCCGGTTGCACGCATCTTTTGGCGTGCTGTTGGGAGGAGCGTACCGGACAGCCGTTTCCGGACCTTTGCACGAGAGGCGCAAAACGGTTTCATCGTCGTAAGATTCGTTTCATGACAGTTTCATGAGGAAGCGGAACCGGAAATGAAAAAACTGTCTAACATTTCGATGACGTCATACGGCTGAAATATCCTTGGTTAAACGTGCGGGTTAATGAATCGGGAATCTCTGGGACCGCGATGCGGATCTTAATTGCGACTGACGCTTGGCATCCGCAGGTGAACGGCGTGGTCCGCACGTTGACCTCGCTGGCGCACAGCGCATCGGCACTGGGGGCGGAAATCGAGTTTCTGACGCCGGAGGGCTTTCCGTCCTTTGACGTCCCGACCTATCCCGGCCTGCGGGTGGCCTGGCCGAACCGCCGCGAGATCGCAAGGAGGATCGAGGCGGCGGCGCCGGACGCCATCCATATCGCGACCGAAGGGCCGATCGGCTGGGCGGCGCGGGCCTATTGCCTGCGCCGGAAGCTTGCCTTCACCACCTCCTACACGACGCGGTTTCCGGAATATATCCAGGTGCGGACGCTGCTGCCGGTCGCCATCAGCTACGCGGTGCTGCGGCGATTCCACAATGCGGGAGCGATGACGATGGTCGCGACCGCCTCATTGAAGCGGGAGCTCAGCGCGCGCGGCTTCAAGAGGCTCGGTTTCTGGACCCGCGGCGTCGATACCGAACTGTTCCGGCCGGACGAGCCGGTCCAGCTCGACTTCCCGAGGCCGATTTTCATGACCATGGGCCGGGTTGCGGTCGAAAAGAATATCGACGCCTTCCTGTCGCTGGACCTGCCGGGCTCCAAAGTCGTTATCGGCGACGGGCCGCAGCGCACCGAGCTGGAGCGCCGCTATCCCGACGTGAAGTTCCTGGGCGAGAAGAAAGGTAGCGATTTGGCATCGCATCTGGCCGCCGCCGATGTCTTCGTGTTTCCGAGCCTCACCGATACATTTGGCGTGGTTCAACTCGAGGCCCTGGCGTGCGGCACCCCGGTTGCGGCATTCCCGGTCACCGGACCGCTCGACGTGATCGCCGATCATCCGATCGGGGCGCTCGACACCAACCTGCAAAATGCCTGCCTGCGTGCGTTGCAGATGTCGCGCGAGACCTGCCGCAGTTTCGCACTGGAGCGTTCCTGGGAAAACAGTGCAAGGCAGTTCATCGGTAATTTAACGGCGTTGCATCCAAGCCGTTCGCTACAGCCGGCGCGCAATGTGACGCGCAGGACAGCGGCGCATAGCTGATCCAAACCATTTCAACCATCAAGACAGCGAGTAAGGGACATGGCGGAAATCATCAAACTCGAAGACACTCGGCCGCTGGACATCAACCGCGAGATGGTCGAGCAGGCCTATGACCGCTGGGCTCCAGTTTACGACCTCGTGTTCGGCGGCGTGTTCAGCAAGGGCCGCGATGCCGCGATCCAGGCGACCAACAAACTCGGTGGCCGCGTTCTTGAAGTCGGCGTCGGCACCGGCATTTCCCTGCCGCTCTACTCGCCGAACGTCCGCATCTTCGGCACCGATATTTCCGAGGAGATGCTGAAAAAGGCGAAACGCCGCGTCACCGAGGGCGATCTGAAGAACATCGAGGGGCTCGCGGTGATGGATGCCGAGAAGCTCGAATTCCCCGACAATTCCTTCGACGTGGTGATGGCGCAATATGTCGTCACTGCCGTGCCGAATCCGGAGGCCGCTTTGGACGAATTTGCCCGCGTGCTGCGGCCGGGCGGCGAACTGATCATCCTGACCCGCGTCAGCGCCGATGCCGGCATGCGCCGCTTCATCGAACAGAAGCTGCAGCCGGTGGTGCGCCGGCTCGGCTTCCGTACCGCCGAATTCGCCTGGTCGCGCTACACCAGCTGGCTTTCGGGCGCCAAGAGCATGGAACTGGTGGAGCGCCGGCTGATTCCGCCGCTCGGCCATTTCTCGCTGGTCCGTTTCCGTAAAATCGAAGTCGCCGCCGCCGCCTGATCGCTTCCGTCGCGTTTTCGAGCGAAGTGGTGCTTCGCGTGAAGAAAACGCCTCAAAACAAGAAGCGTGCGTGCGATGGCCGGCTGGTAAAGAGGTATATGACATTATGATGATGTCATATACCGGACATTGAACTCAGGTAAATCTAACGTCGACTCATCTGTTGGGGATCGCCATGATCAAGAACTTCCTGGAGCAGTTGCGCATCCAGCGCTGGGATGACCACCGCTACTATCACCACAGCCGCATCAACCAGAGCCTCCATTTTGTCAGCGCCATCAGCTTCATGGTCGGCTATGTCATGATGTATTTCGATCCCATGATGTCGGCGTTGATCGGCTGGCTGGTCTCGATGACCTCGCGCCAGGCCGGGCATTTCTTCTTCGAGCCGCGCGGTTACGACCACATCAACCAGGTGACCCACGAGCACAAGGAAGACATCAAGGTCGGCTACAATCTTCGTCGCAAGGTCGTGCTGATGACGATCTGGGCGCTGTCGCCGGTGGTGCTTTATATCGATCCGACCCTGTTCGGCCTGTTCACGCACTGGACCTCGCCGGCCGATTTCGTCCGTCAGGTCGCCAAGATCTGGCTGGTGGTCGGCATCGGCGGGCTTTTGTTCCGCACCGTGCACCTGTTCTTCATCCGCGACATCGAGACCGGCCTCGTCTGGATGACCAAGATCCTGACCGACCCCTTCAACGACTTCAAACTCTATTACAAGGCGCCGCTCGCGCTGCTGCGTGGCGAACTGATCGATCCGGGTCTCGATATCCTCGAGCACCAGGGGCTGGAAGAGCAGCACGCCTGAGCGTTGAACCCCGGAATATCTCAGAGCTTTGCGATGGCCGGGCTTGTCCCGGCCATCTGCTTTTCAGGGCGTGAATTGAAACGGACCGCAGCCAAGCATCGTAGGGTAGGCAAAGGCGCATCTGCGCCGTGTCCACCATTGCAACTGCGTGGGCACGCTTCGCTTTGCCCACCCTACTCGCAGGTCGATCAAGCAGTCAGGATAGTAACGATACTTGCGTCATTGCGAAGTTGGAACCGGCGTTTAAGGCGCCGACCCGCTTTGAATGAAAATGTCGTCATTCCGGGATGGTCCGAAGGACCAGATCCGGAATCTCGAGATTCCGGGTTCGATGCTGCGCATCGCCCCGGAATGACGAACAAGCCTGGCTAGCACCACGATGAATCGAAGCAAACAGAAGGTATCAGCAAGTTCAATGCTTGAACTTGCTGGCGAGCATCTCTTTCAGGATCTGGCGGCGGATCTTCTTGTTGGTGAGCAAAGGATTGTGCCACCACCAGCCGTCCCGCTTCATCTTCTCGGCCGCGGCAACGATGCGGCCGGCGACTTCGGCGAAATCGGCGTCGGTATAATTGAGGCTGAAGATGAAGCGGCCGGTGCCGACCCAGCTCAGCGCCAGCCCTTCGGCCCGCAGGTAATATTGCAGCATCCAGTTGTAGCGCGACGGCTCGGTATAATAGACCGTCCAGATCGAGGACAGATTGGCGACGCGAACCGGCAATCCCGCGTCGGCCAATCTTTGGTTCAGCCGTTCGGCCCGCCCGTTCCAGAGTTCATCGAGCCCATTATAGACCGAGGTGAAATTCGGGCTGGCGAGCCGGCTCAGGAACTCGTCCATCGCCGTCATCACATAGGGATGCGAATTGAAGGTGCCGCGGGCAAAGCAGATGTCGGCGGGACGATCGTCGCGGAAACGGCGCATCAGGTCCTTGCGGCCGCAGACCACGCCGATCGGCAGGCCGCCGCCGAGGCTCTTGCCGTAGGTCACCATGTCGGCGTGGACGCCGAAATATTCCTGGGCGCCGCCGGCCGCCAGGCGGAAGCCGACGAAGACCTCGTCGAAGATCAGCACGATGCCGCGCTCGGTGCAGACCTCGCGCAGCGATTTCAGCCATTGCGTATAGGCGGCGCGATCGAAATGCCCGCGACGGGAGCTGTCGACCAGCGCGGAATCGCCGGGCGCGTTGGCATTGGGATGCAGGCCCTGCAGCGGATTGACCAGCACGCAGGCGATATCGCGCCGTGTCTTCAGCACATGAAGCGTGCGTTCGGACATCTCGGCCAGCGTATAGGTCTCGTGCGGCGACACCGGATTGCCGACGCCCGGCTGCACGTCGCCCCACCAGCCATGATAGGCACCGGCGAAGCGGACCAGATGAGTGCGTCGGGTGTGATAGCGGGCGAGCCGCACCGCCTGCATCACCGCCTCAGTGCCGGACATGTGGAAGGAAACTTCGTCGAGACCCGAAATCTCGCACAGGCGCCGGGCATTGTCGGCGACGACGGGATGATAGGAGCCGAGCACGGGCCCAAGCGCGTGGGCGCGCTTCCCGGCATTTTCGATGCACTCTTTATAGAAGTCGTTGCCGAAGATATTGACGCCGTAGGAGCCCGACAGATCGTAGAAGACATTGCCGTCGAGATCGGTGACAGTGACGCCGGAGGACGACTGGATGAAGCTGCCGGCGCCGAGATTCTCGCGCACCAGGCGGCTATATTGAAACGGCACCCGGTAGGCCTGGGTGAATTGCAGGTCGGAAATCCGCTTGGCCGCCTCGGCGGTCATTTGCCGGCTGCGGGCGAAGCGCTCCTTGTAAAGGGCCGCGAGGCGAAAGAAGCCATCCTGGCGGCGGGCGGCGATCTCGGTCGGCGCGCCATCGGAGCGGAAGAAATCATTGATGTCGAATTCATAATGCGGCACCAACCGCGCGACCATTTTGGACATTTTCGAATGTCCGGTCAGCGAGCGATGCTTGGCGCGCGACAGCGCCAATCGCGCCTGCAATTTGGGGACGGCTACCGCGGCGCCGGCAACCGCGGCGGCGGACAGCGAGAGAATCGGGAGCGACGAATCCATGCCACCAGCGCTAATGTCATCTGCTGACAGATTCATGACAATCCGCAACCTGGTCTCTTCGCTGACCCAGCAGGAAAACCTTAATTTCCTGCTCACCAACCGGATTCCACGGGCGGCGGCGACCCGCTTCATCGGCTGGTTCAGCAAGGTCGAGCAGCCGCTGATCCGCGACCTCTCGATCGCCTGCTGGCGGCTATTTTCCGACCTCGACCTGTCGGAGGCGAAGAAGACCGATTTCAGGAGCCTGCACGACTGCTTCACCCGCGAGCTCAAACCCGGCCTGCGTCCCTATGATCCCGATCCGTCGGTCGTGTGCAGCCCCTGCGATGCCATTATCGGTGCGCATGGCGCGATCGCAGGTACCGAACTGTTCCAGATCAAGGGCGCACCCTATTCGCTGCTTGACCTGCTCGGCGATTCCAAACTGGTCGAGCAGCACCGCAACGGCCGCTTCATCACCTTGCGTCTGACCTCGAGCATGTATCACCGCTTTCACGCGCCTTATGACTGCCGCATCGAGAAGGTGACGTTCATTC
>DASZTN010000123.1:0-43621 GCA_035547995.1 Bradyrhizobium sp. | reverse complement strand
CTCGCGCACGACGCACAATACGCTGCTCGAGGTGCTCTGGACGGTCATCCCGGTCGTGATCCTGGTGGTGATCGCGATCCCGTCGTTCCGCATCCTGTTCGTGCAGCTCAACCTGCCGCCGGCGGACGTGACCGTGAAGGCGACCGGCAAGCAATGGTACTGGACCTATTCCTATCCGGACAACGGCAAGTTCGAGTTCGACTCGCTGCTGGCCCAGGACAAGCAGCCGCGGCTGCTCGGCGTCGACAATGAAATGGTGGTGCCGGTGAACAAGGTGATCCGGGTGCAGACCACCGGCGCCGACGTGATCCACTCCTTCGCGGTGCCGGCCTTCGGCATCAAGATCGATGCGATCCCCGGCCGCCTCAACGAAACCTGGTTCAAGGCCACCAAGACCGGCATGTATTATGGTCAGTGCTCGGAGCTGTGCGGCAAGGATCACGCCTTCATGCCGATCGCGGTGCGGGTGGTGAGCGACCAGGACTTCGCGGCCTGGGTCGCGGACGCCAAGAAGAAATTCGCGAGCGCGCCGTCGAGCGAGTTCGCGTCGGCGGCAGGGACGACGCAATAGGCTGAAAGTATACTCGTGCATGATGGGACAAGGGCGACGGGACCCAGGGTTCTGAAAAAGGACCGGTCCTAAAAGGGACAAGGCAGGATTGGAAAATGGCAACGACCCCAGCGACACCGGCTCACGATCACGCCCATGACGATCACGCGCACGACCATCCGACCGGATGGCGGCGCTACCTCTATTCGACCAACCACAAGGACATCGGCACGATGTACCTGGTGTTTGCGGTGGTGGCGGGCGTGATCGGCGCCTTGCTGTCGATCGCGATCCGCGCCGAACTGATGTATCCGGGCGTGCAGATCTTCCACGACAGCCACACCTATAACGTCTTCGTCACCTCGCACGGCCTGATCATGATCTTCTTCATGGTGATGCCGGCGATGATCGGCGGTTTCGGCAACTGGATGGTGCCCCTGATGATCGGTGCGCCGGACATGGCGTTCCCGCGCATGAACAACATCTCGTTCTGGCTGCTGCCGGCGTCGTTCGCGCTGCTCATCATCTCCAACTTCGTCGAAGGCGAGCCGGGCGCGCTCGGCGCCGGCACGGGCTGGACGCTGTACGCGCCGCTGTCGACCACGGGTCATCCCGGCCCGGCCGTCGATTTCGCGATCCTGTCGCTGCATCTGGCCGGCGCCTCGTCGATCCTCGGCGCCATCAACTTCATCACCACGATCTTCAACATGCGCGCGCCGGGCATGACCCTGCACAAGATGCCGCTGTTCGTCTGGTCGATCCTGGTGACGGTGTTCCTGCTGTTGCTGTCGCTGCCGGTGCTTGCCGGCGCCATCACCATGCTGCTGACCGACCGCAATTTCGGCACCACCTTCTTCTCCGCCGACGGCGGCGGCGATCCGGTGCTGTTCCAGCATCTGTTCTGGTTCTTCGGCCATCCCGAAGTGTATATCCTGATCTTGCCGGGCTTCGGCATGATCAGCCAGATCGTCTCGACCTTCTCGAAGAAGCCGGTGTTCGGTTATCTCGGCATGGCCTATGCAATGGTCGCGATCGGCGGCATCGGCTTCGTGGTGTGGGCGCACCACATGTACACGGTCGGCATGTCCAGTGCGACGCAGGCCTATTTCGTCGCCGCCACCATGGTGATCGCCGTGCCGACCGGCGTGAAGATCTTCTCCTGGATCGCCACCATGTGGGGCGGCTCGATCGAGTTCAAGGCGCCGATGGTCTGGGCGATCGGCTTCATCTTCCTGTTCACGGTCGGCGGCGTCACCGGCGTCGTGCTCGCCAATGCCGGCATCGATCGCGTGCTGCAGGACACCTACTACGTCGTTGCGCACTTCCACTATGTGCTGTCACTGGGCGCCGTGTTCGCCATCTTCGCCGGCTGGTATTACTGGTTCCCGAAGATGTTCGGCTACATGTACTCGGAGACGATCGCGAAGCTGCATTTCTGGGTCACCTTCATCGGCGTGAACCTGGTGTTCTTCCCGCAGCACTTCCTCGGCCTGTCCGGCATGCCGCGCCGCTACGTCGACTATCCCGACGCGTTTGCCGGCTGGAATTTCGTGTCCTCGGTCGGCTCCTACATCTCCGGCTTCGGCATGCTGATTTTCATCTACGGCGTGATCGACGCTTTCGTGCGCAAGGAGAAGGCCGCCGACAACCCGTGGGGTGCCGGTGCGACCACGCTGGAATGGACGCTGTCGTCGCCGCCGCCGTTCCACCAGTTCGAAGTGCTGCCGCGGGTGCAGTGAGTTAACAAGGCGCGGCGCCACAGCGGCGCCGCGCCTCTAACCAGAAGTGAGAGTAGTTTTGTCGGTTGTCGAGCACAACGGTATCGATCTGGCGCCGCCCCGGATTTCCGAGGCGGATGTTGCCGATTACATTGCCCTGTTGAAGCCGCGGGTGATGTCGCTGGTGATTTTCACCGCGCTGGTCGGCCTCGTCATCGCGCCGGTGCATGTCCATCCGGTGCTCGCCATCACCTCGATCCTGTGCATCGCGGCCGGCGCCGGCGCCTCTGGCGCGCTGAACATGGCGCTGGAAGGCGACATCGACGCCAAGATGACGCGCACCGCGAACCGGCCGATTCCGCGCGGGCGCATCACCCGGCCGGAGGCCATGGCCTTCGGCATGACGCTGGCCTTCTTCTCGGTGATGACGCTCGGCATTCTCGTCAACTGGATCGCCGGCGCACTGCTCGCCTTCACGATCTTCTTCTATGTCGTGATCTACACGATGCTGCTGAAGCGCTGGACCACGCAGAACATCGTGATCGGCGGCGCTGCCGGCGCATTGCCGCCGGTGGTGGCCTGGACTGCTGCGACCGGCTCGCTGTCGGTCGAACCGCTGCTGTTGTTCCTGATCATCTTCTTCTGGACTCCGCCGCATTTCTGGGCGCTGGCGCTGTTCCGCAGCGATGATTATGCGCGCGCCGGGGTGCCGATGCTCCCGGTGGTCGCCGGTCCTGATGCGACCCGGTTGCAGATCCTGCTCTATACCGTCGTGCTGGTCGCGATTGCGGCCGCGCCCTGGCCGCTCGGTTATTTCGACGCGGTCTATGGCATCACCTCGCTCGTGCTCGGCGCCGTCATGCTGGCGCTCGCGGTCAACGTCTATTGCCGCCGCGAACGCAGCGCCTCGCTGCGCGCCAACCGCAAGCTGTTCGCCTTCTCCATCCTTTACCTGTTCGCGCTGTTTGCGACCTTGCTGCTCGAGGTCGTGGTCCGCGCGGTCGCACCATTGGTCTGGTAGGGGGCGCATGGCGAACGAATGGACGAGCAGAACAAGCCAGAAGGAATCGTGCTTACGGAAGCGCAGCTCAGAAGCCGCCGCCGCCGTTCGCTCGCGATTGCCTGGGCGCTCGGCATTCTCGTCGTCCTGTTTTTCGCCGTCACCCTGGTCAAAGGGCCGGCCGTGCTGGTGCGGCCGATCTGATGGAGCGGGCAAGGGATGATGTGAGCGACATGGAGAACCGAGCCACGACGCCCGAGATCACCGCGCGCCAGGACAAGGCGGCTTCACGCCGCGGTCTGACGCGCGATGCCATGGTGGCCTCGATTTGCGGCTTCGTCGTGGTGCTGATGGTCGGCGCATCCTATGCGGCGGTGCCGTTCTATAACTGGTTCTGCCGCGCCACCGGCTTCAACGGCACCACCCAGGTCGCGGAAGCCGCACCGACCGCAGCCCCGCTCGCCCGCAAGATCGCGGTGCGCTTCGATTCCAATGTCTCCGGCGGATTGCCCTGGAAGTTCGAGCCCGAAAAAACCGAGATCGAGGCCGCAATCGGCGAGGTCGCCACCGTCTACTACACGGTTACCAATCAATCGGCACGGACCACGACCGGACAGGCCGCCTATAATGTGGCGCCGCTGACGGTCGGCAGGTACTTCCAGAAGATCAATTGCTTCTGCTTCACCGAACAGACCATGGCGCCGGGCGAGACCCGCCAGATGCCCGTGGTGTTCTATGTCGATCCGTCCATCGTCAACGACAGCGACAATGACGGGCTGAACACCATCACATTGTCTTACACGTTCTACCCCGTGCGTAACCCGGAGCCGGAGCCCGTCGCATCGCGCGAGACGGATCAACGCAAGGGAGATCTTTGAGAATCCCGCAATCCTTTGATTGCGGGATCGGGCGGATTTGTTTTTGAGACGAGTCGTGCCGACAGCACCGGCACGCGAACGGAGAGACTGCAATGGCGACCGCGCAAGTCAAGCATCACGACTACCACCTCGTCGATCCGAGCCCATGGCCGGTGGTAGGGTCCCTCTCGGCCTTCATCATGGCGGTCGGTGCGGTCACCTGGATGCACCACATGTTCTCCGCCGCGCCGATCGTGTTCGGCATCGGCATCATCGGCGTGCTCTACACCATGGCGAGCTGGTGGACGGATGTGATCCGCGAGGCGCAGTACAAGGGTGACCATACCCGCGTCGTGCAGATCAGCCACCGCTACGGCATGATCCTGTTCATCGCCTCCGAGGTGATGTTCTTCGTCGCCTGGTTCTGGGCCTTCTTCAACTCCGCGCTGTTCCCGGCCGACCCGGTCCACGCTGCGCGCGATGCGATCTTCGGCTGCGGCCCGGGCACCGCGATAGGCGCCTGCAGCGTGCCCGGCACCTGGCCGCCGAAGGGCATCGAAGCCTTCGATCCCTGGCATCTGCCGCTCCTCAACACGCTGATCCTGCTGACTTCGGGCACCACGGTGACCTGGGCCCACCACGCGCTGCTCGAGAACGACCGGCAGGGCCTGAAATACGGCCTGATCCTCACGATCCTGCTGGGCGCGACCTTCACCTGCGTGCAGGCCTGGGAATACAGCCACGCCGCGTTCTCTTTCGCCGGCAACATCTACGGCGCCACCTTCTTCATGGCGACCGGCTTCCACGGCTTCCACGTGCTGGTCGGCACCATCTTCCTGATCGTCTGCCTGGCGCGCGCCTATGCCGGACATTTCACGCCGAAGCAGCATCTCGGCTTCGAGTTCGCCGCCTGGTACTGGCACTTCGTCGACGTGGTCTGGCTGTTCCTGTTCATCTGCATCTATGTCTGGGGGCACGGTGCAGAGGCCATGGCGCAGGGCGCCGGCTAGCGCGAAGAAAGCACTTCGCGTAGGGAACGTGCTACAAGGGGCGGCGTAAAGCTGCCCCTTTGTCTTAATCTTGAGCGAAGTGCCTCGGATCGAATTGCAGGGCCGTCATTGCGAGCGAAGCGAAGCAATCCAGCTTTTGTCCTCGCGGAAGAATGGATTGTTTCGTCGCAAGGGCTCCTCGCAATGACGTCCTGCGGTTCAGGCCGGTACATCCTGCTGTAAGGAAAAGCGAAAGATCAGCCATGCCGGACGAGACCCTGCCCACCCTGACCCAGAGCGCAATGCGCGGCCTTGCCTGCAAGTGCCCGCGCTGCGGCAGGGGCAAGCTGTATTCGGGTTTCCTGACGCTGCGGCCGGCGTGCGAATTCTGCGGACTGGATTACGCCTTCATCGATTCCGGCGACGGCCCGGCGGTTTTCATCATCATGATCGCCGGTGCGATCGTGGTGGCCTGTGCCCTGATCGTCGAGGTGAAATACGAGCCGCCGTTCTGGGTCCATGCGGTGCTCTGGCTGCCGTTGATCCTGGTAACCACGCTGGTGCCGCTGCGATCGATGAAGGCGCTGCTGATCGCGCTGCAATTCCACCACAAGGCGGCTGAAGGCCGCTTGATCAACCGACCGCCGAAATGACCGAACGGCTTGCGAGGCCGCGCCGCTCCATCGGTTTCGCCATCTTTACGCTGGCGATGGTGGCGCTGTTCGTCGGCCTCGGCGTCTGGCAATTGCAGCGCCGGGTCTGGAAGCACGCGCTGATCGCAGCGTTGACCGAGCGGCTCGCCGCCGCGCCCGTGCCGCTGCCGCCGCCGTCGCAATGGGGCGCGCTGACGCCGGACCACGACGAATTTCGTCGTGTCAGCTTTTCCGCGACCTATCAGGCGCTGCCGGATGCGATGGTGTTCAGCTCCGGCTCGGCGATTCGCCCCGATGTCTCCGGTCCTGGCACCTGGGCCTTCATCCCGGCGCGGCTGGCGGGCGGCGAAATCGTCGTAGTCAATGCCGGCTTCGTGCAGAACACGATGCAGGAGCGCGGGCAGCAGGACCGCGCGGTCAAGCCGCTCATCACCGGCGAGCCGGTCACGCTCACCGGCTATATCCGCTTTCCCGAGCAAGCCGGCGTGCTGACACCGCAGGAAAATCCAGCCAAGCGCCTGTGGTTCACCCGGGATCATCTCGCCATGGCCCGCACGCTCGGATGGGGCAATGTAGTTGCGCCGTTCTATATCGACCTGGAGCAGCCGGTGCCCGCAAGCCGCGTCCCGAAGCCTGGCCCGCTCGAGGTGCATCTCAGGGACGAGCACATGCAATATGCGATCACCTGGTTCGGCCTCGCAGTCGCCGTCGTCATCGCCTTCGTCATGTGGCTGAGAGGGCGGCGGCGAACCAAAACCTTGTAGCGGCCCGCATGCCCATCAAGCAGACAAAGGGGAGGTATGGGCTCAGCCACAGGCGCAAATGCTTGTGGGGGCGTTATCCCTCCGGTTTGCGCTGCGAGCGCAAACCGATCTCTCCCCTTTTAGAAGAGACGAGATGCGAAGGTATATCCGCAGCCATTGTCGACGCTGCGCCTTGGTTTGAAGCTTGGAGGAGAAATCAGGACCACCGATAGCAATATCGGGCTATCTACTTGTGCGTGAGCAGCAAATCGGAGACACTCACCACTCAGAGTTGATCCTGAACAATTCTTTACCCTCTCTGTGGCGTACTAATTGTTGAGGGAAGTTCCATCGGTGCCACCTTCCGCGAGTGAATTCCTTGAGGGAGACGGTGGGAATATCTCCATGACACGTCCCGCACCGCTTACTCCTGACCCTAATTCGGAACTGGTAGCACTTATCCAGGCTGGATTAGGACACACTGTAGACCGAGAAAAGTTCGCTGCTTTGGCTGCGATGCGGGAGCGCTTGCAGGATCAAATAGATCAGCTCAGTGATCTGTTGATGGAGCGTAAGATAAAGCCCGGCACGTTTCTGGAACGTATGGATCAAGCGTTAATTGAAGCTTCCAAAACTGGAATACAAGTTTTGGGCTTCGCGGATTTTCACAAAGTGTTTGGCGAACTGCGCGTCGAAAAATTGGGAGACGCCAAGGTATTTCTTGAGCAGTATTCTAAGGGACATTGAATATGTCCCTGGGGCCGAGAGATGGAAAGGCCGCGTGCTGAGGCCATCCAGAATGCCGCTGATCAGCAAAATTATAATTGAGCCATTACCACCGCACGTCGCTGCACCCAATGGATGTTAACGTTGGGATTGATTTTTCTAGGCAATTCAAGCTGATTTGGGTCGTCCAGTCCTTGGAGCAAAAATATTCCGCTTAACTTTTCGGCCAAATCACCGCTTTAACTGCGCGCATCTCACCGCGGATGAGGGGCGGATCGCGATCGTCACGAACGTTGCGGTGGGATGCGGTGGATGCGGCCGCGCGCAAGACGAAGCGCGCCGGCGCATACGGCGAAGTCGCGTGGTCCTGATGCCTCGACGCTGGCATCAAGTTCGCGGAAAGACGCGTGCCGCGTCTCGCGGGCGACAGTGGCAAGAAAGCCCGATCACTGGGGAGAGCGCGAAGTAGACCGTTAAAGCCATCGCGCAGGGAATGCCGGGCGTTCCGGTGAACCTGTGGTGACTAACTCGTGTGCTTTCCACTTTGCGCACGAGGCTGCGGGTGCAACGGGCACCCGGCATTCCCCGCGCCCTCATTCTTGAGGGTCGCGCCGCGCCCTCTGTCGAGGGAGTTTACGTCGCTTCACTCGCGCGCTTCGGCCCGCGAGAACGCCTTGTCATGGCAGGGCCGCCGATAGCGTTTTCGGGCGAAGTGAAGACCGGTTCGCGTAAGGAAAACGCGTCAGAACAGGAATCTAAAGCCCGGTCGTGATTCAATCAGAACCGATCAGGCTTTAGGTTCCGGTTTCGGCCAATCTCGCCGCGCCCGGGGCGGGGCGATGGGTCCCGGTCAGGCCGGACGAAGGCCATCGGACTGCTGACAGAAGCAGTTTCCCCTCGTTGCAAAAACGCTTTATGGTGGCCGCCCGGCCTGGTTGCCGGTTTACGAATATTATCTAGATATATCAATGGCTTGATTAAAATTCGAAGCCTTTGGAGGGCGGCTTGACGCGCTACATTTCGACCCGGGGGGAAGCCCCGGCCCTGGGTTTCTGCGACGTGATGCTGACCGGGCTTGCCCGCGACGGCGGCCTTTACGTGCCGGAAGCCTGGCCGCAACTCACCGCGGAGACCATTGCCGGCTTTTTTGGCCGGCCCTATTGGGAGGTCGCGGTCGATGTCATCAGGCCATTCGCCGGCGGCGAAATTTCCGATGCCGATCTCGGCCGCATGGCCAATGAGGCCTATGCCACCTTCCGCCATCCTGCCGTGGTGCCGCTCGACCAGAGCGGCCCGAACCAGTTCGTGCTGGAACTGTTTCATGGTCCCACGCTGGCGTTCAAGGACGTCGCGATGCAACTGATCTCGCGGCTGATGGACCACGTGCTCGCCCAGCGCGGCCAGCGCACCACCATCGTGGTGGCGACGTCGGGCGATACCGGTGGCGCCGCGGTCGAAGCTTTTGCGGGTCTCGATAATGTCGATCTGATCGTGCTGTTTCCGCAGGGGCGGATCTCCGACGTGCAGCGGCGGATGATGACGACGACCGGCGCCGGCAACATCCACGCGCTGGCGATCGAAGGCACGTTCGACGATTGCCAGGCGATCGTGAAGGGCATGTTCAACAATCACGGCTTCCGCGATGCGGTGTCGCTATCGGGCGTCAACTCGATCAATTGGGCGCGGATCGTCGCCCAGGTGGTCTATTACTTCACCTCGGCGGTCGCGCTCGGCTCGCCCTTGCGCACCGTGGATTTCACCGTGCCGACCGGAAATTTCGGCGACATCTTCGCAGGTTTTGTTGCCAAGCGCATGGGCCTGCCGGTGCGCTGGCTGCGGATCGCCTCCAACGTCAATGACATCCTGCCGCGCACGCTCAAGACCGGCATTTACGAGGTGCGCGAAGTCCACGCCTCGGCCTCGCCCTCGATGGACATCCAGGTCTCCTCGAATTTCGAGCGGCTGCTGTTCGAAGCGAGCAGTCGCGATGCCGCCAGCGTGCGCCGGCTGATGGAGCAGCTGAAGCAGTCGGGCCGCTTCGTGCTGCCCGACGCGATGCTGGCGGCGATCCGCGCCGAATTCGATGCCGGCCGCGCCGACGAGACCGAGACCAGCGCCGCGATCCGCGCCGCATGGCGCGAGGCCGGTGATCTCGTCGATCCCCATACCGCGGTGGCGCTCGCGGTCGCCGACCGCGACACCGCGGATTCAACTGTCCCCAACATCGTGCTGTCGACTGCCCATGCCGCAAAATTCCCCGATGCGGTGGAAGCGGCCTGCGGCGTCCGTCCGCAACTGCCAGCCTGGCTCGACGGTCTGATGACCAGGCCCGAGCACATTCAGGTCATGAAGAACGATCAGGTTGAAGTCGAGCGGTTCGTGCGGTCGGTCAGCCGTGCCGCGAAGCAAGGAGTTGCCGGATGAGCGTTGATATCACCAAATTGCCTTCCGGCCTTACCGTCGTCACCGACGCCATGCCGCATCTGGAGACGGCAGCGCTCGGGGTGTGGGCCGGCGTCGGCGGCCGTGATGAAAAGCCCGACGAGCACGGCATCTCGCATCTGCTCGAGCACATGGCGTTCAAGGGTACGGCGCGGCGCAGCGCGCGCGAGATCGTCGAGGAGATCGAGGCCGTCGGCGGCGATCTCAATGCCGGCACCTCGACGGAAACCACCGCCTATTATGCGCGGGTGATGAAGGCGGACGTGCCGCTGGCGCTCGACGTGCTGGCCGACATCCTGACCCAGCCAAGCTTCGTGCCGGATGAACTGGAACGCGAGAAGAACGTCATCGTGCAGGAGATCGGCGCGGCGCAGGACACGCCCGACGACGTGGTGTTCGAGCATCTCAACGAGCTCTGCTATCCGGACCAGCCGATGGGCCGCTCGCTGCTCGGCACGGCGAAAACCCTGAAGGGATTCGACCGCGATGCGCTGCGCGGCTACCTCTCCACGCATTATCACGGTCCCGACATGGTGGTGGCGGCAGCCGGCGCCGTCGATCACCAGCGAATCGTTGCCGAGGTGGCCGAGCGGTTCGCCGGCTTCGACGCCGCGCCGGCCCCCAAGCCGCAGCCCGCGGTGTTCGGCAAAGGCGGCTCCCGCGTGGTGCATCGCGATCTCGAACAGGCGCATCTGACGCTGGCGCTCGAAGGCGTGCCGCAAACCGATCCGTCGCTGTTCTCGCTGCAGGTGTTCACCAACACGCTCGGCGGCGGCATGTCGTCGCGGCTGTTCCAGGAAGTGCGCGAGAAGCGCGGCCTCTGCTACTCGATCTACACCTTCCACGCACCCTATGCCGATACCGGCTTTTTCGGGCTGTACACCGGCACCGATCCGGCGGATGCGCCGGAGATGATGGAAGTCATCGTCGACATCATCAACGAATCGGTCGAAACTCTGACCGAAGCGGAAATCGCCCGGGCCAAGGCGCAGATGAAAGCCGGATTGCTGATGGCGCTGGAAAGCTGCAGCTCGCGCGCCGAGCAGCTGGCGCGCCACATCCTGGCTTACGGGCGTCCGCTGACGGTGGAAGAACTGGTGGCGCGAATCGATGCCGTGAGCATGGAATCGACGCGCGCTGCCGCGCGCGAGCTGCTGACACGCTGCCGCCCGGCCGTGGTCGCGCTTGGCAGCGGCAGGGGTCTGGACAGCGCCGTATCTTTTGCGGAAGGATTGACGACATCGAAAGCCAAAGCGCGGTTACATTGAATCTCATCCTGGCTTCGCTTTGGCATTGGGGGAGTTGAGCCGATGGCGTTGTTTCGGTTGCCCACGAACGGAACCGCCGCCCTTGCGCCGCGCGGTCATGGCCTCCTGCTCCGTGCGCCGCAGATGTCGGATTTCCTGCAATGGGCGCATCTGCGCGAGGCCAGCCGCAATTATCTCACGCCGTGGGAGCCGATCTGGCCGTCCGACGATCTGACCCGCTCCGGATTCCGCCGCCGGCTGCGCCGCTACGCCGAGGATATTGCCGCCGACCGTTCCTATCCCTTCCTGATCTTCCGTGAACTGGATGGCGCGATGATCGGTGGCATCACGCTTGCCAATGTGCGCCGCGGCATCGTGCAGGCCGGCACTATCGGCTATTGGGTGGGCCAGCCGCATGCCCATCGCGGCTACATGACGGCGGCGCTGCGCGTGCTGCTGCCGACGCTGTTCGGCGAGCTCAATCTGCACCGCATCGAGGCGGCCTGCATTCCCTCCAACGCGCCGTCGATCCGGGTGCTGGAGAAATGCGGCTTCAGCCACGAGGGTCTGGCGCGGCGCTATCTCTGCATCAACGGCGTCTGGCAGGACCATCTGTTGTTCGGACTGCTGCATGAGGATTTCCGCGGCTGAAGCAGCGCTTGCCTGCGGCGTTTGGCTGGAATCCGCGCCTTGGACTCGCCGCCATTGCGAGGTTTACCGACCGCGTGTCGAGAATGCGTGTCAAAACAGAAACCTGGAGCCTGATCGGTTCTGATTGAATGAGAACCGATCCGGGCTCTGAGGAAAGGTAGGATATATTTCATGGGACAGGGACGAGTGGTCATGAGCGGCCAGTCGGGCAGGTATCGGAAGATTTTGATCTCAAGTGCCGTGATGTTGGCGCTGGGGAGCGGCGTTGCCGCGGCTCCGGCATCGGCGCAATCGCTCACCGACCGCATCAAGAGCCTGTTCGGCGGCAAGCCGGATCAGCCGCCGCCGGCCCAGGATGCGCCGGCGGCTCCGGCAGCCCCGCCGGTGGATCAGCCCGATCTGAACTGTCCCGAAGTCAGCATTCGCGCCGGCGCTTCCACCTACGCGGTAGGAATGCCGGGCAAGGACGCGACCGGCAGCGATCTGCGCTATCAGGCATCGATCACCCGGACCGCGCGTGATTGCACCCGGAACGGCGATACCATCACCGCGCGGGTCGGCATCCAGGGCCGGGTCATCGCCGGTCCCGCCGGTGCGCCCGATACCGTCGAGATTCCGCTGCGCGTCGCGGTGGTGCAGGGCGGCATCACCGAAAGGACCATCGCCACCAAGGCCTATACGACGACGGTGCAGATGTCGGAGGACGGGTCGGTGCCGTTCACGCTGGTCGCTGATGACCTGGTCTATCCGGTGCCGGCGGCCAAGGACGCCGAGTCCTACATCTTCTATATCGGCTTCGATCCGCAGGCGCTGACGCCGCCGCCTAGATCACGGGCGCCGAGGCGGAAGAAATAGGAATTTGGTGCGGTTTTCAGAGGCCCCAAAAAACCGGCGCGATCATCTCGCGCCGGTTTTTCTGATTTTATCGAAAGTTCGTTCAGTTCAGCTTCTGGCGAACTTCGGCGATGCCTTTGGCGAGCAGGTCGTCGGCGACCGAGCCCTTCACCGACTGCGACAGGATCGAGGAGGCCGCCGCCACCGCGGCGTCCGCTGCCGCCGAACGGACGTCGGCGATCGCCTGCGCTTCGGCCAGCGCGATCTTGCTCTCGGCGGTCTTGGTCCGCCGGGCAACGAAGTCTTCCATCTTGGTCTTGGCCTCGGCGGCGATCCGCTCCGCCTCGGCCTTGGCCGCGGCGACGATGTCCTGGGCCTCGCGCTCTGCGCTGGCGCCGCGGGCCTTGTAGTCCGCCAGCAGCTTGCCGGCTTCTTCCTTGAGGCGGCGCGCCTCGTCGAGCTCGGCCTTGATGCGGTCGCGGCGATGATCGAGCGCCGACAATGCCGTGCGATGCACGCCGAGATAGGCAAACACGACCATCAGGATGACGAAGGCGACGGCAACCCAGAATTCCGGTTCAGCGAACATCCGGTTTTATCCCTTCAACGACGCCTCGACGGCGCTGTTCACCGCCTTCGCGTCGGGCTGCACGCCGGTGAGCTGCTGCACGATTGCACTGGCGGCGTCCGCCGCGATGCCGCGGACATTGCTCATCGCCGCCTGGCGCGTCGAGGCGATGGTTTTCTCCGACTCGGCAAGCTTGGCCGCCAGCTTGTCTTCCAGGGCCTTCCGTTCGGCTTCCGAGGCCGCGTTGAGCTTTTCGCGGGTTTCGGCGCCGATCGCTTGCGCCCTGGCGCGGGCAGACGCGAGCTCGTTCTCATAGGCCTTCAGCGCGGCGTCGGACTGGTCCTTCAGCTTCTGCGCTTCGGCCAGATCGCCATCGATGGCGGTCTGACGTGCGTCGAGCACGCTGCCGACGCGCGGCAGGGCGAACTTCGAGGCAATCACATAGAGCGCCGCGAACGCAATCGCCAGCGACACCAGCTGCGAAGCGAAGGTGTCACTCTGGAACGGCGGAAACGGATGTCCGCCGGCGTCGGCCTCGGTATGGGCGGTCGTGCCCTTGGCCTCACCAGCCATGGGTTCCTCCTGTCCGGCTTAGCGCGTGCTCTTAAGAAAACGCGCTGGCAAGTCTCAGAGT
This sequence comes from Bradyrhizobium sp., assembly GCA_035547995.1. GTDB lineage: Bacteria > Pseudomonadota > Alphaproteobacteria > Rhizobiales > Xanthobacteraceae > Bradyrhizobium. The sequence continues at coordinate 30,009 of DASZTN010000123.1, read as the reverse complement.
GCGAACAGGAGCAGGAGCGCGATCAGCAGCGAGAAGATGCCGAGCGCTTCGGTAACGGCGAAGCCGAAGATCAGGTTGCCGAACTGGCCCTGAGCGGCCGACGGATTGCGAACCGCGGCAGCGAGGTAGTTGCCGAAGATGATGCCCACGCCGGCGCCAGCGCCACCCAGGCCCATACAGGCAAGACCAGCACCAATGTACTTCGCGGCAATCGGATCCATGAACGAACTCCTTTGAGAGGTTTGGTAGTGAGGGCCGGATCAGTGGCCCGGATGGATAGCATCGTTGAGATAGATGCAGGTGAGAATGGCGAAGACGTAGGCCTGCAGGAACGCGATCAGAAGCTCAAGCGCGGTCAGGGCCACCGTCAGTCCGAGCGGCAGGACGGCGCCAAGCCAGCCGAGGAAGCCGAAGGCGCCGAGCGTGGCGACGAAGCTTGCGAACACTTTCAGGGTGATATGGCCGGCCAGCATGTTGGCGAACAATCGCACGCTGTGGGAGACCGGGCGGACGAAGAACGAGAAGATTTCGATCGCGACAACCAGCGGCAGGATGTAGATCGGAACGCCGCTGGGAACGAAAATCTTCAGGAATTTCAGGCCGTTCTTGTAAAAGCCGTAAATGATGACGGTCAGGAACACCATGATCGCCAATGCCGCGGTGACGATGATGTGGCTGGAGATCGTGAACGCGTAGGGAATGATGCCGACGAGGTTGGAAATCGCGAGCAGCATGAAGATCGAGAACACGAACGGGAAGAACTTCATGCCTTCCTTGCCGGCCGTCGATCTAATGGTGTTGGCGACGAATTCGTAGCTGATTTCAGCGATCGACTGGACGCGGCCGGGCACCAGATCCTTGCGCGACACGCCGCCGAGCATCAACAGCGCAATCACCGCCACCGTGCCGAACATGTAGGCCGAGGAATTGGTGAAGGCGATCTCCTGATTGCCGATATGGCCAATCGTGAAGATCTTGTGGATACTGAATTGTTCGATCGGATCGACCATCCGCGTGGCATCTCTATCGTGACGCCGGCCACGCCGGCGTTCTGCAATCAGTTCGTCCGGCTTTCCGCCTTACCGGCCGGTCCGGTTCGGAGGCGCGCTCGCCGATCTCACCACGTTGACTATCCCGGCCGCGAAGCCAAGCAGAAAAAACACGATGAGCCCGAATGGGGATGTCGACAGCAACCGGTCGAAACCCCAGCCGATCGCCGCTCCGACGACAATCCCGGCGATCAACTCGGAAGACAGCCGGAAACCGCGCGCCAAGGCCGATGCCCTGGCAGACTCGTCTCCGCCTCCAGATCCGGGTTGGTCAGTCCTGATCTTGCGGCCGTCGCGAATTTCGGACAACCGCTGCTCCAGACTTCCGAGCCTTGCGGAAAGCGCAGCTTCGTCGGAGGACGATACGTCGCGATTTCCGTTCCCGCCGTCGTTCGTGTCTTCAGCCATGCTGCGGAGACCCGAAACGATGCCGCGTTGGAGGAAATAACGCCCCGTCACCCTCAAAAGCCGCGCGGACCATACTTATCGCCTCTAATCAAGTCAAGATTGCGTGGTAATTAGCTAGTATATTGATTTGGCAGGATTTATTCGAGGATATTCGATTGCCCGAGAAGCCACTCGCGGCGCCGCCGCGACGATCTGCTTTAGGATCAATCTTGCGCCGCCCTGGCGGGTTTGTTGGGATGCTTGTTGAGCGTCTGCAACGCTCGCCGATCCCAGTTGCCAGGAAACCAGCATGCCGCGTCAGATTGACTACTATTTCTCGATTTCATCGCCATGGGCCTATATCGGGCACAACCCGTTCCAGGACGTCGCGAAAACCTATGATCTGAAAGTGAATTACAAGCCGGTAGTGCTGGCCGACCTGTTTTCCGAAACCGGCGGCCAGCCGCTGATCAAGCGTCATCCGGTGCGGCAGCGTTATCGCCTCGTCGAGCTTCAGCGCTGGCGCGACAGGCGCGGATTGAATTTTCATTTGCATCCGGCGAACTGGCCGTTCAATGCCCGGCTCGCCGACGGCGTCGCGATCGCAGCGATCGAAGCCGGCTATAATCCGGAGCCGTTTCTGCGCCGGGCCTTCCCGGCGGTATGGGAGGATCAGCTCAACCTTGCCGACCCCGCGGTGCTGATCGAACTCGCCGACGATACCGGACTTCCGGGCAAGCAACTGGTCGAGCGTTCGGGATCGGAGGCGATCAGCGCCGCTTATGAGCAGAACCGCCAGGATGCGCTCACCGCCGACGTGTTCGGCTCGCCGGCCTATGTGCTCGATGGCGAGGTGTTCTGGGGACAGGACCGGATCGAATTGCTGGCGGACGCGTTGAAGTCGGGTCGGGCGCCGTATCGTTCCCAGGCCTAGGGGCGTGATTGGAAAAAGCGTGAAGCTTTTTCTTCGAGGAGATCATGCTTAACAGACGGGTTGGGACGGCCGCATTGTTTGGTTTGAGGCGGAGCATTGCAACGATGATCACGGCGTCGCCCTTGAAATTCTCCGCTCTTGCCGCGGCGATGATGCTGTTCGGCTTGAGCGGCATGGGCGCCGCCGCCGAGCAGCCGGCGCCGGAGACCGAGAACGGCCGCTACACCTTATCGCCGGTTCCGGACGGCGTGATCCGCCTCGATACAAGAACCGGCGAAGTCTCCAATTGCAGCAATGACGGCAAGGGCTGGGCCTGCACTCTGGTGCCCGATGAGCGCGCGGCCTATGACACCGAGATCGGCCGCCTGCAGTCCGAAAACGAGAAGCTCAAGCAGCAACTGGCGGAGAGTGGCGCGACAGTATCCGGCAAGATCGATGAGGCGCTGCCGAAATCGGACTCGCTGAAGCAGGCTGAGCCCAATGCCGAGAGCCGGAACAAGATCGAAATCCCGCTGCCCAGCGATCAGGACATGAATCGGATGATGTCGTTTCTGGAACGAGCCTGGCAGCGGCTGGTCGACATGGCCAACCGCATGCAAAGGGACTCCGGCGGCAGGATTTGAAACAAGCCGCATGGCGCGAAGGCGGCCCGTGCATTCGGCAGGAGGCTGTCCATCCGCCATTCAGGAACGAGCGCCGCGGCGGCGCCTGATGAGGTCAACTCCGAGGGTTCATGGGCTCACCTAAATCGATTTCGCGCAGTTCGCCGTCGCCCGTCGCCGCAAGCTCGATCGTCACGTCGCTTCTGGCGGTGCAGACGTCGCATGCCGGCTTTGTCGATCTCACCGCCGAGGTCGCCGGATTCGTCGGCGACGCCAAAGCGAAGGAAGGAGTGGTGATGCTGTTCATCCGTCACACCTCGGCTTCGCTCACCATCCAGGAGAATGCGGACCCGTCGGTGCTGCGCGATCTGATGGCGGCACTCGATCGCTTCGCGCCCGAGAACGCCGGATGGAGCCACGATACCGAAGGTCCCGACGACATGCCGGCGCATGTGAAGACCATGCTGACGGCGACCTCGCTCCAGGTGCCGGTGCTTGGCGGCGAACTCGCCCTGGGTACATGGCAGGCAATCTATCTGATCGAGCATCGCGCCCGTCCTCACCGCCGCGAGATCGTGCTGCAATTCACGGGAAGCATCGATTGAAAGCAGGGATGACCGCTGATCGCTGCCGGGAACGGCTCAACTCCGCAAAGCCGAACCTGAGACGATTTGCCACGGTAACACCGAGGGGAAACCCGGCGAAATAAGGCATCCCGCGCTTCACAAGGTCCCATCTAATTCGCAAGGTCCGTCGAAGAAGTGACACCGTCCCAGCTGCAGCCTATTGCGGCGCACAACCAAGGCGGATTAACCGCTCTGCCGCGAGGCAGCATTGTGTGCTTGCAAGCGGTCCCCTGTCAGAGGACAATTGGCCCAGGAGAGGAAGCTCCTGTCGCTGGGATTGAGGGAGCGGCGACGGGGCTGCCGGAGCGTCTTGTAAGAAAGAAATGACGACAAGCACCCATCTTATCATTGCCGACGACCATCCGTTGTTCCGCGACGCACTGCGGCAGGCAGTTGCCGGCGTCATGAGTTCTGCGAAGGTCGGCGAAGCCGGTTCGTTCGAAGAACTGACCGCATTGCTCGAGCAGGATTCCGACGTCGATATGGTCCTGCTCGATTTGTCGATGCCGGGGATCAGTGGTTTCTCGGGGCTGATCTACCTGCGCGCTCAATACCCTGCGATCCCGGTGGTGATCGTCTCGGCCAGCGATGATGTCTCGACGATCCGCAGATCGCTGGACTTCGGCGCCTCGGGTTTCATTCCCAAACGGTTCGGCGTCGAGACCTTGCGCGATGCGATCGTGAAGGTGATGGATGGCGATGTCTGGGTGCCTCCGGACATCGACCTGTCCGCGGCGACCGACCCGGACATGGCCCGTCTGCGCGACCGGCTGGTGACGCTCACGCCGCAGCAGGTGAGGGTGCTGATGATGCTGTCGGAAGGGCTGCTCAACAAGCAGATTGCCTACGAACTCGGCGTATCCGAGGCAACGATCAAGGCGCACGTCTCTGCGATCCTGCAAAAGCTCGGGGTCGAAAGCCGCACCCAGGCGGTGATCGCCGCCGCCAAGATCGCCGGCGGCCAGTGGAAGCAGGACGCGTCGTCAGCGCATTGATTTAGCGTTATTCCGCCGCAACCATTTGCTGCGTCCGCCACTGCCCGATCAGCGCGCGCAGCGAGGCCGGTTTGACCGGCTTGTTCAACACCGCGATCTGTTCCTCCCGCGCTGCCGCCCTGACATGCGGGCTGCGATCCGCGGTGATCAGGATCGCCGGCAGGCTGTCACTGAAACGGCGGCGAATGTCGCGGATCGCGGCAAGACCGTTGCCGCGGTCGAGATGATAATCGACCAATAGGCCGGTGACCCGGCCGCCGGCGGCTTCGATCGCTTCGATGGCAGCGTCGGGGTCGGTAACCGCGATCACCTCGGCGTTCCATGCGGTCAGCAGCGTCCGCATGCCGTCCAGGATCGCCATATCGTTCTCGATACAAACGATCAGCGCGCCGCTCATGGGTGTTCTGGAAAGCGGCGTGGCACTGGTGACCGCTGCGGTATAGTTGATGGCCTTGGCAATCGGCAGCGTCACCGAGAAGAACGAGCCGCCGCCGGCATTGGAATCGAGCGCGATGCCATGATTGAGGACACGGGCAATCCGCTCGACGATCGACAGCCCGAGACCAAGGCCGCGGGCAATTCGGGCGCCCTGTTCCAGCCGATGAAATTCCTTGAAGATTTCGCTGCGCTTGACGATGGGGATGCCGACGCCGGTATCGTAGATGCAGATCTGCAGCGTCTCTCCGCGATGCCGGCAGCCAACCAGGACGCGGCCGCGTGGCGTGTATTTGATGGCGTTGGAGATCAGGTTCTGCAGCAGCCGCCGCAGCAACAAGCGGTCGGATTCCACCGGCAAGGAACATGGCACGAAGGTGAGCTTCAATCCCTTGGCTCGCGCGATCGGTGCGAATTCGATCTCGAGCGAACGCATCAGGTCGCCGATCTTGAAGCCGGTGATGGTGGTGGTCATGGCGCCGGCATCGAGCCGCGAGATATCCAGGAGCGCGCCGAGGATCTCCTCGATCGCCTCCAGCGAATCGTCGATGTTCTGCACCAGCCGCGAATCCTCGCCGCCCTTCTGCCGCTCGACCAGGCTCGTCACGTAGAGCCGTGCCGCGTTCAGCGGCTGCAGAATGTCGTGGCTGGCCGCGGCGAGGAAGCGCGTCTTGGAGATGCTCGCGTCCTCGGCGGCGCTCTTGGCGAGAGCGAGTTCCGAATTCAGCCGCGTCAGTTCTTCGGTGCGGTCGCGGACACGTTTTTCCAGGGTCGCATTGGCGCGCTCCAGCGCCTCGGCCGCTTCGAAAGAGGGCGTCACGTCGGTAAAGGTGACGACGAGGCCACCGCCCGGCATCCGGTTGGAGCGCACTTCGATCACCATGTGGCGATCCGGAAGCCGCTCCAGATAAGGCTCACCCTGGCAGGTGTAAGCGGCGAGGCGACGCTCCATCTGGTCCCGGCCGTCGTTGGAGCCCGGCGGGCAGACGGCGCCCATGAACTCGAGAATTTCCCGCAGTGGAATCCCAAGCTGAACCAGATGGGGCGGCAGTCCGAGAATTTCACCGAATTGGCGATTGTAACAGATCAGCTGCAGATCCGGATCGAAGACCGCGATCCCTTGCCGCACATGATTGAGTGCCGTTTGGAGAATTTCGCGGTTGAAATGAAGCGCGGCGTGCGCATCGTCGAGCAGCTTGAGCGCAGCCTTGGCGGAAACCGTGCGCCTGCGCAGCAACAGCGACATCACCAGCCGTGAGGATGCTGCTCCGATCGACGAGGCGATCAGATGTTCGGCGTGCTGCAGCAGTTCGAAATCGGCCGGTGCGGACGGCTCGATCGGGATTTCGGAAAACGCTTCGAAGGCATGGCGCGCACGGTCGGGACCGAGATATTGCGCCACCGTGTTCTGGATGTCCTGCACCGTGATGGTGGAACGCCAGCGCCGGAACGTCGGCGTGATCGGCGTCAGGGCCTGTGGCACGAACAGGTCGGCCTGCACCAACTCGATCGAGGAAGGCCGGCGTGCCAGCGACAGCACGATATAGGTCAGGATGTTGAGCGACAGACTCCACAGCGCGCCATGGAGCAGCGGCGGCAGGGTGGCGCCGAACAGCGCCTGCGGCCGCAAGGCCTCGATGCCGAACGGCCCGTGCTGCAGCAGCAATATGCCGGCCGTATTGCCTTCGAGGAAACTCGGCAGAAACAGCGTGTAGATCCACACCGCAATGCCGACCAGCATGCCGCCAATCGCGCCGGCCGCGGTCCCCCTGCGCCAGAACAGACCGCCGAAGAAGGCCGGCGCAAGCTGCGCGATGGCGGCAAATGACAACAGGCCGATCGCCGCCAGCTGGGCATGGGCCAGCGCGCGGTAATAGAAATAGGCCATTACCATGATGGCGAAGATCGCGAAGCGGCGGACGCCGAGCAGGAAGCCGCCGAAATCCTTCTGGCTGCGCGCCTGCCCGGCGCGATGCAACACCAGCGGCAGCACGATGTCGTTCGACACCATGATCGAAAGCGCAACGCACTCCACCATCACCATGGCGGTCGCCGCCGACAGGCCGCCGATGAAGACGCCGACGCTGAGCAACGGCGCGTGGCCTTCGATCGGCAGCGCCAGCACGAACATGTCGCTGTCGATGGCACCGAACGGAAACAGCACGAGGCCAGCGAGCGCGATCGGAATCACGAAGACATTGATGGCCACGAGATAGAGCGGAAACAGCCATCGCGCCCGTCCCACTTCGGCATCGCTCGAATTCTCGACCACGCTGACGTGGAACTGCCGCGGCAGCATCAGCATCGCGCAGAATGACAGCAGCACCATGGTGAGGAAATTGCCGACCGACGGCACATAATTGATGGCCCGCACCGCTTCCGGCGTCTTCATCGCGCGCGCGATCAAATCGGGCGGGGTGAACATCCAGAAGGTGACGAACGCCCCGCAGGCCAGGAACGCCACCAGCTTCACGATGGATTCGGTCGCAACCGCCAGCATCAGGCCGTGCTGATGTTCGGTGGCATCGGTCTGGCGGGTACCGAACAGCACTGCAAAAGCCGCCATCGCGATCGTCACCATCAGCGCGATATCGCCGAGGATCGGAATCTTCGAGAAGGCCTGATCTTCGCTGAGGATGGTCTCCAGCGAGGCGGCAACGGCCTTGAGCTGGAGCGCGATATAGGGAACCGAGCCGATGATCGCGATCACGGCAACCGTGGTCGCAACCGCCTGACTCTTGCCGTAGCGCGCACCGATGAAATCGGCGATCGAGGTGATGTTGTGCGATTTGGCGAGCCGGATCACGCGCCGCAGCAGCGGGGTGCAGCAGGCGATCATCAGGATCGGGCCGATATAGATCGCCAGGAAGTCGACGCTGGTCCGGGTGGCGAAGCCGACCGAGCCGAAATAGGTCCAGGAGGTGCAATAGATCGCCAGTGACAGCGGATAAATCAGCGGGCCGATCCGGCTGCGCTGGGTCGCCGACAGGCGTTCGCCGCGGCTGGCAATGAAGAACAGGAACCCGATGTAGCCGAATGCGGCTGCAATCACGCTCCAGTCGTGCAGCATTATGGCTGCTCCTCAACTCGCCTCGCCCTTGATCGAAATCTAGCGCGTTGCGCCGGCCCAGGCGACAGCGAATTTCTTAATTATTTCAGGAATTAAGACTGTTGTTAAATCCGGTGGAAGGCTGGAACTTGGCTCGCGGCCCGAGGCGTCAGCAATCTCCGGTGCCAGCGATCCACGTATCACACGCCGCACGTAACGCGCGGGGGCCTATTCCGCGGGGGCCTATTCCAAGGTGATCGGCCGCTTGGTGTGCGGCGGCTGGATGGACGAGGCGGCTATTCGGCCGCCATCGATTTCCGGTTCAGCGGCAGCCCCAGACGTTCCCAGACCTGCAGCAGCGCTTCGGCCAGTTGGTCGATCAGCCCGTCGTCATGATAGGGCGAAGGGGTGATCCGCAGCCGCTCGGTGCCTTTGGCGACGGTCGGATAGTTGATCGGCTGGATGTAGATGCCGTGTTCTTCCAGGAGGATGTCGGACGCCTGCTTGCAGGCTTCCGGATTGCCGACGAACAGCGGCACGATGTGGGTGTCGCTCGACATCACCGGCAGGCCGGCGGCGGTCAGGATCGCCTTGACGCGGGCGGCGCGGTCCTGGTGGCGTTCACGCTCCCAGTTCGAGGTCTTGAGGTGCCGGATCGCCGCGGTCGCAGCCGAGCAGATCGCCGGCGGCAACGCGGTGGTGAAGATGAAGCCGGGGGCATAGGAGCGCACGGCATCGATGATTTCGCTGCTTGCCGCGATATAGCCGCCGAGGCAGCCGAAAGCCTTGGCCAGCGTGCCTTCAAGGATATCGATGCGATGCATCACGCCGTCGCGCTCGGCGATGCCGCCGCCGCGCGGCCCATACATGCCGACTGCGTGGACTTCATCGACGTAAGTCATGGCGTTGTAGCGTTCGGCCAGATCGCAGATCTCCGCCAGCGGCGCGATGTCGCCATCCATCGAATAGAGGCTTTCGCAGGCGATCAGCTTGGGCCGATCCGGACCCGCAGCGCGCAACAGTTCCTCGAGATGCGCGGTGTCGCTGTGGCGGAAGATCTGCCGCTCGCAGCCGGCCTGGCGAATGCCCTCGATCATCGAATTGTGGTTGAGTGCGTCCGACAGGATCAGGCAGTTCGGAATGAGCTTGGCGATGGTCGCGATGCCGGTCTGGTTCGAGACGTAGCCCGAGGTGAACAACAGCGCCGCTTCCTTGCCGTGGAGATCGGCAAGCTCCGCTTCCAGCTGCACCAGCGGATGATGCGTGCCGGCGATGTTGCGGGTGCCGCCGGCGCCGGTGCCGACGCGGGTGGCGGTCTCCACCATGGCGCCGACCACCTTCGGATGCTGGCCCATGCCGAGATAATCGTTCGAGCACCAGATCACGACATTGCGCGGCCCGGTCGGGCAGTGCCACACCGCATGTGGGAAGCGACCCGCGATCCGCTCCAGATCGGCAAATACACGATAACGCCGCTCGTCATGGAGGCGGTTGAGGGCGGCACTGAAAAACTGGCTGTAATTCATCGGCAAACCTGCAGCGGAACCCGGCCGGAACGGCTATCCCTTCTTAGAGCTTTTCAAGCTCTAATGTCTATCCGCTGTGCCACATTTTGGCATGCAGCAGGCAGTGGACAGATTGTCCATGAAGGCAGGACAAATCTTGATGTGGATCAAGGCGCTAGTTGCGATGCAGGGTCGTCAATTCATATAAGATTCGGGCGATCAATTGATGCGGGTAACGGGCTGGATACGCGTTGTAAGGTTCGGGCGTCAGGTGGTCCGGAAGCGGAGCACGCCGTCGGTTTCCTCCGAGGTCAGGCGCCCCTCGACCAGCATGTAATTGACATGGGCGATCAGTTCGCCGGCGGCAAAGCCCATCTGGTGCGGATCGAGCACGTGCTTATGAAACACTACCGGAACCAGCTGTGCCGAAGTCTGCGGAACCTCGCGGCAGGCATCGGCGATCAGCCGGCAGCGTTCCTCGTGATGGTCGGCCAATTGCTTGATGCGGGTCTTCAGGCCGTAGAACGGCACGCCGTGGCCGGGCAGCACCAGGAGGTCATAAGGCAGCGTGGTCGTCAGGCTTGCCAGTGAAGCAAGATATTCGCCGAGCGAATTCTGATCGGGCTCGACCGCCCAGACGCTGACATTGGGCGAGATCTTGCTCAATACCTGGTCGGCGGACAGAAACAGCTTGTCGGCGGCGCAGTACAGCATCACCTGGTCGAGCGCGTGGCCGCCGCCGGTGATGACCTTGAAGCGCCGGGGGCCGATCGAAACTTCATCGCCATGCGAGAGGCGGCGATAGGAGGCCGGCAGGATCGAGACCCGCTTCAGATAATCCTGGCCGCTGCCGAGCAGCTTGTCGGTCAGGCTCTCATCCATGCCATGGCGGCGGAAGAACAGGCGCTGGGCGTTGCGGCGTTCTTCGGTGCCGCGGTTCTGGTGATAGACCGACTGCAGATATTCGACCTGTGACATGTGCAGCGCGCAGCCAAAGCGTTCGACGATCCACCCGGCAAGGCCGACATGATCGGGATGCGAATGGGTCACGATCAGCCGGGTGACGTTCACGTGCTTGAGCGGGCCTTCGAACAGCGTCGTCCAGGCGGCGATGGATTCCTCATTGCCGAAGCCGGAATCCACCATCGTCCAGCCGTCGCCATCGGCCAGAAGATAGATGTTCACGTGGTTGAGGCGGAACGGCAGCTTGAGCCGAACCCACAGGACGCCCGGCATCACTTCGACGACCTGATCTGGGCCGGGGTGGTCTTCCCAGGGGTATCGCAGCGCTTCGACCGAGGATTGCGCGGTATTCGTTTTCGAATGCATGCTTATCGGCTTAACGGCAGCTGCCGCCGGGCGCTAGGCCAAAAAAGCAGATGCCGGGTCCAGATAATGGGCATGTTGGACGCACCATGGCCGGAACGACGGCTGGCAGCTCACGCCGCGCGGATATCCGAAAGGAACGCATCGATCTCCGCACGCAGAATCCCGGCTTCGCGGCGCAGGGCGCTCGACGCATTCAGCACTTCGCCGGCTACCGCCCCGGCTTCGGCGGAGGTGCTGGAAACGCCGACAATATTGCTCGAAACCTCGCTGGTGCCGCCGGCGGCGTGCTGGATATTGCGGGCGATCTCGCGCGTGGCCGCGGCCTGTTGTTCGACCGCCGACGCAATCGCGGTGGTGACCTCATCGATTTCGCCGATCGTGCTGCCGATGCTTCGGATCGCACCGACGGCCGATTCCGTCACTGCCTGCATGCTGGAAATTTGCGTGCGGATTTCCTCGGTGGCTTTCGCAGTCTGGCTGGCAAGATTCTTCACTTCGGCAGCGACCACCGCAAACCCCCGGCCGGCCTCGCCGGCGCGCGCGGCTTCGATGGTGGCATTGAGCGCCAGCAGATTGGTCTGCGAGGCGATCGTCTGGATCAGATCGACCACAACACTGATGCGGGCGGCGTTATCGGCAAGGCCCTGCATGGTGGCGTCGGTAGCGCCCGCTTCGTCGACGGCCTTGCGGGCGATTTCAGCCGAGGTGAAGACCTGGCGGCCGATTTCGGCGATCGATGACGACAATTCTTCCGTCCCCGCAGATACTGTCTGTACGTTGACGGAAGTCTCCTCGGCCGCCGAGGCCACAGCGTTCACCAGCGCATTCGATCGATCTGCGGTTGCCGACATCGTTTCCGCCGCGCTCTGCATCGAGCTCGCCGAGTTCTGCAGGCCATCCAAAGCGGAGCGCACGGTGGCTTCGAACCCGGCAATCTGCGCCTCCATGCGGGACGCCCGCTCGGCCTTGGCAAGGCGGTCCTTGTCCTGCTCCGCGCTGAGCATGCGAGCCTCGATCATGCTCTTGCGGAACACTTGCAGCGCATTCGCCATCGAGGCGATCTCGTCGCGCTGGTTGCTCTGATAGATCTCGGCTTCGAAGTCGCCGCCGGACAAAAGCTGCATCGAGCGCTGCAGGCCATCGATCCGGCGCAGGATATTGCGCCCGACATAAAGCCAGACGAACAGGATCGATCCGGCAAGAGTGAGGATGCCAAGCGCCAGCATGACGGTGGTGGCGAGCGAAATGTCGTGCCGTGCCTGTGCGGCCGCGGCGTCGGTCTCCTTCTGGACGCCGTCGACGAGTTGCTGCACGCTGGCGCCGAGGCCGACATTGAGCTTGCCGCTTTGTTCGAGGACGCGGTCGCCATAGTCGCTTGCACCGAGCTCTTTCTGGCGGATCGCAAACACGCCGTTCTTGCCGTCTCCCAGCGCCAGCAATTTCTGGGCGGCGGCGCCCAGCGCCGTAGCGTCGGCGCCCTTCGGCAGCATGTCGAGATTCGATATCAGTTGCTGCTTGGTATCCTTGAATTCGTTCTCGATCGCCTGCAGCGTGCTGGTGCTGCCTGCGGAGAGCGCGGCGATCATCTGCGATGCGGCGAGATGGCCGCTGGCGATGACACGGCCGAGCTGGTCCACGGTTCGCGCTGCTTCGGTGGCATCGTCGACGGAGAGGTTCGCGGAAGCGAGGATGGCATTGATCTCGCCCTGCGCATCCATCATCGCCGGGCTTGCGGCGGCGACAAAGCCTGCCTGGGCGCTGCGCAGCGCGGCATATTGCTTGTCGTGCAGAGCCGCGATCTGCAGCCGCTCGCCGGCGGCCAGACGCAGGCTCTGGATGGTATCGTCGATGTTCTTGACGGTCCCCTCAAGCGAGGCGACCACGGTCTTGTCGGCCCCGAGCCTGGTGATGTCGCCGAGCTTGGCGAGGGCCATCTCCTGGGTTTCCTTCATTTTCCCGGCGCGCTCATCGAGCGCTTTGGCATCGCGCGAGGCCAGCAGCGCCGGGCCCTGGCTGGCGAGACTGGCGCTCTGGGCTGCGAGCTGAAGGCTGGCGGCGAGGCGGGGAATGTCCTGTCCGGTCAGCTCGTTCATGGCGCCGCCAAGCTGGCGGAGCGCCAGTCCGGCGCCGACGCTGATAACGATGGCCATGCCGGCGATGACGATGAAGGCGGCGAACAGGCGGCCCCTGAGGCCCCATTGCGGGCGCAGAAAGCCAGAATTCAGCAATTTGCGAAGGGTGGTGAATCGGAGAGCCATGCGTTCTGCCTCGCCCCAGCGCTCCTTCCGGAGCATGAAATGTGGGGGGTAGTATCGCGTCGCCGAGTTAATAAAATTCCGAAAAGCCGGAGATTTTTACAATTTATGCGTGTGCGGACGCCCGAAAATCATCCGGGCTCCGTCATCGGAGCCGAAAACGGCCGTAAGTCCCCGAGGATAATTGCTCCTGAAAACAAAAAGGCCGGCGCTGGGCGCCGGCCTTTCCGTGAGTCGGTCAGAGGCGATCAGTATCGCGCGACGACCGGGCCCCCCCAGTTGAAGCGGTAATTGATGCCGGCCTTTACCGTGTGCTCGTCGTCCGTGAAGCGAGCTCCGACGATGTCGGCGGGACCGCTGGTGAACGTGCCGCTGCCGAAGTTGTAGTACTGGTATTCGATCTTCGCGGACCAGTTCGGCGCGAACATGTATTCGAGGCCGGCGCCGACCGTGTAGCCGTCATGATGGCTGCCGTCGGTGGTGAAGGCTACCGGAACGCCGCCAACGCTGGCGTTGATGTGATCGTTGTCCTTGAAGGCGTAACCGCCCTTGGCGTAGAGCAGCGCAGCGCCGAAGGAATAGCCGATACGGCCGGTGACCGATCCGAGCTCCTTGTTGTCGGAAGTCACAAGCGTGCCACCGGGAAACAGCACGCCGTTATTGCTGCTGGTCATCCAGCTATATTCAGCCTCCACGCCGAGCACGACGTTGTTGCTGAACTCATAGTCGGCGCCGCCCTGGATACCGCCGAGGAAACGGCCGTCGGTGTCGCCGAGGCTGCTGTTGCCGGCGAAGGCGCCGCCGATGTGGCCGCCGACATAGAAGCCGGTCCAGTTATAGATCGGGGCCGGCGGGACATAGGCCGGCGCCTTGGTATAGGGACGCGCCGCCAGATCGGCTGCAAGTGCTGGCGCGGTCACGCCGACGGCGACCAGGGCCACAGTGGCGAGTAGAATCTTCTTCATTGGTCTTCTTCTCCAGTAGATCGGTTGAGAACGCCGAAGCGTCGGCCCTCTCGGTGGCGCGCAGTTAGACAGATTTTGAGTAAAAAGCTGTCACCTACAGGTCACACCAAGCGAGAACCCAACTGATTGGTGCAACAACAGATTTCTGTGCTTAATGAAGCCTAAATGAAAGCTAAATGAAGCCTTAATTGCTGTTTTCGGCGGCGGTTGGGATGCATTTGAGGGGTGTTGTCCGCCTCGCAATGACGCATTTGTGAATGCGCAACGTTCCATGCACTCACCCTGGGCCCTCCAGTGAGCGCGCCGCTTCGTAAGGCCATTGCGTTACAGCACATCGGGTGATCCGCCTTTATCCGGCCTCTCCCCTTTACCAGCCTTTCCTCGGGCGAACATGGTCGTATGTTCAGCTTTCTTCCGGCTGAGGCGCTGCAGATTCGCTGTCCGTTTCCCTGCCCATGCCGGCCTGGCCGCCAAAATGTGAGAGGAACATCTCAACCGCGGCCTGGACATGCTCACGCATCTCGCCGGACGTGATCGGGGAGGGAGGCTGCCCGATCAGGCAATGCAAATGATGATGTGCGATGACAGCGCCGACAAACAGCTTGGCGGCGCGCCGTGGATCGGGACAGCGAAGCTGACCGCGCTGGGTCGCTGAGCGCAGGTAGTCGGTCAGCCGTTTGAGCGTAGTCCCCGGCCCCCGCTCATAGAAGATGGCGGCGAGTTCAGGGGCCCGGTGTGCATCGGCAATAATGATGTGGAAGAGCGATGGTCCCTCGTCCTTGGTGATGAGCCGCAGCAGGCTCATTCCAAGCTCGAACAGTGCCGTCGCTGGAGGCTCGTCCCGGGCCAATGCGCTCTGCGGGCCTGCAACTGCGGCGGCGCGGGCGCTGATCAATTCCGCAAACAATGCTTCCTTGCTGGAAAAGTGCCGATAAAGCGTTTCCTTCGAAGCCTCCGCTTCCGACGCGATCATCTGCATCGTCGTCTCGGCAAATCCGTGCTTCAGAAAAAGCCGCCCGGCCACCTCGGCGAGTTCCTCCCGCCGCTTTTCGCCCCGTGGAACCTTGCGAACGGTCTTGGCTTTAGCGTCTGCTGCCATCGATTCCTTGAATAACCTGCGCTGGTTGACTTGCCCTAGCCTGATTTTATAATGCGTACCGGTGAGTTCGGTTAAGTTTCCGGCGTTCCGCCGGCTCCGGCACATACACCCAAAGAGCGGGATGCAATGACCGATACTGATACCGACCATGACGCTGCAAGTCACGATGCTGCCCAGCCGTCTGAAGGGAAAAATCAACAGTCGCCGCAGCCTGCGCCCAAGGGCAATGGCAACGGCGAAAAAGGCCGGGAACGACAACAGGAAACCGAGGAACGAGAGGCGCGCAGGAAGCGCCGTCCTGTGGTTGCGACGATCGGCATCATTGTGGTCGGCCTGCTCGTCATCAGCGGAATCGCCTACTGGCTGGAAACCCGCAACGAAGAAAGCACCGATGATGCCTATACCGACGGGCGCGCCATCACCATCGCCGCACAGGTTTCGGGCACGGTGGTCTCGCTCGACGTCAACGACAATCAGTTCGTCAAGAAAGGCCAGGTGCTGATCCATATCGATCCGCGGCAATACATCAACGACCGCGATCAGGCCGAAGGCGCGCTCGCCACGGCACAGCACCAGTACGAGGGTCAGCAGCTCGGCGCCGAGATTGCGCGCAAGAATTTTCCGGCTCAGCTTGATCAGGCGAAGGCGCAGCTTGCGACCGCCCAGGCCAATCTGACCAAGGCCCAGGCGGATTACGATCGCCAGAAAAGCCTGCCCAAACTTGCGACCTCCCAGCAGGAGATCGATGCCGCCACGGCGGCGCTCAAGCAGGCGCAGGCGCAGGTCATGCTCGCGCAAGCGCAGGTGGAACAGAATTCGCCGGTCCCGCAGCGAATCGGCGAGACCGACTCCCAGGTCGGTCAGCTGAAAGGGCAGGTCGAGCAGGCCCAGGCGAAGCTCGATCAGGCCAACCTCAATCTGTCATGGACCGAGGTGAGGGCGCCGCAGGACGGCTGGATCACCAAGCGCAACGTCGAGGTCGGCAATTATGTCACCGCCGGCCAGCAGCTCTTCTCGATCGTGTCGCCCGAGGTCTGGGTCACCGCGAATTTCAAGGAAGGCCAGCTCAACTATATGAGGCCGGGGCAGAAGGTCAGGATCAAGGTCGATGCCTATCCGTCACTCGACCTGCACGGCCATGTCGACAGCATCCAGCTCGGCTCCGGTTCGAAGTTCACCGCCTTCCCGCCGGAGAACGCGACCGGCAATTTCGTCAAGGTGGTGCAGCGCGTGCCGGTGAAGATCGTGATCGATTCCGGTCTCGATCCGAATATTCCGCTGCCGCTCGGCATCTCCGTCGAGCCGACGGTGACCGTCAAGTGAGCGAAACCGGCGCGGCCGACGACCATTCGGGCGAAGGCTGGAAGCCCGCCTATAATCCGTGGCTGATCGCGGTTTCGGTGACGATCGCGGCATTCATGGAAATCCTCGACACCACGATCGTCAACGTCGCGCTGCCGCACATCGCCGGCAGCCTGTCGGCCAGCAACGACGAGGCGACCTGGGCGCTGACGTCCTATCTGGTTGCCAACGGCATCGTGCTGACGATTTCGGGCTGGCTCGGCGATATGCTCGGCCGCAAGCGCTATTTCATCATCTGCATCGCGATGTTCACGGTGTGCTCGTTCCTGTGCGGCATCTCGACCAGCCTCGGACAGCTCATCGTCTTCCGTCTGGCGCAGGGCTTTTTCGGCGGCGGCCTGCAGCCGAATCAGCAATCCATCATTCTCGATACGTTTCCGCCCGCCAAGCGCGGTGCGGCTTTCGGCATCACCGCGATCGCGACCATCGTCGCGCCGGTGCTGGGGCCGACGCTCGGCGGCATCATCACCGACCATTCGACCTGGCGCTGGATTTTCTTCATCAACATTCCCGTAGGCGCGCTGGGCGTGTTCCTGGTGTCGGTTCTGGTCGAGGATCCGCCGTGGGAAAAGAACAAGCGCAGCCGCGGCATCGACTATATCGGCCTGGCGCTGATCACGCTCGGCCTTGGTTCGCTGCAGATCATGATGGATCGCGGCGAGGATGATGGCTGGTTTCAATCCAGCTTCATCTGGGTCATGGCCCTGATCGCTTTTCTGGGCATCCTCGGCGCCATCGGATGGCTGCTCACCGCCGACAAGCCGATTGTCGATCTCGCCGTGTTCAAGGATCGCAACTTTGCCGCCGGATGCATCCTCATCGGTGCGACCGGAGCACTGCTCTACGCCAGCGCGGTCATCATCCCGCAATTTGCACAGACAACTTTGCAATATACCGCGACTTGGGCCGGACTTGTCTTGTCCCCCGGAGGAATCGCCGTCATCATGCTGATCCCGATCGTCGGTAAGCTGATGACGGTGATGCAAACCCGCTATCTCATTGGCATCGGCTTCTTGGTTATGGGAGGTGCGTTGCTGTTTTCCAGCACGATCACGCTGAACATCGATTTTCGGACGCTGGTGATGATGCGAACGTTGCAGAGCGCGGCACTGGCGTTCCTGTTCGTTCCCATCAGCACCGTGACGTACATGACGCTGCCGCGGCATCTCAACGGCGACGGCGCCGCGCTGTTCTCGATGTTCCGCAACGTATTCGGCTCGATCGGGATTTCGTTGTCGACGGCACAGATCACCCAGCGCTCGCAGGTCCATCAAACCTATCTGTCGCAATGGGCAAGCCCGTTCCACCAGCCTTACGAGGCGCTGATTGCGACCTATGAGAACAGTCTGCGCGCGATGGGCCGCGTCGGAGTTGCCGCGCACGATGTCGCAGTGGGCCGCGTCTACCAGGTGTTCAGGGCGCAGGTGACGGTGCTGGCCTATTCCGACGTGTTCTTTTACTGCGCGATCATTGCGTTTATCGTCGCGCCGTTTTGCTTGTTACTGTCGCCCAAGATCGGCGGCGCTCGCGGTGGGGCCCATTGATGAAGTTGCGAAGGCTCAGGGATCTTCTGGCGGTGATGGGCTCGTCCGCTTTGCTGGCCGGATGCATGGTGGGGCCGGATTTCGTCCGGCCTGATTCGCATCTCCCCGAGGTGTCGTTCCAGAACGAGAACATCAAGCCCGTTGCCGATTCGAAATTGCCGGCCCCGACCGATCCAATGTGGTGGCGGGTGTTTCGCGATCCGGTGTTGACGAAGCTCGAAGAGCAGGTCGCGGCCGCCAATCTCGACGTCCAAACCGCAACACTGCGCCTCGCCGAGAGCAGGTTTCAGCGCGGGGTGACGGCCGCCGCCCAGTTCCCGTCACTTAATGGCAACGCCAAATATACTCGCGAGCTCTATAGCCAGAACGGCATCGTCAGCCTGATCACGCCTCTGGCAGGTCCCGGTTTCGCCATCGACCCGATCAACGATTACAATACCGGCCTCGATGCTTCCTGGGAGATCGATCTTTGGGGCAAGGTGCGCCGGGAGGTCGAGTCCGCTGATGCCAGCGTCGATCAGGCGGCCGATCAGCGCCGAGACGCACTGGTCTCCAGCCTGGCCGAACTCGCCAGGGACTATATCCAGCTGCGTGGTGTGCAGACGCAGATCAAGATCGCCAACGACAATCTGAAGGTCGATCGCGACGTTCTCTCGCTGGCGCAGGAGCGGCAGCAGCGCGGACTGCAAAATGCGCTCGATGTCGAGAACGCGGCGGCGCAGGTCGAATCGGTGCGCGCACAGATTCCGCAGCTCCAGCAGCAGGAATCCGAATACATCAACGCGCTCAGCTTCCTGCTGGACGAGCCGCCGGGCTCGCTGCGCAGCATGGTTGGAACACAGACTTCGGTCCACACCGGGCCGCCACGGATTCCGCTCGGCATCCCCTCCGAACTGGCGCAGCGGCGTCCGGACATTCGCGCCGCCGAAGATCAATTGCATGCCGCGACCGCCAATATCGGCGTCGCCATCGGCGACTTCTATCCGAGCATCCAGTTCAACGGCACCGTCGGCTTCGATGCGCTCGACATCAAGAAACTCTACGACGTTCACTCGTTGCAGTACAATTTCGGACCGAGCGTGTCGCTGCCGATTTTCGCGGGCGGTCGGCTGCGCAGCACGCTCAATTTGCGTGACACGCAGCAGGTCGAAGCGGCGATCAATTTCCGCAAGACGGTACTGCAGGCCTGGCACGAAGTCGTCAATGCGCTGGTAGCGCACCGGCTGGAAATGAGGCGCCGGGCGCGGCTCAACGCACAAGCCGAGCATGCGCGGACGGCGCTCGATCTGGCGCGGGCGCGCTATAATGACGGTGTCACGGATTTCCTGAACGTGCTTGATGCCGAGCGCACGCTGCTGCAGGCGCAGCAGCAATATGCCACCAGCACCACCAATGTCTCGCTCGACCTGGTGCAGTTGTTCAAGGCGCTCGGCGGCGGCTGGGAAACCGAATTCCCCGACGTGCCGTCAGAGACCGTTGCCGTAACTCCGGTTTCGGCGCATCAGATCGATACGCCAGCATCCCCCGTGCTGCAGTAGGTCGCTGGGTTGCTCTGTCATCATCCGCGCAAGCGGATGATCCAGTACGCCGCGCCCCTTCGCTTCGACGATTGATCGCCGGCGATGCCGGATACCCGCTTTCGCGGGTATGACGGTCTCTTAAATTAGTGAGGTCGATCAGAGCTCAAGCGCGTCGCGAATTCGTCCGTAGGCAATGCGCAACGCCGCTCCGACAGGCCAGAATGCATGAAATGGGATTGGGCGGATATCGGTGACCGGCATATCGAGTTCTGACGCCGGAGTTCCAAGTATGCGGCGCGCAATCTCGCCGCCCATGGCGGTTGCCATGGCTACTCCGCGACCATTGTAGCCGAGCGCAGCTATAACGTTTTGAGCTGGCTCGTGAAAGTGCGGGTAGTAGTCGGTTGTGACGGCGACCCGGCCGTTCCACCCATGCGTCCAACGACAGCTTTGCAGCGACGGCCAGAGCCGGCATGCGTAGCGGGAAAGTCCCTTGAAAGGTTCTGGGCCGCTGCGCGAACTCAGAACGCTTCTGCCGCCGATGAGCATGCGGCCATTTTCATCGAGGCGATAATAGGTGGTAATCGATCCAATTTCGTAAACACTCGGACGCTCGGGAAGAATGACTGACGTGAGGGCCTCACTAAGGGGCTCGCTCGCAACGATGCCGCTGAAGACCGGGACGACGGTACGCCGGAGATCCTTCCAAAGGTCATCGGTGTAGCCATTGGTCGCCAGCACGAGCCAATCCGCCTGCACCTCGCCTCGCTCAGTGGTGACTTTCCACCGCCCAGCCTGGCGGCACACCGAACGAACGCGGCTGCCGCCGTGCACACCCGCGCCCGCGGCAATCGCCGCTTCACAGAGGCCGCGCGCGTAGCCAAGCGGATTCAGCATGCCTCCTCGATGGTCAATAACTCCATTGATGTAGCGGTCGGTCCCCGTTGCCTTTTGAACTGCGTCTCTATCGAGATATTGGATTGGCATGGCGCGAGCCATCCATGCTTCCGCGGTGCGCGATATTGTCTCTGCGTCACGCGGCGCGAACGCTGCCCGCAACGTTCCCGACTGTCGCGCCTCGCAAGCGATGTTGTGTCTGCTAACCAAGTCGAAGACCTGAGCCGGAGCGCCGCCGGAGAGCGCAACCATGCGTTTGCCCAGGTCAGGTCCAAAGTCGCGCTCGATCTGTTCAGGCTCCCACTTCAGGCCCGGGTTGACCTGCCCTCCATTTCGTCCCGATGCGCCCCAGCCAGGCTCGTTTGCCTCAAGAACGCGCACAGTGCGGCCCTTCTGGGCAAGCCGGAGCGCTGCGGACAGACCAGTGTACCCGCCGCCCAGAATTGCCACGTCGCACTGTCGCTTGCCTTCCAGCGGCAGAGTTGGAACGGCCGGTCGCGCAGTATCTCTGTATAGGCTCGCGGGGAGAGTGCTTGGCTTATCGAATTGCGAAGAAGAAGCGGTCACGGACATCACTCGTTGTTCATACGGGCATTGACCCAGATCACCTGAGCCAGGCTGGTCCCAGGATTGCTGAACTGGTGCGGCCTATGGCTATCGAAGGAAAAGCCGTCTCCTTCCCTCAGGACGAGGGTTTCATTTTCGACTTCCAGCTTAAGAGAGCCTTTGAGGACAAGCCCAGCTTCAGCGCCCGGATGGGTGTAGGGATCGCTGCCGGTCGAGCCGCCCGGTTCAAGCGTGATAAGGTAGACATCAAGCTTTGGCTGCCGTCGCGGAGGCGTCACAAGCTCCTTGGAAACCGAGGTGTCGCGGAAAAACAGCCGTCGCCGAGTCTCGCGGCGCTGAACGGTTGCCTGCTCGGGTGCTTGCGATGCGTCCGTCTCCTCGAAGAGGTCGCTCATCGAGACACCGAGTGCGTTCGCGATGCGGACGAGCACACGAACGGACGGAGACGACCTCCCGCGCTCGATCTGACTCAAGAAACTGATTGAAAAGCCGGATCGCTCGGCAACATCCTTGAGGGCGAGATCGCGGGCTCTCCGCAAGTGACGGATCCGACGACCCAATAATTCGTCGGCCTCGCCACCGATGCTCTCAAGCGCATCGACTTGAGCCTCGTCCTCAAACGCGTCGGTCATGCTTCGTTCTCCAAGGCTCCGAGCCTTCCGAATCCCGCTTCGCGGTTCGGGTATGAGGTTTGCATCAAAGCCGCAACCCAGATCTGCAAATTGACTCATAATCGTGAAAATGGAAGATGATTTATGTCCTGCGCAGAATCCGGGCTTGAAGTTTTTTTCCACGGAACAATAATGCAGCTATGACTTCTTCTCCAAAGCTCGGCAAGCTCGAACTGAAGCAGATCCGAAAGACCTTCGACCGAGTGACGGCCGTAGACGGGGTGGATCTCGAAATCGAAGCTGGTGAATTCGTTGCCTTCCTGGGGCCAAGCGGCTGCGGGAAGACGACGTTGCTGCGCATCATTGCGGGCTTCGAGCGTGCCAATTCCGGCGATATGCGGCTCGACGGGAAGCTCATCGACAAGCTGCCGCCGAATCATCGAGATGTGGGTCTCGTCTTCCAGAATCTGGCGCTCTTCCCGCATTTGTCGGTCGCCGAAAACGTCGCGTACGGATTGCGTATGCGGCGGCGGCCTGACGATGAGGTCCGCACAAAGGTCGCCGAGATGCTCGAGCTTGTGGATCTCGTGAAGTTCAGAGATTCGCGAGTGCCTCAGTTGTCGGGTGGCCAGAAGCAGCGCGTTGCCCTGGCGCGCGCACTGGTTCTGCGGCCCTCGATCCTCCTGTTGGATGAGCCGCTGTCGGCACTCGACGCGAAATTGCGTCGTCAATTGCAGGTGGATCTGAAGTCTCTGCAGCGCGAGACCGCTACGACGTTCATATTCGTGACGCACGATCAGGAGGAAGCTCTTTCTCTCGCCGACCGCGTGGCGGTCTTCAATCGTGGTCGGATCGAGCAGTTCGGCGATCCGGAGACATTATACCGCCAGCCCAGCAGTCGCTTCGTCGCTGAGTTCGTCGGAGACGCCAACCTCCGCTCGTCACAGGAAATGGCGAGCCTTTCCGTGACTATTCCGGCCGAGGAATTGATGGTCATCCGGCCCGAACAGTGCGTGGTGGGAGAAGCCGCGGCCAGCCAGCCGATGAGATGGGACGCCGTCGTGCAGATGCGCGAGTTCGTCGGGCCGCATGCACGGCTTCGGCTCGCTGCCGACGGCGGCGGCTCGTGGCTCGCCCTATGTCCCGGGGCCGCTGCGGCCGGGTTGACGGTCGGCGTTCGCACCCAATTCGGCTTCGATCCGGCCCAGAGCGCCCGGGTGAAGGCGTGAGAAGGGCGGGCGAGCAAGCCCTGCTCTTTTCCCCCATGGGTATATTACTCTTGGTATTTGCAGTAGCGATCGCGGGTCTTATTCATTCGTCATTTGCCGGGCGTGGAGCGTCCCTCTATCTGGACTTGCTGAGGGACGACGGCATACGGACCGTTCTCATCCGGACCATTGTAATATCGGCCGTCACGACAATCATCTGTGCAGTGCTGGGTTATCCGCTGGCGCTTTTCCTCGCCCGCAGCCGCAACCGCAATCTCTGGCTCATCCTGGTCATCTCTCCATGGCTGGTCAGTATCGTCGTCCGCACCTTTGGCTGGATGGTCATTCTGGGCTCTCGAGGAGTGGTCAACACAACCCTTCAGGCGATCGGAGCGATCGGATCGCCAATGCGGATTCTCTTTACGCCCACCGCCGTAACTCTGGGGTTGGTGCACGTGTTCCTCCCCTTCATGGTCATCGCAATCCTTTCGTCATTGCTGCAGATGGACCGGCGCTTGGAGGAGGCAAGCCGGATTTTGGGGGCGACGCGGTGGCAAACATTTCGCAGCGTCACCCTT
This sequence comes from Bradyrhizobium sp., assembly GCA_035547995.1. Lineage (GTDB taxonomy): Bacteria > Pseudomonadota > Alphaproteobacteria > Rhizobiales > Xanthobacteraceae > Bradyrhizobium. The sequence continues at coordinate 6,492 of DASZTN010000123.1, read as the reverse complement.
CCGTTGTCGGTTCCCGGATTGATGGGGGGCTGTTCGCTGATCCTGCTAATGGCGACGGGGGCCATTGTAACGCCGCTGCTTCTCGGTGGTCTCCGAGACAGGATGCTTGGAACGCAGATTTATACCGAGATCTTTCAAGTCTTTAACTTTCAACGGGCGTCGGCGCTGGCCGTGATCCTGCTCATCGTGGCGCTTGCGATGGTGACGCCATTGCGGTTCGCGGAAGGCCGAATCCGTCGCCGTCTCGGGGCGGCGTCATGAAGACGAGCTTGACTGTCAGGGTCATTGCCGCGGTTCTCCTGATTTTTCTGCCGGCGCCGCTGCTCATTGTCATCGGAGCATCCTTCTCCCCGCGGGCCATCCTTTCGTTTCCTCCGCCAGGTCTATCTCTGCGTTGGTATCAAGCGGTGCTCGGAGAGCATGACTGGCTCGCTGCGTTTGCGGCGAGTGCCGGAATTGCCATCGTGGCCGCCGTCGTAACTGCGCTCGTTGCCTTGGGGGCTGCCCTTGCCCTCGAGCGAGCATCGCCACGCATGCGCAGTTCGGCCGAAACTCTGATATTGGCGCCTTTGCTGTTTCCGCACGCAGCGCTTGGAATCGCGTTCCTGAGTTGCCTGGTGACCTTGAAGCTCAATGGCTCGATGCTCGGCGTGTTCATCTGTCACGCCGTACTGTGCGCGCCATTCGCATATCGGCCAATCGCCGTGTCGCTTCACCAGATCGATCGCTCGATCCCGGAAGCGGCGATGATCCTCGGTGCAAGTTCTCGTCAGGCCATCACCACGGTTCTGATCCCGATGCTCAGGCCCGGGCTCAGTGCCGCGCTGATGTTCAGCTTCATTATCAGCTTCGACGAGGTGACGGTGACCATGTTTCTCGTCGGACCTGAGTTCACGACGCTGCCTGTGAAGATTTACAGCCATCTCGCAGACAGCGCCGATCCGGTGGTGGCCGCGATTTCGACCATCCTGATCGTGATGACGAGCGGCATAATTCTCATTCTCGATCGCCTCGTCGGACTCGGCATTTTTGTCGATATCGAAGAAGACGTGCGTGGCTAATTCTGAGTGTTGGAGGTGTAGTATGAAGCGACGGGATTTTCTCAAAGGCTCGGCTTTTCTTGCATCCGCCCCGTTCGTGCTGCCTGCGCGCGCAGCGGACGAGAAGATCGTGATGGGCTGTTGGGGCGGCGGGACCGCCCGCATGTGGCGCGACACGTTCGGCAAGCCGTTCACCGCCGATCGGAAGATTCCGATGACCGTTGTCGAATTGCCAGATCCGACGGCAGCCGTTGCCGCAGCCCAGGGCACACCTCAATACAACGTCATCATCGCGGCATCCTTCCAGGGGGCGAGCCTAGCGCATCGCGGCCTGATCGAGGAGTTCGATCCGGCTGAGCTGCCAAACCTGAAAAGCATTCCCGAAAAATATTGGATCAAGAGCCCGAAGGGCAAAGTTCTCGGTATGCCGGTTTATTTCATCTACTACGGCGTCGCATTCAACTCGGCGCAGTGCAAGCCCGCCGACTTCTCATCCTGGAAGGATTTGGCTGCGCCGCGATGGAAGGGCCAGTTGTCGATCACGCGACCCATCTTTCTTGCACCCTACGATCTCACCATCTGCAGCAAGGTCATGGGCGGCACAGAGGTTGATATCAAACCTGGTATTCCGCTTTTGCGCGACATAGCGCGCAACGCGGCCAATGCCTACACGTCCATGGCATCGCTGCAGCAGCAGCTCGCCCAAGGTGAGGTGGAGGCCGCGCCATTTTATTCGAGCCAGGTCCAGTTGCTTCGGCGAAGCGGTGAACTCGGCGTCGACATCACGATCCCCAAGGAAGGCGGACTCGTCCTGTCCTATATCCTCGCGGTACCGAAGGGCTCGGAAAGCCGCGACGCCGCCGTCCAGTTCCTGAACGATTCGATTGCGCCGTCCAAGCAGATCGAGGCGGCGCGGAACGCCTATCTTCCGCTCTCCACGAACGTCACACTGCCGGAGGACCTGTCCAAGGACTACGGCATGACGATCGAGCAAGTCCGTGATCGTAACTGGTCACCCGATTGGTATGCAGTCGCCGCCGATCTCGAGGAGCGGATGCATCTCGTCGAGCGGATCGGGGATGAAGCCCGCTGATCGATCCTTTCTGACACGGATACAACGAGAGCGAATGCACGATGCGGGTCGGTATTGAAATCGGCGGGACCTTCACGGACCTCGTCCGTTTCGACGAGAAGGGTGTCCATATCGCCAAGGTGCGCAGCACGCCGGCGAATCCCGATGCGGGTCTTTTTGATGCGCTCGATGCGGCGAATATCGATATTCGGGGGATGCGCGATCTCGCGCATGGCTCGACGGTTGCCACCAACGCCGTCCTCGAGAGAAAGGGCGCGCGTCTGGCTCTTCTCGTAACCGAAGGGTTTCGCGACATCCTGCTCTTGAGAAGGCAGGATCGCGAGGCGCTTTTCGACATCTTCTACCGTAAACCGGATGCGCTGGTTGCTCGAAGCGACACGCTGGAGGTGCCGGAACGGGTCTCAAGCCGCGGCGAGGTCGTGCGAGCGTTGAATTCCGAAGCCTGGGCGCCGACTTTGGAGGCGTTTCTGCGGGCGGGCGACTACGACGCCGTCGCGATCTGCCTGCTGAACGGCTTCGCGCATCCGGAGCATGAGCGCGAAGTTGCGGCGTTGGTCCATCGTATTGATCCGAAGCTTCCGGTGACCTGCTCCGTCGATGTCAGCCGAGCCTTCCGCGAGTACGAACGGGCGAGCACAACGACCTTGGCGGCCTATGTCCAGCCGGTCCTCGACGCCTATTTGTCCCGTATCGAACGTCGCCTCGCTTCCGCTGGCTTTAACGGAAGCTTCTCGATGATGCAGTCGAACGGTGGCAGGGTGCCTGCTGCGGCGATCCGCCAAAACGCTGCGAGCGCTTTGCTGTCCGGCCCCGCCGCCGGCGTTACGGGAGCAATCCGGCAGAGCGCCCGATCCGGAATGCGGGATATCATCACTCTTGATATCGGCGGCACGAGCGCTGATGTCTGCCTCATCCGGGACGGCCGCCCGGACCTGACGCGAGAGAGTCGCGTCGATACGCTTCCAGTGCTCACGCCGATGGTGGATATCGCCACGATCGGGGCAGGAGGCGGGTCGCTGATCTGGATCGATGACGGCGGTCTTCTCAGGGTGGGGCCGCGGAGTGCCGGCGCAAGTCCGGGCCCGGCCTGCTACGGCCACGGGGGGAGCGCACCGACGCTGACCGATGCTCACGTGGTTTGCGGCCGGATCCATCAGGATGCAAAGCTTGCCGGCACTTTTCCGATCGATGCGAAGGCCGCGCGTGCGGCCTTCGTGCCGCTCGCTGAGAAACTCAACATTTCGGTCGAGGAATTGGCAGATAGTGCGATTCGAATTGCCGTTGAGGCGATCGTCTCGGCGATCCGCCTCGTCAGCACAAGCCGCGGCCGCGACCCGCGCGACTATGTGCTCGTTCCATATGGAGGTGCCGGACCGCTTCACGCGGCTGCCGTCGCCGACGCTCTGGCGATCGAGACAGTCCTTGTACCTCCGAACGCCGGTGTTCTTTCAGCCTATGGACTCCTCGCGGCGGATTATTCGATCTACGACGGCATCACTCGCCGGGCGCTGGTCGAAGAAAAGTCTCTCCCGGACGTACGCAGCACAGTCGCGGATCTTATGGCTGCGCTGAAGCAGCGTGCAAACGATCTCGGTTTGGGGCAGGACCGGCGGTACGACGTCATCCTCGACATGCGTTTCGTCGGCCAGGCTTACGATCTTGGCGTTCTCATCGATCACGATCGTCTGTCTGGCATGTCTGCTGCCGAGTTGAAGGCGGCATTCATAGCTGAGCACGAGCGGGTCTATCGGCATGGCGGATTGGGCGCGAACAAATCCGTCGAGATCGTTTCGTATCACGTCGGCTTGCACGTCTCACCGGCGGCGATTCCCAGCCTCGCCGACATTGCTGACGACCCCGTGCAGGTTCCGGTGGGAGAATCCCGGATCTACGACACCGGAGTCTGGCATCCCGCGTCGCGCATGGCGCGAAGCGCGGCCAAAGCAGACGTCAAAGGCCCGTCGGCGCTGGAAGAACTGACTGCAACGGTATACGTCCCGCCGGGCTGGCGGGCTTGTCCGGACGATGCCGGAAACCTCATTCTGAGGAGGATCAAGTGACGCCAGTCGATCAGGCCATCATCAGTCAGGCCCTCCTTTCGGCCGCTCGCGAGATGGGCATCAAACTGTACAGATCGGCATATTCGTCGGTGGTTCGCGATGGAAAGGATGCCTCGACAGGAATACTTGATGCGACCGGACAGGCTGTCGCTCAGAGCGATGAACTGATCCCGATTCTGGTCGGATCGCTCTCCATTACATTCCGAGCCTGCGCCGCGCGCTATCCCATAGAGACCCTCAAGGAGGGCGATTTCTATATCTGCAATCATCCCTATCACGGCGCCCATCACCTCCAGGACATCCTGATTTTCGTTCCGATCTTTTTCGAAGGTGAGCTTCTCGGTTTCAGTGCCGCTGTCGCCCATCACATCGACGTCGGAGGTGGAGCGCCGGGGATGAATACGTCCGCGACGGACTACTACCAGGAAGGGCTCATCATCCCGCCGAGCAAATACAATTTGCAATCGGACTGGCTCAATGACGGGCCGTTTCAGCATTTCCTGGCTGCGAATTTCCGCGTGCCCGATATGACGATCGGAGACATCGACTCTCAATTCGCAGCTTGTGCGGTCGGAGCGGAACGGGTGCGGGACCTTGCCCGGAAATTCGGCGCCAAGACGGTCAAGGCGGCAATGTCTGAGATGATCGCGTATGTGGAGCGCCGCGTGCGCGCGGCCGTGGCGGCGATCCCGGACGGCACGTATGTCGGAGAGGATCTCATCGACGACGACGGCCTGTCCAGTGAACCCCTTTGCATCCGCGCGACCGTGACCGTCTCCGGGGATCAACTCTCGATCGATTTTTGCGGCACCTGTCCGCAAGTGAAATCAAACCTGAATGCGCCCTTCGCGTCCACCGTTTCGGCGACGCTCGCTTGCATGAAGTCGGTTCTTACGGGCGATGACGTGCCGTTCAACGAAGGAGCCACGCGTGCGGTCACGATCACGGCGCCGAAGGGTTGTCTGCTCAACCCGAATCCGCCCGCGCCCGTGCGCGCGAGAATGGAAGCGGCTTTCCGGTCGTATGATTGTGTGCTGAAGGCTCTCGGATCGGCGATGCCGGAACGCGCGGTCGCGCCGGGCTATGATTGCACCACCGGCTTCTGCCTCAGCCATCTCAAGGATGGCCGCTTTCGGGTGTTTCTCGAACTCCGCGATGGCGGTTACGGAGGCTCTGCCAGGGGCGATGGCGCTGACGCTGTCGCCGGTCCGCTATCGAATTGCACCAACACGCCCATCGAGCAGATCGACGCTGACTACGACTTTTTCCGCGTTGAGAGCTACAGCCTTCGCCCCGATAGCGGAGGACCAGGCAAGTTCCGCGGCGGCCTGGGTTCGACGCGAACCTATCGTATCCTCGAGGATGGTGTCCGGCTTTCCATCTACGCTGATCGATTCCGATTTGCGGCTGCAGGCATCGAAGGCGGGCACCCGGGTGCCCCGGGCGGATGCTCAGTGCGCCGGGGCGATAGCGTAATCACGGTGAAAACGAAGGACGACATGCTGCTCCAGCGTGGCGATCTGGTGGTCCTCTCGTCGGGCGGCGGCGGCGGGTTCGGTCATCCGGATAAGCGATCGATGGAGGCTGCGACCCTCGATCGCAAGCAGGGTTACGTCTCCAGCTAATTAGATCTATCGCCGTCGCCTCTCATCCGACCCCAAGCAGCCGCGTCTGGGTCTCGACATCGTTTTGCAGGGCGGCGCTGTGGCCGGCATAAGAAATCTGACCGTTGACCATGATATAGGCCTTGTCGGCGAAATCGAGCACGAGGTCGACCTTGTGCTCGACCAGCAGGATGCTGGTGGTGTTGCGGAGCTGCTCGATCGCAGCCAGCACCTCGGCGACTACCGAAGGCGCCAGGCCTTCAAACGGCTCGTCGAGCAGGATCAAGCGCTGCGGCGCGCACAATGCGCGCCCGATCGCCAGCATCTGCCTTTCGCCGCCACTGAGGTTCTCGCCGCGGGCGTCCTGGCGGGCGCGCAATTTCGGGAACAGCCGATAGATTTCTTCCAGCGGCCAGCCGCCGTCGCGCTGGGCCAGCGTGAGATTCTCGACAACGGTAAGGTTCGGAAAGATGCGGCGGCCTTCCGGCACGATCGCGATGCCCTGCTTGTTGATCCGGTCCGGTGGCAGCGAGGTGATGTTGTGGCCGGCGAAGGTGATCGTGCCCTTGGTCGGCTTGAGGAGGCCCATGATGGTCTGCAGCGTCGTGGTCTTGCCGACGCCGTTGCGTCCAAGCAGGGCAACGACCTCGCCCTCGCGCACCTCGAGATTGACGTCGTGCAGGATTTGGCTGGCG
>DASZTN010000122.1:0-22771 GCA_035547995.1 Bradyrhizobium sp. | reverse complement strand
TCTCGAAGGCAAAGGCGAGTACCTGGCGGATCTCCAAGTGCCGGGAATGGCGGAAATCGCCTTTCTGCGCAGCCCCGTGGCGCATGGGCGCATCCGCTCGATCGAAGTGCCGGAGCAATATCGGGACCAGGTTTTCTTTGCTGCCGACATCGATTTCGCCAAGCCGATCGTGGCGGTCAGCGCTGCCAAGGGCTTCAAGGCTTCCGACTACCCGCCGCTGACATCCGACAAGGCGCGTTTTGTCGGCGACCTGCTGGCGATCTGCATCGCGCCGACGCGGGCCGAGGCCGAGGACATTGCAGCCGCCTGTATTGTCGATTTCGACGAGCTGCCGGCGGTTTGGGATATCGATGTTGCGCTGAAGCCGGACGCGCCGCGTGTCCACGACGCCTGGGCCGACAACGTCTATATCGAAACACGTATTCAGACCGGCGATCTCGATAGCGTCCGCAAGGCGGCCGCAGTCACCGTTCACAAGCGTTTGCGCATGGGCCGCCACGCCGGCGTTTCGATGGAATGTCGCGGTGTGCTGGCCCATTACGACCGCCGCATGGATGAACTCGTCGTCTATAGCTCGACGCAGTTTCCGCATGTCATCCGGACCATCATGGCCCAATGCCTCGGCATTTCCGAGAGCAGGCTGCGGGTCATCGCGCCTGACGTCGGCGGCGGTTTTGGACCAAAGAACAATTTTCAGCCCGAGGAACTCGCGGTCGCCGCGCTTTCCATGAAGCTGAACCGGCCGCTGCGTTGGGTCGAGGATCGCCGCGAGCATCTGATCGCTTCGCCGCATGCCCGTGAGCATCGCTACGACCTCAAGGCCTATGCCGACTCCAGGGGACGCATCCTCGGCCTCGAAGCCGAAGTCGTGGTGGATGCCGGCGCCTATTCGGTCTGGCCATGGACCGCCTCGATGGAAGCGGGCATGTCGGCCGGGATCATGACCGGGCCCTATGACATTCCTGTCTACCACGCCCGCGCGGTAACGGTTGCCACCAACAAGTCGCCGCTGGGGCCTTATCGCGGGGTCGGCCGGAGCGGCGCCTGCTTTGCCATCGAAACCCTCGTTGATGCCGTTGCTCGCGCCGTCGATCGCGAGCCCGCCGACGTGCGGATCGAGAACATGGTGCAGCCCGAGGCGATGCCGTACACGTCGGCGACGCACAAGCTGTACGACAGCGGTGACTATCCACAATGTGCCAGGCGCGCCAAGGACGCCATTGATCTTGCCGGAGTGCGCGTGCGGCAGAAGAAGGCTGAGCCGGACGGCCGTTTGATCGGCGTCGGCATGGCAAGCTACACCGAACAATCGGCGCATGGCACGGCCGAATGGGTCGCCCGCGGCTTGCCCGTGGTGTTTGGATATGAGCCTGCCTTGGCGCGGTTCACGCCGGACGGCAAGCTGATCCTCTTTGTCGGCATCCAGAATCATGGGCAGGGCCTGGAAACGACGCTCGCCCAGATCGCGCATCAGGAACTCGGCATCCCCGTCGCCGATGTCATCGTGCGGCACGGCGACAGCTCGGTATCGCCCTATGGCATGGGCACGTTTGCCTCGCGCAGCATGACGATGTCGGGTGGCGCGGTTTCGGCGGCGTGCGTGATCCTGGCCAAGAAAATCGCTCGCATCGGTGCCCATCTGTTGCAGGCGCCACAGGACATGGTTGCCCTGGCAGACGGCAGGGTAAATTTCGGCGATCAAAGCGTGAGCTTTGCCGATATTGCCGAAGCCGCCTTCCTGCATCCGGAGCGTCTGCCGGTCGACGAAGAACCGGCGCTCGAAGCCAACGCCGTTTATCAGCCGGGCCGAAGCACCGGCGCCTTCTCTTACGCCACGCATGCCTGCACCGTCGCGGTCGATCCCGGCACCGGTCACGTCGAGATCCTCGATTACGTCGTCTGTCACGACTGCGGGACGATGGTCAATCCGATGATCGTCGAGGCGCAGGTGGTCGGCGGCGTTGCGCAAGGGCTGGGAACGGCGCTCTACGAGGAGATTCCTTACGACGAGAATGGTCAGCCATTGGCGTCGACCTTCCTTGACTACACCATCCCGGGCTCGCCCGAGGTGCCCGATGTGCGCGTCCTGCACATGGAGACACCATCACCGCATACCCGCTTCGGCATCAAGGGTATGGGAGAGGGCGGCGCGATTGCGCCTCCAGCCGCCGTCATCAATGCGGTCAACGACGCGCTGCGGCCGCTCGGCGTCGAGATCGATCAGACGCCGGCGACGGCAGAACGCATCCTGGAGAAGTTGGTCGCTGCGCAAGAGGCCCGCGCGTGAAGCCGGCTCCCTTCATCTATCATCGCGCCGCGTCGATCGAGGATGCAGTCGGCCAGCTTGACGATACGGACAGCATTGTAAGACCTTTGGCCGGCGGGCAGTCGCTGGTACCGATGCTCAATCTGCGGCTCGCTCCGGTAAACAAATTGGTCGACCTCGGCGGCATTGATGCACTCAAGCGCGCCGAAGAACACAGCGATCGCATCCGTTACGGCGCAATGCTGACGCATGCGGCATTCGAAGACGGGCGGGTCCCCGACGGCAGCAACGGCCTGATGCCGTTCGTTGCCGGCCAGATTGCCTATCGGGCCGTGCGCACGCGCGGCACCATCGGCGGCGCCATTTCACTGGCGGATCCTGCAGCGGATTGGCTTCTTACGGCCGTTGTCCTTGATGCCGAGATTTCAATGTTCGGCCTGAACGGGCGGCGTACGCTGTCTGCCGCCGAATTCGTAACCGGCCCTTATCTGACGGCGCTGGACCATGCCGAACTGATCGAAGCCGTCGTCGTGCCGAAGCGGCCCAAGACGGAGCGTTGGGGACATTACAAGGCTACCCGAAAGATCGGCGAATATGCCGAGTCGATGGCAATAGTCCTTTTCGACAAGGAATCAAATAAAGCCCGGCTCGTCCTGGGCGCGGTCGATGGCGCGCCACTGGTGCTGGAGCAAAGTGCAGCAGAGATCGGCAAGGGCGCCAATGCCGAAAGATTGTCGCTCGCGATTCAACACGAACTCGCAGCGAGCGACCGCGGATTTTCGCCCTCGAAACTTCACCTTCATCGCACGGTTTCATTGCGTGCCATCCAGAATGCCGGCCTGCTATGAAAATTGACATTACTCTCGTGATCAATGGCAAGCGCCGCAAGATATCGGTCGAGCCACGACAGAGCCTCGCAGACTTGCTGCGTGAGGACATGCGGCTGACCGCAACCCACCTCGGTTGCGAGCAGGGCGTCTGCGGCGCATGCACCATATTGATCGACGGGCAGCCGGCGCGTGCGTGTATTACGCTCGGGGTCGCCGTCGATGGAGCGGAAATCCGTACATTGGAGGGTCTGCAGGACGACGAGCTGATGTCGATCCTGAAAGAATCCTTTCACGACAAGCATGGGCTGCAATGCGGCTTTTGTACGCCGGGCATGCTGATCAGCAGTTGGGACCTGCTCAAGCGCAGGCCGAAGCTCAATGAGCATGAAATTCGCCTAAGCATGAGCGGCAATCTGTGCCGTTGCACGGGCTACCAGGGCATCGTGCGTTCCATCAAGGCGGCCGCGGACAAATGGGCTGGCAGTCCTTCCGCAAAGCAGGAAGCCAAAGGATGAAGATCGAGAAGAGTTTTGAGCTCAAGCATCCTCGCGAGCAGGTCTGGAGCAAGCTGAACGACGTTCGCTTTGTCGCTGAATGCTTGCCCGGCGCTTCGATCGTGAGCGAGCTTGGGGAAAATCGCTACAAGGGACGGATGTCGGTCAAGGTTGGTCCGATGGCTGCGGCTTTCAACGGCGAGATTTCGATCGAGAGCCGCAAGCAGGACTGGACCGGCGTGGTTTCGGGCAAGGGCGCCGATTCCGGATCCAGTTCGCGGGCTTCCGGGAGCATGACTTACGCCCTCGCGGAGGGCGCCTCCCCAGCTGCAACCCGTGTCAATATCGTCTCCGACATCAATCTGGCCGGTCCGCTTGCCCAATTCAGCAAGGGCGCGATCGTTCAGGATATCGCAAACCGGATCACGGCGGCTTTCGTTGCCAATTTTGAAGCGCGACTCGCCGAGTCAAGTCCGGAGGCCGACGTTGTGCCGCCGCCGCGTCAGGAGGCGTCGCTCGATGCTGGCGGTCTTTTGTGGACCGTGTTGCGCGAGCGCCTGCGAAGTTTTTTTCGAGGGTTGTTCGGCCGATCGTCGGCCGGAACGTGATTGCCGGGGAATGCAGCTGCACGTCGTCGCAAAGGAGCAAACCATGCAGTTTGGAAGAGGCTTATTAACAGGACTTCTCGGTTTAACGCTCACAGCCGGTGCTGCTCATGCAGACGATACGGTAAAGATCGGCGTCATCCAGCCGCTCACCGGTTCGGTCGCCTATAACGGCACTACCGACGTCAACGGAATCAAGCTCGCGCTTTCCGAGATCAACGCCAAAGGCGGCGTGCTCGGCAAGAAGGTCGAGCTCGTGATTGAGGATGGCCAATGTCAGCCGGCCAACTCGGTCAACGCCGCTGAGAAGCTGATCCAGCGCGACAAGGTGGTCGGCCTGATCGGCGCGTTCTGCAGTTCCGCCACGCTCGCCATCATGCCGGTGGCGCAGAGCAACAAGATTCCGTTGATCACCGGCGTGTCGTCCGCTCCGAGCCTCACCGAGAAAGGCAATCCCTGGTTCTTCCGCGCGACCGAGACGGACGCGTTGCTGGCCAAATCCTTTGCCAGCATCCTTGTCAAACAGCTCAAGCTGAAAAAGGTCGCCTATATCGGCGTCAATGACGATTTCGGCCGCGGCAGCGTCGAGGAGTTCGAAAAGCAGATGACCGCGCTCGGCGCGACCACCGTGATGAAGGAATACTTCGAGCACGGCACAACCGACTTCTACACGCTGTTGACCAAGCTGAAGGCTTCCGGCGCGGATGGCGCTTTCGTTTCTGCCGAAACCCAGGACGGCTCGACTTTTGTCAAGCAGAAGGCCGAGCTCGGCCTCGAGACAAAGGTATTTGGCGTAGGCTCATGGGCAACCGCCGATTTCATGAAGCTGGCAGGTGCAGCAGCCAACGGCATTTACGCCGCGGTGCCTTACGCCTCCACGATGAAGACGCCGAAAAACGAAGCCTTCGTCAAGGCTTATGAAGACGAGTACAAGGTGGCTCCCGGCAAGTATTCGGCGGCGGGCTACAATACCCTGCACATCCTCGTCGATGCCATCGGGCGGGCCGGCTCGACCGATCCCGACAAGGTAAGGGACGCGCTGCACAAGACCAACTACGAAGGTCCGAATGGTCACTTCGAGTTCGACGACAAGGGGCAGGCGACTGGCTTTACGGTGGTTCTGGTGCAACTCGAGAATGGTGTGCCGAACGTGGTTGCCAGCAACACCGTGGAGCATTGATCTGACGCGCGGAGGAGGCCGTAAGCCTTCTCCGCGTTCACAAGCATCCAAGCCGCGCATATGGCGAGCGACATTCGATGGATCTCTTTCTTCAGCTCCTGGCCAACGGGCTGGTGACCGGTACGTTCTACGCGCTGTCCGCCCTCGGCTTGACGCTGGTGTTCGGCCTGATGCGCGTCGTGAACTTCGCCCATGGCGAGCTTTATGTGATCGGTGGGCTGCTCGGCTGGGCCCTCACGGCCGTGCTTGGATGGAATTATTTCCTGACATTGATGGTGGTCATCGTGGTGCTCGGCATCGGTGGTTACCTGATCGATCAGGTGCTGATTGCCCGTGTGCGCGGGCAGGGCGAGGAGCCGACGATCCTGCTTACCATCGGCCTCTCGATTTTCATCGCCAACACGGCACTGCTCGTTGTCGGCACCACACCGGTGACGGTGGCATCGCCATTTGCCAGCAAGCCGTTATTTCTGGGCCCGGTCGTGATCACGCAGGCAAGGCTGATGCTGGTTGCCGTCTGTGCCGTGCTGATCGCCGGAGCCAATCTGCTCATTCAGAAGACCACGCTTGGCCGGGCCATGCGCGCAACGTTCCAGGATGGGATGGCGGCGCAGCTCGTGGGTATCCGGACCGCTCATATCTATGGCTTCACCTTCGCTTTGGGCGCCATGCTGGCCGGAGCTGCGGGCATGTTGCTTGGCTCGATCTATGTCGTCGAACCGACCATCGGTGGCGTCATCAGTCTCAAGGCGTTCGTAGTCGTCATTCTTGGCGGCATGGGCAGTTTCGCTGGCGCCATTGTCGGCGGTCTCATTCTGGGAGTTGCTGAAGCGCTGTGGGGTGGTTACATCGCCACCGGCTATGTGGACGCCATCGGATTCGGGCTGGTGATATTGACGCTGCTGGTTCGCCCCTATGGTCTGTTCAGCAAACGTGCCGAGCGCGCCTGATGGCCTTTGAACGAAATTTGCTGCTGATCGGATTGGTATTGGCGCTGCTGGCGCCACTGATCGCTTATAACGAATACGCGCTCCACATCGGCGTGATGATCATGTTCTCGGTCATGCTGGCGACGAGTTTCAATTTGATCGTCGGCTATGTCGGCGAATTTCCGCTGGGACATACCGCTTTCTTTGGAATTGGCGCATATACCTCGGCATTGCTGTCGATGCGCTTCGGCCTGCCATTCTATGGCGCCATCCTTGCCTCAGCCGTTGTGGCGGCTGTGTTCGGTCTCGCCATCGGCGGGGTTACCTTGCGGTTGCGAGGTCCGTTTTTCGTCATCGTCACCTTGTGCTTTGCCGAAGTGTTGCGGCTGATCGCCAACAATTGGGTCGGCCTGACCAACGGTCCAATGGGCCTGTCGGGCATCGCCAAACCGGCGTGGATCGTCAACGCGGGTGGTGTCGAACAGAAGCTGTGGTTCTATTACACTGGCCTGCTGCTGGCATCAATTTCGCTGCTGATTTCCTATCGCTTCGTCTATTCCAATATCGGCCGCGCTGCCGTGGCGGTACGGGAAAATCGCTTCGTTGCCCAATCGGTCGGCATTTGGCCGTTCTATCTCGGTTTGATCACCTTCGTTCTGGCTGCAGCGATCAGCGGTCTCGCTGGCGGTTTCTATGCCTATTACATCTCCTATGTCGGGCCGGAAGTATTTGGATTTTCGTTCATGATCACCATGATCATCATGGTGCTCGCCGGAGGCAAGGGGACATTGGTCGGTCCCGTGGTTGGCGCCGTGATTGTGGTGTTCCTTGAAGAATACCTTCGCGACTTCAAGGATCTTCGCTTTTCAATTTTTGGATTGATCGTGATCGCCGTGGTGATCTTTCTGCCGCGCGGTCTGATGGGATTTGTGGCGCGGCGGCGCGAGATCTACAGTTCGAGAGGCAATGGCGATAGCGACAAGGTCGTGCGTGAAACGATCGAGCCGGATTTGAAGGCCAGAATTCTCAACAACAAGGCTCTCGACGGGCAGGGGAGCGTTTCCGATGCTTGAGGTCGACGGACTTTCAAAGCGCTTCGGCGGCCTCGCTGCGCTATCGGAGGTAAACCTTTCGATAAAAAAGGGCGAGATCGTAAGCCTGATTGGTCCCAACGGTGCGGGCAAGACCACCTGCCTTAATTTGATCACCGGCTTCTATAAGCCGAGCGCGGGCCGCGTGCGCTATTGTGACGGCGACATTACCGGATGCGCCCCCCACGCAATTGCGCAGCGCGGGCTTGTCCGCACCTTCCAGAAGACCAATGTGCTGCGCGGCCTTTCGGTTTTTGGAAACGTCCTGACCGCCCGCTACCGGCAAGGCGAGACATCGCTGTTGCGGACTTTTTTCCTTCATGGAGGCAGGCGCGAACGCGAATTGCGGGATGAAGCGGCAGCTTTGATCGAGACCGTAGGGCTCGGTGGCCGAATGAATGCAGAGGCGGATTCATTGTCGTGCGGGGAGCTGCGCCTTTTGGAGATAGCGGTTGCTCTTGGTGCCAGCCCCCGGCTGCTGATGCTGGATGAGCCCGCCGCCGGCCTGAATACGCATGAGGCTGAACAGCTTGGCCTGGTTCTCAAGAGGTTGATGAACACCCACCTGCAGTCGATGTTGCTGGTCGAACACAACATGGCACTTGTGATGGCCATATCGGACCGCATCGTCGTGCTTGATTTCGGGCGCAAGATCGCGGAGGGGACGCCGGCCGAAATCCGCGCCAATCCGGCAGTCGTGGCGGCCTATCTGGGGAAGCCGGTGGCATGAGCGCGGAGGAGCCGATTCTCGAGCTGCAGGAAGTCGATGTCAGCTACGGAAAGCTCCGCGCGCTGCATCGGGTCAGCCTGCGAATCCAGGCGGGCGAGGTCGTAGCCCTTCTCGGGGCGAATGGGGCCGGCAAAAGCACGACATTGCGGACCATCTCCGGCCTGCTTACGCCGACCAGTGGACGGATCCTGTACCGAGGCCAATCGATCGCCGGGCGCCGTCCTGATCTGATCGTGCGTGATGGCATAGCCCATTCCCCCGAAGAACGGCACATCTGGCCGGAGCTTTCGGTACGGGAGAATCTCAGCCTCGGGGCCTATAGTTGTCGGGACCGCTCCGGGGCGGAACAACGTTTCGAGGAGAACCTGCAGCGCTTTCCCCGCCTGCGCGAGCGATTGAGTCAGTTGGCTGGCACGCTCTCCGGCGGAGAGCAGCAGATGCTGGCGATAGGCCGTGCCTTGATGTCAGGCCCGAGCATTCTGCTGCTCGACGAACCGAGCCTCGGACTAAGTCCCCTGATGGCGCAGGAGGTGCTGGGAGCACTCCAGCAGCTTTGCCGGCAGGGTATGACGATCTTGATCGTCGAACAAAACGTTCATAGTGCGCTCTCGATCGCGCGTCGCGCCTATGTGTTCGAGACAGGACGGATCGTGGCGGAGAATAGCGCTGCCAATATATTGAATGATCCCGGGCTGCTGCGCGCCTATCTTGGCGGATAGCAGAACCGCGCCGGCTTCGCCCGCAAAGCGCACGCCTCCATGGCGGGGCAGGCCCGGCGAAGGCCTGTGGAATCTCGCTGGACGCGGTCGCCGGGAGTAGGGCAATGTGCTCCCAGGTCCGGAACCACTGTGATCCGCGACGAATGGGCGGCCGAAAATCAAACAACAAACCGGCATGCCCAGATCAAATGGAGGAAGCATGCTGTGGAGAAGGGGGGCCGTTGCAGCCCTTGTCTTGGCGTTGATTTGCGTTGCCGCGCCGCGCGCGGCGTTGGCCCAGAGCAGTCCGAGGGACGTTGTTCGTATCATCATTCCCTTCGCACCCGCGGGATCGGCGGATGTGCTGGCACGCCTGCTTCAGCCCCCTTTGCAGGAGGCACTGAAGCAAACCGTGATCGTCGAGAATCGTGCCGGCGCCGCCAGCAATATCGGAACCAGCGAGGTGGCGCGCGCCAAGCCTGACGGTCTTACCTTGTTGATTACCACCAGTGCTTTCGTCGTTAATCCCGGGCTGTACAAGGACGTCCCTTATGATTTCGCCAGGGACTTCGCGCCGATTGCCTTGCTTCCGGTTGCGCCGAACGTCTTTGGGGTCAGCCCAAGGCAAGGCGGCATCGCTTCGGTTTCGGATTTGATCGCGCGTGCCAAGGCCGATCCGCAGAATCTCAACTATTCCAGCCCCGGCAACGGCACCACGCCTCAGCTTGCCATGGAGCTTTTCAAGTTGGAGACGGCAACCGAGATTACCAACATTCCCTATAACGGCGGCGGACCCGCGACGGCGGCTTTGATGGGCGGCACGGTGGACGTGTTGTCGACGGCATTACCGGGCGCTCAAGCGCAGATCCGCGCGGGCTCCATGAAAGGCATTGCACTTACCACGCAAGAGCGATGGCCGACGCTTCCCGACGTTCCGACCTTCAAGGAGGTCGGCTATCCGGATATCGATCTGAACACCGAACATTTCTTGCTCGCACCGGCCAAGACGCCACAGCCCGTGATCGACCGGCTGAGCAAGGCGGTGCTTGCGATCGTGGCGCGGGACGATATCAAGAAGCGCCTCGTCGATCTTGGCCTGGTACCGGTCGCCGCCGGGCCCGAGGCTGCGAAAGTACGAATTGCCAAAGACGTGGCCTTCTATAAAGACCTCATCGCAAAGACCAAGATTCCGCAGATCCAGTAGGTTTCCGCCCGTTTATATCGCCGCCGGCGCGCTCTGCGCCTAGCCAAAGAGTTACGTCCGTGAAATCCAAAATTGCTGCGCTGGCGATCATGCTTGCGCTCTGCTGCTC
Source organism: Bradyrhizobium sp. (assembly GCA_035547995.1). Classification (GTDB taxonomy): domain Bacteria; phylum Pseudomonadota; class Alphaproteobacteria; order Rhizobiales; family Xanthobacteraceae; genus Bradyrhizobium. The sequence continues at coordinate 12,635 of DASZTN010000122.1, read as the reverse complement.
CGCTGCCGCCCAAAGCTATCCGACCCGGACCATCACGATGATTGTCCCATTCGCCGCAGGAGGGCCGACGGATCTGCTGGGCCGCCTGCTTGCGCAGCGGATGGGCGAAATCCTCGGGCAAAGCGTCATCGTCGAGAATGTCGGCGGTGCCGGCGGAATGACCGGCATGAAGCGGCTGGTAGATGCCAGGCCAGACGGTTACACCATCGGAATCGGAACGGTAGGCACCCACGCCCAGAATCAATGGCTGTATGATCACCCGGCCTACAATGCGATGACCGACTTCACGCCGGTTGCATTGATCGCAGAAGTGCCGATCGTGGTTTTCGCGCGCAAGGATCTGCCCGTGAACAATCTGAAGGAGTTCGCCGCCTACGCCAAAAAGAATCAGGCGACGATGCAGTTCGGATCGGGCGGAGCCGGCTCGGCTTCTCATCTTGCCTGCGTGGTGTTGAACAGCGCCATCGGCACCAACATCACCCACGTGCCGTACAAGGGCGGCGAGCCTGCCATGCAGGACGTGATCGCAGGCCGGATCGATTTCGGATGCGACCTCATCAGCACCGTCAAGCCTCAGATCGATAGCGGCAGCGTCAAGGCGCTCGCGGTGCTCAGCGAAGCGCGCACGCCCGTCGAGCCGAATCTGCCAACTGCGGCGGAGCAGGGCATAAACGCTCAAGCCTATTCATGGAACGCGGTGTTTTTGCCAAAGGGCGCGCCCGAGGATATGGTGAAGAAACTCAATGCCGCTGTACTGGAGGCCATCAAGACGCCTGCATTCCGCGAACGTCTGGAAGGTCTCGGCGCCCAGGTCGTGTCTCGCGATCGCGCCACTCCGGAATATCTCGCAAGCTTCGTGAAAAGCGAAATCGCGAAGTGGGAAGGTCCCATCAAGACCAGCGGCGTCAAGGTCCAGTGAGCTGGCGCTCGAGCTAAAAGATATCAGAGCGGCTGCCTCGCGCTCTGATATTGTCTCACGCTTGGCCCTTGGGAATGTATTTGCCGAGGATGCATTTATAGCTCTGCAACTTCCACTCGTGATACGGGCTGTTCGCAAGCCATTCGGCAAGACCCGCTTGGGCGTTGACGGCGCACGCCGTCATGGTGATGCCTGACTGCTCACTGGTGGTAACGACTTTCTCCTGGCAGAGTTGAGTATTGCAGAGGACGGCGACGAGAGTGACGAGCATAGTGACCTTTCATGGCTGAGGAACCACCCGGTTCAAGCTCTCCATGCAGGGTTCATGCCATTCTTCGATTCGTGTCGGCGAAATCCACACGTCTATCAGCAGCAGACACAGCCATTACAACTGAGGGCCGGACAGATTGACCTCGCGTTCAGCGCGAAAGACATTGCCATACAGGTTCGCGATCCACTGGCGTCCACTTGAGGTCACATTCAGATAGCGTATCGCGGTCTGGATCTGCGGCGCGACGATATTCCAGTAGAATTGCGGATAGCGGTAGACGATATCCGCTGGCGTCTCGTAGCCGAACATCCTGTTCATCCCGACTTCCTCAAATTCGTGGAACAAGGCGGTCGCTTTCCTCATGTAGTTGGGGTCACCGAGCTGGCCGACGAGATCGGCCGCGCGCAGCAACAGGCCTTCCTCTTCGTTCAGATCGTCGTTGGTGGATGGCGTCGCGTAGGGCACTCGCGTGTATTCGATCGCCTTGGCGATCCGCGCGGCATCGACCATTTCGACCGTACTTAATCGTTCCAGCGCAAACAGCTTGGAGCGGTCGACATGATATGGCGCCAGCGCGGCGTCGGATGAACCGCGTGGCAGGCGAATGGTGCGGCCAGTGGTGTCGGCGACATAATGATCGCCTTCATCGCCTTGCAGAACCCCACGGACATATCCGATGTCGTGGATCAGGCAGGCCAGGATGAAGTTGGCATAGTCGGTGGGGCTCGTCGGCCGCAGCAGCGAACGCCCCATGATGATGTCGTGTCCGGCCAAGGTCACCAGCATCGAATGCTCGATGTCGTGATAGAGCGCATCGCTGTTTCCGATGCACTCCAGCGCCAGCCGTGCCGCAAAGGGAAGGATCTCGCTCAGCTCTGCATGCGAGGAGCCGAACCGGGCTCTCGTTTCCGTGGCCAGAAACGAGCCTAGAGCATGCGCCGTCAATTCAGGAATCGTGATCATCACAAACCCCCTTCATTCGCGCTCAACTCTTCAATACGTTCATTCTATCCCGGTCGGGGGTCCCGGTCCATCGGACGCGCCATCGGTTGCAGCATTGCTGCTTAAGTCCCTTCAAGCGCGATACCGGCAAGCTTCTGGCAGGCTGCTAGTAGCTGCGTCTGCTTGCCGACATCACGCGCCGCGGGATTGGGCGCACGGAGCCGTTGGTGGTAAAAATATTCCCCCGACACGCAGGCCCCGGGATCATTGCTGGTTGCAAGCCATACCTGGGTGAGGTGGGCCTGGTTGAGATCATCGGGAGCGCCGGCGCCGCCCATCTTGGTCGGTACCCAGCCTGGCTCCAGCGCGTTGGAATAGACGTCTGGAAACAGGCGCGCGACCGCGAAGGCGAGCAGCACATCCTGGAATTTGGTTTCGGCATAGGCGGCCGATCCGTTCCAGCTTCGCCTCGACCAGGTCAGGTCGCTAAGATCGGTGCCGGCGCCGTGATGCATGCCGGAGCTTAGATAGACCAGCCGCTTCGGCATGCTGATGCTCGCGGTCAGGATGTACGGCGCCAGCGTATTGATCGCGAAGACATGCGGCAGGCCGTCTTCGGTCATGCGTTTCGGTTCGCGATAGCCGACCCCCGCATTATGGATGATCGCATCGAATGAGCCGAGCGTGTTGACCTGGGCCGCCACCTCCTTGGTCTGCGTGATGCTGCTGAGATCGCCGATCACGATAGCCTCGGCCTCCGGCACCGCGTTTGATGTCTGCTTGGCCCGAACTTCGTTGCGGGCATGCAGCACGACCTTGTGGCCCTGCTCGATCAGGAGTTCGGCGGCCATCTTGCCGAGGCCGTCGGAAGAGCCGGTAATGAAGACGCGCGCCATGCGTTTTTCCTTTGGGCTGTCGTGATGTCCGGTCAGTTGGTCACGAGTCAAATGTGAAGCGTTTTTAGGCACTGCAAGCCGCCAATTTGACCTCTGTCAAAGGCCGGGTTGAGCCAGGCGGAGCCGTCCCTGCGTATTTTGCAATGGTCACGGCGACGACGACGCAATAACGCTAACTCCATGGCTAGAGGCAGCGTCGCGGCGGATCGTCCCGATTTCGTCGGCAAATTATTCTGGATATTGAGTCAAACACCTCAATTGGCGTCGCGGAGGCGTCTCGGGTGAGCACAGCCGGCCTGTTGAGACCGCGTGCGCCGCTCTGGCTTCTCGCTTCCGTTACTTTCAGCGGTACGCTGGCCATGCACATTTTCGTGCCGGCGCTGCCGCTCGCGGCCACCGATCTGGCTGCAAGTCCGGGCGCGATGCAGCTCACGATCAGCGTCTACATCCTGGGACTGGCGATCGGCCAGTTGCTTTATGGGCCGTTGTCGGATCGTTTCGGCCGCCGTCCGGTGCTCCTGGTCGGGCTGTTGCTCTATAGCGTCGCCGGGCTGATCTCGGCACTGGCGCCGGATGTCAGGGTGCTGGTCGCTGCCCGGCTATTCCAGGCGATCGGCGGCTGTTCGGGCCTCGTGCTCGGGCGGGCGATCGTTCGTGACGGCGTCAATGTCGATGAGGCCACGCGCCGGCTCGCGATCGTAAGTCTGATCGTCAATGTCGGTCCGGGCCTCGCGCCGCTGATCGGCGCCGAGCTCGGGGCTTACCTCGGATGGCGTTCGATCTTCTTTGCGCTGACTGCGCTGGGCGTCATCAATTTTCTGATCACCTGGCACCTGTTGCCGGAGACCGGCCTGAAGCACAGCGGCCATCACGAAGCGCGCAAGGCCAGCGAACTCTGGTCGAACTTCCGTCAGCTTATCACCTCGCGTGCCTTTCTGGGCTACGCGATCGGCGGCGGCTGTGCGACCACCTCGATGTATGCGTTCATCAGCGCCGCACCATTTATCTTCACCGAGCAGCTGCACCAGCCCAACCGGGACGTCGGCATCTATCTCGCCGTGATCGTCGGCGCCCTGTGGTTCGGCAGCGTGGTGGCGAGCCGGGTCGCCGGGCGCGTCGCGGTCAACCGGCAGATGATCGGAGGCAACCTGCTCAGCGTCGGCGGCGCGTTCATCTTTCTCGGCGCGGTCCTGTTCGGGATTTTGAATATTCCGATCACCGTCGGCTCGATGATTCTGTTCACGTTCGGCGTCGGCGTCTCCAGTCCGCCTGCGCTCGCTGAGGCCATGAGCGTCAATCCGAAAGTCATTGGATCAGCATCCGGCGTTTACGGCTTCACGCAAATGACGGTTGGTGCGATCTGTACCTCCGCCGCAAGTCTTGGTCCGACGCCGGCGCTGGGCTCTGCCGTCGTACTTGCCGTCGCGGGTGCGCTGGCACAATTCGCATTCTGGACCGCGATCCACAGTCCGCGCGATTGAAGCGCTGCTTGCGTCCTGTCGGCATCGTTCATGCTTGCTTGGCGAGCCGATAGAATTCCCGCTCGGCTTCGGTCAGGTAGCGCTCCTTGTGGCGCAGGATCGAGAAGTGCCGTTTCTCCAGCGGCAGGTTGATCGCGATCAAGGCCTTGGTTTTGAGCAGGGCCGCGACCACCAATTTGGAGATCACGGTGGCTCCCGCGCCAGCCGCGACCGCGGACCGCACCGCTTCGTTCGACGGCAATTCCAGCGCTACCTCCAGATCGGCCGCAGCGAGGCCGAATTTCGCCAAGGCCTCCTCGAAGATGGCGCGGGTGCCCGAACCACGCTCGCGCAGCACCCAACGCGTCGTTTTGAGATCGTGCGGCGCAATCGAGCGCCGTTTTGCCCATGGATGTCCCCGGCCGACGACAAGCACGAGTTCGTCGTCGGCGATCGGCTGGACCGCCAGGGCCGGCTCGTCGGTATGGCCTTCAATCACGCCGAGATCGACAATCCCTTCGATCACCCAGGCGGCAACCTGCTCCGTATTGCCGATGCGCAAGCTCAATTTGATTCCGGGATGCAGCGACTGATAACGGTGGATCAGCGGCGGCAGCCAGTAATTGCCAACCGTCTGGCTGGCCGCCAGCGACAGCGATCCGCGCGACAGGCCGGCGAAATCCGCCAGCACGGTTTCCGCCGCGGCCGCTGTTGCCAGCACGGCGCGTGCCTCGACCAGGAAGGCGCGTCCGGCGTCGGTCAGCTCAATCCGGCGACCGATCCGGTTGAAGAGTTTGATGGCATAACGCGATTCCAGCGCTGCGATGGCAGCGCTGGTGGCCGATTGGGTGAGGTTTAGCGACTGCGAAGCACGGGTCATGTGCTCGAGTTCGGCGACCGCGACAAAGATGCGAAGCTGCTCGAGCGTCACGGCGCCTCCATCACATCAGGATCTTGATCGACAGCAGGCTGAAGCCGGAGATGAAAAGGAACGCTCCGGCGCCGAGCAGCAGCGGACGCAGCCCCTTGGCGTAAAGCTTGCGGATGTCGGTCTCCAGCCCCATTGCGGCGAGCGCCATCGAGAGCAGGAATGTGGTCGCGGTCACGATCAGGTTGCGTGCGTGCGGCGGGATAGCAACGATGCTGTTGACGAAGACGAGCACGATGAAGCCGAGCACGAACCATGGCATCGGGACGCGCGCGGTCGATTGGCCGTCGCCGCGATGGCGGGCGCGCCTTGCCGCCAAAAAGCCCAGCGCGATGACGACGGGTGCCAGCATCAGGACCCGGGCGAGCTTGGCGATGGTGGCGAACTCGCCGGCCTTGCGGCCATCCTGGAATGCGGCGGCGACGACCTGGGCGATTTCGTGGATCGAGGCGCCGGACCAGAGGCCGAAGGCGTGCGGATCAAGATGCAGCAGGGCGGGAAACAATGGATAGACGAACATCGCGATCGAGCCGAACACGGTGACGCAGGCGACCGCATAGGCGACGTCCTCGTCCGGGGCGTCGGTCACGGTGTTGGTCGCGATCACCGCGGAGGCGCCGCAGATCGAGGTGCCGGCCGCGATCAACTGCGACAGCTTGGCGTCGACGCCGATCAAGCGTCCGAGCTGCTGCGTGAACAGGAAAGTCGCCACCAGCGTCATCGCGATGACGGCAAGGCCGGTGCCGCCGACTTCCACCAGTTGTGCGGTGGTGAGCTGCAGGCCAAGCAGGATGATCGCAAAACGCAGGATTCGCCGCATCGAAAACGTGACGCCGGATTTCGCGATTGCCGGCGTGCCGACAAAATTGTGCAGCCCCATGCCGATCGCGATCGACAGGATGATCGGGCTTAGAATTGAGACATAAGGAATCTGCCGAAGCGCAAACGCCATGGCTGCGATCACTGCCGTAAGTGCGACGCCCGGCAGGACGCCGAAAACGGAAGGAGCCTGGGTTGCAGCGGCCGGGGCGTCAGCATTTGCGTTGGTTGCGGCAATATCGGGGGATAGGGCGGTCATCGGGCCAAATTCCGTTTCAGATGGCCCGATGATCGATTAATCCGTTCGATCGAACAAATTCATTATATCTGTTGTTTCAATCGATGAAATAGATTAATTGCCGGCAGCGCCAGAATATTCCGGTTCGGCTGACCCGGACATAAGTGCCGGCTGGCCGCGGCAGCGGCCCGCCGGTCCCGGATGGCGTAACGCAAAAGGGATCCTCTCTCAGAGGATGGCGGCGAGCGACTGGCCGTGCAGTTCGATATTGAGGCCCTGCATGCCGAGATCGTTGATCTCGCCGCCCATTGCTTTGAGGCTCTCTTCCCGGATCAGGGACATCAGTCCGCGCTTGAGTGCCAGGAATTCCGAGGACATCATCATCGATTGCTGGCGCGGACGTTCCAGCGGAATCGGAATCTCGGCCTTGATCGAGCCGGGCCGGGCCGTCATGCAATAGACGCGGTCGGACAGAAAGATCGCTTCGTCGATGTCGTGGGTGACGAACAGCACCGAGATCTTCAGCCGCTGCCACATATTGGTAAGGATCTGCTGCATGATGACGCGCGTCTGCGCGTCCAGCGCCCCGAAGGGTTCGTCGAGCAGTAACACCTTCGGTCCGGTTGCCAGCGCGCGCACAATGCCGACACGCTGCTTCATCCCCCCGGACAACCGGTCCGGATAGTGTTTCTCGAACGCTTCCAGGCCCGCCAGGCCCAATAGCGTGCGGGCGGCGCGCTCGCGTTGCGAGCGTTCCATGCCGCGCATCTTCAGCCCGAATTCGACATTCTCCCGCACGGTCTTCCATGGAAACAGCGAATATTGCTGAAACACCATGCCGCGCTCGGCACTCGGGCCTTTGACCCGTTCACCGTCGACGGTGACGGTCCCGGTGGTCGGCTTTAAGAAGCCGGCGACGGCGTTGAGCAGCGTCGATTTTCCGCAACCGGACGGGCCGACAATGGAAACGAATTCCCCCGGATTGATGTGGATCTCTGTGTTGGTAACGGCTTCGACCGCGCCATCGACGGTCTCGTAACTCAGCGAGAAGTCCTTGACCTCGACATGGCCCTTTGCCGCGGCGGTGCCGGTAGCCCGATTTGCGATCGCACTCATGTCCTTCCCCATGGCATGACGAGCCGGCCAATGGCCCGGATCAGAAGGCTTGAGGCAAGGCCGAGCACGCCGATCGCGATCATGCCGAGCGCGATGTCGGAGTACTGCACCAGCGAATAGGCTTCCCAGGTGAAATAGCCGATGCCGTATTGGCCGGAGATCATCTCGGCGGCGATCAGCGACACCCAGGCCACGCCCATGCCGACGGTGAGGCCGGTAAAGATGTGCGGCAGCGACGCCGGAAAATAGACTTCGCGGAAGATCGAAGCCTCCTTCGCGCCGAGGCTGCGGGCGGCACGGACCAGCACCGGGTCAACCAGCGACATGCCATGCAGGGTGTTCACCAGGATCGGAAAGAACGAACCGAGGAAGGTGATGAAGACGATGCTCTGCTCGTTGGTGGGCCACAGCATGATCGCCATCGGCACCCAGGCTATGGCGGGAATCGGCCGCAACACTTCGGAGACTGGAAAGATCACCTCGTGGACCAGCCTGAAGCGGCCCATCACAAGGCCAAGCGGCACGGCGACCAGTGCCGCCAACAGGAAGCCAAGCAGGATGCGCCGGCAGCTCAGCGCGACATGCATCAGGAAGGTGGGATCGTGGATTTCCCGCGCAAAGCTGCCATAGACATCAAGCGGCGAGGGCACGTTGGTGAAGCGGACGAAAAACACGACGTGATATTTCGTCAGCAGGTGCCAGGAGATCAGGAACGCGGTCAGCGAGATCGCGCCGATCAGCGTGGCCCGCAGTCTGTCCCTGTTCAGCCTGTACCAGCGCGCGGCGACGGCGCTGGACGCAACAGGTCGATGGGCTGGAACAGCAGACGAGGCCTGTTCTGGCGCAGCGACGGGAAGCTTTGCTCGCGACGGCTGCTGGAGAAAGGCGGGGCTGCTCACGTCTTTCCTCCGCTGACCGCCGCCTTCACGGCATCGTCGAAGCCGAGCACCTTGCCATTGTTCTTGGCGGCATAGGCTTCGGCGTCCTTCTTCAGCAGGAACGGCGCGATGTCGGCGCCGCTGACTGCGAAGAAGGCCTGATCGGCAAACAGTTTGATGCCGCGTGCGGTATCGAACACATAGGTAACGTCGATCTTCTTGCCCTTGGCCTTGAAGTCCGCATAGGCGCCGAGCGTGCAGGTCGCGCTGCTGAAGGGCAGGATGCCTTCGTCATCGACCCATACTTCACCGGCCTTGCGAGGGTCGGTGATCGGCTTGTTGCAGAACTTGTCCTCGCCGGAGATCTCGTAATTCTTGGTGCTGGCAAGCTGAGTGTCATAGTCGAGCTTCATCTCGGCATAGGCCTTGCGGATGTAGGAATCGTCGACCCATTTCTTCACGTCGAACTCCTTCATGCGGCCTAGGCTCTGCAGCACCTTGACGTCGGTCGCCGCGGCGTCGAGCAGCTGCGGCTTGATGGTCGGATCCACCGTCATGTTGCCGCCAGGGCCGAGGAAGATGTAGGCGACTTCCTTGTTGATCCCGGTCCATTGCTGGACCTTCTCGGCAGCCGCCTTCGGATCGGAGCGCAGCCATTGGTTGGCGGCGATGATGGCCTTGATATAGGCGACCACCACCTCGGGATATTTATCGGCGAAGTCGGTACGCACCACGACACCGTGCCAGGTCGGCAGGTTGGTCTCGACGCCATCAAAAATCTTTCGTGCAAAGCCGCGGAATGGCAGCAGCTCGGCGAACGGCACGAAGTCGGCATGAGCGTCGATCTTCTTTTCCTGCAGATTGGTGGAGCCGACCTCCGGGGCCTGGTTGACGAGCTGGAAGAAATCCGGCGACAGGCCGCGGTCCTGCAGCGCCTTCAGCACCATGCCGTGCGCGGCGGAGCCGAAGGGCACGCTGACCAGCTTGCCCTTGAGATCGGAGAACGAATAATAGGGCGAGTCCTTGTTGACGACGATGCCGTTGCCCGAGCCCGCGAGGCTGTAGGCGGAAACCGCAATGAGGCGGCTCTTGCTTTCGGGATTGTTCTCGAAGGTGAAGCCATTCACGATCAGCGGGTAGTCGCCCATCATGCCGAACTGCAGCTTGTTCGCCATCATCGCATTGGTGACGGGAGGTCCGGACGTAAAGTTCTGCCATTCGATGTCGAACTTGATGTTGGCGTATTTGCCGGTTGTCGGCAGATATTTCTCGAGCAGATGCAGTTGCCGGATCACCGTTCCGGTCGTGACCGTGTTGGTAGTAGTGTCCTGGGTGCCGATACCGATCGTGACGGTTTCCGCGTGGGCCGGCTGGGCGAGTGCCAGCGCCCAGCATGCAACTGACATCGCGATCGAGAGTGCGGAAGCGTGGCGAACCATTCTCATCCTCTTGCGGTTGGATGTTCTGCGCCCGCCATGATTGGTTGGCTCAAGGTTTCCGGCAAACCCGGACTGGCCGTGATGGTGGATTAGTTGCCGGGAAAAGCCGGTTGCATAGTCGTTGGGCATTTCCGCTGTGCAAAGCCAATTGCCTGTGCATCGACTTTAGTCGGAGCATTATCAATCGGAGTGGTGATCAGTCGGGGTGGTCATCAGTCAGAGGCTTGGCCGCGCATCTCTTCCAGGATGTCGGGCCGGCGGACCACGATCTGGGATCGCTTGGTCAGCACGATCCGCTTCTCTTGCATCCGCTTCAGGCTGATCGTGACCCATTGCCGGGTCGCGCCCACCATATGGGCGAGATCGGCATGGGTGAACGCGGCGGCGATGGCGACGCCATCGGCATACTCGACTCCGTAGAGATTCATCAGATGCAAGAGCAGATGCGCCAGGCGTTGCGTGATCGATCGCGTTCCCAGCATCTGCGCCAGGGCCGAGTAGCACTTGCCCTTGAAGGTCAGGCCCTCGATCAGGCCGATCGCAAGATTGGGGATTTCACCGGCGAGGACCTTGAGGTCCTTGCCCGGCAGATGCACGACGCTGCAGTTGCTGGCGGCGACGCCCGACCATTGATGCACGCCGCCGCCGAACACCTCAGGGCCGCCGACGAAATTGCCGGCCCGCCAATAGGCCAGCGTGATTTCGCGGCCCTGCGGCGAGGTATAGAACACCCGCACACGGCCGCTTTCGATCAGGAAGATGCCGTCATGCCGGGCGCCCTGGCTGAACAGGGTCTGGCCGCGATTGAGCACCTTGCGCCGCCCCTGCTTGAGCACGAGCTCTCGCTCCCGCGACGTCAGCTTTTCCATCAGGGGCGGCGGACCGCCGATCCACTGCTGACTTTCGGTGAGCAGCAGGGAGGAGCTTGCGGCCGATCCCGCCGTACCAGCCGAGGGCGTACTCCCGCGCGCTCCGCTTGCCACCTGCAACATTGCCGGCCTCCGGATCATTTAAAACCGGTCTAAAACGCAGCAATGTTCATGCCAGATCAAGGGCTGTGATATCCCGGGGGGTGCTCCGCGGCCGAGCCAAAAAATCAGCGGAATCAACCCTCAGGGAGGGTCATCAAATAGGCCTTTGGGTAGATGCCGCGATTATGCCCGTCCGAGAAGGAAACGTTCAGACCGTAGCCGAGATCGGCGACTTCGACGATGGCGATGCCCGGGAAGTGTTGCGGGAAGCGCTCGTCCAGCCGTGCACGGGTGCAATGAGCGCATCTGCAGGCGCTGCGCAGCGCCTGCGCACTGAATGTGAGCTGCCGCTGATCGGACGTCGTCACCGATAGCAAGCCGAGGTCCGGGCTGACCTCGCAATCGATTACGGTGGGCGCCACCAGCGCAGCTATCGTCACGGCTTCTCTCCTTCGGGAGAAATATTTGCCATGCCGAGGTTGCACCGGATAGCAACTAATTGCCGATCGCAACAATCTCCCAGCGCATTTTGCTCCAAACTCCGCAGCATTACTTCTGCTTCGTGCGCTGCCTGCTAGATACTTCGCGCTTTGTGGCAGCATACACGGCGTGGTGACGAAATGTGAAACTAATCGACCGGGATTCGATGTTCGGCGTTGCGTCAGGCCGGCCTCTCACCGAAACGTTTCGCTCGGCGGATGTCATGCGCATTCGGTCAGGTGAAGCGAAGGAGAGATGGACGATGAGCGCCTTTCAGAAGGAAACGGTCCTTTCGGTCCAGCACTGGACCGATTCCCTGTTCTCATTCACGGCGACTCGTGATCCCGGCTTTCGCTTCCAGAACGGCCAATTCGCCATGATCGGACTTGAGGTCGATGGCCGGCCGCTGGTGCGAGCCTACAGCATGGCCAGCGCCAATCACGAGGAAGCGCTCGAGTTCTTCAGCATCAAGGTGCCCGACGGCCCGCTCACCTCGCGTCTGCAGAAGATCAAGGAGGGGGATATCATCCTGGTCGGCCGCAAGGCGACGGGCACCCTGATCACGGGCAATCTCATTCCCGGCAAGCGGCTGCTGCTGCTCTCGACCGGGACAGGGCTCGCACCCTTCGCCAGCCTGATCAAGGATCCGGATATCTACGAGAATTACGAGACGATCATCCTTGCCCATGGCTGCCGCCAAGTCGCCGAACTCGCTTATGGTGAACGGCTGGTCGACAATCTCCGGCAGGACGAATTCTTCGGACCGCTGATCCAGGACAAGTTGATCTATTATCCGACAGTGACGCGCGAGCCGTTCCGCAACCGTGGCCGCATCACCGATCTGATCGCATCGAACCAGCTATTTACCGACGTCGGCCTTCCCGGCCTCGATCTTGAGACCGACCGCGCCATGTTGTGCGGCAGCCCGGCGATGCTGGAGGAACTGCATGCGATGTTCACCGCGCGCGGCTTCAGCGAGGGCAATCACAGCGAGCCAGGTCACTTCGTCATTGAGAAGGCGTTCGTCGAGCGATGACTGTGCCTGCCTGTTTGTTGTTCAAATTCACGGCTGCCGCTTGGGCAGTTGGATCAAACATTGGCAATTTCAACTCGGCGACAACTAATTGCTATCGCCGAGCAAGCGCCTGAACAAATCTTGAGATGATGGCGGCCGATACGCGGCCAGCAGGAGGAGAAAGCGATGGCCATGGATGAAATCGTCGGCGGATCTTCGGAAGTGTCCTGCGACGTGCTGGTGATCGGCGGCGGCACCGCCGG
>DASZTN010000121.1:0-22732 GCA_035547995.1 Bradyrhizobium sp. | reverse complement strand
TCAAAGGCGGACATGAGGCGATCCTCGTGGTCGAGGACGATGCGCTGGTGCGCCGCTACGTCATCACCCAGATCCACAGCCTTGGTTACACCACGCTGGAAGCCGCCAACGCCAAGCAGGCGCTGGAACTGATCGACAGCGGTGCCGTGATCGATCTGTTGTTCACCGACGTGATCATGCCGGGATCGATGAACGGCCGGCTATTGGCCGATGAAGCTCTCAAGCGGCGGCCCGGACTGAAGGTGCTGTTTACGTCAGGCTATACCGAGAATGCCATCGTCCATCACGGACGGCTCGATGCCGGCGTGCTGCTGCTCGCCAAGCCCTACCGCAAGCCGGAACTTGCCAAGATGATCCGCACCGCCCTGGATAATTGAGGCGCCCTGTCGCGGCTGATATAACTCGGCGAGCAACAGCACTCCCCTGTTTGGACGACGGCTTTGAAAAATCTCCTCACCGACATTGCAGGCGTCCGCGTCGGCCATGCCGATAATGCCGAGCTTGGCTCCGGCGTCACCGCGGTGGTTTTCGATTCACCCGTGGTCGCCTCGATGGACGCACGCGGCGGTGGCCCCGGTACTCGCGAGGGCTCGCTGCTCGATCCGGTCGCGACGGTCGAGCAGATCAACGGCATCGCCCTGTCAGGCGGCTCGGCCTTCGGGCTCGAAGCTGGCGGCGGCGTCCAGGCCTGGCTCGCCGAACAGGGCCGCGGCTTTCAAATCCGCGAGGCCGTGATTCCGCTGGTGCCCGGCGCGATCTGCTTCGATCTGTTGAACGGCGGCAACAAGGCCTGGGGCCGCTTCCCGCCCTACCGCGATCTCGGTTACGCGGCTGCCGCTGCGGCGGCGACCGATTTCGCGCTCGGCAGCGTCGGCGCCGGCCTCGGCGCCACCGTAGCGGATCTGAAGGGCGGGCTCGGCTCGGCCGCGGCGGCCACGCCGGGCGGCGTCAAGGTCGCGGCGCTGGCGGTGGTCAATGCGGTCGGCAGCGTCACCGTCGGGGGCGGACCATGGTTCTGGGCGGCGCCGTTCGAAGTGAACGGCGAATATGGCGGGCGCGGATTGCCGGCCTCCTTCACGGCGGAAATGCTGGCGCCGCGGCTAAAGGGTGGCCCGATGGCGAGTGCCGTGGAAAATACCACGCTGGCCGTGGTGGTGACCGATGCCGTGCTCACCAAGCCCCAGGCCAAGCGGCTGGCGACCATGGCGCAGACGGGCCTTGCCCGCGCGATCTATCCGGTGCACGCACCGCTCGATGGCGACGTGGTATTCGCCGCCGCCACCGGCGAAAAACAGATCGATCCTTTGTTCGGCCTCACCGAGCTTGGCATGCTCGCCGCCAACGTCACTGCACGCGCCATCGCGCGCGGCGTCTATGCCGCAACCGCCCTGCCCTTCCCCGGGGCGCTGCCGGCCTGGAACGACCGCTTCGGCTAGGCGATGGCCGACATCATCTGGGCGCGCTGAAGCATCATTCCGGTCGCGTTGTATGACGAGGTCGCGGCGCTGGAAGTATCGAGCGAGATCGGCGTCAGCGACGAGGTATCTACCGGTGTCAGTGACGCCGAGCTCAGGCCGCTGCCGCCGCTGGATGTCGATGTCGAAAACTGGCCCTGCATCGCAAGCAGCGCTTCCATCGTGGCCGGCGACAGCGCGCCCGAACCCGAACTGCTCGACTGCGTCGAGTCCGATTGCGACGAACCGGAGCCGGACATCGTGAACGGGTCGGCGCCGCTTCCGAAAAACCCGGTCGACTGCGCCGAAGACGAAGAGGCCTGCGAAGCAAGAGTCTTAACGGCATCCCATGCAGCGGACGCCGCACCTAAAGCCATCAGCATGATCAAAACCTCAAAACATGCGGCGGGATCGCGGCCCGCGCTTCATCACCGATCCGCCAGCAAGCGACGTGCCAGAACGAAATATCCAGTAAATTCCGCCTTTCTGCGCAGCGGAGGGCTATGCCGCACCCGGCAATTGGTGCCGGCCGCGGCAGAATTTTCCACCCTGTTGCGGGCGGTGCTATCGCATTGCCCGCCGGCTTTGCCCATGTTACGCGAACATGGTCTTCGCATGTTCCTGAAGGAAACGCACATGTCCCAGCAATTGGCGTCGCGCCCTCTGATCATCGCGCCGTCGATCCTGGCCTCGGATTTCTCGAAACTGGGCGAAGAAGTCCGCGCCGTGGATCAAGCCGGCGCCGACTGGATCCATCTCGACGTGATGGACGGACATTTCGTGCCGAACATTTCGTACGGGCCCGATGTCATCAAGGCGATGCGGCCGCACACCCGGAAGATTTTTGACGCGCATCTGATGATTGCGCCGTGCGATCCCTATCTCGAAGCGTTCGCCAAGGCCGGTTGCGACCACATCACCGTGCATGCCGAGGCCGGACCACATCTGCACCGCTCGCTGCAGGCGATCCGCGCGCTCGGCAAGAAGGCCGGCGTCTCGATCAATCCGGGAACGGCGATCAATGCGATCGAATATGTCATCGACATGATCGACCTGGTGCTGGTGATGTCGGTCAATCCCGGCTTCGGCGGCCAGGCCTTCATCCGCTCGGCGCTCGGCAAGGTCGGCGACATCAGGGCGATGACCGCGGGACGGCCGATCGATATCGTCGTCGATGGCGGCGTCGGCCCGGATGTTTCGGGCCCGCTGGCGGCCGCCGGCGCCAATGCCTTCGTCGCGGGCTCTGCCGTCTTCAAGGGCGGCACGATGGAAAGCTACAAAGCCAATATCGCCGCCATCCGCGATGCAGCGGCGGCTGCGCGTGGCGAAATGGTCTAGGGACTTGAACCGTTTTGGACTGACGGCTTCACCGTTTATGCGGCGCTTCGAGACCCCGCATCAATATCGTCAGCAGAACGTCGAACCGCGCCGTCAGCGCCGGATCCTTCCACTCCTCGGCATGCGCCGGGTGATGGTAGCGGATGGTGGCATCATAAATCGCGCGGGCCGATGCCTTCACGTCGGCGACTTCAAAGGCGCCCTGCTCGACACCGTCAGCGATGATCACCGCGACCTGCGCGATCAGCCCCTCCCTGTGCGCCTTGACGGTCGCACAGGCCTCACGCGCCAGCGTCAGGTAGGTCTGGAACATCTCGGGATCGTCACATACTTTTTTCTGCTTGGCGGTGCAGAGCTCGCGCAGCCAGCGTTCCAGCCTCGCCCGAGCCGGTCCCCTTTCCTCGGTAATGGCCTTCAGCGGCGCGCTGACGCGGTCGAGCCAGCGCTTGGCGACCGCTTCGCGCAATGACGCCTTGCTCGGAAAGTGCCGGTAGACGCTGCCGTGGCTCACATCGAGCGCACGGGCAACGTCGACCACAGTGGCTTTCGCCAGACCAAAGCGGCGCAGCACGTCCTCGGTGACCTCGAGGATGCGTTCCGGGGTCAGGCTAACGGCTTCGTTCATATGTACTACCCAATCCTGTCTCGGGCGGGCCCGGTCGGACTTAGCGGCTTAGCTTGGCGGCCTGCGCCGCCAGATGGCGCGCCACGCGTTCATTGAGCCATTGTTGGAGTTGTGCGGTCAAAAATAGGATTTCTGCGGTCATTGGAGTATCTCGGCGAATTTTCTTGGATTAGTCCCCGCGTTTTCGCGGTGGCTGAGAGCTTTATAATGATCGCGGTAACAGATTTCAATATCTGTCAGTCAATAATCTGTGAGTGATAATCCATTAACCAATACCGGGTTCCCGGCGGGCCGGGTCAGAGACAGCAAACGCCGCGGCGAGGCTATTTCGCCCCAAAACGGCAAGTCCAGGCTCTAAAATGTTGGTTTTACCGCGCTTTGTGCGCATGAATCCGGTACTTCCCCCTCCCCGAAAGCGCTATAAAGCCGTTGCCACGCCCCCATATCGCGGGCGGACCTTTCCTTTAGCCACGAGTTGACGATGATCCCCCGCTACACCCGCCCGGAAATGGCCTCGATCTGGGAGCCGCAGACCCGCTTCAAGATCTGGTTCGAGATCGAGGCCCATGCCGCGGACGCGCTGGCCGAGCTCGGCGTGATTCCCAAAGAGGCAGCCAAGACCATCTGGGCCAAGGCCAGGAACGTCACCTTCGACGTCGCGCGGATCGAAGAGATCGAGCGCGAGACCAAGCACGACGTGATCGCCTTCCTGACCCATCTGGCGGAGATCGTCGGCCCCGAGGCGCGCTTCGTGCACCAGGGCATGACCTCCTCCGACGTGCTCGACACCTGTCTCAACGTCCAGCTCGTCCGTGCCGCCGATCTTTTGATATCAGATCTCGACAAGGTGCTGGCGGCGTTGAAGAAGCGCGCCTTCGAGCACAGGATGACGCCGGCCATCGGCCGCTCGCACGGCATTCACGCCGAGCCCGTCACCTTCGGACTGAAGCTCGCTTATGCCTATGCGGAATTCTCCCGCGCCCGCGAGCGGCTGGTCAATGCGCGCAAGGAAGTCGCGACCTGCGCGATCTCGGGCGCGGTCGGCACCTTCGCCCAGATCGATCCGCGCGTCGAAGAACATGTCGCCAAGGCGATGGGGCTGACGCCGGAGCCGATCTCGACCCAGGTGATCCCGCGCGACCGCCACGCGATGTATTTCGCCACGCTCGGCGTGATCGCCTCCTCGATCGAGCGGCTGGCGACCGAAATCCGCCACATGCAGCGCACCGAGGTGCTGGAGGCCGAAGAGTTCTTCTCGGAGGGCCAGAAAGGCTCCTCGGCAATGCCGCACAAGCGCAACCCGGTGCTGTCGGAGAACCTCACCGGCCTGTCCCGCATGGTCCGCGCCTATGTGACGCCGGCACTGGAGAACGTCGTGCTCTGGCATGAGCGCGACATCTCGCACTCCTCCGCCGAACGGATGATCGGCCCGGACGCCACCGTGACGCTCGACTTCGCGCTCAACCGCCTCGCCGGCCTGATCGACAAGCTGCTGGTCTATCCGGAGAACATGCAGCGGAATCTCGATCGGCTCGGCGGCCTGGTGCATTCGCAGCGGCTGTTGATCGCCCTGACGCAGAAGGGTGCGAGCCGTGAGGACGCGTATAAATACGTGCAGCGCAACGCGATGCCGGTGTGGCGCGGCGAAGGCGATTTCCTGACGCTGCTGAAGAAAGACCCCGACGTGAAGAGGTATCTCAGCGATGCCGAGATCGAAGAGCAGTTCGATCTCGGATATCACCTCAAACACGTCGACACGATCTTCAGGCGCGTGTTCGGCGAGGCGTAAGGCAACGCGCAAGACCGTCAAGAAGGGACCGGGGCGAAAGCCACCTTTTCGCCCAGCCGTTCCGCTATGCGATGACAACTGAATCGTAACCTTGAGCCCATTAACGTCATCCGCGTGTCAGCTTCGCCGACCATTCTCGTGTTCGACTCCGGCCTCGGCGGTCTCACGGTTCTGCGTGAGGTCGTCAAAGCGCGTCCCGACGCCCATTACGTCTATGTCGCCGACGACGCGTTCTTTCCCTACGGCCAGCACAGCGAAGATGAGATCATCGCGCGCGTGGTGCCGCTGATGGGCGAATTGATCGCGGCGCACGCCCCCGATCTCGCCGTGATCGCCTGCAACACCGCCTCGACGCTGGTGATGCCGCATTTGCGCGCCGCCTATAGCGTACCGTTCGTCGGCACCGTCCCGGCGATCAAGCCGGCCTGCGCCGCCTCGAAGACCAAGCTTGTGTCGGTGCTGGGTACCAAGGGGACGGTCAAGCGGGAATACACCCACGCGCTGATCCGCGATTTTGCGCAAGGCTGCGAGGTGACGCTGGTCGGCTCCGCTCATCTCGCCGCCCTCGCCGAAGCCGCGCTCAACGGCAGTGTGGTCAGTGACGCCGCGATTTTCGCCGAAATCGCACCGTGCTTTGTCGGGCCGGACAGCAGCACCGCCGCGCGGACGGATACGGTGGTGCTGGCCTGCACCCATTACCCGCTGCTGCTCGACCGGCTGGTCCGGCTGGCGCCGTGGCCGGTGGATTGGATCGATCCTGCGCCCGCGATCGCGCGGCGGGTGGTAGCGTTGCTCGGGCGGCCCGCCGGCAAAACCGATCTGGCCGGACCCGAGATGATCTTCACCTCGAAGCGGCCTAATAATTTGAGCCATGCATTGATGCCGTTTTTCGGCGGCCGGGTCCCGGCGTGACCTTCCAGCCATTCCCCCGGCGCTGCTAATTTCGCCCGGAATCAGAACCGGACGAAAGTTTTCGTTATGGCGCGTTTTCTTCGCGCGGATCGCTAACCGCCCCGGCTCAAGTCCGGGGCGGGCTTTCGCTCGAAAATGCCTTGCAGCCGTTTTCCCCGGACAGAGCCGTGATGACGACAGCGCCTGCCCCGCTCAACCGCTTGCGCCAGTAATGGCGCGAGGGCCGTCCAACCTTTTGCCACCAGCGTCGGCAAGCGCGGGCGTCTGGATGATCGATCGCGGCTATATGGCGCTGGCGCTCGGCTTCGACTGGTCGCTATTCGCCCGCGGCATCGCCGCGAGTTTTGAGGGCATCAAGCGCTGAGGCTTCTTCACCCCGCCGGTGCGCCGGCGATCTTGCCCGCAGGCAGGTTTCGCGTTTCGCCGCAGGGGAACCCGCTATCTTCTCCGGATCCTGGGCCAACCGGTCCAAACGTTAATTTTCTCAACTAATTGGTTCGTGCTAGGAGGTGCGGCCGGACGAATCCGGCCAGCCACCGGGAAATTCGAACCAAAATGCGCGGAAAGATCCGACGAATCTCGATTCCGCGCCGCTTGATCGGCGACATGATGTGCGCCTCGATCGGCGTTCCCTTCGTCTCGTTGCGGCGAAATCTCGATGTCCGTGAGCTGCTGGAGGCGCGTGCCCAGGCGGCCCAGCCGCCCGGCTGGGCCGCGATCTTCGTCAAGGCGTTCGGACTGGTGGCGAGGGAACAGCCGGTGCTGCGGACGCTCTACGCCCGCTGGCCCTGGCCGCATTTCTACGAGCTGCCGCGCAGCATCGGTATGGTGGCGATCGCCCGCCTCTGCGACGGCGAGGATTGCGTGCTGCCGCAGAAGATCTGCCTGGAGGAAAATCCGCAGCCGCTGGCCGAGATCGACCGCCTGATCCGGCTGGCCAAGGACGCCCCGATCGACGAGATCGGAGCATTTCGCAAGATGCTGCGGGCAGCGGCGGCCCCGATGCCGCTGCGCCGGCTGGTCTGGCTGTTCGGCCTCAACGTGCTGCGCCAGCGCGCCAATTATTTCGGCAGCTTCGGAGTCACCTCGGTCGCGGCCTATGGCGGCGGCGAGCTCTGCGCCCTCAGCCCGGGTCCTTATCTCCTCAGCTACGGTACGGTGGCGCCCGACCAGACCATCGAGGTCCTGATCCGCTGGGATCACCGGGTCACCGATGGCGCCCCGATCGCCAAGGCCCTGACCCGGCTGGAACAGGTGCTGAACACCGAGATCGCGGCCGAACTGCGCAGCCTGCGGCGGCCGGTGCAGGCCCGGTCGATCGCGACCTAGTCAGCCGTTTCGGCTCCATTTTCCTTGCCCTCGGTGCGAGAAATCTGGCCCGATCCATTTGACAAAATGGGCGCTTTTACCTAGAAACCGCCTGCTCGCGGGCCGGTTTTCGGCCCGCGTTGCGTTTCGCGACCCGTGGCTCGCCGTTTTCCAAGCTTAAGCGGCAGGCCTGTCGGCTTTCGGGAATTCGCTCTTGGAATTCCTTGGCGGCACAGGAGGGCGCGTTTCCTCAAAACCCAACCTTTGCAAAGAGGACGCGATGACTAAGCGCAGTGAGGCGAAGTACAAGATCGATCGCCGTATGGGCCAGAACATCTGGGGCCGCCCGAAGAGCCCCGTCAACCGCCGCGAGTACGGCCCCGGCCAGCACGGCCAGCGCCGCAAGGGCAAGCTCTCCGACTTCGGTGTGCAGCTTCGCGCCAAGCAGAAGCTGAAGGGCTATTACGCCAACATTTCCGAGCGCCAGTTCCACGGCATCTATGTCGAAGCCAGCCGCCTGAAGGGCGACACCGGCGAGAACCTGATCGGCCTGCTCGAGCGCCGGCTCGACAGCGTGGTCTACCGCGCCAAGTTCGTGCCGACGATCTTCGCCGCGCGCCAGTTCATCAACCACGGCCACGTCAAGGTGAATGGCCGCCGCGTCAATATCGGCAGCTATCAGCTCAAGCTCGGCGACGTCATCGAGGTCAAGGAAGCCTCGAAGCAGCTCCCGCTCGTGCTTGAAGCTTCCCAGCTTCCCGAGCGCGACGTACCTGATTACATCGAAGTCGATCACTCCAAGATGACCGCGAAATTCATCCGCGTGCCCGCGCTTTCGGACGTGCCCTTCCCGGTGCAGATGGAACCGCACCTGATCGTCGAATTCTATTCACGCTGATTGTTGTCAGCTCATGTTGACGAAAAGGCCCCGGTTTTGCCGGGGCCTTTTTGTTTGGAGTAATCGCGATCACGCCATGGACGTGAATGCATCCACGGCCCAGGCCTCCCCGGTCTTCAGATAATCGCGCGTTATCTCGAGCCAATCGGAAAGAGGCAGCAACCGAACGCCATATGGCAAGGTCCAGCCCTGCGATTCCGACACAAACGGCGCCCAATCTTCCGGACGGCGCACGATCTGAACGATGTGGGTAATACCGCGAGGACGCGGATGATTTTGCGCCCACGCACCGCCGCCTTGCCGCAATCCAATCGTGGTGAAATGGGGCAGCGTGACGGAAGTGATCTCGTCTCCTTCGAGTATAAAACCCGTCTGCTTTTCAATTTCTTGAATAATGCGATCCGACCAAGTGGAAAGCCTCGTCATGTCGTCGATGCTGAACATCTCTCGTCCGCAGTCGTTTACGGCTTTCATAGCCGTCGACAGCAACAACGACACCCAACCAGAACAATCGATCACACGCGGATTGGCCACGAGCCCTTCGGCTTTGACGCCACCTTTATATCCGACGCTACCGGTGTAGCGTTCGACAAGCCGCCACATGGCAATGCCAGCAGCTCCGATCGGCGACGTTCTATCCATCCCGACTTCCATATTACATTTTAGCATGCCGCAGGATGGCCGACAAAAAAGCTGCACGTCTACAGCCACTTTGATCGAAACCAAGTTCGCCCCTGGACCGCGATCCCATGTGATGAAAACGGATCGATTTGTTTGGTTACCGAAATAGTGCTATATTTCAGACCATAGCGTTGTTGTAACAGTCTGGCATTAAACAACATGACTCAACTATTGGAACAGGCGTTCAATGCTGTCGCCGGGCTGTCCGAGGAAGAGCAGGACAAGCTTGCACGAGTCATGCTGCAACTTGCGGGCGTCGACCAACCACCGCTTCAGTTGACTCCCGAGGAAGAAGGCGATTTGGCTGAGGCCGATGCCGAGATTGGTCGGGGCGAATTTGCCACGATCGAAGAAGTCCGTGCAATGTGGGCCAAACACGGGCTGTGAACGTCCGCTATACCCGCCGTGCGCTCGGCAAATCGATCAGGTTCTCGCCTATGTCGAGGCGCGATCACCTCAGGGCGCAATTCGTCTTCGTGATCGCGTTGTAGTTCTGGTTGCGCTGTTACAAGAGCAACCGCATGTCGGACGGCTGACGAGCCGTTCGAATGTTCGCCGGCTTCCAGTGAACCCATATCCCTACCTGATTGACTATCGTGTGACCTCAACTGAAATTATCATCATGCGATTTCGTCACGCCGCTCGTCGACCTCTAGGATGACGGCAATGCGTCGTGCAGTCCACGACGACTGTTTGGTCCGATAAGGAAACCCATGATCTACACCCCTCCCCCACGCGATCCCAAGGCGCCGCCGGTCCGCATCAATTTGCTGTCTGACACCCAGACGCGGCCGACGCCGGCGATGCGGGAAGCGATGGCACGCGCCGAGGTCGGCGACGAACAGATCGGTGACGATCCGACCGTGAACCTGCTCTGCGAGCGCGTGGCCGAACTGCTCGGCAAGGAGGCGGCCGTGTTCATGCCGTCCGGCACCATGTGCAACGTCGCGGCGACGCTGGTGCATTGCCGCCCCGGCGACGAGATCCTGGCGCACGAAACCGCGCACATCATTGCCCGCGAAGGCGGCGCCCATGCGGCGCTCGGCGGCTTCCAGATCACGCCGCTCTCCGGCGACAATGGTCAATTCACCCCTGAGACGTTCCGCAAGACGCTGCATCCGCGGACCCGCTATCAGGCGCCGCAGACGGTGGTCAGCGTCGAACAGACCGCCAATATCGGCGGCGGCACGATCTGGAATAAGGCCGCGCTTGATGAGATCGTCGAGATCGCCAAGGCAAACGGTCTTGCTACTCATATGGACGGCGCCCGCCTGCTCAACGCCTGTGTCGCCACCGGGATCGCCGCTCGCGACATGACTGCAGGATGGGATTCGACCTGGGTCGATTTCTCCAAGGGGCTTGGCGCGCCGATTGGCGGCGTCCTTGCCGGCACACGTGATTTCATCGATGAAGCCTGGCGCTGGAAGCAGCGGCTCGGCGGCTCGATGCGCCAGGCCGGCATCTGCGCGGCCGCCTGCATCTATGCGCTCGACCATCATGTCGGACGCCTTGCCGACGATCACGCCAATGCGCGCGCGCTGGCACGCGGGCTTTCGCAGATCGAAGGCATCGAGGTGCAGCAGCCCGAAACCAATCTGGTGTTCTTTATGCCCGAGAAAGCCGGCGTGACCGGCGATAACATGGTCAAGGCGCTGCGCCAGCGCGGCGTGTTGCTGGCGACGATGGATGGCAGGATCAGGGCCTGCACCCATCTCGACGTCACCGCGGCCATGATCGACGAGACGGTCACATTGGTACGCGAGATCGCAAGGGCAGCGTAGCCATGGCGTTTTCGAGCGAAAGCCTGCCCCGGACTTGATCAGGGATGACGACCGCTTCGCATGAAGAAAACGCGTCAATAAGAAGCTAAAGCCTGATCGGTCCTAATTATCAGAATGAATCAAGCTTTAGCTACCGCCTTACCAACGCGTCATAGATCAGCGTCTTCAGTTCCGTCTCGATCCGGCCGCGCTGTGACGGCGACTGCATCATGCAGATCGCGAACATGTCGTCCCTGGGATCAATGAAGAAAAAAGTGCCGCCGGCGCCGTCCCAGCGGTATTCGCCGATTGGCAATTTCGTGTGAGGCGGCGTCATCGTACGCACGGCGAAGCCGAGGCCGAATCCGCTGTCGGCGCCCGGATAATAATAGGCGCCACGCACGATATGCGTCTCCGGTCCGATCTGATCCGATGTCATCAGGGCGACCGTCTCGGGTTTGAGATAACGCTTGCCGTCGAGACTGCCACGGTTCAGCAGCATCTGTGCGAACCGCGCGTAATCGCCGATGGTGCTGACCATGCCGTGTCCGCCGGCCTGCCAGCGTCGCCACTGCATGGGATCGCTCAAGCCTGTAACCGGACCGATCGTTCGATCGTCGGGCATCGGCTGCGCAATCAAGCTCCGCTTGACCTGGTAGGCGACATAGAAAGCGGTCTCGCTCATCCCAAGCGGATCAAGCAGCCGCTCCTTCTCGAACTCGAACAGCGTCTTTCCCGACACCACTTCGATGACGCGCCCGAGCACATCGGTCGAATGGCTATAATCCCATTTCGTTCCCGGCTGCTCGGCCAGCGGCAATTTCACCAGCCGTTCGACGAATTGCGCGTTGTCAAAATTGCCCCTGTACAGGTCGGAATTGGCATAGAGCTTTTGCACCAAGCCATCGCCGGAGAAGGCGTAGGTCAGGCCGGAGGTATGCCGTAACAGATCCTCGATCGTAATCGGGCGCCTGAGCGGTTCGAGCGCGAGCGACTCCTTCCCGCTTTCATCCCTTTGTTCGACGCCGACCTTCACATCGGCAAAAGCCGGAACGTATTTCGACAGCGGATCATTGAGCGCAAGCTTGCCATCTTCGACCAGCATCATCGCCGCAACCGAGGTAATCGGCTTCGACATCGAATAGATGCGAAAGATCGCGTCATCGCTCATCGGCAGCCTGCTGGAGACGTCGATCACGCCGAATTTTTCATGATAAACCGGCTTGCCGTGCTGCTGGATCAGAACGATCGCACCGGGAATCTTTCCCGTTACGACCTCGTTGCGGATGTAGCCGCTGACGCGCTCGAGCCCTTCGCGGGAAAAACTACCGGTCGCCGGCGCCGGCGATTGAGCGCTGCTTTCGCCCGCGCCGGCCGGCGCTGCAGCACCAGCCAGATACACAAGCGCCGCCATGGCGAGAAGGCGGCACGCCAGACCCTCAGTTTTCCAAGGCCTCATAGATCAGCTTCTTGACCGCGGGCTGAACTTTCTGACGCTCCGAGGGCGTCTGCTCCAGCAGCACGAAGAACATGTCCTGCTTGCGGTCGACCACGAAATAGCAGCCGCTGGCGCCGTCCCACTTCAGTTCGCCGAGGTCGCCGGGCGGTGGCGGCTTGGCGTTGCCGGGATCAGTGCGGACTCCGATGCCAAGCCCATAGCCGAAGCCGTCGCCCGGAAAATAGAAGTAATCGCGGTCGACGCCGGAGTTCGGACCGATCTTGTCCGTGGTCATCTCCTCGAATGCCTTCGGGCTCAGATATTGCTTGCCGCCAAGGCTGCCGCCATTGAGCAGCATCTGCGAGAATTTGGCGAAATCCGCCATGGTGGTGACCATGCCGCCGCCGCCCGACTCCCACTTCATGGGAACAGATGCGCTGCTTTCGAAGCCGACGCGGAAATCGCTATCATTCGGCATCGGCATCGCAATCAGCTTCTGTTTCTCAGGGGCCGTCACATAAAAGACCGTATCCTTCATGCCGAGCGGATCGAGCAGCGCGTCCTTTTCGAACTGCAGCAGCGATTTCCCCGAAACCACCTCGATGATGCGTCCGAGGATGTCGGTGGAATGGCCATAGTCCCACAGCGTGCCTGGCTGCTCCTTGAGCGGAAGCCTGGCGATGCGCTCGGCGAATTCGGCATTGTCGAAATCGCCGTCATAGATCTTGGCGTCGGTGTAGGCCTTGCGGACCAGGCCGCCGCCATAGAAACCGTAGGTGATCCCCGAGGTCTGGGTCATCAGGTCGAACACCGTGATCGGCCGGTCGACGGGGACGAGCTTGAGCGTCTGTTCGCCATTCTCGGCCTTGTTCTCGACGCCGACTTTGACGTTGGCAAAGGAGGGAATGTATTTGGCGACGGGGTCGTCGAGCCTGAGCTTGCCCTGGTCGATCAGGATCATCGCCGCAACCGACGTGATCGGCTTGGTCATCGAGAACAGGCGGAAGATGGTCTGGTCGGTCATCGGCTTCTTCGAGACCTCGTCCTGCACCCCGAAGAACTTATGATAGACCGGCTTGCCGTGCTGCGAGATCAGGAGGATCGCACCGGGAATCTTGCCGCTTGCGATCTGGTCGTGGAAATAATCATCGATCCGCTGCAGCTTTTGCGGATTGAAATGCGCACCGGCTGGAATCTCGAAAGTGCCCTCCGCGCGCGCCATACCAAGCGTCGTCAGGGCGAGGCATATCCCCGAGATCAGCGCCCACGCTGCCTGCCGTGATTTCATTGTCCCCTCCCCGAACCCGGGCCTGCGGAAAGTGTAGCGGCCGTTTCAGTCGGCACAAGGACTGCCGAACCCCTCCAGTACCTTGGCATGCAGCCGAGCACTCCCTTCAGAAAAACAGCAGAAAATGACATGGGCGACCGAAGGCGCAGCCTTCAGTGCATCGAGTGTCGACGAGACCGCGATCTGTGCGGCGCGATCGGCGGGAAAGTGATAGACGCCGGTGGAAATGGCGGGAAAAGCAACAGAAGTAAGATCGTGTCTTCGGCAGAGACCGATGGCGCGGGCGTAGCAGGACGCAAGGTCGGCATCTTCCCCGCGCCCGCCGCCATGCCAGACCGGGCCGACGGCGTGGATCACATGTTTGGCAGGCAGTTTATATCCGCCGGTGATCTTGGCGTCGCCGGTCTTGCAGCCGCCGAGCATCCGGCATTCGTCAAGCAGCTCGGGACCTGCTGCGCGGTGAATGGCGCCGTCGACGCCGCCGCCACCGAGCAGCGACGTGTTGGCGGCGTTGACGATGGCATCAACGCGCAGCGTCGTGATGTCAGCGACGATGGCTTCTAATCGCGCCGGCAAACTCAGGCAGAAGCGGCAGCATTCACCGCGACTCCCTTGTCGGCAAAGAGCTGCTGCAATTCGCCGGCCTGGAACATCTCACGGATGATATCGCAACCGCCGACGAACTCGCCCTTGACGTAAAGCTGCGGAATGGTCGGCCAGTTGGAATAGGTCTTGATGCCGTTGCGAAGCTCGGCGGACTCCAGGACGTTCACGCCCTTATAGCCGATCCCGATATGGTCGAGGATCTGGACCACCTGACCGGAGAAACCGCACTGCGGAAACTGCGGCGTGCCCTTCATGAACAGCACGACGTCGTTGGACTTCACTTCATTGTCGATGAATTGCTCGATGCTCATATTTTCTTCCTTCCGGGGCCATCTGCCCCACGGCACGGGCATTTCGGACCGGCCAGCCCGTGTAGCCGACACTGTCCATATATGTAGCCCAAACCGTTGTGCATCCAAAGTAAAATGGCGCGAATTTGACAGGTTCGGGGACGCCGCGGCCTGCCCCAGGGACCGACCATTGGCTGACGGTAACAATATCATCGCATAGTAGGGGTTTTATCTCGAAGGGAGACACCTATTTAGGACGAACTGCCCGCCAAGGAACCAGTTCGCGGGTGCGGCGTTCTCTCTCGAACCGGAGACTATCGTGACGAAATCAGCTTCCGCCGCGGCCCCTCAGGATTCCACCCATCCGTCACTTTTCTCCGATTCAGGCGCGCTCGCCCGGAATCTGGCCGAGGCATATCTCGCCGTTCGGGCCGAGACCGAGCGCCGGGCCGCTCCGCTGTCGCCGGAAGACCAGCTCATCCAGTCAATGCCGGATGCCAGTCCCGCGAAATGGCACCGCGCCCATACCACCTGGTTTTTCGAGCAATTCCTGCTCGGTGAGCATGTCCCGGGCTATCAGGTCTTCCATCCGGACTTCGCCTATCTGTTCAATTCCTATTATGTGAGCGCCGGGCCGCGCCATGCCCGTCATCAGCGCGGCCATTTGACACGTCCGGGCACCGATGAAGTCACCGCCTATCGCCGCCATGTCGACGACAGCGTGGTGAGGTTTTTCCAGAGCGCCGACGCTGCTACTCTCGCGAAACTGGCGCCGCTGGTCGAAACCGGCCTCAATCATGAGCAGCAGCATCAGGAATTGATGTGGACCGACATCCTCCACGCCTTTGCGCAGAACCCGATTCCGCCGGCCTATGATGCAGCCTGGCGTTTCCCGGCATCAAAACCTGCCGCGGCCGCAGACAAATGGGCGACGCTCAACGAGGGTATCCACACCGTCGGGCATGCCGATGACAGCTTCCATTTCGATAATGAGAAGCCGGCGCACCGCGCCCTGGTCGGTCCGGTCAGGCTCGGGCGCAGCCTCGTCACCAACGGCGAATGGCTCGCTTTCATGGCAGATGGCGGCTACCGCACGGCGACGCTGTGGCTGATGGATGGCTTTGCCACCGTGAGCAATGAAGAATGGCAGGCGCCGGGCCACTGGCGCCAGGTCGATGGCGAATGGCGGATCATGACGCTCGGCGGCCTGCAGCCGATCGATCCGGACGCGCCCGTGTGCCATGTCAGCTATTACGAGGCGGACGCGTTTGCGCGCTGGAGCGGCAAGCATCTGCCGACCGAAATGGAGTGGGAAGTGGCCGCCCGTGCGGGCCTGCTCAACGATGCCTTCGGCATCGTCTGGCAATGGACGCGGAGCGCCTACGCTCCCTATCCTGGATACCGCGCGGCCGACGGCGCGCTCGGGGAGTACAACGGCAAGTTCATGGTCAATCAGCTGGTGCTGCGCGGCTCATCGCTGGCAACTCCCGAAGGCCATAGCCGTATCACCTACCGCAACTTCTTTTATCCGCATCACCGCTGGCAGTTCACGGGTCTGCGCCTCGCCGACTACGACTGACCTTATCGTTTGAAATCATTGCGCGCCGGATGCGCGTTCTGGAGAGCATCATGAATTTGCATGCCGCTGCCGCTTTGGCTGAAGCGCATCTGCCTGACGAAAAGACTTCGGCTTTCGCCCGCGACGTGATCGAGGATCTGTCGCAACGCCCGAAACGGCTGTCGCCGAAATATTTCTACGATGCCGCCGGCTCGGAATTGTTCGAGGCGATCACCCGGCTGGCGGAATATTATCCGACGCGCACCGAGCTTTCGATCCTGCGGGATCGCGGCGCGGAGATCGCGGCCGTCATTCCCAAGGGGGCGGCACTGGTCGAATTCGGCGCGGGGGCGACCACCAAGGTCCGTCTGCTGCTGCAGAATTGCGATATCGGCGCCTATGTGCCGGTCGATATTTCCGGTGATTTCCTCAACGGCCAGGCCGACGCCCTGCGCAAGGATTTCCCGAAGCTTGCGGTTTATCCGGTGGCGGCCGATTTTACCGCCCCGTTCACGCTGCCGATGGCGATCACCGGCAGGCCGAAGGTCGGATTCTTCCCGGGCTCGACGATCGGCAATTTCGAGCCGCATGAGGCCTGTGCCTTCCTGCGCAGCGCCCGCGACATCCTCGGCGCCGGCGCACAGATGATCATCGGCGTCGACCTCGAAAAGGACGAACGCCTGCTTTACGACGCCTACAACGACAAGGCCGGCGTCACCGCGCGCTTCAATCTCAATGTACTGGTCCGCATCAACCGCGAGCTCGGCGGCAATTTCGACCTCTCTGCCTTCACCCACCGCGCGATCTATAACCGCGAACGACACCGCATCGAGATGCATCTGATCAGCAAGAAATCGCAGACGGTGCGGATGCTCGGCACCAGCTTCAGTTTCCGCGCCGGCGAAAGCATCCACACCGAGAACAGCTACAAATACAGCATCGAGCGTTTCGCGGCGCTGGCGCGCGGTTCGGGCTGGACGGTGCGGAAGTCATGGACCGACAAGGACAACCTGTTTTCGGTTCATGTCCTTGCGGCCTCGGACTGAGGCCCGCCCGACTGCAGCGAGACCGTCTCCCACACAGCGACGATCAGCAGGATCGCAGTGGTGAGAACCGACAGCTCCACGGGCGTCAGCTCGCTTGCGAACCAGGCGAGCACAGCAAGGGCGGCGATGCCGACGATGTGCGAGAGCTGCAGCCAGCCGCGAATGGCATGCTTGAACAGGATCGTCCCGATCAGGAAAAGCAGCGGACCGCCGATAGCGCTCAGCACCGTCCTGGCATCGGAATGGCCGCTCGGATGGCTCAGCACCAGTTCATCGGCGACGGCGGAGACGATGATGCCGGCCACGATCGGCATGTGCAGATAGGTATAGGCCAGCCGCGCCAGCCGTCCCGGCTCGGCGGATCGCGAGATCCGCTCCGATCCCGCCTCGGCACCCCTGTGGAAATAGATCCACCACATCGCGATGCTGCCGATCAGCGAGGACAGAAATCCGAGGACATTTCCACCGTTCCAGGCCAGTTCGGCGAAGGTTGCGCCGATCACCACAATCGATTCGCCAAGCGCGATGATGATGAAGCCGGCGCAGCGCTCGGCCATATGGCCGCCCTCGACCTCCCAATCCTTGATCGAGGACATGCCGAGTGTCGGCACCCAGAAGCGCGCCGCCGGCGACAGGTATTCGATGACGAGCGCGACAATCCATAATCCGAGCCGGGTCTGGCCTTCGGCGAAGCCGCCGGCGATCCAGAACAGTGCTGCAGTCGACAGCCAGATCAGGATGCGGATCGCATTCAGGCGGACCGCTGTCTGCGACCGCGGGACTGACATCACCAGAAACAGGGTCCGGCCGACCTGCATCGCGGCATAAGCGGCGGCGAACCAGATTCCGCGGCTCTGAAAGGCTTGCGGAATCGAGGTCGACAGCACCAGCCCGCCCAGCATCAGCAGGAACAGCAGGATCCGGACCGGAGTCAGTTCGGGATCGAGCCAGTTGGTGATCCAGGTGGTGTAGACCCACACCCACCATACCGCGAGAAACAACAGCGTGACCTGCAACGCCCCGAGCGGGGTGAAGTGGCCGAGCAGCGTGTGGGAGATCTGGGTGACCGCGAAGACAAAGACGAGATCGAAGAACAGCTCGGCATTGGTGACGCGGCTGTGCTGGTTCGGCAATGTGGGGCGAAATAAGGTGCGGCGCTGGCCGTCGGCCGCCATGGCGGTCCGCCCCTAAGCTTCCGGTACTCCGGTCTGCAGGGCAAGGGCATGAAGCACGCCGCCCATCTGGCCCTTCAGCGATTGATAGACGATCTGGTGCTGCTGCACACGGGATTTGCCGCGGAACGACTCCGCGATCACGGTCGCGGCGTAGTGATCGCCGTCACCCGCCAGGTCACGGATCGTCACCTCGGCATCGGGGATCGCTGCCTTGATCATCGATTCGATATCGCGGGCATCCATCGGCATCGATTGGGTCTCCAGTCTTACTTCAAGGGATTACCCCAAACCTAGCGCGGACGCCCTTCCAGGTCACGCTTTCAGAGACTACATTTCGCTCCAATTGCTCGAAATCCGCTGGATTGCCGTGAGGCGGGCGATCACGGCGGCCGACCGAAAGGCTGACGATCATGAAAATCCCCGGTCCCGACCATCCGATCACGATTACGGCGAACCCGAACCGCGTCCGCGTTACCACCGCGAGCGGTGCCATCATCGCCGATACCACCCACGCCCTGACGCTGAAGGAAGCCAGCTACCCCGCCGTCCAATATATACCGCGCAGCGACACCAATATGGGGATGTTGAAACGAACCGACCGGACCACGCATTGCCCCTACAAGGGCGATGCGAACTATTTCAGCGTGACCGCCGACGGCAAGACGCTCGAAAATGCGATCTGGACCTATGAGACGCCGTTCCCGGCAATGGCCGAAATCGCCGGCCACCTCGCGTTCTATCCGGACAAGGTGAAGATCGAGGAAGTGGCCTAAGAGGTCATTCGGCCTCTTTGTCGGGCCATGGCGCGCGATGGCGTGCCACGGGATTGGTACTGCTTTGCTGCGGCAGGATTGGCTTGCCGCCTGCCCCTGCACCTTGAACTCCTACACCCTGAATATTGTGAGGCCGAGGATCAGCAGCACCAGGAAAATCACCACGAAGACGTAGAACAGGAAGCGGGCGATGTCGGCCGAGGCCGCCGAAATGCCGGTGAAGCCGAGGATACCGGCAACGACCGACACCAGGAAGAAAACCAGCGCCCATTTCAGCAGTGTCATTTTCCCGTCCCTCCAGCCTTCCCGCGACAGCCAAATTCCTCGTGACTAACCTGCGGCGCGGGAACTGGTTCCTTGTCATGAACGGGCCTTCACAGAGGCCGCGACCCGCGGCAAGCCGGTCGAGACGCATATTTTTTGAAAAGCTCCTGAGCTGAATTCCCGGATAAAATGGCCTTGCTGAATCAGGTTCCCGGCGGCAACATCGCCGCGTCAATCCTTGCCGGGACGCCCATGACTACCGTTTCCGAAACCGTGGCGCCGGCGCAGGCCCGGGCCACACCGCGAACTGCAAGGCGTAACGCTGCGCTGGATCGTGCGCGCACCTTCATCACCATGCTGGTGCTGGTCCATCACTCCGTGATCGCCTACACCTATTACGGCCACACTGATCCGCAGTCATTCCTCGGCTTCGACGGCATCATCCTGTTCAACGACAGCTTCTTCATGGGAGCGATGTTCTTCCTGTCGGGGCTGTTCGTGTGGCCGAGCCTGAGGCGGAAGGGCATCGGCTGGTTCTTGCGCGATCGCTGGTGGCGCCTCGGCCTGCCTTTCGCGATCTGCGCGGTGTTTCTGATGCCGCTGGCCTATTGGGCGATCGAGCTTCAATTTCACGATCCCCATACCAGTTTCGCAGCGTTCTGGTGGAAGACGGTGACCGTTGGCCCATGGCCGAGCGGACCGGCCTGGTTCGTCTGGGTGCTGCTGGCGTTCGACGTGATCGCGGCCCTGGTCTACCGCGCCGCTCCGCAAGCGCTCGATGCGATCAGCCGCCTGTCGCTGGCAAGTTACACGCGGCCGGCATTGTTCTTCTGGGCGTTCCTCTTCGCATCGATCGTGGCTTACGTGCCGGCCGTGCTTTACCTCGGCGCGGCGCGTTGGTTCGCGATCGGACCGGTGGCGATCCAGGCCAGCCGCGTCCTGCTTTATCTCCTGTATTTCTTTGCCGGGATCGGCATCGGGGCGGTCAGCCTCGACAAGGGTGTGCTGGCGGCCGATGGCGGGCTGGCGCGGCGCTGGCCGCTATGGCTTGCCGCGACCGTCCTCACCTATGGCTGCATCATCGGGCTGGTCTATGTCAGGCATGGCATTCTGCCCGACGTCGATCATCCGCCGCTGTGGTGGCGCATCGCCTATGCAGTCGCATTTGCGTGCTACAGCGCAGCCCAGACCCTGAACGTCATGGCGCTGTTCCTGCGCTTCAACAATCAGGGTTCAAGCATCTTCGATCCCTTGCGCGACAGCGCCTATGGCATCTATCTGATCCATTACGTCCCGGTGCTTTGGATGCAGTACGCGCTGTTCGGCATTTCGCTCGCGCCGGTGATGCAGCTCAGCGCGGTCCTCAAGGCGATCATCGTCTTTATCGTGACTCTGGCCGTGAGCTGGAGCGCGACGGTGATGCTGCGGAAGCTGCCTGGCGCCACCCACGTGCTTTAGCGCTGCGCCGCCTCGGCGGGGTGGCAAGTCAGCGGTGGGCGCCCTCGGGGCGAAATTTTAAGTCAAATTCCACCCAGTCGCTGACATGCTCTTTTCATGAAAATCGGCGAAGTTGGCATCAAAACTGCATCTGCTCAGGTCCAGGGAGGCGTGTCCAAGGTCTAATCTCAAAAGGACACTCCAAATGGGACTTTCGGCTATCCTGATTGCCGCCGCGCTCAGCATCACCATGTTCATTGCCGTGACAGACGTTTCCTGACAGTCCAGCGGCCAGGATGGACGTTCGTGTGACAACAACGTCGGGAACAAGGGATTGGAGCGAGGTCCTGATGGAACGCATCAGAACCCGTTCCATGCCAGCTAATTCGCGTTCATATAGGCGGGCAGCCAGCGTTCAAAGGCGGTCTTGAGGGACGCCACTGGAACCGGCGGCTCGCCGGCAACCGCGATGGCCTCGCCGCCGGTGGTGCCGATGCGCATGCACGGCACGCCCGCACCCTTCATTTTCGCCAGCACCAGCCCGGCTTCCTGCGCCGGTACGGTGACGACGTAACGCGCCTGATCTTCGCCGAACCAATAAGCGTGCGGCACGATCGAGGCCGGTGCGGCAAGAAGCTGCGCACCGATGCCGCTTGCGATCGCCATCTCCGCCAGCGTCACCAGCAATCCGCCGTCGGAAATGTCATGCACGGCTGTCGCGGTGCCGGCATGGATCATGCCGCGCACCACGTCGCCGTTGCGCTTCTCGGCGGCAAGATCGACCGGCGGCGGCGCGCCCTCTTCGCGGCCGCAGATGTCGCGCAAATACACCGACTGGCCGAGCCAGCCCTGGGTATCGCCGATCAACAGGATTGCCTCATCAGCAGCCTTGAAGGCGAGCGTCGCCGATTTGGTGAAATCGTCGAGCAGGCCGACGCCGCCGATCGAGGGCGTCGGCAGGATGCCGCGGCCGTTAGTCTCGTTGTAGAGCGAGACGTTGCCGGACACGACCGGGAAGTCGAGCGCGCGGCAGGCTTCCGAGATACCTTTCAGGCAGCCGACGAACTGGCCCATGATCTCCGGCCGTTCGGGATTGCCGAAATTGAGATTGTCGGTGATCGCCAGCGGCCGGCCGCCGACGGCGGTGATGTTGCGCCAGGCTTCCGCCACCGCCTGCTTGCCGCCTTGATACGGATCGGCCTCGCAATAGCGCGGCGTGACATCGACCGTCAGCGCCAGGCCCTTCGGCCCGTCCTGCACGCGCACGACCGCGGCATCGCCGCCGGGGCGCTGTACCGTGTTGCCGAGAATGACGTGATCATATTGCTCCCACACCCAGCGCTTCGAGCACAGCTCCGGCGTGCCGATCAGCTTCTCCAGCGCCGCCGCGATGCCAAGCGGCGGTTCGACGTCGCGGGCGAGAATCATCGGCAGCGCCGCGGAGGCGACATGTGGGCGGTCATAGACCGGCGCTTCGTCGCCAAGCTCCTTGATCGGCAGATCGGCCATCACGTCGCCGCCATGCTTGACGACGAAACGCTTGCTCGGCGTGGTGTAGCCGACGACGGCGAAATCCAGCCCCCATTTGCGGAAGATCGCCTCCGCCTGCTTTTCCTTCTCGGGCTTCAGCACCATGAGCATGCGCTCCTGGCTTTCCGAGAGCATCATCTCATAGGCACTCATGCCGGTTTCGCGGGTCGGCACGGAATCGAGATCGAGATCGACGCCGAGATCGCCCTTGGCGCCCATCTCGACGGCGGAGCATGTCAGTCCGGCCGCGCCCATGTCCTGGATCGCGATCACGCAACCCGCTTCCATGATCTCAAGGCAGGCCTCGAGCAGAAGTTTTTCGGCGAACGGATCGCCGACCTGCACCGTCGGACGTTTCTCGTCGCTGGCGTCGTCGAACTCGGCGGAGGCCATGGTCGCGCCGTGGATGCCATCGCGCCCGGTCTTGGAGCCGAGATAGACGATCGGCATGTTCACGCCGCTCGCCGCCGCATAGAAAATCTTGTCGGTCTCGGCGAGGCCCACCGCCATCGCGTTGACGAGGATATTGCCGTCATAGCGGGTGTGGAAACGCATCTGGCCG
>DASZTN010000120.1:0-13988 GCA_035547995.1 Bradyrhizobium sp. | reverse complement strand
GTCCATCATGACCGAGGTGAAGCCGGACTGGATCGCGGTCATGCAGGTGGCGGGCTCGTTGCCGTGGTCGAGATGGACGCAGACCGGGATCTGCGGGTAGATCTCGGTGACGGCATCCATCATGTGCCTGAGCATCACGTCGTTGGCATAGGCGCGGGCGCCGCGCGAGGCCTGGATGATCACCGGCGCGTCGAGACTTGCGGCCGCGTCCATGATCGCGAGCGCCTGTTCCATGTTGTTGATGTTGAAGGCCGGCACGCCGTAATCATGTTCGGCGGCGTGATCGAGCAATTGGCGCAATGTAATGCGAGCCATGAATCTTCTCCGCGTTGAGATTGCTACTTCGCTCTGAGGACTTCGACGCCGGGCAGCGGCTTGCCTTCCATCCATTCGAGGAAGGCGCCGCCCGCGGTCGACACATAGCTGAAATCGCCGGCCACGCCGGCCTGGTTCAGCGCCGCCACGGTGTCGCCGCCGCCGGCGACCGAGATCAGCTTCTTGGCCCTGGTCCGCTCAGCAGCGTGCCTGGCCGCCTGCACGGTGCCGCGGTCGAACGGCGTCATCTCGAAGGCGCCGAGCGGCCCGTTCCAGACCAGCGTCGCGGCGTCGTCGATCGCGGCCTGGATCCGGGCGCTGGAGCGCGGGCCGACATCGAGGATCATGCCTTCGGGTGGAATCGCATCGAGGCCATAGGCATGCGACGGCGAATTGGCGGCGAAGTGGAACGCGACGACGGCATCCACCGGCAGGATGATCGCGCAGTTCGACGCATCGGCCTTTTCCATGATCCGCAGCGCGGTTGCGGCGAGGTCCTTTTCGGCAAGCGATTTGCCGACGTTGACGCCCTGCGCATGCAGGAAGGTATTGGCCATGCCGCCGCCGATCACCAGCGCATCGACCTTGGTGATCAGATTTTCCAAAAGGTCGATCTTGGTCGAGACCTTGGCGCCGCCGATGATCGCGATCACCGGCTTGGCCGGCGCCTCCAGCGCCTTGGCCAGCGCGTCGAGTTCGGCCTGCATGGTGCGCCCGGCATAGGCCGGCAGCTTGTGGCCGAGGCCTTCGGTCGAGGCGTGGGCGCGGTGGGCCGCGGAAAATGCATCATTGACCCAGATATCGCCGAGCCTGGCGAGCCGGTCGACGAAGGCCGGATCGTTCTTTTCTTCTTCCTTGTGGAAGCGGGTGTTCTCCAGGCAAAGGATGTCGCCATCCTTCATCGCCGCAACCGCTGTTTCCGCGGGCTCGCCGACGCAGTCCTCGGCAAAGGCCACCGGCTTCTTGACGATCCGCGCCAGGGCCTCGGCGACGGGTTTCAGTGAATCCTTGGCATCGCGGCCCTTGGGCCGACCGAAATGCGCGAGCAGGATCACCTTGCCGCCCTTGTCGGCGATTTCGGTGATGGTCGGCGCGACACGTTCGAGCCGGGTCGTATCGGTGACGCGGCCGCTTTCCATGGGAACGTTGAGGTCGACGCGCAGCAGCACGCGTTTGCCCTTCACGTCGACATCGTCGAGGGTGCGGAATGTTTTTGCCATTGGCCGACTCGAATTTTTTAGCCCGTCATTCCGGGGCGATGCGAAGCATCGAACCCGGAATCTCGAGATTCCGGGTCTGGTGCTAGCGCACCATCCCGGAATGACGGGAAAACCAAACGACGGGTGGAACTAACGCACATGCCCGGGACGCGAGCCCCAGGCATGATGAACTCCCTTAGAGCAG
The DNA here is from genome assembly GCA_035547995.1 of Bradyrhizobium sp. Taxonomy (GTDB): domain Bacteria; phylum Pseudomonadota; class Alphaproteobacteria; order Rhizobiales; family Xanthobacteraceae; genus Bradyrhizobium. The sequence continues at coordinate 12,269 of DASZTN010000120.1, read as the reverse complement.
CTTCCCCATCGCGACCGCGGTGTCGGCCATGCGGTTGGAGAAGCCCCATTCATTGTCGTACCACGACATCACCCGCACCAGCGTGCCGTTCATGACCTTGGTCTGGTCCATGTGGAAGGTCGAGGAGTGCGGATCGTGGTTGAAGTCGATCGAGACGTTGGGCGCGGTGGTGTAGCCGAGGATGCCCTTGAGCTGCTGCTCGCTGGCGCGCTTCATCGCCTCGTTGACCTCCTTGGCGTCGGTCGGGCGCTTGGCGACGATCTTGAGATCGATCACCGAGACGTTCGGGGTCGGCACGCGCACCGAGACGCCGTCGAGCTTGCCCTTCAGCTCCGGCAGCACCAGCCCGATCGCCTTGGCCGCACCGGTCGAGGTCGGGATCATCGACATCGCCGCGGCGCGGGCGCGGTAGAGATCCTTGTGCAGCGTGTCCAGCGTAGGCTGGTCGCCGGTATAGGCGTGGATCGTCGTCATGAAGCCGGTCTCGATGCCGACGGTGTCGTTCAGCACCTTGGCGACCGGCGCCAGGCAGTTGGTGGTGCAGGAACCGTTGGAGACGACGAGATGGTCCTTGTTCAGCGTGTCATGGTTGACGCCGTAGACGATGGTGGCGTCCGCGCCGTCGGCCGGCGCCGAGACCAGCACGCGCTTGGCGCCGGCGGTCAGATGGGCCGAGGCCTTTTCCTTGGCGGTGAAGATGCCGGTGCATTCCATCGCGATGTCGACGCCGAGGTCTTTCCACGGCAGCTTGGAAGGATCGCGCTCGGCGGAAACCTTGATCTTGCCGTTGCCGAGGCTGATCTGGTCGCCTTCGACGGTCACGGTGCCGGGGAAGCGGCCGTGCACGGAATCGTAGCGCAGCAAATGGGCGTTGGTTTCGACCGGACCGAGATCGTTGATGCCGACCACCTCGATATCCTTGCGGCCGGATTCGGCGATGGCCCGAAGAATGTTACGGCCGATGCGGCCAAACCCGTTGATTGCAACCCGGACTGCCATCTCGCGTTTCTCCTCTTCAAAAGCTGACATCATCCCCGCGAAACGCTGCGCGCCCACGGGAATGCTGAAAGCGGATCGCCCGGTTCGGCCGGGCGAGAACGGACTATATGCCTGCTAGGTAGCCCTTTTTTGGGGCTCCCACAACCATACGCGAAACAGGTCAGCCAAGCCGCTTCAGGGCAGCGTTAACCGCGGCCTCGGCAGTAATTCCGAAGTGCTTGAAAAGGTCCTTGGCCGGTGCGCTGGCACCGAAGCCATGCATGCCGATAAATTCGCCATCCTTGCCGATCACCGCATCCCAGCCCCAGCGGACCGCCGCCTCGATGGCGATATTGACCTCGGCGTTGCCGATGATCGCCTGCTGCCGGTCGGCCGGTTGCGCCAATAGCAGTTCGAGCGAGGGCACCGAGACCACCCGCGACGCGATGCCGCGCTCGGCGAGCTGCTTCTGGGCCTCGACCGCGATCTGCACTTCGGAGCCGGAAGCAAAGAATGACACTTTTGCGTCACCCTGGGCCGGGACCAGCTCGTAGCCGCCATGGCTGCACGGATTGTCGTTCGGCGCGGTGGTCCGCAATTGCGGCAGGTTCTGGCGGCTCAGCGCCAGCACCGTCGGGCCGTCGATCCGGTTCAGCGCCAGCTCCCAGCACTCGGTGGTCTCGACGGCGTCACAGGGACGGAACACGCGCATGTTGGGGATCGCACGCAAGGCGGCGAGATGTTCGACCGGCTGATGGGTCGGGCCGTCTTCGCCGAGGCCGATCGAGTCATGCGTCATCACATAGACCACGCCGGTGCCCATCAGCGCGGCCAGCCGCATCGCCGGGCGGGCGTAATCGGTGAAGCACAGGAAGGTGGCGCCGTTCGGCGCGAATCCGCCATGCAGGAAGATGCCGTTGAGCGCCGCGGCCATGCCGTGCTCGCGGATGCCGTAATGGACGAAGCGGCCCTTCGGCGTCTTGGCCGAGAAGTCGACCGCGGACTTTGCCTTGTTGTTGTTGGAGCCGGTAAGGTCGGCGGAGCCGGCGAGGAATTCGAACGGCATCGCTTCGGCGATGGCGTCGATCGCGGCTTCCGAGGATTTGCGGGTCGCGATGTTCTGCGGGGTCTCGAGCAGCGCCTTCTTGTGCGCCCTCAGCGCCTTGGCCAGCGATGCCGGACGCTCGTGACGCAGGCGGCGTTCGAATTCGGCGCGCTTGCGGCTGCCGAGCTCGTTAAAGCGGGTTTCCCACTCCTGCCGTGCCGCAGCACCGCGGCTGCCGGCCTCGCGCCAGGCTTTCAGCACATCGTCCGGCACCGAGAACGGCTCCAGCGAAATGCCGAGCTTTTCCTTGGCGGCCTTGAGTTCATCGGCGCCGAGCGCTTCGCCATGGGCTTTCGCGGTGCCGGCCTTGTGCGGCGCGCCGTAGCCGATCGTGGTCTTGCAGGAGATCAGCGACGGCTTGTTCGATTTCTGGGCGCGCGTAATTGCAGCCGCAATCGCCTGCTGGTCCTGGCCGTCGATCAGCTCAGCCGCCCAGCCGGCCGATTTGAAGCGCTTCACCTGGTCGACCGAGTCGGCGATCGAGGTCGGACCGTCGATCGAAATGCCGTTGTTGTCGTAGAGCACGATCAGCTTGTTGAGCTTCCAGTGCCCGGCGAGCGCGATCGCTTCCTGCGACACGCCTTCCATCAGGTCGCCGTCTGAGCAGAGCACATAGGTGTGGTGATCGACGATCTTCCTGCCGAACTCGGCGGCGAGCATCTTTTCCGCCAGCGCCATGCCGACCGAGGTCGCGATGCCCTGGCCGAGCGGACCCGTCGTGGTCTCGATGCCCTTGGTGTGGAAATTTTCCGGATGGCCCGGCGTCAGCGATCCCAGCTGGCGGAAGCGCTTGATCTGGTCGAGCGTCATCTCCGAATTGCCGGTCAGATACAGCAGCGCATAGAGCAGCATCGAGCCGTGGCCGGCCGATAATACGAAACGGTCGCGGTCGGGCCAGGCCGGATCGGCGGCGTCGTATTTCAGGAATTGCGTGAACAGCACGGTGGCGATGTCGGCTGCGCCCATTGGCAGGCCGGGGTGACCCGAATTGGCCTTTTCGACTGCGTCCATCGCAAGGCCGCGGATCGCATTGGCCATACGGGTGTGATCGACCTGCGTCATGATGAAAATCCGCCTGAAATGAGATGCTTGGGTTGCGGTACCGGCGAGAGAGCCCGGGGATGTCGGGGGGTGGATAGCACCTGCGTTCCCGGAGTCCAAGCAATGCAACGCCCAAAAAGGCCGAAAAGTTGCTTAGCAGTGCATAGCTCGCAAGCGGCGTTGCGTTAGCCTCGCTCGCCACGTAAAGTTCGTCCTCTAAACGCTTGCTGAGCCGCCGGATTTCGTCGCTCCCGCGGCGATACATTGAGGGCCTGCGCTGAGGACATGAGCGATCGTTCCTCCAACGGTCTCGGCTATGCCGAGCCACCTTCTGCGGATGTCGACGCCGCGACACGGCGATTGATGGCGGCACTCGACGCGCTCGAAAGCGCGGTCGAGCGGCGCCGCGATGCCGATCGCACCGAGAACGAACTGGCGAGCCGCATCCAGGCATTGGGCGCCGATCGCTCGCGGCTCGCCGACGAACTGGATGGATCACTGGTGAAGACACGCCGTCTGGAGCGCGCCAATCGCGAGATCGCCGAGCGGCTGGACGCCGCCATCAACACGATCCGTGCCGTGCTCGATGCTGGAGAGAGTCCATGAGCCACGTCAACGTGACGATCAATGGCCGGCAATACCGCATGGCCTGCGAGGCCGGGCAGGAGACACGGTTACTCACGCTTGCCGAAGGTTTTGAAGATCGCATCGGATCGCTGCGCGGCAAGTTCGGCGAGATCGGCGATGCGCGCCTCACGGTGATGGCCGCGCTGATGGCAAGTGATGAACTGATGGACGCCAACAACCGCATCAGCGCGCTCGAGCAGGAGCTGGAAGCGATGCGCGGCGCCCGCAACGCATCCTCGGACCGCGCCAAGCTGATGCAGAGCGCGGTCGCCAATGCCCTGAACGCCGCTGCCGATCGCATCGAGAAGGCGACGCAGGTAATCAACCGCACCATCGGCGGCGGCGTCGCGATCGGGTGAGCGGTTCGATCGGCCGGGCGCTTTATGTTCGACATGGGCGACTAGGCACCGCATATTGGCGGGAGCGGAGCATAGATTTCGCGACGTCGAAGGGACGCGAGCGGATGCGGGAAGAGCTGAACGCGGACGCCGAGATGTTCCAGCAGCTCGATCGTGACATTGATATACTGCCAGCGCACCGCTGCGCGCCAGTCTCGGCATCAAGGAGGCCATGCTTGATGAGTATAGCCGCAAGTTCATCGAGCGCGCGGAGCGAGGCGAACCCGCCGACGATTAGAGACTGGCGTCTACGCATCCGACGCAACAGCGCTAATACCGCAACTTCCTTGAACCAATTCAATCTGATTTGGCCTGTCCAGCCCTCGGCGCAAAAACATTCCACTGTTCATTCGCCCCAAATCAGTGGTTTCTCTGCCGCCGTTCCGCTGCCCGCAAGAGGGCGCTTCGCGATCGTCACGAACGTTGGGTGCGGAATGCGATGGACGTGGGCAGCATCAGGAGACGAGTGATGCAGCTCGCGGACGGCGAAGTCGTGTGGTCTTGGCGCCCCGACGCTGGCGCTAAGTCGGTCGATGATGCCCGCGCATCACGCGCGTGACGATGCTTTGCATCGCACTGAAGTGATGTCGCTGCGCATCACGCTGGCGACGGTGACAAAAAAGCCCGGTCACCGGAGAGAGCACGAAGGAAACCGTTAAAACCATCGCGCAGGGAATGCCGGATGTTTCGGCGTACCTGTGGTGAATAACTCGTGTGCTTTTTTCATTGCACGCGAGGCTGCGGGTGCGGCGAGCGCCCGGCATTCCCTGCGCCCTTGTTCTTTGAAGGGCGATGCTTCCAGTAAGGCCTGGGCACTTTCGTGCCGCGGGGATGCGAGCTTGCGGCTGATGTTCGCGGCCCATTCCCCAAGACGCGGCTATCGCCGCTCCTCGGGATGAGACAGAGCAAGCGGCAAGAATCAAGCGGCAAGAATTCAGACCCTCATGGTGAGGAGCCGCGCATCGCGCGGCGTCTCGAACCATGTGGCCCAAGTGATTCAAGGGACTCCCCGCCTGCTGTTTGGAATTGGAATCGATTCGACCAGCTCCCCAGCCATCCCGCTGGCGAAGTGGCGCCATCGTTGCTACATTGGCTCCTGCGAGGCTGCGTCGCGCGTCAGGAGCCATATATCCCCGGGGCCTTATCGATCCTTTAGGGAACTGTCCCTGGCCGGGTCCGTGGACCCGGACATATGGTGCCCACCTACTTTCGTAGGGAACTCCGGGATCGAGCGCTCCAACGGCCACTGCGGCTTCGCACTTTTATTTTTTGCGGTGAGTTTTCTCAGCTGTTCGCTGGTTGCCGTCGTCATACCCCGCGAAGGCCGGGTATCCAGTACGCTGCGGCTTCACAGTTTGACCAACAGCGGCTCTGGAATGCTGGATCATCCGCTGGAGCCTGTCGTCCAGCCCGCCGGAGGCGGATGATGAATATTGCAACAGGGGTTTCATGCCTGAACATTCGTCGAAGACTGAGGTTGCATCGAAGACCGAGCCGGCATCGAAGGCCGAGCTTCGCGCCGCCGCGCTCAAAAGGCGGGATGCACTGACCCTTGAGCAGCGCGACAGTGCCGCGCGGGCGATCGCGGCCCGTGGGCTTCCGTTTGAAATCAAGAGCGGCGTGGTCGTTTCCGGCTACTCGCCGATCCGCAGCGAAATCGATCCGACGCCGCTGATGCAAAAGCTCGCGGCGCATGGGGCGCGGCTGGCGCTGCCGGCCGTGACCGCGCGCGGCCAGGCGCTGACGTTCCGCGCCTGGTTGCCCGGCGACAGGATGGTGCTGGGTGCGCTCGGCATTCGCGAGCCGTCGCCGGTGGCGGCCGAACTCGTTCCGGACGTGATGCTGGTGCCGCTCGCCGCATTCGACCGCTTGGGCCATCGCATCGGTTATGGTGCCGGGCACTATGACTATACCTTCGCGCATCTGCGTCAGTCGAAGCCGGTGACAGGTATCGGGCTTGCTTTTGCAACGCAGGAAATCGAGGCCGTTCCGGCATTGGCGCACGACGTGGCGCTGGATTATGTGCTAACGGAAACGCGAACCTTCGATTTCCGGAGTATTTGAGCTTTGCGTATCCTCTTCGTGGGTGACGTTGTCGGGCGTTCGGGCCGCGCCGCCGTGACCGAATATTTGCCCGGCTTGATCCGCGACTGGGCGCTCGATCTCGTCGTCATCAATGGCGAGAATGCCGCCGGCGGATTTGGCATCACCGAACCGATCTATCAGGAATTCCTCGATGCCGGTGCCGATGTCGTCACGCTCGGCAATCATTCCTGGGATCAGCGCGAGGCGCTGGTTTTCATCGAGCGTGCACCGCGGCTGATCCGCCCGGCGAATTATCCCAAGGGCACGCCGGGGCGCGGCGCCGCGCTGGTCGATACCAGGAGCGGCAGGCGTGCGCTGGTCGTCAATGCCATCGGCCGCGTCTTCATGACGCCGTTCGACGATCCGTTCGAGGCCATCGCGCGAGAGCTCGACGCCTGTCCGCTGGGTGCGGGGGCGGATGCGATCCTGGTCGATTTCCACGGCGAGGCGACCAGTGAAAAGCAGAGCGTCGGATTTTTCTGCGACGGCCGCGCCAGCATGGTCGTCGGCACCCACACCCATGTGCCGACCGCCGACCATCAGATCCTGCCCGGCGGCACCGCCTTCATGACCGATGCCGGCATGACCGGCGATTATGATTCGATCATCGGCATGCAGAAAGAGGAGCCGCTGCGCCGCTTTACATCGGGCATTCCGTCGGGCCGGTTCGAGCCGGCAATGGGCGCGCCGACATTCAGCGGCGTTGCGGTCGAGACCGATGATCCCACCGGTCTTGCCTTGAGGATCGCGCCGGTGCGGATCGGCGGCCGGCTCGAGCCGGCGAGGCCGTCATTCTGGACGCATCCCGGCTAACCTTTGATTTCGCCGGGGTCGCGGCCTATAAGGCGGCGCTTCCCGTTACTATATCCCGCGCGAATCCGAGAAAGATCAATCCAAGAGAAATCGCATGGCCGGCCATTCCCAGTTCAAGAACATCATGCACCGCAAGGGGCGGCAGGACGCCCAGAAGTCGAAGGTGTTCGGCAAGCTGGCGCGCGAAATCACCGTCGCGGCCAAGCTCGGCACGCCCGATCCCGCGATGAACCCACGGCTGCGCGCGGCTGTCGTGGCGGCGCGGCAGGAGAACATGCCGAAGGACAATATCGAGCGCGCCATCAAGAAGGCGATCGGCGGCGAGGGCGACAATTACGACGAGATCCGTTATGAGGGCTACGGCCCCGGGGGTGTCGCCGTCATCGTCGAGGCGCTCACCGACAATCGCAACCGCGCGGCTTCCGATATCCGTTCCTATTTCACCAAATCCGGCGGCAATCTCGGCGAAACCGGATCAGTCGCTTTCATGTTCGACCGCACCGGCGTGATCGAATACGACGCCGGCGTCGCTTCCGACGATGCGATGCTCGATGCCGCGATCGAGGCCGGTGCCGACGATGTCGTCTCCAGCGAAAGCGGCCACGAGATCTACGCTTCTCCCGAAAGCTATCGCGAGGTCGCCAGGGCGCTGGAGGCCAAGTTCGGCGAAGCCCGCAAGGTGGCGCTGATCTGGAAGCCGCAGAACACCATCGCGGTGGATGACGAGACCGGCGAAAAGCTGCTCAAGCTGATGGATCTTTTGAACGAACACGACGACGTGCAGAACGTGTTCGCCAATTTCGAGATTTCGGACGCCCTGATGGCCAGGATGGCCGGATAGGGATCGCGTCATTGCGCGGTTGACGGCGAATTGCCGGCGCTAGGCCCAAAACTCCTGCCTGGGTTATAAGGCCTCATGACGCCGCAGCCGATTCGCTCTCCCGTCCGTATTCTCGGCATCGATCCCGGCCTGCGCCGCACCGGCTGGGGCGTGATCGAGATCGAGGGGAACCGGCTGATCTTCATCGGCTGCGGCTCGGTGGAACCGGCGGAAGACCTGCCTCTGGCAAACCGGCTGCTGGCGATCCACGACGGGCTCGCTGCCGTGCTCGGCAGCTTCCAGCCGGCGGAAGCCGCGGTCGAACAGACCTTCGTCAACAAGGACGGCGTCGCCACGCTGAAGCTCGGGCAGGCGCGCGGCGTCGCCATGCTGGCGCCGGCGATGTTCGGCATATCGGTCGCCGAATATGCGCCGAATCAGGTCAAGAAGACGGTGGTCGGCGCCGGTCATGCCGACAAGAACCAGATCCAGGTGATGCTCAGGATCCTCCTGCCCAAGGCCGAGCCGAAATCAGCCGATGCCGCCGACGCGCTGGCGGTCGCCATCACGCACGCGCACCACCGCGCCGGCGCAGCGCTGCGATTGAAGGTGGTGGGGATATGATTGCGAAGCTTCGTCATCTGCTCCCTCCCCCCTTGTGGGGACGGGTTGGGGAGGGAGGTAGGCCGGCGATACCCTCGTTGCTGACCCCCACCCTCATCTCCTCTCCGCAAGGGCGAGGGGAGTTTGAGCTCGACGGGTTTCGTCCATGATCGGCAAGCTCAAAGGCCTGATCGACAGCTATGGCGAGGATTATGTGATCCTCGATGTCGGCGGCGTCGGTTATCAGGTGCATTGCTCGGTTCGGACATTGCAGCGCTTGCCATCGCCCGGCCAAGCGGCGGTGTTGTCGATCGAAACCTATGTCCGCGAAGATCAGATCCGGCTGTTCGGCTTTGAGAGCGATGTCGAACGCGAATGGTTTCGCCTGCTGCAGACCGTGCAGGGCGTCGGGGCGAAAGTGGCGCTGGCCGTGCTTTCGACGTTGCCGCCGCCCGACCTTGCCAATGCGATCGCGCTGCGCGACAAGGCCGCGGTGACGCGAACGCCTGGCGTTGGCCCAAAGGTCGCCGAGCGCATCGTCACCGAATTGAAGGACAAGGCGCCGAGCTTTGCCAGCGTCGATCCGGCTGTGGTGCATCTGTCCGGCGCGATCGATGATCAGCGGGCGCCGCGTCCGGTAAGCGACGCGATTTCGGCGCTGGTCAATCTCGGCTATGGCCAGCCGCAGGCGGCCGCCGCGATCGCTTCGGCCTCGCGCGCCGCCGGCGAGCATGCCGAAACGGCGCAATTGATCCGGCTCGGCCTGAAGGAGTTGGCGAAGTGAATCCGCCCTCCCGCCTCGTCACTCCCGAACGCCGCGCCGATGATGTCGGCGATACGGCGCTGCGTCCGCAATCGCTGTCGGATTTCGTCGGCCAGCAGCAGGCGCGCGCCAACCTCTCGATCTTCATCGAGGCGGCGCGCAAGCGCGGCGAGGCGCTCGACCACGTGCTGTTCGTCGGCCCGCCCGGCCTCGGCAAGACCACGCTGGCGCAGATCGTGGCGCGCGAGCTCGGCGTCGGCTTTCGCGCCACGTCCGGCCCGGTGATCGCCAAGGCCGGTGATCTCGCCGCGCTTCTCACCAACCTCGAAGAGCGCGACGTGCTCTTCATCGACGAGATCCATCGCTTGAGCCCGGCGGTCGAGGAAGTGCTCTATCCGGCGATGGAGGATTTCCAGCTCGACCTCATCATCGGCGAAGGTCCGGCTGCGCGCTCGGTCAAGATCGAGCTGGCAAAATTCACCCTGGTCGGCGCCACCACGCGCGCCGGCCTCCTGACCAATCCGCTGCGCGATCGTTTCGGGATTCCGGTCCGGTTGAATTTCTACACCGAGGAAGAACTCGAAAAGATCGTCACCCGCGGCGCGCGCGTACTCAACGTCGGCATGACGCCGGATGGCGCCAATGAAATCGCCCGCCGCGCCCGCGGCACGCCGCGGATCGCCGGCCGGCTGTTGCGGCGAGTGCGGGATTTTGCCTCTGCGGCCGACGCCGCGTCGATCGATCGCGCCATCGCCGACAAGGCACTTCGCGCACTCGAAGTCGATAGCGCCGGCCTCGATGCGATGGACCGTCGCTATCTGTTAACCATAGCGACCAATTACGGCGGCGGCCCGGTCGGGGTCGAGACCATGGCGGCAGCGCTGTCGGAACCGCGCGACGCCATCGAGGACATCATCGAACCCTATCTCATTCAGTGCGGCTATCTGCAGCGTACGCCGCGCGGCAGGCTTTTGACCTCACATGCATTCCGTCATCTCGGCCTCGCCGAGCCGACGCGCGATGCGGCGCAGTTCGGCCTGTTCGGTAACGAAAACGACGATTAACGTCGTCTGCAGATAATCTGCACATCCGCACCCCAATTCCGCTTAAATTGCACAGCATCCACGAGATGCATCACGATCGATCATTCATGCTGTCACGCCGCCAGTTTTTTCAGTTCAGCGCCGGGCTCGGCGCCCTCGGTACCTCGACCGCCGCGTACGGAGTTGCCGAGCCGATCGTACAGCTGCACGTCACGAGCTACGATATCCAGTCGCCGCAATGGCCGGCCGGATTCGAGCTCAAGATCGCGGCCGTCGCCGATGTCCATGCCTGCGATCCCTGGATGTCGCTTCCGCATATCGAAGAGATCGTCGAGCAGACCAATGCGCTGAACGCGGATATCGTCGTCCTGCTGGGCGATTATGTCGCCGGGCATCGCCATGTGACGCGCTTCATTCCGGCGGAGGAATGGGCGCCGGTGCTTGCCGGGTTGAAGGCGCCGCTCGGCGTGCATGCGATTCTCGGCAATCATGATTATTGGAGCGATGTAGCCGTGCAGCGCGACGGCAAGGGCGTGACCGTCGCCCGGCGCGCATTGGAGGCGGTCGGCATTCCCGTCTATGAAAACGATGCGGTGCGTCTGACCAAGGGCGATCGCCCGTTCTGGCTGGCCGGACTCGGCGATCAACTGGCCTATGCGCCGGCGCGGCGTTTCCGGCCGCTCCATCGTATCGGCGTCGATGATCTCTCAGCAACGTTGGCCAAAGTGACCGACGATGCGCCAGTCGTTCTGCTGGCGCATGAACCCGACGTTGCCATGCATGTGCCGAAGCGGGTGGCCCTGCAGCTTTCCGGCCATACCCATGGCGGGCAGGTGCGGCTGTTCGGATGGGCGCCGGTGGTGCCATCGCGATATGGACAAAAATTCGCCTACGGCCATATGCGGGCCAATTGCGACGTCGTGGTATCCGGCGGCCTCGGCTGCAGCATCATGCCGGTCCGTCTCGGTGTCCCGCCCGAGATCGTGCTGGTGAGGCTGAGCGGGACTGATCCGGCGGTATCGTAGGCTCCGAACACCGGCTTACCCGCCTCCTGAGTTCGTTGCGGGTCCTTGATATCCGCAAACCGGAATCGGCCGGCTGCAGGCGCGGCTACAGAATTCGTTAACACGGCAGCTTTAGTCCACAGGGACACGGGCAAAATCCCGAAACGCTGCTGGACCCATCAATGAGAGATGAAGCAGATCATGCTGCGCTTCTGCCGGCCGGGGTTCGCGCACGCCTCTACGATCAGGCGTTCAGCCCAGCCCGCATCGGCGCGTGGGAATGCGAACTCGAGACGGAGCGCCTGACCTGGACCTCCGGCGTCTACGATATTTTCGGCTATCCGACCGACAACCCGCTGCGGCGCGCGAGCATCGTCGATCTCTATGTCGATGAGTCCCGGCGCAACATGGAGCTTGCTCGTGCCGAGGTGATCCGGAACGGCCGCGCGGTATCGCTCGATGCCGAGATCAGGACCTGGCGCGGCGAAAGGCGCTGGATGCGGCTCACGATCAACGCGGCCGGAGAGGGCGGACGAGCCGTGCGGATCTTCGGTTCCAAGCAGGATATTACCTCCGACCGGCAGGCCATGGAGAGCCTCCGGCGGCAAGCCGAAACCGATCCGCTCACCGGGCTCGCCAATCGCTCCGTGTTCCAGGCCCGTTATTGCGAGGTAGTTGGGGACAGTCTGAATCACGGTTTCGCGTCGGCCCTCGTCCTGATCGACCTCGACCGCTTCAAGCATCTAAATGATACGTTCGGCCATGAGGCCGGAGATGCATGCCTGTGCGAGATCGCAACGCGCTTGGGGCGGGCTTTCGGCAATGCCGGCTTGGTCGCCAGGTTGGGCGGCGACGAATTCGCGCTTCTCCTGCGCGTTCCGGCGGCTCCGGCCCGGATCGTGCGTGTGTTGCAGGAAACCGTCGTGATGCTGAACCGACCGCTTTTCTGGAACGGCCTCCGCCTCGAGGTCGGAGCCTCGATCGGAGCC
>DASZTN010000119.1:0-88962 GCA_035547995.1 Bradyrhizobium sp. | reverse complement strand
GTTCCGGTGCTGTCGGTAAAGGTACCTGCGATCTCGCTGCTGTTGTTGATCCCCATCGAAGGCGCAATGGTTGCGGGATCCGTGAACGCCTGTGCGAACGTTTCAGGAGGGCTGCCCGGGATATGGAGATTGGTGAACGTACCGTGCGTGTCGAGAAAATAATTGGTTGCCGCTGCATCCGCGCCACTGACTCCGACGATCTGACCCCGATCGTTGATCCCGGAGGCTTCAGTAAAGGCCGCCCCCGGGGCATCGATCGTTGTGATCGTGCCGTTGGTATCCAGGAAGCCATGGGCGAGCAGGCCGTGGGGTGGCGGCCCGCCCATCCCGCGATCTTCGAAGTAGAGCCCGGTTATCTGGCCATGATCGTTGATCCCAAGGGGGAGAAGTGCTCCCGCCACGCTCGTGGATTGAAGCCCGGTGAAATTGCCATTGGTATCGACGAACCCATGGGCTCCCGTACTGTCGATATAAACCCCGACGATCTGACCGCGGTCGTTTATGCCGGTGACGTCGGTGGCGCTGGCACCGGGGAAGTCAATCGTCGTGAACTTGCCGTTGGTGTCGAGGAAGCCGTGCTGACCTGTGCTGTCCGTGTAGAACCCGACGATCTGACCGCGATCGTTGATGCCGGACGCTTCAGCAAATGTGGCGCCGGGAGGATCAATCGTCGTGAAGTGGCCGTTGGTATCGAGATATCCGTGGGACTGACCGCTGCTGTCGACATAGGCGCCGACGGTCTGACCATAGTCGTTGATATCGGCGGCGGTGGTAAGGCTTGCGCCCGGAACGTCAATTTCGGTGAACCTGGATGTGCCGTAGGCATCAAACCTGTCGTCGGTGGCGAATTTGAATGTGTGGTGCATCCTGCCGCCTCCCAGTTGGGTTTCACCAAAGCGGTGCGTCGGTGCCTTCTCGCTTCCTCATTTCGCTTTCCTATCCGATAGCAACGCAGGTTATTTTGTCGGCATGACCGAATCATGACCAGCACGACGGCAATTGTCGCAGGCGGCAGGGCCGTAGGGTGGATCAGCCTGGAGGGTGGGCCAGGCGCAGCGTGTTCACCATCGTGGGCGATATGTTGGGAGGTGGGCACGGCGCTGACGCGCCTTTGCCCACCTTACGGTCTGCACCTCCTAGAGATTTTCCGGTTCTGATGGAATCAGAACCGGGCTCTTGGTTTTTGTTTTAACGCGTTTTCTTCACGCGAACCGGCGCACCCGCGAAGGCGGGTATCCAGTACGCCGCAGCTTCGCGGTTTTGCTCACTGACTGCGGTGGAATACGGGATCGTCCGCTCCCGCGGATGATGACGACTGCCAGCTGCAATTGATTTGCCCGACGGGCTGTCGGGTCAATTTTCTGTCCAGACTCTTGTCGAAAAATTTCTCGCTTTTCCTTCAGCTAAAATCAGTTCTATCTCTCGCGCCGTCCCGCCCCCGAAAGAGGGGCGCTTCGCGATCGTCACGGACGTTGGGCGCGGGATGCGATGGACGCGGTTGGCGCGCAAGACGAGACGCGCTGACGCGGACGGCGAAGTCGTGTGGTTCTGACGCCCCGACGCTGGCGTCAAGCTCGTGACGATGGCTGCGCATCACGCAAGTGATGTCGCTTCCGCATCGCACGGGTGATGGTGGCAACAAAGCCCGGTCACCAGGAAGAGCGCGAAGGAAACCGTTAAAACCATTGCGCAGGGAATGCCGGCGTGAGGCGGCACACCTGTGGCGACTACACTCGTGTGCTTTTTATGATGCACACGGGGCTATGGGTGCGGCGCGCACCCGGCATTCCCTGCGCCCTCTGTCGAGAGGCGGATGCTGTGAGATCAACCTGGGCTCATTGGTGCCGCGGGAATGCGAATGCGTGTCTTCCGTCATTGCCTGCGACAAACGCGAAGCGTTTGCGCAAGGGAGCGAAAGCGACGAAGCGATCCGCCCAAGCTCGTCATTCCGGACGGAGCGAAGCGACGATCCGGAATCTCGAAGTTGCGGCGCGAGATTCCGGGTTCGCGCTGGTGCGCGCCCCGGAATGACGGCAGAGCGTTAAACCAGCCCGAAGATCGCCAGCGCCAGCACGGCCTGGGCGAGGAAGCCGACCACGAAGGCGAGCGTGCGGAATATCGGCAGGCCGAGCGTATAGACGATCAGATGCGCGACGCGGGCCCAGAAATACACCGCGCAGGCGAGCACGGTCCATTTCGAGGAATAGTCCATCGCATTGAGGATCAGGACCAGCGGCGCGAAGATGATCAGGTTCTCCACCGCGTTGTCATGCGCGAACATCAGCCGCGTCGCCCATTCGGCATGCGGCTTGTCGCCACGCACCGGGTTGGCCATGGCGCCGGAAAGGCCGCGCACCTGACAGCGGTTGGCGACATAGGGGATCCAGAGCAATCCCGTCAGGATGACCGTGAGCGTGAGCCAGAACAATTCTCGCGTCATAGACACTTTCCCCTGATTTTCGTTTCAATTCCGGCGCTGACAGGACGCCGGCATTATATTCGAACGCCGCTGGTCAGGCTATGCGCGGACCCTGACATAGCTGCCGGGCGCGTCTTCGATCGGGGGCAGGGCTTCGGTTCCGACGGCACGCGCCGGCACTTCCTCAGCGTCGATGCCGGCAAGCCATTCGCGCCAGTGCGGCCACCACGAACCCTTATGTTCCTCGGCGCCCCTGATCCAGTCGGCGAGCGAGATGTCCCTGATCTTGTCGTTGGTCCAGAACTGGTACTTGTTGGCTGCTGGCGGATTGACCACGCCGGCGATATGCCCGGACCCGGACAGCACATATTTCACCGAACCGCCGAAGAATTGCGAGCCGTAGAGCACGGAATCCGCGGGCGCGATGTGATCCTCGCGGGTCGCAAGGTTGTAGATCGGCACCTTGACCTTCGACAGGTCGAGCAGGGTATTATCGAGTACCATGCTGCCGGTGGACAGCCGGTTCTCCAGATAGCAATTGCGCAGGTAATAGGAGTGGTTCGCCGCCGGCATTCGCGTGGCGTCCGAATTCCAGTGCAACAGGTCGAACGAGGACGGCGGCTGCCCCTTCAGATAGTTGCTGACGACATAGGACCAGATCAGGTCGTTCGAGCGCAGCATGTTGAAGGCCATCGCCATCCTGGAGCCTTCGAGCACGCCCGAGGCCTGCATGTCGCGCTCCAGCGCCGAGATCTGGTCTTCGTCGACGAATACCAGAAGGTCGCCGGCATGGCTGAAGTCGACCTGCGCCGCGAGCAGCGTCGCCGAGGTCGCGCGCACACGCCGTTTTTCGGCCAGCCAGGCCAGCGTCGCAGCGAGCAGGGTGCCGCCGACGCAATAGCCCATGGTGTGCACGGTCATCTCGCCGGTGGCCCGCTCGATCGCGTCCATCGCCGCCAGCGGGCCTTCCTTCATGTAATCGTCGAAGGTCTTGGCGCCCAGCCGCTTGTCCGGATTGACCCAGGAGATCACGAATACAGTGATGCCCTGATCGACACACCACTTGATGAAGGATTTCTCCGGCCTGAGATCGAGGATGTAATATTTGTTGATCCAGGGCGGCACGATCAGAAGCGGCGTGCGCAGCACCTTTTCCGTCGACGGCTCGTACTGGATCAACTGCATCAGATCGTTCTGGAAGATCACCTTGCCCGGTGTGATCGCCATGTCGACGCCGACCGCGAGGCTGTTCGGATCGGACTGACGGATGCGCAGGGTGCCATGGCCGGCTTCGACATCTTCCGCCAGCATCTTCATGCCGCGCACCAGATTGTCGCCGCTCGAGGCCAGCGTCTCGCGCAGGACTTCGGGGTTGGTGAGCACGAAGTTCGACGGTGCCAGCGCATTGGTGACCTGCTGGACGTAGAACTCGGCCTTGTGACGGGTATGCGGATCGAGGCCTTCGGCGTTGCGCACCAGATCCTGCGCCCATTGCGTGGTCAAGAGATAAAGCTGCACCAGGAAGTCGAAGAACTGGTTCGACTTCCACTCGGGATCCTTGAAGCGCTTGTCGCGCGGCGAGGGCTCGATCGCCGGCTGCGCCTGCTCGCCGGCGAGGCGGCGCGAGGCCGAAGCCCACAGATCGAGATAGGCCTTGCCCATCTTCATCTGCAATTCGCTCGCCCGCGTCTGGTCGGACATCCAGTATTCGGCGACGGAGGTGAAGGTCTTGACCATTTCGGCCAGTTCGCCCGGCGGCTTGTCCTTGGCCTCACCATTTTCCCGCGGCTTCAGATAGGCCGCCAGTGCCTGGCCACCACTCTCCATCGCCCGGGCAAGGTTCATCGCGAACGCTTCGGGATCGAATCTTTTTGTGCTTGGGGTTTCGGTCGTGACGTCGCTCATGTCGGCAACACTACAGCTTCATTGTAATTTCGTCACCGCGCTGATCGATGACAACGGAATTAACCTTGTGCATTGGATCTGTTGCACTGCGACAAAGTATCTTGGTTCTGTCATATTGAAGCCCCAACAGGCCGATCTAGTGTTCAGGCTTTAATCGTTCCAGACGATGACTAATTTAAGCGGCAAGCAGGCGGCCGCATCATCAAGCACCGGACAGCGACAAAGTTCATTGGAGTGAGGCCGCGGAAACGCATGCCGGTTGATTGCAATAGAAGAACGTTGGCCTTGGCAGCGCTGCTGCTGTCGGCGATGGCGCTCGGCGGCTGTTCGAGTTCGATCGCGGAGCTGCCGATCGTCGGTACGCCCGCCGACGCGCCGTCGCGTTCAAAGGAGGCAGGCGGCTACCTTCCCGTCGAAGATGTGCCGCCCGATCGGGATCAGGCGGCGATCCCCCTCGACGAGCAGACCAGGATCAAGAAAGAACTGGCGGCGGCACGGGATCGCCAGGCCTCGGGGATCAAGGATCAAGGCCAGAGCCAAAACCAGGGTCAGAGCCAGAATCAGGGGCAGGGCTCGAAGTAATCCTCCGGTCCAGCCATCGGGCCGTACTGGCATAACTGGCCGGCCGTGGTAAAAGAATCCGGTTCAGCCGCAAATCGGGGCGAAGCCATCATTCTTACGCCTGAATTCGCGCTAAACCTTTGAATCTAGGTATGGATTTTCGGGTAAAGCCGATTCCGGGTCGCCTGACCTGATGTTCTTTCGATTCCGCCCTTACCGGTTGTCGGAGCCAGGAGCCATGGAAGAATTTTACCGCATACGCCGTCTGCCGCCTTACGTGTTCGAACAGGTCAACCGGGCCAAGGCGGCCGCGCGTAATGCCGGCGCCGACATCATCGACCTCGGCATGGGCAACCCGGATCTGCCGACACCGTCGCATGTGATCGAGAAGCTGAAGGAGACGCTGGGCAAGCCGCGGACCGACCGCTACTCGGCCTCGCGCGGCATCACCGGGCTGCGCAAGGCCCAGGCGGCCTATTATGCCCGCCGCTTTGGCGTGAAGCTCAATCCGGATACCCAGATCGTCGCCACCCTCGGCTCCAAGGAGGGGTTTGCCAATGTCGCGCAGGCGATCACGGCGCCGGGCGATGTGGTGCTGTGCCCGAATCCGAGCTACCCGATTCACGCTTTCGGCTTCCTGATGGCGGGCGGGGTGATCCGCTCGGTGCCGTCGGAGCCGACGCCGCAATTCTTCGAGGCGGTCGAGCGCGCGATCATCCATTCGATCCCGAAGCCGCTGGCGATCGTGGTATGCTATCCGTCCAACCCGACCGCCTATGTGGCAAGCCTCGATTTCTACCGGGATCTCGTTGCGTTCGCGAAGAAGCACGAGATCTTCATCCTGTCCGATCTGGCCTATGCGGAAGTCTATTTCGACGAAAACAATCCGCCGCCATCGGTGCTGCAGGTTCCGGGCGCGGTCGACGTCACCGTCGAGTTCACTTCGATGTCCAAGACCTACTCCATGGCCGGCTGGCGCATCGGCTTTGCCGTTGGCAATGAGCGCATCATCGCAGCCTTGGCGCGGGTGAAGTCCTATCTGGATTATGGCGCGTTCACGCCGATCCAGGTTGCGGCGACCGCGGCGCTGAATGGTCCGGACGATTGCATCCGCGAGATGCGGGACACCTATCGCAAGCGCCGCGATGTGCTGGTGGAATCGTTCGGCCGTGCCGGTTGGGAGATTCCGCCGCCCTCGGCATCGATGTTCGCCTGGGCGCCGCTGCCCGAGGCCTTCCGCGGTCTCGGCAGCATGCAGTTCGCCACCCTGATGGTCGAGAAATCGGGCGTTGCGGTATCGCCGGGTGTCGGCTTCGGCGAGCATGGCGAGGGCTATGTCCGCATTGCCATGGTGGAAAACGAGCAGCGCATCCGCCAGGCGGCTCGCGGGGTCCGCCGCTTCCTTGAAAGCGGCATTGAAACGTTGCACAACGTGGTTCCTCTCGCCAATCGGCGCTAGGCCTGATTCCGGCCCGCTTGGGCCGGATCGTGCTTGGTCACAGTTTTTCCGGCAGGTTTTTCTCGTCATGGCTCCCCTGAATGTGGGTATTGCGGGGCTCGGCACGGTCGGCTCCGAAGTCGTCCGCCTGATCGAGCAGCAGCGGCGGACGCTCGCGGCGCGCAGCGGGCGAGACATCCGTATCGTCGCTGTCACCGCGCGGACCAAAGCCAAGAAGCGCGGGATCGATCTTAACGGCGTCAAATGGGTGCGGGACCCGGTCGAACTCGCCGGCGATGCCGAGATCGATTGCTTCGTCGAGCTGATGGGCGGGGCCGGCGACCCGGCACTGTCGGCGATCGAGGCCGCGCTGAAATCCGGTAAATCGGTGGTCACGGCCAACAAGGCGCTGATCGCCAAGCATGGGTTGCGGCTCGCCAAGCTGGCCGAGACCCATGGCGGTGCATTGAATTTCGAGGCGGCGGTTGGCGCCGCCATTCCCGTGATCAAGACCTTGCGCGAGGGCCTTGCCGGCACGCAGGTGGCGCGCGTCTACGGCATTCTCAACGGCACCTGCAATTACATCCTGACGCGGATGGAACAGGAGGAATTGTCCTTCGCCGAATGCCTGAAGGACGCCCAGCGTCTCGGTTACGCCGAGGCCAATCCTTCATTCGACGTCGACGGCTACGATACCGCGCAAAAGCTGGCGATCCTGGCCAGCCTCGCCTTCGGCACCGAGGTGGCGGAAAAGGCGATTTACGTCGAGGGAATTTCCTCGATCACGCCGGAGGATCTGCGCGCAGCCGCCGAGCTTGGCTATCGCGTCAAGCTGCTCGGCGTGGCGGTGAAGACGGCCAAGGGCATCGAGCAGCGCGTGCATCCGACCATGGTGCCGAAATCCTCCTCGATCGCGCAGGTGATGGGGGTCACCAACGCCGTCACCATCGACGGCGAGGGAATACCGGCGATCACGCTGGTCGGTCCCGGCGCGGGCGGTGCGGCGACCGCCTCGGCGGTGGTGGCCGATATCGCCGACGTTGCGCGTGGCATCCGCGCCAAGCCGTTCGGACGGCCGGTGGCGCAGCTACGCGCCACCAGCAAGGCGCCAATGGAGCGCCATGAAGGTGGCTATTATATCCGCTTGATGGCGCGCGATTTGGCAGGCACCGCTGCCACCATCGCCACGCGGCTTGCGGAACAAAAAATTTCGATTGAATCCATTGTGCAGCGCCATTCGAACGGCGTTGACATCGCGGCGGCGAAAGGAAAATCCTGTCCGGTGCCGGTCATTCTCATCACCTATGCGACCAGTGAGGATGCCGTTCATCGCGCGTTGCAGGCGGTCCAGAAAGACAAGGTGATCACTGGACGGCCGCAGGTGATAAGGATTGAAAAGAATTAACGTCCGATCCGACGGGTCGTGCGTTAGAGCTGGAGCGTTTTCGAGCGAAGTGGATACCGGTTCGCGTAAAGAAAACGTGTCAAATCAAAAGCTGGAGCCGGTTCTGATTCCATCAGAACCGAATGGTTCTAGTGATGTCAGGCCGAACCGTCGGCTGTCAGTTCTGTTCTGAGGGAGTGAGCCGATGTCTACCCATATTTCTGTTCCGGAGAAGCTGTTACTGGAGCGCATCCTGACGCTCGAGATCGTGCGCGTGACGGAGCGGGCGGCGGTGTCGGCGGCGCGGCTGCGCGGTCATGGCCAGGAAAAGGCGGCCGACCAGGCCGCGGTCGACGCGATGCGCCGGGAACTGAACAAGTTGCCGATCGAGGGCACCATCGTGATCGGCGAGGGTGAGCGCGACGAAGCACCGATGCTGTTCATCGGCGAGAAAGTCGGTCTTAATGCCGGCCCAAGGGTCGATATCGCCGTCGATCCGCTGGAAGGCACGACATTGTGTGCCAAGAACATGCCCGGCTCGATTGCGACCATGGCGATGGCCGATGGCGGTACGCTGCTCCATGCTCCCGACGTCTACATGCAGAAGATCGCGATTGGTCCCGGCTACGCCAAGGGCGTGGTCGAGCTCGATGCGACGCCGGCCGACAACGTCAAGCGGCTGGCCAAGGCCAAGGGCGTCGATACGTCCGCCATCACGGTTCTGGTGCTGGACCGTCCGCGCCACGCCGATATCATTCAGAGCGTGCGCGGCACCGGCGCCGCGGTGCGGCTGATTACCGATGGTGACGTCGCCGGCGTCATCCACACCGCAACGCCGGAGGAGACCGGCGTCGACATGTATATCGGCACCGGCGGCGCGCCCGAGGGCGTGCTCGCGGCAGTGGCGCTGCGCTGCATCGGCGGCCAGATGCAGTGCCGCCTGATCCTCGACACCGAGGAGAAGCGCGAGCGCGCGCACAAGATGGGCATCACTGATCCCAAGATGATCTACGGCATCGAGGACATGGCGAGAGGCGATTGCCTGTTCGCCGCCACCGGCGTCACCACCGGTTCGCTGCTGACGGGCGTCAAGTTCCGGAAGGACAATGTGATCGAGACCGAGACGGTGGTGATGCGTTCGGTCACCGGCACGGTGCGCTACATCAAGGCCGAGCACCGGCAGCTCGAGAAGTTCCATTTGGATTGAGGTGTACTTCATTCCGGACGACGCGAAGCGGCGATCCGGAATCTCGAAATTCCGGGTTCGCCCGCTACGCGTTCGCCCGGAATGACAAATAAAAATAAGGAGGGCGCACATGTCGGACATTTCAGCCGTCAAAGCACTGGTATTTGATGTGTTCGGCACCGTCGTCGATTGGCGGACCAGCCTGATCAACGACTTCACCACATGGGGCGAACAGCGCGGCATCAAGGCCGACTGGACCGCGCTGGTTGACGGCTGGCGCGCAGTCTATGCCGCCTCGATGGACGAGGTCCGCAAGCACCCCGAGCGCGGCTACGTGATCCTCGATGTGCTGCACCGCCGTTCGCTGGAGAAGCTGGTCGAGCAGCTCGGGATCAAGAGCCTGAACGATGCCGATCTGCACCATCTCACCATGGGCTGGCACCGGCTGCACCCATGGCCGGACAGCGTCGCCGGCCTGACGCGGCTGAAGAAGAAATTCATCATCAGCCCGCTGTCGAACGGCAATGTGGCGCTGTTGACCGAGATGGCGAAGTTTGCCGGCCTGCCATGGGATCTCATCATGTCGGCCGAACTGTTCGAGCATTACAAGCCCGATCCCGAGACCTATCTCGGCGCGGCAAGGCTGCTGTGCCTGCGGCCCGAGCAGGTGATGATGGTCGCCGCGCATAACCATGATCTGAAAGCGGCACAGTCACATGGACTGAAGACCGCCTTCGTCGCACGTCCGACCGAATACGGCCCGCTGCAGAAGCGAGATTTTAAAGCCGAGGGCGAGTGGGACATCATCGCCAAGGATTTCGGCGGGATCGCGGACCGGCTCGGATGTTAAGCCGGTCAGATCACGCCGTGCTGACGATCACGCCGAACCAGCCGAGCCCCTTATAGGTCTCGTAACCGGGCGTGGCGTGGAATGCGGTCAGCACGCCGGAGCGGTCATGATAAAAGCCGCTGCGCCGTCCTTCCAGCGACAGCGGGATGCGCTCGGTGAGCAGGCCATTGCCGTCAGAGGCGGCGATCACTCGGAAATTCGAATCGACCAGCAGCACGCGGGCCTTGTCGGCGGCATCGACACGGATACCCTGAACGATGGCGCGCGCCTGGGGCTCCCAGTCGAAATGGATCGCCAGCACGCCGATCGGCTTGCCGTGGGCCTTGCCGCCGGCGCGTACACTGGCGCAATAGGTGGCGACCTCGGCGTTGCCGAGCAAAGGCTGGCACTCGATATCGCCGGCGACATAATCGTCGCCCGAGCGCAGCTCGAGCGCCTCGCGAAACCATTTCGTCGCCGCGACGCTCTGGCCGGCCACCTTGAAGCGGTCGGCACGGCCGTTGGCCAGCACCGTGCCGTCGAGATCGCAGAGCCAGAGATCGAGATATACCGTATAGGCGCCGAGGATCACCGCCATCCGCTCCGAGCCATGCGCGACTGTTGCGGCGCTTGGCGCAGCCGCGCAGTCGACGATGGCGGAATCGGTCGCCCACCAGCGGACGTCACAGGTCCGCTCATAGAGATTGCGATCGATCAGTTCGATGGCATTGAGCGACAGATCGACCATGCGCTCGCCGCGCGACCGCTCGGTCATCTGCTCGATCGAGTTCATCAGGGTAGCGGTTCGCTTGGTCAGTTGCGTCTCGAGTTCGCGGGCGATCGTTTCGACCTGCTGGCCGACATTGCGGACTTCCTGCGCAACCACGGCGAAGCCCGCACCCTGGGCACCGGCGCGCGAAGATTCGATCAGCGCGTTCAGCGCCAGCATTTTCATCTGGTTGGTGATGTTCTGAATTGATTTGGTCTTCTCGCAGGCGATCTGATTGACCTCGGCGGTCAAGCGATCGATCAATGCGGAAATATCGGATTCGTCTTCGACCGGCTTGGTATTCTTGATTGTGATCGACGTTGCGGGGCGAGAATGACGATCGAGGGCAATAGACATTAAACCGATTCCTCTGCGTTGCGGCGCTTGACTTGCCTCACGCGAGAGCCGCCGAAAGCTCCTAACTAATGTCTGCCCTTGTCGCCGATTTATTCTAATTTCGATTTAATTTCCGCGACGAAGAACGGATTCTGAGCCGACTGGTCTGCATCTTGTTTTTGCAGGTGGCTGCTTTTTCATCATGGTGCCCAGCCTCATTTCTAGTCATGACACGATGGGAAAGCTGTTTTCGAGGTCCGTGGCCGAATCATTACAGGGCTCGGATAGGGGCGGGGATGGCGGGTATAACTCGGTTGCATCCGACGCGAATCATTGAACTTCGGCCCGGTTTGCCTATTTGCTGCACCCGTTATGACGCTTCCCGCTTCCGCATTGCCCGTTGAAGTGCCGCAGGCCTTCCTGGGCGTTCTTCGCTCCGCGACTGGAAAGCTGTGGCGCGACCGGCTCGACATCCGCGGAACGGCGCGGGCGCTAGCGATCGCGCAGCGCTACCGCCTGCCGGAAATGCTGGCGCGGGTGCTGGCAGGGCGCGATGTCGCGATCGATGCGGTGGAGGATTTCCTCGATCCGACCATCCGCAAATTGATGCCTGATCCCTTCACCGTGACCCAGATGGAAACCGCGGCGAGGCGAATCTCCGATGCTGCCATGCGGAGCGAGAAGGTTGCGATCTTCGGTGACTACGATGTCGACGGCGCGACCTCGGCGGCGCTGCTCGCCTGGCACTTGCGCCATTGCGGGCTCGATCCGCTGATTCATATTCCCGATCGTATCTTCGAAGGCTACGGCCCGAATGCCGAAGCCATCAAAGCGCTGGCCGCCAAGGGTGCGACGCTGCTGGTCACGGTCGATTGCGGCACCACCAGCCATGAGCCGCTGAAGCTGGCGCGGCAGCTCGGTATGTCGGTGGTGGTGATCGACCATCACCAATCCGGCGACGAATTGCCCGAGGTTGATGCGCTGGTGAACCCGAACCGGCCGGACGATCTCTCGGGTCTCGGCCATCTGGCCGCCGTCGGGCTCGTCCTGATCACGCTGGTCGCGGTCAATCGTGAGCTGCGCGGCCGCGGCTTCTGGACCGCGGAAATGCCGGAGCCGGATCTGCTCGGTATGCTGCATCATGTCGCGCTGGGTACGGTAGCCGATGTCGCACCGCTGATCGGGCTCAACCGCGCCTTCGTCGCCAAGGGCCTGATCGCGATGCGGCGCCGGGACCATGTCGGCCACACCGCGCTGATGGATGTATCGCGGCTGAACGGCCCGCCGGAGGCCTGGCATCTCGGCTTCATGCTGGGACCCCGCATCAATGCCGGAGGACGCATCGGGCGCGCCGATCTCGGCGTTCGGCTGCTGCTGGAGGGCGATGTTTCCGAGGCCGCGCGGATTGCCGCCGAGCTCGACCGCCTGAACAATGAACGCCGTGTGATCGAACAGGCGGCGGAAGCCCAGGCCGAGGCCGAGGCGCTGGCCTCGCTTGGACTAGAGGACAAGGGCGCCGTGATCGTCACCGCATCGGAGGGCTGGCATCCTGGCGTCGTCGGCCTGGTAGCGTCGCGGCTGAAGGAGAAATTCGCGCGTCCCGCTTTTGCGATAGCGCTCGAGCCCGGCGGTATCGGCACCGGCTCCGGCCGCTCGATCTCCGGCGTTGATCTCGGCAAGGCGGTTCGCAACGCTGTGAAGGCAGGCATTCTGATAAAGGGCGGCGGCCACGCCATGGCCGCCGGCGTCACGCTTCGCAAGGAACGACTGGCGGATTTTCGCGCGTTCATGGAAACGGCCCTGGCTGCCGATGTCGCCAACTCGCGCCATGAGAATGAGCTGCTGATCGACGGCGCGGTCAGCGCGCGCGCCGTAACGCCTGAATTCGTCGCGACGCTGAACCGCGCCGGTCCGTTCGGCAGCGCCAACCCCGAGCCGGTGATCGCGCTGCCGGCGCATCAGCTGGTGTATGCGGACGTGGTCGGGCAGGCGCATTTGCGCGTGCGGTTCAAGTCCGGCGACGGCGCGATCGTCAACGGCATCGCTTTCCGTGCCATCGGCTCGAGGCTTGGCAACGCGCTGCTCGAAAACCGTGGCCAGCCTCTGCATGTGGCGGGATCGCTTGCGGTCGATCGCTGGCAGGGCACCGAGCGGGTGCAATTGCGTGTGCTTGACCTCGCGGTGCCGGATCAGGGACCGGCGATGATCAGGTGACTTGCATCGTCGCTGCCCAATGCGCTAGCCGCCCTGGCGCAGCCGCGCCAGTACCTTCAGTCCGCCGTAACCATCGGCAGGCTCGATCCCCATCTTGAGCTGGTAATTCCTGACGGCCGTCATGGTGTCGTTGCCGACGCGGCCATCGGTGCCGCCGGTGTCGAAACCGGCCTCGGTCAGCCGTTTCTGCATCTCCTGGATTTCGGCCAGGGTCAGCGCACGCTCTGAACCGGGGAACGGCTGGATGAAAGGCGGACCGCCAAGAATGCGATCGCCGAGATGACAGATCGCGAGCGCATAATTCATCGACGGATTGTAGCTGCGTACCGCATAGAAGTTCGGGCCGAGCAGGAAAGCCGGACCACCTTGTTCCGGCACCCATAATTTTGCGTGGGCGTTCGGCTGCGGAAATGGATGGCCGTCGGCACGGGTGACACCGGCGCCTGCCCAGGCCGCATAGCTGCGGCTGCCGCGCAGCAGATGATCCGGTGCACGCACCTCGTAGCCCCAATGCTCGCCGCGATGATATCCGCCGCGATCAACCAGGAAGCGCGCGGTCGACCCCAGCGCGTCATCCGGCTTGCCGAACGGCGAGATCTTGCCGTCGCCGTCGTAATCGATGCCGACATGAAGCCAGACCTCCGGCATCCATTGGGTATGGCCCATGGCGCCGGCCCAGGATCCCCGCATCTGTTCCGGCGTGCTCCAACCGCGATCGACGATCCTCATCGCATTGATCAGCTCGCTCTGCCAATATTCGCGGCGTCGTGGTGCGTTCCAGGCGAGCGCTGCCAGCGATGGGAATACCGGCCGCATATGGTTCTGCTGCACCAGCGGATCACCATAGGCTGACTCCACCCCCCATAGCGCCAGCAGCGTGCCGCGCTCGACGCCGAAATCGCGCTCGATCCGCGCGAACAAGGCCTGGTGTTTCCGCAGCGCTTCCTTGCCGTGAATGATGCGCCAGTCCGAGACACGGCGATTGATGTATTGCCAAGTCTGCTCCTTGAACTCCGGCTGGTCCTGCAATTCCTTGAACACGGACATGTCGGGCTCGAGGTGAGCCATCGCGCGATTCCAGGTCGCCGGCGAAATCCCCTCGGCGAGCGCATGCGCGCGAAACCGGTCGCGCCATTGGTCGAAGCCGGGCGGGGCAGTCGCAAAGGCCCGGCCGGCGAGCAGGGTGACGCTCGCGCCGAGCCCGGCGAAGAGGCTGGTGTGCAGCAGCGCGCGGCGCGTGGGCATTCGCAGGGAATCAGGCTGGGACATCCCGGTAATCTAACCGTGTTGGGTTTGGCGCGGCAAAGCCATGCCGTGGAACCTAGCCATCCTCGTGCAAATCTGCGGCAATTTTGGACAGCCATCGCCGGATGGTGATCTCGGCCTTTGCGCCCAATCCAGCGACCAGACGCCGTTCCACGGCGTTGACCCGGCGGCGGCATTTATCGAGCAGGTTTGAGCCGCGGCGCGTCAGCGCCCATTGCAGCACCCGGCCATGCACCGGATGCGGCGTCTTTGTGATCGCGCCGTCGCGCTCCAGATTGCGGATGATGACGCCGACGGTCTGCGGCGTCAGCAGTGCGATCCGGGCGATGTCGGCGCCGGAAAGGCCGGGATAGGCGTTCAGCATGGTAAGAACCGCAAATTGAGGCGTCGTGATGCCGAGATCGGCAAGCGCCCGTTCGAGCGTCAGCCGCGTCGCCGCCTGAGCCTGCCGCAACAGATAGGCGATGTGGCCTTGCTCGCCACGCTTGCCCGATCCGGGCGGCGGAGGCCGGATGCCGGATAATGCCGGCACTGGGGCGGAGCTGTTTTCACGATCGCCGGATTTTTGCCGCCGTGATCTTTGCCGCTTCGCAGGCATCTTCGACGATCGCGGTTTCGTGCGATTGGCTTGCTTGCGCATGTTATCAGTGCTCTTATAATCAATCAGAACACTGATAACGCGGGAGATCGGAAATGTCACATGCTCGCAGGGAATACAGCGACTTTCAGACGCTGGCGCCTGATGCATATGAGATCGTTTCCGCGCTCGGCCGCATCGCGGCCAAGGCAGGTATCGACAAGCAACTGCTCGAACTGATCAAACTGCGCGCATCGCAAATCAATGGCTGCGCCTTCTGCGTGCAATATCACATTCTTCAGGCGGAACGGCTCCGCGTGCCCGCCGACAAGCTCAATCTTGTGGTGGTGTGGCGCGAAGCGCCGCTATTTTCTGCACGCGAGCGTGCGGCGCTGGCCTGGACCGAGGCTCTGACGTTACTGACGGGTAGTGTCAGCGATGAAGTCTATGAACAGGCCCGTAGCGAGTTTTCCGACAAGGAATTGACCTATCTGACCTCAGCCATCGCTTCGATCAATGTCTGGAACCGGTTTGGCGTCGCCTATCGCTGGACACCGCCGGCACGACAGCCGGCGAGCCGGTCGGATTGATCGCCGTGTTCGTGGTCGATGCGGGGCGCCGAGCTCACGACCTATGTCGAAAGCTCTGCCAAAGATAGCCTAAGGGGCGGCAGACCATTTTCGTTCTCGACCGCCCCTTTAACGGCTCTCAGGTTTGCTTAATCCTTTGCGCGCTCGACGTAGGAGCCGTCTTCGGTCATCACCACGATCCGCGTTCCGGTCGTGACATGCGGCGGCACCGCTGTGCGGACGCCGTTGGAAAGCATGGCGGGCTTATAGGAAGACGAGGCGGTCTGGCCCTTGGTGACCGGCTCGGTCTCCACGACCTCCAGGGTCACGCGCTGCGGCAGCTGGACGGCGATCGGATTCATATCGTGCAACGACAGCTTGACCGTCATGTTTTCCTGCAAGTAAGCCGCGGCGCTGCCGACCACATCCTTCGGCACCTGGACCTGGTCATAGGTTTCGGGGTTCATGAAATGGAAGCCGTCGGCGTCTTCGTAGAGGTAACTGAAATTACGTTCTTCGACCGTCGCCCGCTCGACCTGGTCGGTGGTCTTGTAGCGCTCGGAGATCTTTACCCCGTCGCTGATTCGGCGCATTTCGATCTGGCTGACCGGGGTTCCCTTGCCGGGATGGATATTTTCGGCACTAAGGACCACGTAAAGCTTGCCGTCTTGCTCGATGACGTTGCCCTTGCGAATAGAACTGGCGATGACTCTCAAAGCTGTTTTTCCTGAATTTCTGGCCCTTGGCCGGCTGGGACAGGCGCATCCTGCGGCCGCCGAGGCGGTTTCGGGCCGCAACATACTGATTTTGTCACCCAACGCCAGCGGTTTACGGACTTAACAATGGCCGAAAATCACACGCCTTCGCCGTGGTGGTCGCCAGGGCGGCATGCCGACCGCAGGCCCTTCCTGAACGCACGCGGGGCGGTCATCCGGGTTATCAGGACCTGGTTCGAGGCGCAGGGCTTTACCGAGGTCGAAACCGGGGTTCTGCAGGTTTCCCCGGGCAACGAGACGCACCTGCATGCACCCCGTGCTGAGCTTTTTGGCGCCGATGGCCGTGCGGCCACGCGGTATCTGCGGACGTCGCCCGAATTTGCCTGCAAGAAGCTGCTGGCGGCCGGCGAGCAGCGGATTTTCGAATTCGCCCGGGTGTTCCGTGATCGGGAACGCGGTGATCTGCATCTGCCCGAGTTCACCATGTTGGAATGGTACCGGGCCAATTCCACCTATGAGGCGGTCATGGCCGATACCATTGCCGTGATCGCCGGCGCTGCCGAGGCAACCGGCCTCGGGCGGTTTTCATTCCGCGGCAAGAGCGCCGATCCCTTTGCCGAGCCGGAACGGCTGACGGTGGCGGCCGCGTTCGAGCGTTTTGCCGGCATCGACCTATTGGCAACCATTGCCGACGGCGAGGGCAACCGCGAGGCGCTTGCCGCGGCTGCCGACGGTCAGGTGCGGGTCAGCGAGGACGACACCTGGTCCGATATTTTCAGCAAGGTCCTGGTCGAACATGTCGAGCCGAGACTGGGGCAGGGGCGCTTGACGGTGCTGTCTGAATACCCGGCGCCGGAGGCGGCGCTGGCACGCGTAATGGCCACCGATCCCCGTGTCGCTGAACGCTTCGAGGTCTATGCCTGCGGCGTCGAACTGGCGAACGGCTTCGGCGAACTGACCGATGCGGCCGAACAGCGCCGCCGTTTCGAAGCCGCCATGGATGAGAAACAGCGGCGTTATGGCGAACGCTACCCGCTCGATGAGGAGTTTTTGCGCGCGGTTGCGGCACTGCCGGAAGCCAGCGGCGTGGCGCTCGGTTTCGACCGGCTGGTGATGCTGGCGAGCGGCGCCGCGCGGATCGATCAGGTGATCTGGACGCCACCGGCGGGTGAAACGTGAGCCGGGACAATCTCAAATTTGCCGCGACATTGCGCGAGCCAGCGGAACTGGTCACCCACAGACTTGCGCCGGCGGAGCAGCTTGCCGCACTGGAGAAAGTCGCCGCGCGCTATGCGGTTGCGGTGACGCCCCACATTGCAGCCTTGATCGAGCCGGGCGATCCGGCCGATCCGATCGCGCGCCAGTTTATCCCGAGCCCCGAAGAACTCGTCAGCGCCCCCTCCGAGCGCGCCGATCCGATTGGCGACGAGGCGCATTCACCGGTGGCCGGGATCGTGCACCGCTATCCCGACCGGGTGCTGTTCAAGCTGGTCCATGTCTGCGCGGTGTATTGCCGCTTCTGTTTTCGCCGTGAGATGGTCGGTCCGGGCAAGGCCAGCGCACTATCGCCGGCCGCCTATCGCGACGGGCTCGATTACATCCGCGCTCATCCGGAAATATGGGAGGTCATCCTCACCGGGGGCGATCCGCTGATGCTGTCGCCGCGGCGGCTTGCCGAGATCATGGCCGATCTTGCGGCAATCGACCACGTCAGGATCATTCGCCTTCATACCCGCGTGCCGGTGGCCGATCCCGCCCGGATCAGCGATGAGATGGTCGCGGCATTGAAGGCAGCAGGCGCGGCCACCTGGGTCGCATTGCACGCCAATCACCCCGGCGAGCTTGCCGGCGAAGCGCGCGCTGCATGCGCCCGCATCGTCGACGCCGGCATTCCCATGGTGAGCCAGTCGGTGCTGCTGCGCGGCGTCAACGACGATGCCGCGACGCTGGCGGCCCTGATGCGCGCCTTCGTCGAGTGCCGGGTCAAGCCCTATTACCTGCATCACGGCGATCTGGCGCCTGGCACCTCGCATCTGCGCACAACGCTGGCGGAAGGCCAGGAGCTGATGCGCGCATTGCGCGGGCGGATATCGGGATTGTGTCAGCCGGAATATGTGCTCGACATCCCCGGGGGGTACGGCAAGGCGCCGGTGGGGCCCAACTATCTGCAACCGGAAACCTCCGGCTCCCGGTCAAATTCTTTTGCGGGGCAAGGTGAACCGGTTCCGGAATCGCGCTATCGTGTCGTTGATTACTGCGGCGACGTTCATATCTACCCTCCAAAGCCTTGATGGCGTAAATGACAGGCGGAGGAAGCACTGAGAACCGCAGCCGGCAAGGCAAATAGACGAGCACGAAAAGTGCTTTTTGCGGTGGAGAGTTCAGATGCGAGTTACAATAAGCCTGGTCGCAACAGCACTGGTTCTGATGTTCGGTTCTGTGGCAATGGCTCAGAACTCGTCCACGGGATCCTCATCGACATCGTCGCCAAGTTCACTCGGCACCGTGCCCGAGGCGCCGATCGGCCATCGCCAGCCGCGGGCCGATCAGGTGCCCGACGAGAAGAATCTCGCCAATCCCCAGGATCCGATCAACAAGGAAGACGCGATCCTCGACAAGAAGATCAAGAGCATCTGCCGCGGCTGCTGATGGGAGCCTTTCGGTTCTGATAGGTCAGAACCGAAGCTTTGTTTACGTTGTTTTGATGCGTTGTCTGGGAGCGGATGATCTGCATCGCTCCTAGTCCGCGGCGTGTGCGGCAAGTGCAACGCCGATCAGGGTCGCGCCGCCGAACAGCAGGTTGATGCCGACCAATAGGCCAACAGCCCAGAGCGCCGATCCCGGCAGGCCGGCGATGATGATGCCGGCGATAATGATATCCATCAGACCGGCGACCAGCAGCCATGACCATCGCTGCGACAATTCGCGGCGATGCTCCAGCGCATACATGATGGTGGCAACACCCTCGGCGAGGAAGTAGGCGCCCACCACGATGGTCAGGGTCAGCGTGCCCTGGATCGGCTGCGTCAGCAGGATGAAACCGGCGGCAATCGCCAGCACCGCGGAAATCAGCGACCACCAGAAACCTGGAAGCTGCCGCGCCCAGAATGTCAGCATCAGCCCGGCGATGCCGCTGATCAGGAACAGCCAGCCGAGAAAAATGGTGACGGCAAGGCTTGCGATCTGCGGCACGATCATCGCGGCGAGCCCCAATATGACCAGCAGGATGCCCTCGATCAGGAAGGCTTTCCAGTGCTCGCGAACCGCGGCTTTTACGTTGGATTGCAGATTATTGATATCCTGGGGAATGGTCATTGGAATCTCCCGATGCCGGCAATGATCTGGAATTGAACCAGACCATGATTTGATTGCAGCGTGATCTCATTGTCCTGTTTGAGCACGATCAATTTCGAAAGTTCTCCGGTCACGTCGTTTTCAGGTTGCCTCGTCGCCTCACGTCGTACGAGGTGGCTCTTTGGCCGGATCAAGCTCCATATCAGGGCCGCGGGGCGCCATCTCAGGAGCGCGATCAATGCGAGGGCGGCAGGATGACGCAAGAGCCTCATTCCGAGGGCTGCAAGAGGAAAGTCTATCCTTGGCTTGGCGCTGATGAAAGAGCTTGTGACACCTCGCGCATGCGGTTGCGGCCGATAATGTAGATCGCACTGGTGACCACCAGAAGCGCGATGCCGATCGTGATCGACACCAGGCCGATCGGGACCACCAGCGACACGTTGCGTTCAGGATTGACCAGCCAGTGGTGGACCGAGGTCAGTACAAAGACCAGCCCGACGAAACCCGCGCCGCCGCCCACCACCAGCAGTGCCCACATCCGCCGCAACTGCGCCAGCCGTTCGCGGGCGATTTCGGTGCGCGGCGCGTGGTGACGGCCGACACGCCGTACCAGCCGGATCGCGAATGCAATCGAGCTGAACCCGATCGCAACGCTGGCTGCTCCCAGCATCAGCCGGGTGGAGGAGCCGAGATCAGGATTTTGCTGCAGGGTCAGTAGCGGGAAATCGAAAGCGGCATGCAGCCCGACCGGCGCCAGCAGGACCAAAAGCCGGCTCGAAATACGAGCCCAGTCGCGGTGGTGCCGGTGCGCGCCGAGCGCCGTGCCCGAACGTGCAATGGCAAGATAGGCGCCGGCAATGATGCCGAGCGCACCGTGAAACGGCACGGTGAGCACGCTGCGCAGTGCCGCCAGCGCGCGCCAGATGTCGGCATGCTGAACGAGATAAGCGAGGTTTTCGTAGGCCGCGAAGCCGAGGCCGGCGGCGGCACCATAGACCACCGTGTCCATGGGATCGGCGAGCGGCCGCCGCCGCGTCGAAACCGCGACAATGACCAGGATCTTGACGACCTCTTCCGGCACGGCGACCCCGAACACCGAGTGCAGGATCTGCGAAGTCCAGGGATTTTCCGGAATTGCGAGCAAGCGCACGAAAGGCGCCCGTACGATCCCCAGGAGCGAAATGCTGGCGGCACCAAACGCGAATGCGAGCCAGACTTTCGGAACGGGGCCCGGGCGCTCGTCGGCGGCGATGACGAGCCACAGGATCAGCAGCGCCGGAGCGATGGCCGCAGTGCCGATGACGGTGGGAAGGGAAGCCAGAAGGTTCATCAAGACGGCAAATTACCGTTCAAAATTCGGCTATGGCTGGCGAACACCGGTCAACGAGAGATGTTCCCTCAGTCTATTGTGATGGCGAGGTTGATCCGCGGCCCGGCGGCCGGGATCGAAACGGCGCATGATCGCCGGGCGCAATTGCGGCAACGGGAAAAAGAGTTCCATTTCAATCCTTTGTCGGCGACGCCGCGCAGCTCCCGGAAATGACGAGTCACGTTATTGTTCAATTCGACGAGGAAAAATGCACGTAATCGTGCGTCGTGTCCATTGGTGGGCGTGCGGTTTTCACATTCCGCAGATGACGATGCACCACCAGCCGGAGTGGCGGCGTTATAGATTCGCTGTGAAGTGCCGCAGGGAGACGCACCGGGTGATTTTATTCCGCGGAGCAGAGACCCATACGAGATCGGTTCTCAAAGCCGTCAGCTGGCGGACCTTGGGGACGCTCGATACATTCGCGATCAGCTGGTTCATGACGGGCAAGCTTCACATCGCCGGATCGATCGCGGGGATGGAGATCGTCACCAAGGTCGTCTGGTATTACCTTCACGAACGGTTGTGGGCGATCATCCCCTGGGGACACCGCGGCCGCGGCGTACATGCCTGAATATTTGGTGGGCGCGTGACGGATGAACGTTTCCGGGCGCGAATTCCGCAGCCAGCCCCCATTTGGGTACGGCATCCTGCTTGGGCATCGGGAATGGTAATCCCGTGTTCCGGGCGGACGGCGCTCGGCGAGCCCGGAATGCCGCATGATCGTCGCGTTGGCGAAGGCCGCAACGCTTCCACGGAAGTCTTGCAGAAGCGCCATATATTCCGTTTGCTAAGCGAGGCGATCGCGACCGACGATGGCCGCGGTTGCCATGTTAACGATGATCATTATCTGCTAGGTTGCAGACTCTGCAGAGGAGACGACTGAAGTGGCTATGGGGACTGTGAAGTGGTTCAACGCGACCAAGGGTTATGGCTTCATTCAACCGGACGACGGTGGCAAGGACGTTTTCGTGCACATATCGGCCGTTCAGAAGGCCGGCCACACCGGGCTGGCTGAAGGCACTCGCGTCAGCTACGAGCTGCTCACCGGCCGCAACGGCAAACAGTCGGCTGAGAACCTGCGGATCGGCTAACGGTCGCCGGCCGCAGGCTGGAAAATCGCTTGGGGCAATCCCAAGCCCAGGGTGAGACCGTAAGTCGCGAAGATGAAATCGGTTCGCCGATGTGTCGTTCCAGCCGTGGTAATTAGCTCGGCTCGGCGCACGATCTGACGTTTGCGTGACATTGCGCGGGCCATTGGTACGCCGCGCCAAGCAGATCGCACTCAGGGCGCCATAACCACGTCGTCCGTAGGACTGACGGTCGCGCCGGCGGCGTGTGCAGACGATGCGGTTTCCGCGGCCGAGGTCATCGTCTCGACGGGAGGTCCGGGGCGAAGGTTGAATGCGATGACTGCAACGCCGATGACTGCAATCGCGAGCGCGATCACCGGCGGTGGGGGAAGTTTGGCTGGCTTCTTCATTGTCCCGTATCTGATGTGGCGGCCTGAAAAGGGCAAGGGACCGAAAAACTAAAGTTGATGCGCGGCATTGCCCGAGTCCATCGCCGTGGTCCCGAAATGGTGAACACGGCCTTTCTCGACACGCCGGAGAGGGCCGGATCAGTCGGTGCCGCAGCAGGTTTTTCACGACGATCATGCTGCGCAAGCGGTGAATGCTGGATGATGTCACGGGCGCCGACATCGCGACCTTGCGTACCAAGCCGAACTCATCCCGCGGACATGACATTTATCGGACTGGCCGGTGCCGCACGATCGACGCTGCGTCGGTCGGTCTCCGGCGATCTCACCAGTGCCGCGCCATCCGCCGTGGACTCGTTCAACATCTGGCAAGCAACCGCTGCTTGGGTCTGACGTCCCGTCCGTCTTCCATTGGGGCGTAACGTAAAATAGTACAATTGGAATAATCGTCATATTGTACTTCTTGTAATGCGAAATTGTATCGATACTATTTCGGCTATAGAAGTTCTGCCCTCAAAGCTTCGTTGCTTGTGAAGCTCTTATTCCTGAAGGATCTCGCGAATGGTGACCGTTGCCACGCCCGCCCTTGTCGAAAATGAACCCTACACGCCGGGCCTGTCGGCGGATTACGTGGCGAAGCAATTCAATGTTGCGGTCGCCGACGTCGCGAAACTGGGATCGGCCGAGAATCCGTTCGGCCCCTCGCCAAAGGCCTATGAGGCGGTAGAGAAGGGGCGCGCCAGGCTTTCGCTTTATCCCGAATGGACCTCGCAGGCGCTGCGGGCGGCGATCGGAAAGAAGTACGGCTTCGATGCCGATTGCGTGGTGTGCGGATCGGGCGAGACGGAAGTGATCTCGTTCATCATCCGCGCCTTCGCCCAGAAGGGCGATCCAGTGCTGATGTACGAGCCGTGCTTTCCGATCTACCATATGTTTGCCGAGAACGAGGGCCGGGTGCCGGTCTACGTGCCGATGGGCCGGGATTTCGACCTGGTGATCGATCGCTATGTCGAGACCTTGAAGAAGGTCGCGCCGAAGATTGCCTTCCTGACCAACCCGCACAGCCCCAGCGGACGCTTCATGGAAGAGCGTGACATTCGCGCCGTGTGCGAGGCTGCCGGTGACAAGACTCTGGTAGTGCTCGACGAGGCCTATATCCACTTCACCGAGACCCCCGGTTCGATGGCGTTGACGCGTGACTACGACAATCTGATCGTGCTGCGCACTTTCTCCAAGGCCTTCGGACTTGCCGGGCTGCGGCTGGGCTTCGGCATCGCCGCCAACAAGTCGATCATCGCGCCGTTGCTCAACATCAAGCCGACCTGGAACATCGGCCCGATGCAGGTCGAAGCCGGCATCGCCGCGCTCGACGATGACGAGCACGTCAATCGCACGGTGACGATGATCGCGGAGATGCGCGATTACCTCACCAAGCAGCTTGCCGGCCTCAATCGCTTTCGCATGGTGCCGAATTCGCGCAGCAACTTCTTCCTGCTCGAAGTGCTGGACAGCGATCTGGATTCGACCAAGGTGTTCGAGGAACTGCTCAAGCGGGGCGTCATCGTCAAGGACGGTTCGGTTTCGTTCCGCGGCCTCGGAAAGCGCTACTTGCGCAGCGACATCAGTCTGAAGAAACATATGGACC
This sequence comes from Bradyrhizobium sp., assembly GCA_035547995.1. Lineage (GTDB taxonomy): Bacteria > Pseudomonadota > Alphaproteobacteria > Rhizobiales > Xanthobacteraceae > Bradyrhizobium. The sequence goes on along the minus strand of DASZTN010000119.1, from coordinate 65,005 downwards.
GCCTGGTCTGGGCCCTGAAAGAGATCGACAGCGCGAAGGCGTAGCGGCTGCGCAATGACGCAAGTGAACGAACTTCTGATCGGCATCGACGTCGGCGGAACATTTACGGACGCGATCGTTTTCGACACCCGGGAAGGAACGCTGCTTGCAGCGTTCAAGATCGCGTCCTCGCCGTCGGATCCAGGTCAGGCGGTGGTCGCGGCGATCGAGAAGATCTCGCAAACCGTCGATGTCCGCGGTGCGGTGGTCTGCCACGGCACCACGGTCGGCACCAACACGCTGATCGAGCGCAAGGGCAGCCGGACCGCGCTGCTCACCACGTCGGGCTTCACCGACGTGGTCGAACTCAGGCGACAGGACCGGCCGAAGCTCTACGGATTCGATGTGCGGATATCGGAGCCGCTGGCGCCGCGCGAGCTGCGCTACGCCGTCGAGGAGCGCGTGGCGGCCGACGGCGAGATCGTCCGTCCGCTTCAGGATGTGACGGAGCTGATCGGACGGGTCAGGAAATCTGGGGCTTCCGCGGTCGCGATCTGCCTGCTCCATTCCTATGCCAATGGCGCCCATGAGCAGGAGCTCGCTGATGCCGTCGCTGCCGCATGGCCCGAGGCCTATGTCTCGCGCTCCAGCGATATCTGTCCGGAATTCGGCGAATACGAGCGTTCGAGCACCACGCTGGTCAATGCCTATATCGGACAGGCAGTCAGCGGCTATGTCTCCAGCCTGGACCGGAACCTGCGTGACAAAGGCATCAAGCGCTTTTTGATCGTGAAGTCGAACGGCGGGCTGACCTCGCCGGAAAACGCCGCGCGCTATCCGGTGCATCTGATCGAGTCGGGGCCTGCCGCTCAGCTTACCGCGACGGCCGCCTTCGCCCGCGCCACGGGGCGGCCCAACCTGATCGCCTTCGATATGGGTGGCACCACCGCGAAGGCCGGCGTCATCCGCGGCGGTCAGCCGGAAATGACCTCGGAATTTTATGCCGATCGTCTGGTCGACGGGCTCGAAGTCGGCGGTTATGCGATCCGCAGCTCGGTGCTCGATCTCGTCGAGATCGGTGCCGGCGGCGGCTCGATCGCCTTCATCGACGAGGCCAATGTCCTGAAAGTCGGTCCGCGCAGCGCCGGCGCCAATCCGGGGCCCGCCTGCTATTCGCGCGGCGGCGATCTGCCGACGGTCACGGATGCGCATGCGGTGATCGGAACGCTCAACGCGGAGCTTTTCGCAGATTCCGGCGTCAGGTTCGACCGCGCGGCCGCGGTCGATGCGATCAAGCGGCACATCGCTGATCCGCTCGGCTGGAGCGTGGTGCGAGCAGCCTATTCCATCATCGACATCGCGGTTGCGAATATGGCGGAGATGGTGCGGCTGGCGACAACCCATCGCGGCCTCGATCCCCGCGATTTCTCCCTGCTTGCATCCGGCGGCGCCGGACCGTTGCATGCGACCGCGGTCGGGCATGAGATTGGCGCGCGCGAGGTTCTCATTCCGCCTTTCCCCGGCATGTTCAGTGCGCTCGGCGCAACGCTAGGGCCGGTCCGGCATGAAGTCACGCAGACGGTGTTTCGCGACCTGAAGTCGTTCGATCCGGGCCAGTTGAAGGATATCTTCGCGCAATTGTCGGTACGCGCCGACAAGATCCTGTCGGCTGAGCCGCAAGGCGCGGCGCGTCCATCTCCCGAGCGCATCGCTGAAGCGCGCTTTGCCGGACAATTGTTCCAGTTGAAAGTCCCGCTCGGATGCGAAGGCGAGCCGCTGCCGGCGATCGAGGAGATCGAACGTCGCTTCCGGGACAGCTATCGCAACGAATATGGTTTTGAGCTGCCGGATGCGCGGGTGCAGATCGTCAATTGCAGGCTGATCGCATCGATAGATCTCGGCTATCGCGGCGATCATCTGTTCGCTCCCGGCGAACGACGTTCGGGCGGGGCGAAGCCGTCGCGCCGGGTCGCTTTCCTGACCCGAGACGGCGACGAGGTCGCGATGCCGGTCTATCGCGTGGCCGATGCGCTCGGCTGCTCGCTGACGGGGCCCGGGATCATCGAGCATTCGGGCTCGACGGTCTGGATCCATGGCGAGCAGGTGGCGCAGATCGGCGCCAGCGGACAGGTGACCGTCGCCCTGACAGGAGGAAGCCGATGACCGGAACGGCAGGCGGCATCATCGATCGCGATCCGGTGACCTTCGAGGTGGTGCGCAGCTCGCTCTACGCGATCTGTGCCGAGATGAAGTCCGTGATCATGCGGACCTCGTTCTCGCCGCTTCTCAGCCTCTCGGCCGATCTGTCCTGCGCGCTGCTCGATGCGCAGGGAAATGTCGTAGGGCAGGGGCGGGATATTCCAGTGCATCTCGGCGCGGTGCCGTTCACGGTGCGCGCGGCCTTTGCGGCATTTCCGATTCCCGGCTGGAAGGCCGGTGACGGCGTCATCCTCAACGATCCCTATGCCGGCGGAACGCATCTGCCCGACGTGTCCTTGATCATGCCGATCTTTCATGAGGACACTTTGTGCGGCTTCTCGCTGAGCCGGGTGCATTGGCCGGATGTCGGCGGCATCGCGGCGGGAAGCTCGAGCGTCTCCAACGAGATCTTCAAGGAGGGCTTGAGAATCCCGCCGCTCAAGATCATCGAGGGAGGACAGCCCAGAGAGGATATCCTGGCGCTTGTGCTCGCCAATGTGCGCGTGCCGCAGGACCGTCATGGCGATTTCCGCGCCCAGATCGCGGGCGCGCGCCGCGCCGAATTGCGCGTGCTTGAACTCGCCGAACGCTATGGCGTGGCTGTGCTGGCGGAAGTGATGTCGGATGCGCAAACCTATTCGCAGCGTATCGTCCGCCGCCGACTTGCCGCGCTTCCCGATGCCGTCGTCGAGCATGAGGAGGCGCTCGATGGCGACGGCATCGACGCCAATTGCAAGCCGGTCGTTCGCGCCAGGATCGAGAAGAAGGGCGATACCTTTCTCATCGACTTCACGGGATCGTCGCCCTGCGTCGCAGGACCGATCAATTCGCCGTTCGCGGTGACCGCCTCGTCGGTCTATTACACGCTGCTGTCGCTGGCCGGCGGCGACATCCCGCCGAACAATGGCGTGTATGAGGTTGCCTCCGTCATCGCACCGGAAGGGACGATCGTGAACGCGTCCTATCCCGCGCCGGTGGTGGCCGCAAACACCGAAACGTCAAATCGGATCGTCGACATCCTGCTGGCGGCGATCGCCAAGGTCTATCCGGAAACGGTGCCGGCCGGCAGTTACGGCTCGGCCTGCGTCTACACGCTTGGCGGTGTTCATCCCGCAACCTCCCGCCGCTTCGTCCATTACGAGACCATCGGCGGCGGCGGTGGTGCGACCGCGAGAGCGGAGGGCGCGAGCGGCATCCGTGTCCACATGGGCAACACGATGAATCTGCCGATCGAAGCGGTCGAGGCGGCGTTGCCGATCCGCTTTATCTCCTACGAACTCGTTCCTGAAAATGCGGGACGCGGCCGGCATCGCGGTGGCGCTGGTGTCCGCAAGGTGATCGAAGTGCTTGCTGATAATGTCGAAGCCTCAGTGCTCGGAGAGCGGACCTTGACGCCGGCGCACGGGGTTGCGGGCGGCGGGCAGGGCGGCGTGGCAAGGTTTACGCATTGGCGGGCCGACGGCAGTCAGGTGGCGCTGGCCGCAAAGAGCGGACCTCATTCGCTGAAGAAGGGCGAACGACTGGAAATGATCACCGCCGGTGGCGGCGCGTGGGGAAGGAGCAGCGATGAGCAAAACTGAAGGTTCGACATCGGATGCGAAGAAAGGACGGCGCATTCGCATTGCGTTGCTGGTGCCGTCATCCAATACCGTGATGGAAAACGACCTCCATCGCGCACTGCCGCATGATCGCTTCACGGTGCATACCGACCGGATGTTTCTGGTCGAGACCACGCGCGAAGCCGAAACGCGGATGATCGAGGACTATGCGCAGGCCGCTGCCAAGGACGTCGGCACGGTCAATCCGGACCTTCTGGTGTTCGGCTGCACCTCGGCCGGTTCGCTGTTTGGGCTCGAGCACGACGCCAAGGTCTGTCGCGACCTCGGCAATCTCGCCGGATGCCAGTCGCTCGGCGTTATCAATTCGGCCGCTGAAGCGCTCGCCAATGCCAAGGCCCGAAAGATCGCCGTCATCACGCCCTATATCGAGGACCTCACGAAGTCGGTGGCGAAGGCGCTTGCGAACGAGGAGCGGGAGATCGTCGCGGCGCACGGCATGGGCATCAGCGTGAATGTGGAGCTTGCCGATCCAACGCCTGAGGAGATCGTCACCTTTGCCAGGGAAAAGCTCAAGGGTGTGGCCTTCGATACCCTATTCGTATCCTGCACCAACTTCCGCTCGCTTGAGGCAAAACCGGCCTTGGAGAAGCAATTTCCAAACGCGCAGGTGATCACGAGCAACAGCTCGGTGGTCGACGCGATCTTGAGGCGCTTTCCGGCTTGAGGCGCAGTGCTTAAGAAGCGGATTCTGGCCGCGCGCTCCTCAGAGGCACGGCCGGGGCTTGTCCCGGCCATAACGAATAGCGGAGCTCATAATCTCAGGCGATGGTGCTTGAAAATTTGGGTTTCGACGTCAGCACCGCGTGAAGCTTCATCAACTGGGACTTAAGCGCATCGATATTGTCGCCTCCGCCGAGGCAAACGCGAATCCAGCCGCCACCGCCAGGATCCTGCCCGGTCGCGAAGTGGTGCGCCGGAGAGACGCGAACGCCAACCGCGAGCAGCTCGGAAACCAGGTGATCCAGCGTCCAGGACGGCGGAATGGCCTGCCATACGTGATAGCTCGCAAGCCGCGTCGACGGCCTGTTGCCCGTCACTGCCGCATAGAGTTCGAGGCGCTTAAGAGCTTCCTTGCGGTTGGCGATCACGCAGCGTTCGACCGCGCCCCTGTCGAGCATGGCGCCGAACATCTCGGCCCACAGCGACGGGCCTGTCCATTGCAGCGTCATCAGCGCCTCGCGAAGGCGCGCTTGATGCCGCTCCGGCGCCACGATGGAGCCGAGACGGATGCCCGGTGCCAGGCATTTCGACAGCCCGCTGATATGAATCACGGATGCAGGATCGAGTGCGGCCAGCGGCGGAATCTCGTCGCCCGAAAGCGGACCGTAGATGTCGTCCTCGACAATGGTTGCGGAATGCCGCTGACACTCCGCGACAACCGCGCGCCGCCGTTCCGCCGACATCGATGCCGTCGTCGGATTTTGCACCGAGGCCGTGCAGATCAGAACCTTGGAGCCTGTAGCAGCCAATTTTCGCGCGAGGTCGTCAGGGACAAGTCCTTCGGCGTCCATTGCGACGCCTTCGACCTTGACGTGGTAGGTTTCGGCGAGGCGCCGGATTCCGGTGTAGCACCATTGCTCGCACAGGATCGTGTCGCCCGGCTGTGTCAATGCGCTGAAGCAGGCGGCAAGCCCGTGCTGACCGCCATGGGTGAGGAAGACGTCGGACGATGACGCCGTCAGCCCACGACGGCGCAGCCATTTTGTCATATTGGCCCGCTGTTGTTCGGTGCCGATCGTGGGCGTGTAGCAGCAAAGCACTTCTGAAGCCCGCCGTGCGCCGATCTCCTTGAGCGCCTCGTCGAGAAACGGCTTGGTTGGACGGGAGGGAACATTGTTGAGACTGAGATCGAACGGCCCCTGATTGGTGTTGCCGGCAATCTCGCCGACACGAATGAACGTTCCGCTCCCGGTCCTTGCCGTGACGATGCCGCGCTGGATGGCTTCGCGAAATGCCTTGGTGATGGTTGCGATGGTCACGCCGAGCGCATCGGCAATCTCGCGCTGTGGAGGCAGACGGTCCCCGTTCTGGAGCGTGCCGTTTTGGATATCGGTCTCCAGTGCCTGAACCAGAGCGAGGTATTTCGGTCGGGTCGCATCCGCGATCCAGGGCGTCCAACTCATGCCGGGTCTCTCCAAGGCCGTCTGGCCGGACAGGGCGCTATTTGCAACGGGTGGGCCGGTGCAGGGCGTCCTGGCGGCCGCCAGTAAATCATACTCGGTCACCTATAAGGGTACAATTGTCGGGGTGAGAGCTAATTGTACTGTGGTTAGCCGAAAATTTAGGCAGAAAAAGCCGATTTAAGATGCTCTGCGGGCTGAGCCACTAGGATCATTACGCGCTACAAGCGCTTCCAGCGGCCCCGTATTGCGCCAAAGTACTGGGATGCCTCTAGCACGAAACTTGCTAGGATAATATTGTCCTAATACAGTTGTAGGGCTGCTGCGACGGGAGAACGGTTTGATGTCATCTTGGTCGGCAAATCGCGCCACGACGCCTCGGGCGGCTTTTCGCTTCTCCCGCAATCCGGTCGATGCGATCGATAACGACAAAGCCCGCGCGTGATGATGATGCCCCGCGTCATAGAGGGGGACGCCGCTCGTTCCATTCTCGTCCAATCGCTGGGCCGGTCAGTGCGGGCCATTGCCGTTTCGCTGGGGCCGGCGCGCCGTTCGGTACTGTGCGATCGCGGAACGGCCATGGCCGAGCCGGCCGCATGCGGCGTGGAAATTGCCCGCAGCCTTGCCGATGAGTCCGGACCCTGGTCAATCGCGCCGCGCATTCTGGTCGAGACGCTGATGGATGCCGAGCGCGACCTCCAGGACGGCACCACCCGGCTGGCCTGCATCATCGGGGCGATATTCCGCGAAGGGCAGCGTGCCATTGCGGCGGGCGCCGCCCCATCGGCTGTCGCGGATTGCTTGCTTGAGCTGCTTCCGCGTCTCGATGAGCTGCTGGCCGCCGAAGCCTGCGCCATGCCGTCGGTGTCGGATATCGCCGAGGCCGCCTGCAATGATTCCGATTTGGCCGGCGCGCTGTCGCCTCTGGGCGCAGCTCTCCATGGAGCCGGAATTGTCGACGTGCGCGAAGGATGGCGCTCCGAGCTCAGCGTGCAGTCGGCCTCGGGTTTTGTCTTCGACGTTCAGCCGGACACGGCCGGTCTTCCGCTGATCGGCCGGCAAGCGACAGTGCTGGAAGACGTCAACCTGCTGGTGCTGAACGAACTGATCCAGGACTTCGGATCGTTCGTCCGGATCATGGACTCGTTTGTCGCCAAGGCGAGGGCGCTGGTCATCGTCGCGCGCGGATTCGGCGCCGAGGCAAGGGCGGCGCTGTCAGCCAATCACGATCGCCTGGGAATGAAGCTGCTCGGCGTGGTGCCGCAGGACGTCAGCCTGCGGGCGGTCGGTGTGATCGAGGATCTGGCGCTCGCCACAGGCGCAACCCTGATCGACAGCGATCTTGGCATATCGTTCAGCCAGCTTCGCCCGGCGATGCTGGGGCGGGCGCGGCAACTGTTCTTTTCGGACGGCAGGATCGTCTTGTCCGATCCGGCCGGGGATGCCGCCGCGGTCGAATGCCGCCAGCGTGCCTTGATTGCCGAGGCGGAACGCCAGCGCTATCTCGCGCTCGACCGCGACCATCTGCTTCGCCGCGCCGCGCGGCTCGCAGGCGCATGGGCGGAAATCCGGATCGGGGAAAGCCCGGGATGCAGTGCGGCAAAACGGGTCACGCGCGCGAAGGCCGCAGTCTCGGCCATTCGCAGTGCCACTGCCGCCGGCGTCGTGCCGGGCGGAGGCGTTGCCTTTGCCCGCGTTGCCGATCGTCTCAGCCGTCGGTCAAAGCCGGCAGGATCGACCGCGGACCGCTTTGCGCGCCGATGCGTGGCGGCCGGCTGCAACTCGGTCCTGCATCGGATTGCAACCAATGCCGGCGGCGATGGCCGGCGCGCGATCACCCTGGCGTCCGGACCGGCAGAGGATGCCGTCGCCTATGACGCCTCGCGCCGCTGCGCGGTGCCGCTGCGGCAATGGTCCGTGGCCGATCCACTTTCGACCTCGCAGAGCATTCTGAAGCGAGCGGTGTCGAGTGCCGCGACGCTGCTGCGCGTGGAGACGTTGGTATGCAGCTAAATCCGCGAGAGGCGCGCTTACCGAATGCACCAAAACAGGTTGACCAGGTTCTGATTGATGCTTGCTGAACACGCAAACGACTACATTCTCGAGGCGCTCGATGTCTCGCATGTCTACAATTCGGTCTATGCACTCGATCGCGTGTCGCTGCAGACAAGGCGCGGCGAATTCCTGACGATTCTTGGCGAAAGCGGCTCCGGCAAGACCACGATGCTCCGCATCATCTCGGGGCTTGAAACTCCGACCACCGCCTCGCGGCTGACGATCAATGGCGAGAACGTCATGGGCGTGCCGCCGTCGCGGCGGGACTGCACCACCGTGTTTCAAAGCTATGCGCTGTTTCCGCACATGTCGGTTGCCGAGAATGTCTCTTACGGGCTTCGCCTGCGTAAAACCCCGCGCGAGGAAATGACCAAGCGTACCGAGGATGCGCTTGCATTGGTCCGGCTGCATCAGAAAGGCGATCGGCGCATCAATCAATTATCGGGCGGCGAGCGGCAGCGCGTCGCGCTCGCCCGGGCCATCGTGACGCGGCCCTCGATATTGCTGCTCGACGAGCCTCTCGGCGCGCTGGACGAGAAGCTGCGGCTCGACATGCAGACCGAGCTGGTCGACATCCACCGAACGCTAGGTACGACCTTCATCTACATCACCCACAGCCAGGAAGAAGCGCTGACCATGAGCGACCGCATCATGCTGATGCGCCGTGGAACGATCGAGCAATTCGGCGCACCTGAGGAGCTGTTCGACCGGCCGAAGAGTCGGTTTGCCGCCGCCTTCATGGGATTTGAAAACCTGTTGCCGGCGAAAGTGCGCGAGTGGCGGCGGGACGGAAGCGCGGTTGTCGACCTCGGCGGCGTTGCATTTCGTGGTCTTTGCGCCGATGAGCAGCCGGCGAAGTCCGGCGAGGACGTGCTCGTGGCAATTCGCGCCGAACGGCTGTCGCGCCTTGAGGCTGCCCCTGCTGGGGATAGCGAGAACTGCCTGCCGTGTCAGCTCGAAGGGCAGACCTATCGCGGCAAATATACCGACCTGACCTGCTCCAGTGCCGCCGGCACGATCCGGCTGCGAAGCTGGGACCGCGGCGACCGCCAGTCGGCCTTTCACGCCGTGTCCTGTCGCACGGAAGACTGCATCATTCTTCGTCCCTGACCTCTGAAGGAGAACCACGATATGGAAGACAAGCTTTCGACGACGTGCCAGCTGGAATTTGCGCGTCGCGATTTCCTCAAGGGCCTCGCCGGCGCGGGCGTGGCGTTCGCCGCTCTTCCGTCAGTCGGCGCGAGCGCAGAGACGAACACGATCACCGGCTACGGCGTCACCACCGCGCAACTGAAGGACTGGTCGGTGATGGAGAAATCGACCGGCCTGAAGATGGAATTCCAGACGGTGGCGGGCAACGATATCGGCGCACTGATCCGCGACGTGATCTCGTCCAATATCGGCGACAAGTTCGATCTCGTCTTCTTCGCCGGCGGCAGCCACAATATCCTCGGGCCGCGCGGTTATTATGCCGTTCTCGACGAGAAGCGCCCCGAGTTGACGCTGTGGGAGCGGACGCCCGACGTATGGAAGCGCTCGTCGGCGGTGGTCGGACCGGATGGCAAGCAGTATGGCGTGCCGGTCACCGGCAATGCCGACAGCTTCGGTTACTTCCCGGACAAGATCGGCGCCAGTCCCGATGGCCAGCAGGATATTTCCTGGCAGATGCTGTTCGAGAACGACCGTACCCGCGGCCGCGCCGCGTTCGGCAAGACCTGGAATTATTCGGCGCCGAGCACCGCGCTTTATCTGAAGGCAGCGGGCAAGGCAAAAATTGATAACCCTGCCGACCTCTCGCCCGAAGAGGCAAAGGTCGTCGTCGACTTCCTGGTGGAGCGCAAGAAGGCCGGACAGTTCAAGACCCTGTTCAATTCCTTCGAGGAGCAGGTGCAACTGCTCAATTCGCGCGAGATCGACATCGTCAATTGCTGGGAGCCGGCGGTGCGCGAGGCCAACAAGAAGCTGGGCGACGGCACGGTCCGCTACGCCTATACGGTCGAGGGTTACACCAAATGGGGGCAGGCGGCCTATATCACGACGCAGGCCACCAAGCGGTCGAACATTTCGAATATCTACAAGACGCTGAACTACTTTCTCGGCGGCGAGTATCGCGCCTATCAGGCAAAGGAGCGCGGCTATGGCGGTCCGAACATGGATCTCGCGGTCCAGTACGCGATCGATAAGAAATGGCCTGAACAGGACGTCGCCGATTTGAAGGAAAATCTCGCCAAGATCGAGCGCAAGTACAAGAAGCCGTTCGTGGCGAATTATGCGCCTTCCAATGCCGACGCGATCGAGCAGGAATGGCAGCGGTTCCTGAGCGCATGAGCGACGTCACTTCGTTCAATCAATATGAGCGCGTGTCGCCGGATCCGGCGGCCGCGCCAGCCACAGGCGATGGCGTCAGGCCGCGGAGGGCGTCCGGAAAGGTCGTTCCGCTGTTCCTGACCGCCTGGTCGCTTGCGGTCATTGTTCCCTTGCTCATCCTCGTCTGTTTCAGCTTCTTCGAAAGCCGAAACTTCATGATGGTGTACAAGCCGTCCTTGCGAACCTGGTCCGAGCTGTTCTCGTCGGGGCGGTTCGAAGTGATGGCGAGAACGCTGCGGGTTGCGCTCAGCGCGACGTTGATCGATCTGGTGATCGGATTTCCGTTCGCGCTCTGGCTCGCCAAGGGATCGGTCAGCAAGCGCAGCCGCGCGATCATCATCGCGCTGCTGACACTGCCGTTCTTCCTCGATCTGTCGTCGCGCATTTTCGTCTGGCGCGGCGTGCTCGACGAGCATGGACTGGTGAACACCATCCTCATTTCCTCGGGGCTGGTAAAGACCCCCTTGCGCCTGCTCTACAACGAGGCGACCGTCATTTTCGGCATGGTGCTGAGCAATTTTCCGCTGATGGTGCTGCCGATCTATTCGGCGATCGTCGTCATCGACGATACGCTGTTGTCGGCGGCTTCCGATCTCGGCGCGTCCCCCTTGCGCGTGACCAAGGACATCGTGCTGCCGCTGGCGATGCCTGGCGTGGCCGCCGGTGTCGTATTCACCCTCGGCCCCGCACTCGCCGCCTGGATCGAGCCGACCATGCTGGGCGGCGGTTTCGTCACGATGCTCTCCAGCTCGATCGAAAGCGCCTATGAGGCGCTGCGCTATCCGACCGTCGCGGCGCTTTCCACTTTTGCCATCGCGGTCGTCGCCATCATGCTGTGGCTGTTCACACGCCTGGCGCGCCGGGTCATCGACATCAACTCGACGTTCAGAAATATCAACACATGAACGGATTGGCTGCTCCCAGGTTCTTCCAATCGTTCGGCAAATGGGCGGGCCTCTCGACGCTCGGCCTGATCTATTTTGCCCTGCTGTGGCTCGCCGTGATGTCGTTCAACAACGATCCGATGTCCGGCGTTCCGACCGGCGTGACGCTTGCGCATTATGCCGAGCTGTTTGCCAGCACACGCTGGGTGATGCCGCTGATGGCCAGCATCGCAATCGGCATTCTGGTCGGGCTTTTCGTCATGGTCGTTGCGACCGTCGTGGGGCGGGCGGCGCCGAAATCGCCGATCGTCGGCCGCATCGTCCTGCTCTCGCTGCTGCCGCTGTTCATTCCGGGAATCGCGCTTGGCGCCGCGCTCTTTATCTCCTTGCGCATGATCCTTGGCGTGTCGCTCGGCTTCTGGTCGATCTTCATTGGACATGTGGTGTGGGCATTTCCGTTTTCGTTCCTGCTGGTGCTGGTTCTGACCACGCGGTTTGACTATCGCCTGCTCGAGGCCGCTGCCGATCTCGGCGCCTCGAAATGGCGGGTATTCTGGGATATCGAGATGCCGCTGCTTCGACCCGCCATCATCGGCGCCGGCATTTTCGGCTTCCTGGTGTCATTCAACGAAGGACAGCGCGCGATCTTCCTGCATGGCAATTCGACCACGCTGCCGATCTGGAACTGGATCATGGCGTCCTCCGAGCAGTCGCAGGTTCCGATCATCTTCTGCCTCGAGACCATCATCTTCGCGGTGGTGATGCCGCTCTTGGCCGGAACATTCTGGATGATGATGGTCAGGCTCGAAAAAGACTGACCGCGGCGGTCGGAGGCCGCTGCGATCCCGGCTGCTCGCAGGGAATCCTTCATAAATAGGATTTGGGCAGCAACATATGGATGCCCTTGTTGCCGTCGACGAGCTGGGTAACGCGAAGGTTGCCGGCAAGCGAGCACAGCATGTAGGCCTGGTTGCGTGACAAATTGGTGCGTTCGCAGACGTGTTTCACCATTTCGCGCACCGCTTGTTTGGCTGCGTCATCGAGGTCCTCGTCGAGTCCGATCGACATCAGATGCGTTGCGCTCTCGGCGAAGGGCCATGACAGGTCGATATCTTTCCTGACCGTGAGACGGAACGTGCCGGTCACGCCGGTCTCCAGCGCGGTGATGCACACCTCGCCGTCGCCCTGTACGCCATGACCATCGCCGGCGAAGAAGAGAGCGCCATCGTTGAAGACCGGCAGATAGAGCGTCGTTCCCGGCCGGAGTTCCTTGTTATCCATGTTGCCGCCGAAGGCGCGCGGCACCGGCGAGCCGCAACGTCCCCAGGACGGCGGCGGCGCCGTCGCGATGATGCCGAAGAATGGATCGAGCGGGATTTCGAGACCCCACGGCATCACGCAGACATTGCGTTCATGATCGATCTTCGGGTGGATCGTTTCGTATTCGGTGAATTCGTCGGGCAGGGTGCCGAGCAAGGGCAGTATCGAGACGAACCCCCAGTCCTGGCGGACCTTGACGCTGAGGATGTCGACCTGAAGAACGTCGCCCGGCTTGGCGCCCTTTACATAGACCGGTCCGGTAATGAAATGAGGTCCGGGTCCCTGGATCAGCGTGTCGAGGGCGGCCAAGTAATCGGCGGGTACCAGGCTGCGATCTTCCGGCAAGGATTCCTTGCCGCCGGCCGGGAATGAATGCAGCGTGACCGTGTCGCCGGAAGCAATCTCAAGGACCGGCGGTATGGCGCTATCCAGATAGCCCCAAACCATGTTTTCCGGGGTTGAGGGAATCTCATGGCGACGCGACATGGCTCTGCTCCTCGTTGGTGTCCATTAGATGGTGATGTACCGGCTCAGCAGCTCATGGCTGGATTCGTCCATGCGCCCGGCCTCGGCCACGGCCCCGCGCGACAGTACGACAAAGGAGTCGGCGATGCGGATTGCGAAATCCAAATACTGCTCCACGAGCAGGAGCGAGATTTTGCCCTTGAACGATGCCAGCACGTCCTCGATGGCAGCGACGATATTTGGCTGGATCCCCTCGGTCGGTTCGTCGAGGATCAAGAGGCTGGGACGGGTCACGAGCGCGCGTGCGATGGCAAGCTGTTGCTGCTGGCCGCCGGAAAGCGCGCTGCCCCGGCGCCGCCACATCTGCCTGAGCACCGGAAACAGGGCTATCGTTTCATCCAGAGCCGCGTTGCCGATGGTGCCATGGGCTCGCGCGGCCACTTCGATGTTCTCACCGACCGTAAGCTCCGGGAAGATGTCGCGTCCCTGCGGGACATAGGCAAGACCGGCCGCCGATCGCCGGTGCGAGGGCCAGTCGGATATCTCGTCATCGTCGATCAACACGCGGCCTCGCGTCGCCGGAAGCACACCCATCAGACATTTCAATAACGTCGTCTTGCCGGCGCCATTGCGGCCGAGCACGGCGAGGCATTCACCGGGCGCTATCTCGAAGCCGACCTGGCGCAGCACTTGCGCGCTGCCGTAATGTTGATCCAGGCTCTCGACACGGAAAAGCATGACTATCTGCCCAGGTAGATTTCCCTGACGCGTTGATCCGCGCGCGCATCGGCCATGGATCCCTCGAACAGGGTCTTGCCCTCGTGCAGGACCGTAACCCGGTCGGCAATCCGTTCGACGAAATCCATGTCGTGCTCGACGACGATGATGGCCCGATCGGCGCGCTTCAGGCTCTGCACCAGCGAGACCGTGCGTTCGGTTTCGGCGTCGGTGAGGCCTGCCACCGGTTCGTCCAGCATCAGCACCGCCGGGTTGGATGCCAACACCATGCCGATTTCCAGCCATTGCTTCTGTCCGTGCGCAAGCTCGGAAGCCGGTCGATCCGACAGAGCGGTGAGACCTACGACCTCAAGCATCTCGTCGACGCGCCGGTCGAGTTGTTGGGCCGAAAGGGATCGCCGCAGGCCGCCTTGCGCTCCGATCGCGATGTGCTGGCGAACATTCAGTCCCTCGAAGATGCTTGGCTTCTGGAATTTGCGCCGAATGCCGGCCCGGGCGATGTCGGATTCGCGCGTCTGGGCGATGTCGGTCGAATCCCCGAAGATCACGCGGCCCTGCTTTGGTCGTGTGATGCCTGAAATGACGTCGAGCAGGGTGGTCTTGCCGGCGCCATTGGGCCCTATCACGGCACGGACTTCGCCGAAGTCGATCGCTAGCGACAACATGTCGATTGCACGGAAGCTGCCGAACTCGACCGTGATGGCGTCGATGAGCAGCGCCGCCCCGTTCATCGGCGCAGCTCCGGCGATTGTCGCAGAAAGCCGCGGGACAGCGAGGTTCGGTGCAGCTTCAGTTTGGCGAGATCGATCAGTCCGTTCGGGAAGATGAAAACCACCAGCACGATCAGACCCGAGAGGATGAAAGGCCAGACGTCAGGAGCCGCCGCGGAGAGCCAGAACTTGATGGCGTTGACCAGAACGGCGCCGATCACCGCACCGATCAGGTGACCGCGGCCGCCGATTGCGACCCAGACCGCGATTTCCAGCGACAAGTCCGGTGCCAGCAATCGGGGATTGATGATCCCGACCTGCGGCACGTAAAGAATCCCCGCGAGCGCGGCCAGTAGGGCGGACAGGCACCATATCGCCAGTTTCAGTCGCAGCGTATCGTAGCCAAGGGTACGCAGCCGGATCTCGTCGTCGCGGGTAGCGATCATCAACATCCCGAAACGGCTTTCCAGGAGCTGGCGGCAGCCGATCATGGCCAAAGCGAGCACGAGCATCGAGACTGCCGCAGTGGCGATCACGACGCCGCGTTGACCGATCGGCCAGCCGAATACGACGGTAAAACCGGTCATGCCGTTGTTGCCGCCGAAGCCGGTGTCATTCCGGAACATCAGCAGCATTGCGACATAGACGAGCGCCTGGGTGATGATGGCGAAGTAAACGCCGCCGACCCGCGAACGGAACGAAACGTAGCCGAAAAGCCCGGAGACGATGAGCGTGACCAGCGCGGCCGCGATAAGCGCATAGGCGAAGAACCCGAATCCCGCCCAATAGAAGGGGAGGGCGGTCCATCCCATGAACTGCATGAAGTCCGGCGCCTTGCCGGTGACATCATAGGAATGTTTGAGCAGATACATCGCGACGGCGTAGCCACCGATGCTGAAGTAGAGGCCATGCCCAAGAGACAGGATGCCGAGGTATCCCCAGATCAGGTCGAGCGCGAGCGCCAATATGGCGAACGCGGCCAGTTGCCCGATCGCGTTGGCAAGATAGGCGGAAAGCCCGAACGGCAGCGCGATCGATACGCATAGCAGCACGGTAACGGCAAGCACCGCGGCGAGCACGATCATGAAGGGCCGATCTGACCACAGCGCGGTCATTTTCGTCGCCCTTTGATCGCGAATAGTCCCTCGGGCCGCCATTGCAGGAAGCCGATGATCATCAGCAACACGATCACCTTGGCCGCGACCGCGCCCCATACCGGCTCGATCAGCACGTTGATCTGGCCAATCCCGAGTGCCGCAACGACCGTGCCGGCGATCGTACCTACCCCGCCGAGCACCACCACCATGAAACTGTCGATGACGAAGTTCTGGCCCATCTGAGGATTGACGCTGTAGATCGGCGCGAGGGCGAGGCCGGCGAGCCCTGCCAGGCCCGAGCCGAGGCCGAAGGCCAGCATGTCCACACGACGCACCGGAATTCCGATGCAGCCGGCCATGGTCCGGTTCTGCGTGACCGCCCTGATATTGAGTCCAAACGGGGTCATGCCTATCAGCGTCCATGTCGACAGCAGCGTCACGATCGCGAAAGCGATGGCGAACATGCGATTCCAGGTGAAGATGAAATCGCCGATCACGGGAAAGCCGCCGGTGATGTAGAACGGAGTCACGAATTGCAGGTTCTGCGTTCCGAAGGTGACGCGGACGATATTGATGAGGAACAGGCTGACGGCCCAGGTCGCAAGCAGGCTCATCAGGGGACGGCGGTAGAGGTGGCGCAGCAACGCGGCTTCGAGCCCGATGCCAATGGCGGCCGTCGCCACGAAAACGATCGGGATGGCGATGATGAGGTACCATTCGAGCAATCCGGGCGCGAACTGGCGTAATCCCTCCTGCACCAGCCAGGTCACGTAGGCGCCGAGCATAATGAATTCGCCCTGCGCGAGATTGATCACGCCCATCAGCCCGAAGATGATCGCAAGCCCGATTGCCGCCATGAACAGAATGCTGGCGAAGCTCAAGCCGCTATAGAGGGTGGCCAGGGTATCGCCGATCGCTATGCCGCGGTTGATGCGCGTAATGGCGGCATCTACCGCGCGTCGGAACGCGACATTGGACGTGTAGGCTGGATCCTTGACCAGCGGGCCGACCAGACCGAGTGTTCTCCGGCTTGGCATTGCCGCAATGTGCTCAATCGCGGCGATCCGTTTGCCAAGATCTGACGAATTCAGCGCTGCGGTTTGCGCTACTGCCGCAATCTGAGACTTGAGACTGGAATCGGGTTCGTCGTGGATCGCCGTATCGAATAATTGTTCGGGCAGGGTTGAGGTCCGGCGCTCCAGCGTGCGAAGCGCAGCTTCGCGGTGCGCCACGTCCTGGCCGTCGCGCAGCATGAGGGCGGCCTGAGCGGTCTCGAACACGGCCCGGTTCCTGAGATTGAGAAACGGAGACCGATTTCCGTCGCCTGGGCTGCGCTGGGTCCGCGTCGCTGCGTCAAGGGAGCCACTGGCAGTCAGAATGACGGCGCCGGAGGAATCGCAGACGAACTTTCGCTCAATAAGTGCCGAACTGATCGATGCCGCCCAGGAGCGATCATCGGACGATCCATTTGCAGCCAGGCCGATCAACGAACGACCGGCGTCGCCGACGGCGGCAGCGTCACCGCATAACTTCGTGATCAGATCGGCTCGCTGCTCCGTGCCGGCAGCCCATGATTGGGAACTCGCCAGCACCGTTAAGATAAAGAGGACAGTGGCGCGAAAGTAACGCATTCTGTCTAAAGGCCGTAGCGTCGCCGGACTACCTCAGCGGCCCGGCCTGCCATGCGGCTATACATCACGTGTAGGGACTGAATGGGACGGGCTTGGGCGTGTCCTTGGATTGCCACAGGACGTCGAAGCCCTGCTTCTCGTTAACCGAGCCGATGAAGACGCCCCGAGCGACATAGTTGTTCTCCGCCGTCATCTTGATCTTGTAACCTGACGGGCAATCGAAGGTCAGACCCGCGAAAGCCTTGCGTACTTCGGGAACGTCGAAGGAGTTGGCCTTCGCGGCGGCCATCGCCCACAAATGGACGGCATCATAGGCCGAAACCATTGGATCGATAGCCACGTCGGCCTTGAACGGCACCGACTTCGCCTTGACGTAGTCGGCCCACTGCTTGAGGAAGGCGACGTTGGTCGGGCCCTTGGCGTTCTGCAGATAGGCCCAGCAGTTGAGATGCCCGACAAGAGGTTCGGTGTTGAGCCCCTCGAGATCTGCCTCCACCATATCGAGACCAAGTACCGGAACGTCCGTCGCCTTGATGCCCTGGTTGGCGAACTCGCGAAGGAAGTCCGGAATTGATGAACCCACGACGGTCAGAACGACGATCGGCTTTCCGCCGCCGGCGTCCGCGAAGGTGCGGATTTGATTCACCAGAGTCTGAAAGTTTGAGAAGCCCAGTGGGACATATTCTTCCTTCCAGGCGCTCTCGGTTATGCCCTTGGTCTTCCAGTAACCCTTGAGCAGCTTGTTGATCGTGCGCGGCCACACGTAGTCTGAGCCGAGCATGAAGAAACGCTTGGCGCTGACGCCATCATCGCTCATCAGATAATCGACGGCGGGCAGGACGGAGCTTGCGGGGGGCGAATTGACGTAGACGACGTTCTGGGAGTTCTCTTCGCCTTCGAAGTGAAGCGGGTAGAACAAAAGCCCCTTTTCCTGTTCAACCACCGGCAGCACGCTTTTGCGGGATACCGAGGTCCAGCAGCCGAAGAGTGCCGCGACCTTTTCCTGCTCCAGCATTTGTTTGCCGATCTGCGCATAGAGCGGCCAGTCCGAGGCTGGATCTGACACGGTGACCTCGATGGTGCGCCCGTTGACGCCGCCCTTGGCATTGATCTCGTCGGCTGCCATGCGGACCACATAGTTTAGGCGCCCCTCGATATTCGCCATGGTTCCGGAAGAGGAGAACAGGCAGCCGATCTTGACGGTGCCGCCGGCCGCGTTGGCGGAGCGCACGATCGCCGGCATTGCGAGCGACGTCGCCCCGAGCCCTGTGGCTCCAAGGAACAAGCGCCGTGAAATCCTGGTCATGGGTCGTACCTCTTATCTTCGAGTACGACCGGATTTCAGGTCATCACTTTCGATGAGGCAACGCCAAATAGTATTCAGCGTTGCTCAAGCCTCCGGCAAAGTCCTTGTCTTACAAAGCTTAATGTCAATTTTGCCATTTAGCATGGTACGTGGCTGACGCAATTTGATGCTATTGCCGTAGAGGAATCGCGTGCGTCCCACGCTATTCCACGAAGGCCGGACTTGATCGCCCCCTACCAACTTCCTGGGATTCATGCGATAAAGTCCTCGCCGGCAAGATATGGATCTACGCCCATGCGGCATTCCTCGCACACCGAGCATGAAATTTTATTCCTTCTCTGCGAGGCGGATGCGGGCATCTCGATTGCCGAAATTTGCAGCACAGCCGGGATATCGCTGCGTACGTTCTATCGGTGGCGCAAGCGCTATGGCGGCCTCTCGTCTGCCGCCCTTCGCCATCTGAAGGAGCTTGAGATCGAGAACAGGCGCCTGCGCACGCTGGTGGCCAAGCTTTCAGACGAGCACCACTCCGCGCGGCCGGAAGGCCCGGCTGCCAAGGCAGGACAATTGCAACGGCATGAATTCGGTTACGGACCATGCGCGCCGGTCAATACGACCCTTCCGCCGCGTGGCGCCTCGCTCGGCCGCTTCGCCTCGGTTCGCGGCACACGCTGACGTCAGCCAGCCACGCCGAACCGAACTGGTTGGTCCGCTAAGGTTGCGTATGGGATCGGTCCCGTTCCGAAGCTTCTGCTTCGACCGCTGCGCGGGTGACAATCTGCCGGCTGGGCGGGAGCTACAGCTTTAGGCTTGCGACCTTTGCGGTCGACGAAAGGTCGTCCTAAGTCTTTGATTTTATTGGCGCTCCCTAGCGGAATCGAACCGCTCTCTCCACCGTGAAAGGGTGGCGTCCTGACCGATAGACGAAGGGAGCTAGGCCATGGGCCGTTAGCGCGACGGCCGGGCAACGTATAGTGGGCTTTGCCCGGCTGGGCAAGTCGAGCGGAGCAGGCTTTTGGGGGCAAACCGGAATGTTCCAGCAGCCAAAATAAGCCTGTGATTCCATCGCGGTTACAGCGATTTTTAAAGCGTGGAGGCAGAGCCAGGCTCTGACAGCAGGCTTGGCGGAGGGGGCTCCCAGATCCGGCGCTTGGCCATCGGGTGGCAAAATCACGTCGGCCGCGATAAACAGGGTCATGCGAACCGTGGTTCTGCTCATGCTCTTTGCGGCTATCGCCGCCTCGACGGCGCTGGCCGACCCGGCGGGCCGTCGCAAACCGGATTACGCCACGCCTTGGAGCAAGACGCTCCCGGTCAAGGGCGCCAGTACCGGCAGATCCTGCGCGGCCTACGGCCCAGGCTTCGTGAAGGCTGAGGGCAGTGACACCTGCATCAAGCTCGGCGGCGCGGTCAGCGTCGGTGTCGGCAGCGGCACAACACGCTGATCGGCGCAAGATCCATGCGACCCGATCTCATCGTTCCCGTGGTGATGTGCTGCGCGATGCTGTGGTGGATCGGCCGCAGGCTGAGCTGGACCGCGCGATTGGCGGCGACCGCCGTGACGCTGGCGGTCGTCGTCTGCGTTCTGCTGGCCGAGCGCGGCGGATTTTAGGGCAGCCCTCGCTGCGGCAAAGCCCGATGGCGTTTTCGAGCGAAGCGGAAATCGATTCGCTAGAAGCAAGAATCCAAAACCGGGTTCTGATTGATTGAGAACCGATCAGGCTCAGGTCATCGGCTTCGCCAAATGTTGCCGAAAGCCGGGACGGCTTTCCAGTTCTGCAAACCAGCGGTCGAGATTCGGCAGCTTCGGCTTGCTGATGCCTTCGACGCGGAGCCAGCGGCGCGCGAAGGCTCCGACCGCGATATCGGCGATCGTGAAATCGTCGCCCTCGAGAAAACGCCGCGTTGCAAGTTGCGCATCGGCGATTTTCCAGACCAGGGCCTCGGCGTCGGCATCCTTCTGGATCGCTACCATATCGCGCTGCTCTGGTGGGGTGCGCACCAGCGCCCAGAACACCGGACGATCGGCCGGCTGCACGGTCGAGAGCACCCAGTCCAGCCAGCGGTCGACCGCAGCGCGCCGTTTCGGCGCTTGCGGATAGATCGGCGAATCCGGCCGATAGGCGAGCACCAGATAGCGCATGATCGAGTGCGATTCCCACAGTACGTAATCGCCGTCGACCAGAGTCGGGACGCGCGCGTTGGGATTCATCGCGAGATATTCGGGCTCGTTATTACGGCCGAATGCCATGCCGGCGTCGATCCGTTCATAGGCGAGATCAAGCTCGCTCAAGCACCACAGCACCTTCTGCACATTGACGGAGTTGGCCCGTCCCCAAATCGTGATCTGTCCCTTTTTCTCCGGCACGCGCCTTCTCCCATTGTCCCGTTGCTCCAGCTGGCAGGCGTCATATCGGAAAATTCGCCGGCGCGCACCGCGTTGTAAAAAGGGAGCCATGCAAAAAAGGCCCCGCGACAGGCGGGGCCTTTCATTGGCAGGGGGTTTGATCGACCTCAGCGGCCAAAGAATAACCACAACAGGATGATCACCGGTATCGGCACGCCCAGAAGCCAAAGCAACAGTCCTCGCGCCATGATTTTCCTCCTCAGCTCTCGTTGAGAAGTAACACGCAGCGCAAGGGCTTGTTCCGCCGAGCCTCGCCGCCCTTACCAGTGGCCGGTATTCGGCATCGAAGCCCAGGGCTCGGCCGGCGGCTTCGGATCACCCTTCTGCAGCAGTTCGATCGAATGCAGATCAGGCGAGCGGACGAACGCCATGTTACCGTCGCGCGGCGGGCGATTGATGGTGACGCCGAGCTTCATCAGGCGCTCGCAGGTTGCATAGATATCATCGACCTCGTAGGCGAGGTGGCCGAAATAGCGGTCCTCGCCATATTTTTCCTCATCCCAGTTGTAGGTGAGCTCGACCAGCGGCGCGCCGCGCGTCTGCGGCAGGTTCTTGAGCTGTTCGACGTCCTCCGGCGCACACAGGAACAGCAGCGTGAAGCGGCCCTTCTCGTTGTCGACGCGGCGGACCTCCTTCAATCCGAGGGCGTCCCGATAGAATTTCAGCGCGGTATCGAGATTGCGGACGCGCAGCATGGTGTGGAGATAGCGCATGTTCTTGCTCCCTTGAACGTTTGGAGATTGTGCCGTCGGGTTCGGGTGGGCCAGTAAATAGCAGTAAAACGCCTCAAAGGGCAGGGGCGCACCTATTTTGTCATGACCTCGGGCATGGATGTGGATTTGACGGATTCCTTCCGTGATGCATGCTTGCAAAATGCGGAGATTCGAAAATGCCCGGCTGGCTCGAATGAGCAGCGGCCACTATTGCGTGATCCGGGATCTTGGTCTGGTCAAGGGCGGTAAGGGATTGCGGCACCACGAGGTGGTGCTGCACCTGTCCTGGCGTGGACTTCTCGCGTTCGCGAAATCGGTCCTGCTAGAAGCGTTTTCGAGCGAAAGCCTGTCCCGGACCAGGTCCGGGATGGATGGCGGTTTGCGCGAGGAAGACGCGTCCGATTCAATCAGAACCGGAAAAGCTGCTGGCTTTTTTGTCGAACATGGTCGGCGGGATTGAGCCGGTCGGTTTCTTCAACTGCCTTTCGTAGTCGTCAGCCAGGATGATCAGCCGCCGCCTGGTGAAGATATCTGCCTTCTCCGCCAACTCCCGAACCTGGCGTGCGCGCTTCTTCAAAAATTCGTCGTCCATAATCCACCAAGTCAAATTCTCTCGTCATTCGTCTATCTAATGACGATTGTTCCGTTGCGCATGGTTAAGCACGCAAAACCCAGTTAAGGATGAACATAAGGTTACCCCATTACCGGGCCGGGGTTTGGCAGCAAAGTCGGAATGGAAAGATCGCGGTATCAAAGAAAAAGCCCCGCGGGGGAGACGGGGCCTTTCCCTTGACGTGAGCAACTTGGGGAAGCTCGCTTCGTCAACTGCCGACCTGCGTAAACGTTCCGTATCGGCAAGTCTTGGGGGGCAAGTCCTGAGGGGCGGTAAGCCCTTGGGAAAGCCGAGTCAGGGATTGAAGCGTTTGGCCAGCGCGGCATTTGTCTCTGCGCCGGGTGACGCTTTAAGGAATTCGGAAATCGCCATGCTGAGCTCTTGATCGGTCATGGGCGTGATTGGAGGCCGAAAGGTACCATCGCCAAAACCGTCTTTGATCTGCTGATAACGATCATCTTGAGGTGACGGAACAAGCTTCCGGATCCTCGCCAGGAGTGCGGAAATGGGCATGAGTGCCTCCAAAATTAAACCCCGCCAGTTTTGCAGTAACTGGCAGGGCTTGTGAGCTGATACTGCCGGTGGATTTCTCCCCCGTCTATCGCTCGCTGACCAACGCCTGCGAGCGAGGAGCGTTCCTGAACCCAAATCAGTTTCGGCCGTCGAGGGATTTAACAACCGCCGTCGATCTGCCTCTGAAGCCTTTTGGCAGCGCGAAAATCATCGAGGTGATGAACGTTAGGCGCGTAAGCTGATTCCTTCGCCAGCAGGTGATAGACGCGGGCGACCGTTCGTTGCTTGCGCTTCAGATGGCTGGACGGCATCGCGCGAGCCTTCTGCACGGCGGCAACCGCGTGGGACATGAAATAATCATATGCATCTGACATCCCGCGCCAACGCGGGGTCGGCAAGAATGTTTCAAGGCGACGGGCGAGGTGAGAACGCCATCAAGCTGGAACTCTCCTGCGCATGTAGCGTTCTGCCATCATGAATGAGCCGCTGCCGTTACCGTGTTTGATCGAGAACTCTATACAGATCGCCTGGGACTATCTCGAAGGTAGCGGCGAACTTGGCGATGGCGAGACTGCGAGCCTGTTCCTTCTCAACACGGTGGAGACGATGGTGCGCCACGGCGAGCGACGTCAGTTGCTGCTCTCCAACAAGGCGATTGATGCCTACAGGCTTTTTCGTGCCGAGCGCAGTTGTCTCTCATCGATATCTTAGCATGTCTCCAGCCTGTCCAACCTGCAGCAAAGCCATGACAGCCGAAGCGCCCGGTCTGTTCCGGTGTGAGCCGTGCCGCGAGATCATCCGTTTCTTTGAAGTTAATCCCAGGCCGGAGTTCAGGCCGCGCCCGGAGATCATCGCAGCAGGTCAATCGCGCTGACATTGCCAACTGGATCGTGCGGCGTTTTTCATTTTTTTAATTCTTCGAGGCCATGCTGAGTGCGGGCCGGGTAGAGAGTATGCGTACCGTCCCTGGTGTGAGCGCACCCCGCCTGAAAGGGCGGGGTGTTTCACTTTGAACCTTTGGCGGCGCGTGCCGTCTTGCTGTCGTTCTCGACGCTCGTCCATGCGAGCAGTATTGTTCCGATCGGAGAGCGATGGCCATTCCGATGCAAAATGGACTCTATTCGATCCACATCCACATGCTCGACGGCGTGAAAGGCCGTGATCGCGGCGTGCTCATTCTGCGTGACGGAGTGTTGATCGGGGGCGGCCCATATTTCTGGTCTGTCGGTACCTATACGGTCGGTGATGGTACCTGGAAGGGGCAGCTCAGCACCAATCAGCACACGCCCTATTCGGATCCGTTCGTTAGACCATTGTTCGGCGGCCAGGAAGTCACCAGCGGATTTTCCGGTACCTTTGCCGGCGACCGCGCCGAGGTGTTCGGCACGACGCTTTCGGGAAATCGCAGCCTGAGCTTTCGGGCGACATTAAAGAAGCTCGCCGATTAGGGGTATCCAGATGCGACGGCGTCCGCGCGTCGATTGCCGCGGCAGCCGCACTGGCTTTTCCATCTCGTTACAAAGAGAAAACCCCGCACCTTGATGGTGGCGGGGTTTTCAGCCGACAGCGTCTGGGGATTTGCAAGGGCGCGTCGCCGTCAGCGTCGTGTGGAAGCATAAATCCGGAAAGCAACAGCGCCACCGAAGCGGAATATGTTCGCTAAGGTGGCGCTGCGCTATTTACTGGGCCCTGAAATCCCCAGCATTGATGTGTCTGGGAACTGGACAAAAGGTTCAAAGATTCCCGGATGCCCTGCCTCGATCCTCCGGACGAGTAACGGGGGGCTTGCGATCTGTGATCTACGTTATCACACAAAGCGGTGCCCTCTGGACTCGTCCTATCGTTCATGGGCGGTCCCCTGGCAGTCACCTTGCGGCCAATGCGTCGCCACGCCAATGAATCCGGCAAAGGCGGTGACATTGATGAGGGCTTCAATCCACTGCATATCGCCTCAAATCGCCGCTTCGAAATTGGTTCCGGAATGCCTGGGTTGCATGTTTGTGGTAACAACAACAGACGGGAGGCCCGGCTATTCGGCGGGCTCCTTTCGCTCTTCCTGCAGCAGCCGCACCAGATGCGCCATGCTGGTATTGTCTTCATGCTTGGGCGGCGGCGGTGGCTCGTCGTCCCGGTGCCGTCGTTTGAGCCATTTGAAAATCACGGGCGTCCCATCGATTGAGTGGATAACTCCACCTACTCAATGTCCGTAAAGCCAAGTCGTTCCTTGAATAAAAATTATTCGCTCGCAGCGCTGTTATCGCCCTCGGCGGGCGTCAGCCCGCGACTGACGACACCATATTGGCTTGATTTCTGCCCGTCGCCATCGACGACATCGACGGTCAGGCCAAGGCGCAACAGCTCGCGCACGGCGGCGGCGCGCGTCGGCATTCGATGTTTGAAACGGAAGTCGTCGATCACCGCGAGCTCTTCCGGCGAAAGCATGATCTGCAGTCGTTCGCCACGCGGCTCCGTCATCACCGTGCCTCAAAGTCGGCTAATTGAGTAAATCACTAACTCGGCTCAACCCGCGTTGGTTCCACGAGTCGCTCGCGACCCGCCAAATGAGTAAAAATGAAAACGAAATCAACTCGTTGTTCATTGCGCGGTCAGGTTCGGGGAGTAGACTGTTGGGCAGGGAGATGCCGATGGACAAAGAGATCAAGCTGCCCCGCAAGCCCAAAGAGCCCAAACAACCCGCGCGCCCCGGCACAGCGGCCGAAAATATCGACAAATGGGCGAACAGTCCCGGCCTGCAGCCTCCGAAGTAGGGCGGCCCGGCGAAAGCTTACCGGGAGCCCGAGAGAAGGCCGGAAGATCGATCTATGCTGGGCTCGTCCGATGAATCGAGAGCCGGGCCGCTAAATCCGGCGTAGCCGGGCGCGAGATGAGCGGAAGCAGATCGATGCTGGCACTGCTTCCGGTGTCCACAACCCTCTGCCGCGCGGCGGGCTCGAACAGCAGCACCGCCTTGACGAACATCTTTGCCAAGCAATGCTTGCCATAGAACCGGCAATCGAAACGGTTCAGCGACGGCGATGTCCGTGCAATGGCAAATGGTTCGGAAACTTTTTGCTGCATCGACCGCTCGCGACCTGCAACGGCGGAACGACCAGGCTCTTCGGCGTTTGACCCATGAGGAGGTGCGTCATGGCTCAAAAACCATATCCGGCCGAAAAGGCGCGAGGAGGCGTAATCATCCTGAACACGCCGGCCCGCCGGGCTATTTTCGCTGCGGGCTTGATCGGCGCCGTTGTGCTCGCGCTGGTTCTGGTGATTGCCCATTGATCGCAGCAGGCGAAAGTTCCGTGCAACCATTGGAAAAGCCCGACGTTAGTAGCCTGAGGTTTTCAATGGAGGAGAACAGCATGAAGAAGACCTTGGCTATCCTGGCGACGGCGGCTGCCGTCGGCACCACCGCCATCAGCGCTCCGCCCGCTGAAGCGCGCGGCATCGGCCCCGGTCTGGCGTTCGGCTTGGCTGCTGGCGCGCTCGCCGCCGGTGCGGCCGGAGCATACTACGCGCCGTATTACTACGGCCCCCGCTATTACGGTCCGCCCTACTACGGGCCGGCCTATTACGGCCCCGGTCCCTACGCTTATTACGGTG
Source organism: Bradyrhizobium sp. (assembly GCA_035547995.1). GTDB lineage: Bacteria > Pseudomonadota > Alphaproteobacteria > Rhizobiales > Xanthobacteraceae > Bradyrhizobium. The sequence continues at coordinate 38,663 of DASZTN010000119.1, read as the reverse complement.
GTCCCTATTATTGGCACCATCGTTATTGGCGCCGTTGGTGACCTTGCAAAAAGCCCGAAGCAACCTTCGGGCTTTTTTCTTGAGCGTCGTGAAGATGCACCGACAAAGAGAGCGTGCTGTATCCAGGCCTTCTGGGCCGCACGCCTTCAGCTACAACGTCACCAGGTCCGTCCACGATCTCCGGCGAGAGGATCCGTCCCGCGCGCTCTCGAGCGTGCTCGTACAATATTCCTCGCGCTCACGCTGGAATTTTTCTTGCGTGGCTTTGAAGCGCTCGACGCGTGCCGCGATCTCGGCCCGGGCGCGTGCAAGACGTTCGCTCTGTTCAGTCATCGCCCATCCTTTTTGATTTTGATTCGGGTCCCACCAGTATTGGCTGTTGGGATTAGGGCGTGAATGGGACACACCGGAATAGGTGTGGATCACACTTGCAGGTGAGGTTGGCGGTGGATAAGAGTGCTGCCGTGCTTGTGGCTCGCAGGCCTTCCCGGTAGCCAAAACCGAGATTGGGGAGGCCTGTATGGCGAAGATTGATTTGGATGCACTGAGTATCGAAGAGCTCGCAAGCTTGCGCGATCATGCGGTTGAGAAGCTTGCCGAGAAGGTTGCGGCACGGCAGGCCGAGCTCGAAGCCGAGCTGGAGAAGCTCTCCCAGTACGGCAAGCCTGCGAAGAAGTCTCAAGCTGCGGCGCCGGCTGCGAAAGTCAAAAAGAGCGACGAGAGAAATAGCGAGGAGGCGAAGGACCCCGTGGCCAAGGCCGCGTGAGCAATCGACTGCGGCACAATGTCCGCGTCGATTACGGCGGGCCGCCTCGGCTGACATTCAGATCGTCACGGCAGGGATCATGATCCGTCGAAATTGAACCGGATCATGATCCTTTTGCGTTCGGCCTCTACTCGGCGACGAAGAACCGGCTCCCGCCGTTCGCAGGATTGATTTATAATCTCTGCGATTAGACTTTCGGATAGCCGCGTGATTGCATCGGATCTTGGCAGCGCTGTGGAGCAACTCGGCGGGATGATCGCCGAGGCATCGATGATTGTTCCCTTCACCGGCGCCGGCATTTCAACTGAATCTGGCATTCCCGATTTCCGTTCCCCCGGTGGATTATGGACTCGCAATCGTCCGATTCCATTCGATGAATTCGTTGCCAGTTCCGAAGCGCGGGCTGAGGCGTGGCGCCGGCGCTTTGCGATGGAGCCGACCTTTGCCGCTGCGCGACCAGGGCGAGGTCACCGCGCGCTGGCCTCGCTCTACAAGGCCGGCAAGATCCCTGCGATCGTCACTCAGAACATTGACAATCTGCATCAGATGTCAGGCTTTGCGGTAGATGATGTTGTGGAACTTCATGGCAATACGACTTATGCCCGTTGCATCGGCTGCGGCCGGGCTTACGATCTGCTCTGGATCAAGCAGCGCTTCGACGCGATCGGATCACCGCCCGATTGCATCGCCTGCGACGAACCGATCAAGACCGCGACCATCTCGTTTGGCCAAGAGATGCCGGAGGAGGCAATGCGTCGCGCCGCTGAGCTTGCGCAGCAGTGTGATCTGTTTCTTGCGATCGGATCATCCCTGGTGGTGTGGCCGGCTGCCGGCATTCCGCTGATGGCCAAGGAAAGCGGCGCCAGGCTGGTGATCATCAACAACGAGCCCACCGATCAGGATGATATTGCCGATCTGGTCATCCGCCACGACATCGGTGAGACGCTTGGGCCATTTATCGCTAATTGATGCCCGGTTGATTCGTCACCGCGCAAGATTGTTCATAGCTCCTGACAGATTCGTTTTTTTAGCTATGCGCCGCGAGCGGGAGTGTTATCTTTTGATTCGAGAGATTCGCGCGTCGTTGTCGTGAATTGTCCTCAATGAGCGCGTGAGCGGCACCATCTTCGTCAAGGATGGGCCATAATGATGAAGTGCGGGGTCCGGGGTCATGGGGTCGGACGGATTTGAGTCTAAGAAGTTAGGAGCCTTGTCGTCGAACGCGACAGGGCCGAGCCGCAGACTTGGACCTGACGAATTCCCGGGTGCTCCGAGCCGCGACCCGATGATTGATGCGTTGGGCATTGGCGGCAGTGCCAACCTCGTCGAGATCAGCGGCGTCATCAAATGGTTCGATGCCTCGAAGGGTTATGGTTTCATCGTCCCTGACAATGGCTGGCCGGACGTGCTCCTGCACGTCACCGTGCTCCGACGTGATGGCTACCAGACGGCCTATGAGGGGGCGCGGCTGGTTTGCGAATGCGTGCAGCGGGCGAAAGGCTATCAGGCCTTCCGGATCCTCTCGATGGACGAGTCCACGGCGATCCATCCGGCGCAGATGCTGCCTCCACGAACCCATGTCAGCGTCACCGCGACCAGCGGATTGGAGCGGGCCCAGGTCAAGTGGTTCAATCGGCTGCGCGGCTTCGGCTTCCTGACCCGCGGCGAGGGAACACCGGACATCTTTGTCCACATGGAGACCTTGCGTCGTTTTGGAATGACGGAGCTGCGTCCCGGTCAATATGTGCTGGTCCGGTTCGGACCCGGCTCAAAGGGCATGATGGCAGCCGAGATTTATCCCGAGAACGGATCGCCTGCCTTATCCTCGCATTAGGCGCATCACACTTCCGCGTTACCCGCCCGAAATCATGGCCCGGCACCTGCGAAAATGGTGTCGCGGCGGTGTTGGCTGTCTGCTATTTGCCACGATCGTCCGGTCTGGGTCGGGCCGGGCGAAATCAATCGGGTTTGGGTCAAGTGGTATCCATGAATTTTGATCGTGTCGTTGGCCGGTGCCGTCTGCGGGCTTGGATCTGGGTTGTCGCGTCACTGGTGGCGCTCTGCGCCTTTGGCACTGGCGAAACCAGGGCGGCTAGTGTCCAACCGCTGGAGATCGTGACCAAGAGCGGGGTCCATACGTTCTCGGTGGAAATGGCGACGACCGAGGAGGAGAAGACCACGGGCCTGATGTACCGCAAGGAGGTGCCGGACGGGAAAGGGATGTTGTTCGATTTCTCGCCGGAACAGGAAGTTTCGATGTGGATGAAGAACACCTATGTCTCGCTCGACATGATTTTCATCCGGGCCGACGGCCGGATCCTGCGGATTGCCGAAAACACCGAACCGCTATCGACCAGGATCATCCCGTCGAATGGGCCGGTCAAAGGGGTGCTGGAGGTCGTTGCCGGCACGGCCCAGAAATATGGTATCGAGCCCGGGGACCGCGTGGTGCATCCGCTCTTCAACGGCCATTAAGCCTCCTTCGGGCGGAAGAGGCCTGTCCTCCCGGCTGGCGGGGGACGACCGATCGGGCCTGTCATTGAGCGGCGGGGCTTGAGGGGCGGTTTGGCTTCTTGCTGGCGGCGAATGAAGCGTGTTATCGACATAGACGGGGACGTCGGGGTATAGCGCAGCCTGGTAGCGCGGCAGTTTTGGGTACTGCAGGTCGTTGGTTCGAATCCAGCTGCCCCGACCAAAGATTTCAAATACTTACTTGGCGTTCCTGCCGGCGGGCGTGAACCGGCGAGCGCCGGCGGGCCGTCAAATGTCGTTTCAAAGCGAGCCGTGTCTGCGGGGACGGCCAATCCTGGCTTGGCGCTGGACCGTCCCTGCTGCCCTGCCGACGGCAGGTATCGCCGATCGAGACGGATCGGCCGGAGCTCCCTTTGTGAAACGCGCATCCAATACCGGCCGGTGCAGATCATCTGACATGCTAAATCCTGAGCGAAAGTAGTTGCACATGTTCAGAAACATTTAAATTCTTGATGGAACAATAGAAGCAGAAGGGCAGCCAATTGGCGCGGCGGCAGGCCAATTGCCTTTCTCCCTCCACAGCCGGTCTCATTCCGAGATCGGCGCTTCCGTATAGATCAGACCAGCGCGACCACCCCTGAGCCCTCAAAGGCTCACCTTGCGGTTGAGGACGCGTGTTCTGATGAGACAGAAGGAAGTAAGAGGACTGATTATCCAGGAATGGGATCGCTGGCTTGAAGCGCAAAGGATCGAGCCCGGCGGCCCGACCGGCAGAGAGTCGCTCAAGTTCTTTTTTGAATTGCAGGATACGCGTTCTCCGCTCCTGAACTTCCAATCAAGGGGACGTGACAAGTGGCGCGTGATCCATTCCTGGCTGTTGAGCGAGGAGCGCCTCTCTGAGTGAGGCCGTCGCAACACGAAAAATGCGCGTCGACCTGTTTGCTCTCAAACCTTGTCGCGAGCTTTCCAAACAACGGTCTTTCCAAAGGCGCCGAACACCCGGCAGGGCGTTCACGATGAACATCGCTACAAGCGGCCCTGGTAGCATCGCCCGAATTCACCGGCGTTTACGTCGCGGAGTTTGGATTCATTGGCGGCTCGCCTTCAGTGCCCGTGGCCTCGCATCGGCTGCTTCGGCGCATTGGTGTTTTCAGCTGGCTTCATCTCGTCCGGCGTAACGCGGCAGTCGCCGTTGCGATCGTGGTTGAGGATGAATTCGCTGGGCTTTCCGACGAATTCCTCATGCGTGATCCTGCCATCCTGGTTTTCGTCGAAATAGCCGAAATCGGCATCGGCAAGTATCGGTGCTGCCCTGCGGACCGTTGCAAATTCCGACGGATCAAGGCGTCCATCATGGTTGCGGTCGGCCAGGTTGAACATGCGATCGAGATAGCGCTGCCATTCATCGCAGGTGTAGACGCCGTCGTGGTTGGCGTCCCATGCCTCCATCGCGGGCGTTGATTGCGCCAAGGCGAACGGCGTGCTGGTCAGGAGTAGCGCGACAAGCGCACCGGACCGGCCGATCCAGAAGGTATTCGACAAATCATGCTCCGGATTTTTTGCAAAGGCCCGTGCGGGCAGCGACGGCATCTTGAGGGAAGGTGTGGCGCCGGTCAGGCGATCAGTATCAACTGCGTGTGACCATGGGAAATCGAGGTCCTCGGATGATCCGATTTATAGCAAAAGCAGCCGTGGGAGTTGCTGCCACCATTCCAGCCGCCCGGGTGGCAGGCCTTGCGGATATCAGAATCCTGCTCGCTGAAATGTGCTGATTTGAGCACTCTTGATGAGAAAACCGCGGCTATTTGTTGCTTTTTGTTGCTCTCATTGAGGCGTTAGGAAACACTGCCGCAAGATCGACCGAAGGCTTTGACTCCGGGAAGACCGAACCGGATGATGGCCCGCCGAATCACGAGGACAACCAATGCAAACGAGGTTTTGGGCTATCGCAGCGATCCTGCTCACGGCTTCCGCGCCGTCATTCGCTGCTGACGCCGACATGCATATCCATCATCACCGGCATACGCAGACCGCGGACGAGATCTACCTGCACAATTACGGGCCGCCCGATTTTTATCCCGGCACCAACGTGCCGCCGGATCGCGTAGTTTACCCGGTCAATGGCAGGCCATATGGAATCTATGACGGCTTTGGCCGCCATTGCGAGCAGTCCACCGCCAACTATCGCGGACAGGACGGCCGGCGCCATCCCTGCAACTAGCTTTCAGGTCGCACCGGAGCCCGGTTTGACGGCGTCAAAACCGGGCTCCGGCTTTTGTCTTGACGCGTTTTCTTCTTCACGTGAGCCGGTATCTACTTGGCCCTGAAACGGCTATGGCCCGCGTTGTCAGCGCAGCCTATCGGGCCGGCTCGATCACGTTGCAGTTGGTGCGGCCTGACATCAGGCAATCCTGCATCTTGCTGGCCGCCGTCAGCTCATGAGCCAGCCATAGTCCGACCACCAGCAGCACGATGGCGATAACGAGCCCCGCGACTGCCGGGCGTCGGCTCGAGCTTCCGCCTGAATTCTTCCTGGAATTGCCGTCGGGCTTATCCATCGTTCACCGCCTGTCTGTTGTGTCCTGAATGCCGCGACCGACGGCGAACTGACCGACCGGGCCTTCGACATGGAATTCGAGGCCGGTCATTTTGGCAAACAAGTCGATATTGTTGGTTCCGATGGCGCATCCGCCGAGGCCCATATCTGCCGCCATCGTGTAAAACGTCTGCATCAGCACGCCTGTATCCTTGAGGATCAACGAATAGGCGAGCGAGCTGTATTTCCATGAGACCCGGCTGAACCGGGCTGTAATCGTCACCAGGATCTGCGGCACGGCGGATGCGTCCATGGCGAATTCCGCGGCCGTGAGCATCGTCTCCAGATCCTGCGGGCGTACCTTGATCGGGGTCAGCGCATGCTGATCCGCATCGTAATGATAGAAACCACGCGCAAGCCCGTCGCAATTGGCTACTGCAAGGTAGACCTCGAGTTCATAGCTGCTGCCGCCTGACGGATAGGGTCTTGTTGTATAATCGATCAGCGGCCCTTCCTCGCCGTCGCCGAAATCGAGTGGGCTCTGCCACTTTGAAAGAACGCGGGCCGTGCCACCCAGAAAGCGAGCAAGCTCGGTCAGAGTGATCGGCCGCTGGCTGTCGAAATCGCGCGTCGAATGGCGGGTGCGCAATAACCTTGTGAAGGCCGTTTCCGGTTCGCAAGAGGCAGCCGTGAGTTCGCCGAGATCGATTTTTTCCCCCCGCCAACTCGGCCGTACCGCGGGCGGCGGCGGCATGACGTCGGCATAGGGGTAAAGCCCGCCGAGCGGATTGGCTTGCCGGCCTTCGGTGCTGCGGGTGTGAAACAAGAGGTCGTGAAAGTCCCAGAGAACGAGGTTGTCGTCACCTTCATCGGCGCGCAGCCCGTCGCTGCCGGGTTCGGCCTTGAAAAGGATCTGGCAGTCCAGCAGCAGGGCGAGAAGCTCGATCCCGGGAAAGCCCTCCTGCCGGCGCAGCTTTGCGATGGTTTGCGGCTTTGCCAGCGCCACCAGCGCCGAAGCCACTTTCGGGTCGCCAATCCTGAACAAGGCGCCGGCGCGCGGTGACTCCAGGACCATTTCGCCGCTGCGGCGGCGCAGATAGGCAAATCGCGACAGCACGACCCGATCGCCATTTGAGAGCTTCGGCGTCTGCGGCCAATAGTCAGGCATCTGCGGCTCGATGACGACCAGATCCTTGGCATCCGGATCCTTGGCACTCCGTGGTTGCGCCAGGCAATATTCCAGAAGACCGCTTCGGGCCAGCCGCCGGACCAGCACATCGATTTCTCTCTCGACCGCATTGCCGTTCGCTGAAAAGGCATCGAGTGCAAGGCCGGAGCGCAAATCCCTTGCACGTTCAATCGCGGCGGTGCTGAATTTTCCCATCGGGATCGCGTAGCCGTCGAAGCCGGCGGCAAGATTGCCATCGGCTTGCGTTTCGAGCGCGACGTGATCACTCAACCGGGCGTAAACAGCGGCCGCCGTTACGGTCTTCCGCGCTTTCTTCTTTGCGGGAGCGCGCGCGCGGGGCGAAGCCTTTCTGACTTTGATCGAGCCCGGCTTTGGCTTCTTGTTTCGATGCGTTTTCTTCACGCGAACCGATCTCCACGTCGTTTGAAAACGCCATAGCCCTTTAGCTATGGGGAAGGAACGGCGTCAGCTCGCTTTCCGGAATGGGCTGATCACGCAGGCCGAGCTTGACCGGAACGTCATACAGCCGGCCCGGCCCGAAGCGCCGGTAGAAGTGCCGCAATCCAGGCACAATAACCCGGACCACCGGCACTTCGACATCCGGCCGTGTCTGATTGAGGACGAGAAAGTCGAGCCCTGCGCGCTTTGCGATCTCGACACAGGCGAGCACCTGGCTGCGCGTGGTGTCGAGCGGACCGAAGTCCGAGATGGCCGGAATATTGACGGTGTTGTCGGGGATCAGGAACGGGTAGTCGGGCAGGTGCAATGGCGTCGTGCCGTCGAGGCTGGGCTTTTCGCCGCTGCCGCCGCCCATCAGGCCGATCGACAGGAACTGGTTCAGTTCCGTCAGCGTGCGCAGCATGGCGATGCGCTTGTCGAAATGCGCACCGGAGCCGAACTCGATATTCTCCTGGCCGTTCTGCATCCAGTGCAGGATGGCGACATAGGTGGGGATGCCAAGATCGCTGGTGACGTCGAGTACCCACAATCTGCGCCCGGCGTCGGCCAATTGCGCCTTGAGATCGCTGACATAGGAGTCGTTGAACTGGCTGAAATCGACTTCCGCGCGCTGCGAGCGGTTGTACCACCAGATCGCATAGGCGTCGCGCTCGACCAGTTCGAGGAAGCCCTGCACGATCGCCTCTTCCAGCGTGTTGCCGGCAGCGCAGCCATTGGAGTCCGCCTGGAACGCAGCCGGACCGCTATAGAAAAAGTAGAGCAGGCTGGTCGGCAGATATTTGAACCTGTCATCGCGCAGCGACCACACTGGCGACCATTCGATCTCGGCCAACGGGTCGAACGGGGCAGGGGCCGTCTGCGCGGCATCCTCTGCCTGGTCGTTTCGTCTTTGCGCATCGGAAAACAGCAGGACGTCGTTCGGAGGGATGGCGTCACCCGGCGCGAAGTCGGTGAAGCGGCGCGTCATCCGGATCTCGTCACCCTGGAAAATACCGGAATAGCGCTCGATCGCTTCCATCAGCGCGCTGGCCTCGGCCTGCTCGGCGGTAGAGCCCTTGCCGAAGCTGCCGCCGCTCAAGCCTTCGCGGAGCTGGCTAATACTCTGGGCCGGTGCGGAGAAGTTATGCTGCGCGAAGAAATTAGTGTTCATCGGCAGGTCGGCCTCGATCCGCTCGAGCCGGGTCAGCACTCCGGTCAGCGGGCTCACATGCCTGCGGAAGCGCGCTACCGTCGAGCGCGACGACACGGTGCGATAGCCGCCGCTGGTCATCACCAGCTTGGCGCCGCCGGAAAGCTCGATCGGCTCCGGCGCCCGTCGCGGATCGATCAGCTTCTGGTTGCCGCAGGTCGGGCATTGCGGGCGCTTGGCGACATAATGCTTGGCGATGCTGGCGCCGAGCAGATCGTGGCTGATGATGTGATTGTTCAATTCGGTGCGAAAGCCGGTGGCGATCGCCTTGGCGACTTCAAGCGCGGCAAACTGGATCGCGCCCTGTCCGAGCGTGTTGCGTGCCAGCGGTGACACCGCGACGGTCCGTGTCGCTTCGCGATCAAGGAAGCCCTTGATCTCGCGATTGCGGATCATGCGGTCGAACAGACAGGTCCAGCACGCGGTCTTGTTGGGTTCGAATACCGGTCCAACCAGCGGAAAGGCGCCGGAAGGCTGCACCAGCAGCCAGGGCGTGCCTTCCGTAACGCGCTGCAGATTGAGCTCGGCGAGCCGGCGATCGAGGTAATCGTTGACCAGTGTGACGGTAAGGTCGCCCGGGCGTTTGACCACCTGGACGCCAAGCGCGCTCAACGCCGCGCTGAGTTCGGCCGCGCCCTGCACGTCCATTGCTTCAACGCGCACGCGGCAGTTTGCGAGATTTCGTTCGGCGACGCCGGGTGGCAGACCGAGGCTCGCCCAATAGCCGTCGACCGGAGCAGGTGCGGCAGGCGAGGCCGGGACGATGTAGTGGCGCTCCATCAGCCGCTTCAGCGCTTCCTCGATCTTGTCGGGCGGGAAGTTCTTTCCGAGTTCCTCGGCCAGTTCGGCAAAACTCTTTCCGCCCTTGCCGATCGCGCTGGCGATGGCGCAGTAGAGCTCGCCGTGAAGAAAGAATTTGCGGTCCTCCGAATAGAGGCACACCGCGTCGGGTGGCAGCACATAGACGGTGAAATTCGGTGCGAACTGCGGAACGTCCTGCACGGTGCGCCTTGTCCGAACAACGGCCTTTGGCTTTGGCTTTGGCTTTGCACGGGCGCCCTTTGCCGGCGCGCTACGATGTTTCGTCAGCTTGGCTGGCGCTTTACGAACGGCAGATTTCTTGACGGCGGATTTCCTGGTGGGGATGCGAGCTTTCTTTGGCAAGGCTGAAGACCTATTCCGCTATCACGTGCGGCATTGCCGCCGCACGGAGGCGGTTTCGCACTGCAAATAAAACAAGGATAGGCCGGGTCGACATTGTCGAACCCGGCCATAACGAACCGCTTCTGTCAACTTGATCAGGAAGCTGCGAGGCTTAACACCAGCGGCAGCCGCCCCAGGAGGCGCAGCAGGCACCGCAACCGCCCCAGCAGCCACGGCAACCCCGGCAGCCGCATCCACGGCAGCCGCGACAACCCCGGCATCCGCGACAGCCGCCGCAGGCGCGCGCCATCTGAATGTCGCCGCGGGTATTGCTGCCGACATTTTCCCTGTCGAACACATGGAACGTCGCCAAGCTGACGTCTGCGATTTCTTCTTCACCAAGCGTAACTTGATGGCCAAGGCCTGCGGTCGGCGCCATCGGTGCATCCGCCGTCGGCACAGCCGCTGCCGACGCACCGCCCACCATCGAAAATGTCAAACCGGCTGCCCCCAGGACCGGAACGGCTTTCGTCACGTGTTTTTTCTTCGACGCTTGTTTTACACGTTGCATAGTCGCAACCTCCATACCTGTATTTGGTTTGACTCCAGCATTGGGATTCTAACCTGTGGCAAATCACCACGCAAGGCGATTACACTTTCCGCGCTGAACTCAACGTTACTGGTGGGCGTTTGTTTCATCTTGATGAACGAGATTTTCATCTTCATTCATCAGTTGTTCATCAATATTTGCTCCGAGGTCTGATGCAGAGTTTTGCCTCACTGGCGCGACATCGCCCCTTCACCCGACAACGAAACAATTTGTAGAGTTGCGTTCAGACCAGCTGTGGCCGGCGCGATCTGCCACATCTGATGCTTTGGATTTGCAGCATGGAGGCGACAAGCTTGGCCGACGATGATCGACGTTTCGTCTGGTACGAACTGATGACCACGGACGTCGCGGCCGCAGGAGCATTCTATACGGAAGTGATCGGCTGGGGCGCGCGCGATGCCTCGACGTCCGATCTTCCCTACACGTTGCTGACATCTGAAGACATCGAGATTGGCGGCCTGATGGGCTTGCCTGCGGAAGCAACCAAGAAGGGCGCCATGCCGCGCTGGATGGGATATGTCCGCGTCGATGACGTCGCTACTATGACGAAACAGATCAGGCGTCTGGGCGGAAGGATCTACGTACCGCCGACCGATACCAATATCGGCCATATTTCGGTGGTCGCCGATCCGGAAATGGCGACCCTTGGATTGATCGATGAAATGAAGTCAGGTCGAGGCCTCCCCGGTGACCTCGATCAACCGGGGCGTGTGGGCTGGCATGAACTGCTTGCTGCCCATCCCGACGAGGCCTTCTCCTTCTACGGCGGACTGTTCGGCTGGCGAAAGGCCGATGCCGAAGCCGGCGCGATGGAGAGCTATCGGCTGTTTTCTGCCGGCGATCAGACCATCGGCGGGATCTTCGCCAAGCGCGAGCGGGAGCCGTTCTCGTTCTGGCTCCATTACTTCAACGTCGATGATATCGACGCGGCGACAAAGCGTGTGAAGGATGCCGGCGGACGGATTTTCGAAGGTCCGATGGAAGTGCCCGGCGAGACCTGGGCCGCCCGGTGTGTCGATCCGCAGGGAGCGACTTTCGCTATTCAGGGCAAGCGCAGCCGGCCGGGCTATGTACAGGGCGGGGTAGCCGAGCTCCGCTGGTCCGCTGCCTGGGGCGATATTTCGTCACAAGGCAAAATGACGGCCAAGCCCGGCAAAGGCCGGCGGCCGAAATGATCAGCCAGCGCCGCCGACGGGGTCACCCCGCGGCCGCCGACGTGCTGGATGCGGGTTTTGGCGCCGCCGGTTTCTGCGGCTTGTCCTGCCGTTTTGACCAGGAGATGTAATAGGCGACGACGGTCATGATCGCGATTCCTGTGATGCTCACGAAAATCTGCGCGAGCAGCGAGCCCGAGCTCAACATCAGTTCGAAATGGCCGACGAACGACAGGAAGACGCCGACGCAGAACACCGCAAGCGACTGCTGGCCGCAGACGATCAACGGATCGAACATCTTCCACTGCAGGCCCGACCAGTCCTTCGGCACGTAGCGGATCACCAGAATCACGATCACCGCGAAATGTATAAAACGATAGGGCGCGAGGTTGGTCTTGTCGTTCGGGTTGAAGGTCGAATAGAGCCAGTGCGGGAACATCGCGCCGAGATCCGGAAACCGTCCGGCAAAGGTCATGATCAGCGCAAAGATAAGATAGGCGATGCAGAAATAGAGGGTGATCGGCGACATGATGAAGCCCATGTTCTTCCGCGCGCCGCCGAGCGCGCACCATGAGCCGAACACGAACAGTACCTGCCAGCAATACGGATTGAAATACCAGACGCCAGCCGGGTAGGACCTCAAATTCCAGCCGAAATGCCGGGCGGCGAGCCACAGCGCGATGGAGGCCAGCATGGTCAGATTCGGCCGCCGCAGCATGATCCAAAGGATCGGCGGGAAAAATCCCATCAGCACGATGTAGAGCGGCAACACGTCGAGGTTGACCGGCTTGAACTTGAGCAGCAATCCTGCGCCCAGCGTGTCGGTTGCGTGGTCGACCAGGCCGGCGACATTGAACTCGTTGATGATCTCGGAATCGCCAAATCGCAGCGCGAGATAGCTGATCGAAACGATATAGATCACGAACAGGATGATATGGGCGACGTAGAGCTGCCAGACCCGTTTGGTCAGGCGGGTGGCGCCGACAATGAAACCGCGCTCGATCATCATCCGGGCATAGACGAAGGAGGCGGTGTAACCCGAGATGAAAACGAACAGGTCGGCGGCGTCGCTGAAGCCGTAATTTCTGGTCGTGATCCAGTTCACGATGTTGTCGGGGATGTGATCGAGGAAAATCGCCCAGTTCGCGATACCGCGAAACAGGTCCAGCCGAAGGTCGCGCCCTTTCTCGGGGAGGGTTGCGTTGATTTTCATGACAGCCGTTTCGATGTCTTACCTGCGAGGGGATCTTTCCTCGGGGACCGGCCGACCGGGCAACCGGCCAAGTTGTCACCGCGCTATATAATGACTATACCCGTTTGGAAATGCACCATCCAAAGCCGGGAATCACCGACTAAACTCCTACAAAATGTCTGGAGATCGTCCTGACCGGCCATCGCTGTGCCTCGACGTCGAACACCTGAGGGAAACCTGACCTGCCATGACCGCGACCGCGCGCATCTTCAAACCCGCCAAGAACGCGATGCAATCGGGCAAAGCCCAGACCCAGGAGTGGCGGCTCACCTATGAGCCGGAGCAGCCGCGCATGATCGAGCCTTTGATGGGCTGGACGTCGTCCGGCGACATGAGGCAGCAGCTCACCCTTCATTTCGACACCAAGGAAGAGGCGATCGCCTATTGCGAGCGCGAGGGCATCCCTTACCAGGTCATAGAGCCAAGGGAGCCGGCCCGGCGGCAGGTTGCCTATGCCGACAATTTCGCGTTCCGGCGGGGTGAGCCCTGGACCCACTGAAAGCGGATAGCGCTAGGCCAGCCTCCAAGGCGGTCCTGGAGCGGCTTTGAGTCCTGAGCTTCCCGATCGAAGGGAACGGCGCAATGCCAGTCATGCAATGCCAATCATAACGTGCGCATGACGCCTTGATCGGCTCTCCCGGAGACTGCCCAGGAAGCTGACACCCCCGAGGGCAATGCCGTGACTGTGCCGTTACTATGTCGGCTTGGTAACGCCCCCGAAGGCAAGGTCGGCGTAGCAGGCGACGAGTTCTCGCTTCGAAAGACGACCGCCTTCCCTATACCAGGCGGTTAAGCCGGTCAGCATCGCCAAAATTGCGAATGTCGCGACGCGAACATCCCGAATGATGAACTCTCCGGATTTAACTCCGTCATCCAAGATTACGTAAAGCTCGTTTTCGTATTGAGCGCGCAACGCCGAAACAATCTTGCGGTGCTCATCGCTCAGCGACCGGATTTCCATGTTGCCGATGAGCACCTCGTTCTTCTTTTGCGAGTGATAGTGGACGTGAAACTCCACGAAGGCATGGAGCCGCTCCTTTGGCGTTTGCAAACCACGTTTTGCAATGTGCCATTCGCCAAGGAGATGCTCGAGGTGAGTGACCATCAGCGTTAGCAGCAGGGCGCCCTTGCTGCCGTAATAGCGATACAGGGACCCCGGCTGAATGCCGACCTCCTTTGCAAGGTCCCGCAACGTAACCGCCTCAAACCCATGAGCAGCAATCAGCCTGACGGCGGCTGCGCGAATGGCTTCTTCGGTCTTTGCTCCGTCCGATCCAATGGTGCGTACCATGCCTTGATCTCTCGTCCCGAAAACGCCTCTTGACACATCCTTTTGAGGCGAGCTACTCAAAATAAAAAACGGTCAACCGTTCGTTTCCATCAAGGCATCGCGATGCCTTTGGTTGTGCATTGCAATAATTCGCCCCGGGAGGATTGATGGCTCGCCAAAATTTTATTCCCTCACTCCGTTCCTCACATTCCGGCCGTTGACGCGCAAGCTATTCGCCACACGGAAGCGCACCCAAGTGCAAGACAAATACCCTTCGATCCAGGTTGCCGAAAACGGCCTCGGGCGATTGACACCACAAAAAGTGACGGGGAAGGAAAACCAATGAAGAGGATCGTAGAGTCGAAATATCTTGTCGTTCTGATGCTCTACTTTTTCATGATGATCAACTTCGCTGACAAAGCGGTCATCGGTATCGCCGGGCCGAGCATCATGAAAAGCTTCAATCTGTCACCGATTGAATTTGGCTTCCTGGGCAGCAGCTTCTTCTTCCTTTTTGCGGTATCGGGCGTCGGATTTGGCTTTCTTGCCAACCGGGTCGACAGCCACAAGATCGTATTGTTATTGGCGGTGCTTTGGGCAGCTATCCAATTTCCGATCGCCGCAACAGCTTCCTACGGCGTTCTCGTCGCATGCCGAATTGCGCTTGGATTCGGCGAGGGGCCGGCCTATCCACTAGCGCTCCATACCGGCTATCAGTGGTTCGAAAATAGCCAGCGCAACGTTCCGTCCACATTCATCCAGCAGGGAGCGCCTAGCGGGCTGGCAGCTGCCGGGCCTCTGCTGACCTACATCATCGTCTATTTTGGCTGGCGTGCTGCCTTCATCTTTTTGGGCGCCGTCGGGTTGATCTGGGCGGCGATATGGTGGTCGCTCGGCTTCGCCGGTCAAACCAGGCCGCCGCGGATCGCATCGCCGGTTTCCGAAGTGACGGACGGGTTTTCGTATATCAAAGTGTTCAGCGATCCAACTTTCCTTTCGGTCGTGCTGCTCTTCTTTGTCGAATACGCGATGACGGCTCTGCTCTTCGTGTGGATACCCGCCTATCTCACGCTCGGATTGCAGTTCTCGAAAATCGAGACCGGATGGATATTCTCGCTGATCAATTTCGCGAGCATCCCCGCCCTTATCGGGATCGCGAAGATTTCAGGTGACATGCTGCGGCGAGGCACCAGCTCACGCATATCGCGTGGGATCGTCACCAGCGCAAGCGCCGTGCTTGGCGGCATATTCTTCTTTATGCTCACCACCGGCATTTCGCCGATCGCGAAGGTTGTCTGCCTGGCTGTCGGAACTCTCCTGGCCGGCCTCATCTTCTCCTTTGGCCCGCTGATGATTGCGGAGATCTGCCCGCAGGGCCGGCGTGGCGGTTTGCTTGGTATCGTGAACTCGATCGGAACGTTGGCCGGTATCGTCGCGCCTATCGCGATGGGGGCGTTCGTTCAAGCCAATGCAGCGTCAGGGGGAGCCGGTTACGAGCGAGGCTTTCTTATGCTGAGCATTTTGCTCGCCGTGTCCGGTCTGCTCGGAATCCTTGGCATGAATCCGGAAAAGAGCCGCGTCAGGCTGCAGGGTGGTGTGCCGGCGGCCGCAGGCCCTGCATCAAGGGCATCGATATAACGCATGGCCATGTGCCGGCTGCGGCAGAGCGACATTGCAGCCGGCGCTTAGGGATCGAGACAAATGACAGAGCTTTGGCAGTGGACAGCAACAGAATTGGCTCAAAGCATTGCTTCGGGGCGCATAAGCAGCCTCGAAGCAACCGAGAGCGCGCTGACGCGTATGTCGGAGGTAAATCCGGCTGTGAATGCGGTTGTTGATCCGCTGCCCGGGCAGGCGATGAACGAGGCGAAGAACGCTGACAAGGCTCGCCGCGCCGGAGCGCCGCTGGGTCCTCTTCATGGCGTGCCCATTACGGTCAAGATCAATGTGGACTACGGCGGGCGTGCGACAACCAACGGCGTTGTCGCGTTCAAGGACGCCATCGCTCCCGATGACAGCGCAGTGGTGCGAAATTTGCGCCGGGCTGGCGCCGTGATCATCGGTCGCACCAATACTCCGTCGTTCTCAATGAGGCGGTTCACCAGCAACGATCTGCATGGGACCACTTTCAATCCTTTCAATCGCGAAATCACTCCGGGCGGGTCGTCCGGCGGCGCCGCGGTGGCAACTGCGGTCGGCATTGGTGCATTTGGCCACGGCAATGATATCGGCGGATCGATTCGATATCCGGCCTATTGCTGCGGTCTTTACGGATTGCGGCCGTCGGTAGGTCTGATCCCGAGCTACAATCCCAGCCAGAGGTCCGAGCGGATGATCGTCGCCCAGATCGCATCCGTTCAAGGACCGATCGCGCGATGTGTCGCCGATCTTCGCCGCGCGATGAACGCAATGATGGGGCCCGATCCACGAGACGTCTGGCAAGTGCCTGCTCCGCCGATCGAGCCCGGGCCGGCTCACCGGCCTTGTCGCGTCGCGATGCTGGCAGAGACCGACGATTGTCCTGCCGATCCGGACGTGAGCCGGGCCATTCGTAAGGCCGGTGCCATTCTTGCCGAAGCTGGCTACGAGGTCGAAGAGGTCCAGCCTCCGTCGATGCAGACCGCTGCTGATCTGTGGCGCCTCGTTCTGGGGAATGAGATGCGAAGCGGGTTGGTGCCGATGGCAGAGAAGCTCGGAGACGCAGGCATCAAGAAGAACCTCCGGAACTTGCTGGAGGGTATCCCGGACCTCGACCGGACCGAATGGATGGTAGCCTTCGCCCGTCGCGCGGATCTGCTCCGCGAATGGCAGCTCTTCTTTCAAGATCATCCCATCGTGCTGACGGCGAACACCTGGTGTCTGCCGATGGTGGTCGATCTCGACCAGAGGGAAGACCTTAACGTCGATCTGTTCTACCGGCAGGTCGCGCCTAACACCTCGCTGCCGTTTCTCGGGTTGCCGGCGCTCGCGGTCCCCATGGGATTTGTGGGGACCATTCCCGTCGGCGTTCAATTGATCGCCGGGCGTTTCGAAGACAACCTTCTGCTTGCGGCGGGTGAGGTATTGGAGCGGGCAACAGAGCCGCGAGATCCGGTTGATCCCATCTGGCAAAGCGCATCATCCTCCGGCGTGCGATAAGGCGTATTGGCAACGATGACCACGCGTGGAATGACATCCGATCTTTCGTGCCTTGTCGATCCGGCTTCGATTGCGATCATTGGCGCGTCCGCCGACGTGAATCGAATCGGCGGCATGGTCCTCGACAACGCGATCAGAAATGGGTTTGAGGGCGAAGTCTTTCCCATCAATCCATCTCGTCCGGAGGTTCAAGGACGGAAGGCCTTTCCTCGTCTTCAAGCCGTTCCTCAAGATGTCGATCTCGCCGTGATCGCGGTCCCGATGCAGCACGTTCACCAGGCCATCAAGGATTGTTCGGAGAAAGGCGTCAAAGCAGTCGTTGTGCTGTCGTCGGGTTTCGGGGAGACAGGAGAGAATGCCGGCCGAACGACCGAGCAAGCCATTCTGGAAGAGGCTCGCGTGCATGGCATACGCATGCTCGGTCCGAACTGTGCTGGTCTGGCCAATTTCAGATCAAAAATGGTCGCGAGTTTCCATCCCGCTTTTCGTCACCTCGGACGGCAGGACGGCCGGATCGCCTTGGTGTCCCAAAGTGGCGCTTTTGGCGGCCTTGCTCATTATGAAGCATGCCAGCGCGGGGTTGCCTTCTCGTCTATTGTGACCACAGGCAACGAAGCCGATGTGCAGATCGACGAAGTCATCACGCACATGGTGTCGGATCCCGAGGTATCCGTGATCCTGGCCTATGTCGAAAGCATTCGTGATGGCGCCTCCTTTGCGGAAGCACTGCGGATGGCAAAGGAGGCCCGCAAACCGATAGTCATGGTCAAGGTGGGCGACAGCGAGGCCGGCATCCGCGCCGCCGCATCTCATACCGGCGCACTTGCAGCCGGGCCCAGCCTGATCAGGGGATTGCTCGCTCAGCATGGTGTCAACCGGGCGAACTCGATCGAGGAATTGTTCAGTCTCGGCTACGCATTCGACAGATCGCCCATTCCTGCCTCGCCGAACGTGTTGATCGTAACGGCATCAGGCGGCATCGGCGTTCTATTGTCCGACGATGCGGCCGAACGAAATTTGGTTGTGCCGGAATTGTCTTCCGAGACGAAGGCCGCAATCAAGAAGCTTGTTCCCAATGCGGGTGTCAACAATCCGGTCGATCTGACGGGGCAGATATTCAACGATCCCGACCTCACATCCAAGGCGATCAATACGTTGATGGGTGATCGGCGGTTCGGTTCGATCGTGATCCAGACCGGTGTGACCGCGGCTCTGCCGGGCTTTTCGGAGCGGCTTGCCAAGCTGGCGGCGGACCTGCGTGCGCATGCGCCAAAAATGCCGATCCATTTCGTCGGCTACTATGACGATGAGTTGAGGCGAAGGCTCGAAGCGGCCGGCGCGGCATGCTTCATCGAGCCGACGCATGCGACCCGCGCCATTGCCGCACTCTACCATACCGGGCAAGCCTTCGATCGCCACAGGACCGAAAGCCGAAGCTATGCGTTCCCAGGGCTTCCGACGCTACCTGGCCGGCCAACCGAGGCCGATGGTCTCGCCCTGGTGAGCGCCGCCGGTATCAAAGTTGTGCCGTTCGCAACGGCATCCGGACATCAAGCTGCCGTGCGGGTTGCAGAGGAAATTGGTTTTCCTGTCGCCTTGAAAGTGCATTCGCCCGAGATCACTCACAAATCGGATGTCGGCGGCGTCCGGCTCGGCCTGACCAGCGGGGCTGACGTGCTCTCCGCGGCGCGGGAAATGACAGAGAAGCTTGAATCCTCAGGTTTTGCAGACTCCTCGTCCTTCATTATTTCCAGGATGGTGAAGGGAATTGGTGAGACGATTATCGGTTTCCAGCGTGATGACGTTCTTGGCGACGTCGTCATGTTTGGGCTCGGAGGGATCTACGCGGAGGCGCTCAGGGATGTGGTGTTTCGCGTCGGGAAGATCGATCGCGCGGAAGCTCATCGCATGATACGCGAAGTAAAATCCTATCCTCTTCTTCTTCCGCAACGAGGGCGTCCAGGTGCAGATCTGGAAATGCTGGCGGATGCGATCGCGAGATTCTCGGCTCTCGGAGAATCCTTGGATGATGATATCACCTCGGTCGAGGTAAATCCGCTGTTGCTCATGCCAGACGGCGTGATGGCACTGGATGCTCTCGTTACGCGGCGTATCTCCGGATAGTTTCTTTCTCCGCTCATGTTCGGATGCACAGCTCATATAAGCTGGAAAGGATAGTCTTTCTGATGGCTCTGCCGGATCGTCTCAAGGGGCGACTTAAACTCCCCGCAATCGCTGCCCCGATGTTTTTGACATCCGGCCCCGATCTTGTCGTCGAGACCTGTCGTGCCGGCGTGCTCGGAACATTCCCGGCGCTGAATCAGCGCAGCACTGCCGGACTGAAAGAGTGGATTGTCGAAATCGAGGGGCGGCTCTCCGAGCTGCCGGCGGCTGCGCCTTACGGAATCAACCTCATCGTCCATGCGTCGAACAAACGCCTGTTGGAAGATCTCGACCTGATCGTGAAACACCAGATTCCCCTCGTGATCACGTCACTCGGAATCCGCCGTGATGTCATCGATGCGGTTCAATCCTACGGAGGCCTGGTTTTCCACGATGTGACGACCCGGCGGCATGCAGAAAAAGCAGCGGAGGCCGGCGTTGACGGAATCATAGCCGTCTGCGCAGGAGCCGGAGGCCATGCCGGAATATTGTCGCCGTTTTCCTTTGTGGGCGATATCAGGCGATTTTTCGATGGTGCGATTGTGCTTGCGGGAGCCATTTCGACAGGAGCCCATATCGTCGCGGCTCAGGCCCTGGGGGCCGATCTGGCCTATCTTGGGACGCGGTTTTTGGCGACGGCTGAATCGATGGTTTCCCAACGGCAAAAACAGATGCTCGTCTCCTCCAATGCGTCTGATCTGATTTATACGCCGGCCATTTCGGGGGTGGCTGCCAATTTTCTTCGACCAAGCATCATCAATGCGGGTCTTGATCCAGATGCGCTGCCCGAGCCTGGAAAGCTTGATATGGCGAGCGAGTCGAAGGTCTGGCGAGACATTTGGTCCGCAGGGCAGGGGATTAGCCTGATCGACGATCTGCCTGCTGCGGGCGCATTGTGCGCCAGATTGGTCCGTGAATATGAAGAGGCGATCGACCGGCTTCACGGTTCGTCACGAGCGTATCTTCGTCACTGAGATCGGATTAAAGGGTCAAGGAGGAGCCATCCCATGAGCAACGAAGAATCTGTCAATCCGCTGGTTCTGCGAACTGTCGAAAATGGCATCGGTACGATTACCTTAAATCGTCCGCGCGAAAGCAACGCGATGACGCAGCAATTGTGGGAAGAAATCCTCCAGACGCTGAACGAGTTCGCTGCGAACGACTCGGTTCGAGTTATCGTCATTACCGGCGCCGGCAAGGCGTTTTGCGCCGGCGCCGACATTGCGCGCCTTAAAAAGTGGGCGGCCGGAGGCGAGATCGATCTCCCGATGACGAAACCGTCGCCGAAGGTCTCCAATGGCTTGGATCTGCCTTCCGGGTTCGACGATCGGTTTTCCTACATCACGCAGGTTCCGAAACCGATCATCGCCGCGATAAATGGTCCGGCCGTTGGGTCCGGGTTTGCGCTGGCGATGTATTCGGATATCCGTTTTGCCACGCCCGGCGCCAAATTTTCGGTTGCCTTCGCTCGTCTCGGGTTGATCGGCGAAATGGCCCTGCCTTGGCTGTTATCGCGGGTAGCCGCTCCGCATGTTGCCGCAGACATGCTGTTTTCGTCTCGAATCGTATCGGGCGAGGAAGCCGCCCAATTAGGGCTCATCAATCGAACTTTTCCAGAAGCAGACTTTCTGCCCTCGGTCTATGCTTATGCAAAGGCGATGGTTGAAATCACGACGCCCTGGTCGCTCGCCAAGATGAAGCAGCAGCTTTATCGCGGCTTGGTTCAGTCTTTGGACGAGGCCGTGAATGAATACTATCCACTGATGGATGAAAGCCTTCATAGAGAGGATTTCATTGTTCGGCTGAAGGCCATGCTGTCTTCGATCGGTGCCAACAAGTAGTGCGCAATGGTGCCGCCAAGGACTCGGGGCGATCATCGCCAGCAAGCGGCCGAAGGACTTGTCTCATGAGGGGCGGTCTGCCAGAGTATTCGCTGCGGAAGCGCAATTCACATACCTCACGTCATAAATCGCCAGGTTATGCCTCTTCATTCGATGATTGATTCCACGTCGGCCGAGTTTGCAGCCAATTCGATGGCGATGCGCAATCTCGTGGCCGGCTTGAGAGACGAACTTGAAAAGGTTCGCAGAGGCGGCGGCGAGGCCTCGCGCGCCCGCCATACCGCGCGCGGCAAGATGCTGGCCCGCGACCGCGTCGACCTCCTGATCGACGCAGGCACTGCCTTTCTCGAATTGTCGCCGCTCGCCGCCAACGGCCTCTATGGCGGTGACGTGCACTCTGCGAGCATCGTCACGGGAGTTGGACGTATCTCAGGGCGAGAATGCGTCATTGTCGCCAACGATGCGACGATCAAGGGCGGCACCTATTATCCGATGACGGTGAAGAAGCACCTGCGCGCCCAGGACATCGCAAGACAGAATAATCTGCCCTGCGTTTACATGGTCGATTCCGGCGGCGCGTTCCTGCCGCTGCAGGACGAGATTTTTCCGGACGAGCGGCATTTCGGCCGCATCTTCTACAATCAGGCGCAGATGTCCGCGGCGGGGATTCCGCAGATCGCCATCGTAATGGGCTCCTGTACCGCCGGTGGCGCCTATGTCCCGGCGATGTCGGACGAGAGCATCATCGTGCGCAACCAGGGCACGATTTTCCTCGGTGGCCCGCCGCTGGTGAAGGCAGCAACCGGCGAGGTCGTGACTGCGGAAGAACTCGGCGGCGCCGACGTGCATTCACGGCAATCCGGCGTCACCGATCACTATGCGCAGAACGACGCCCATGCAATCGGCATCGCCCGGCGCATCGTCGCCACGCTGAAGCCGCCGGCGCGTGCGGCACTGAACATGCGCGAGCCGCGCGAACCGATTTATGCAGCGGACGAGATCTACGGTGTGGTCTCCGCCGACGGACGCAAGCCGTTCGACGTGCATGACATCATCGCCCGTATCGTCGACGGCTCGGAATTTGACGAATTCAAGAAACTCTATGGTCAGACCCTGGTGTGCGGTTTCGCCCATATCTGGGGCTATCCGGTTGGCATCATCGCCAATAACGGCATCCTGTTCAGCGAAAGCTCGCTGAAAGGCGCGCATTTCATCGAACTGTGCTGCCAGCGCGGTATTCCGCTGGTGTTCCTGCAGAACATCACGGGCTTCATGGTCGGCAAGAAGTATGAGGCGGGCGGCATCGCGCGCGACGGTGCCAAGCTGGTGACGGCGGTCGCGACCGCGGGCGTGCCGAAATTCACCGTCGTGATCGGCGGTTCCTATGGGGCCGGCAATTACGGCATGTGCGGCCGCGCTTACAGCCCGCGCTTCCTCTGGATGTGGCCGAACGCCCGCATCTCGGTGATGGGCGGCGAACAGGCTTCGATGGTGCTGAGCCAGGTCCGCCGCGACAATATCGAAGCCAAGGGCGACAGCTGGTCGGTCGAGGAGGAAGAGAAATTCCGCGAGCCGATCCGCGCCCAGTACGAAAGCCAGGGCAATCCCTATTATGCGACTGCCCGGCTGTGGGACGACGGCGTAATCGATCCGGCCGATACCAGGCTGGTGCTGGGGCTCGGGCTGTCGGCGGCCGCCAACGCGCCGATCGAGCCGACGCGCTTCGGCCTGTTCAGGATGTGACGATGGATCGCTCCAAACTCTACCGGCGGTTTCGAACGCTGCTGATCGCCAATCGCGGCGAGATTGCCTGCCGGGTGATCCGCACCGCCAAGGCGATGGGCCTGCGCACGGTGGCGGTCTTCTCCGAGGCCGACCAGGGTGCAATGCATGTGGCCGAGGCCGACGAGGCCGTACTGCTTGGTCCTGCACGGGCGCGCGACAGCTATCTGAATATTGAGCGCGTGATCGAGGCCGCACGACGGAGCGGCGCCGAGGCAGTCCATCCGGGCTATGGGTTCCTGTCCGAGAACGCCGAATTCGCGAAAGCCTGCGCCGATGCCGGCCTGGTGTTTGTCGGCCCCACCGCCGAGATGATGATCGCGATGGGCTCCAAATCCGGTTCCAAGGCGCTGATGGAGAAAGCCGGGGTGCCGCTGGTGCCGGGCTATCATGGTGAGGCCCAGGACGAGGCGACGCTGGCGAAGGCTGCCGACAAGATCGGCTATCCGGTGCTGGTCAAGGCATCGGCAGGCGGCGGCGGCCGCGGCATGCGCGTCGTCGGATCGGCGGCCGAGCTTGGAAGCGCGATCGTCAGCGCCAAGCGCGAGGCCAAGGCGGCATTCGGCGACGACCGCATGCTGATCGAGAAATATGTCGAGAACCCGCGCCACATCGAGGTGCAGGTGATCGGCGACAGCCACGGCAATCTGCTGTCGCTGTTCGAGCGCGAATGCACGCTGCAGCGCCGCCATCAGAAGGTGATCGAGGAAGCGCCGTCGCCGACGCTCGCCTCCGCGCAGCGCGAAGCCGTCTGCGCTGCCGCGCGCAAGGCGGCCGCCGCGGTGAATTACGTTGGCGCCGGCACGATTGAATTCGTCTCCGACGGCAAGGATGTGTTCTTCATCGAGATGAACACCCGGCTGCAGGTCGAGCATCCCGTGACCGAATTGATTACCGGCATCAATCTGGTCGAGTGGCAATTGCGGGTGGCGTTCGGCGAGAAGCTGCCGCTGACTCAGGAGCTGCTCACAATGAGCGGCCATGCCATCGAGGCGCGCATCTATGCGGAAAACCCGCAGAAGAACTTCATGCCCTCGGTCGGCCGCATCAAGACCTGGCGTACGCCGGAAGCGGTGGACGGTCTTCGCATCGATGCCGGCTATCGCGCGGGCGATAGTGTCTCGCCTTATTACGATGCCATGCTCGCCAAGGTGATTGCCTGGGCGCCGACCC
Organism: Bradyrhizobium sp.; assembly: GCA_035547995.1. GTDB lineage: Bacteria > Pseudomonadota > Alphaproteobacteria > Rhizobiales > Xanthobacteraceae > Bradyrhizobium. The sequence goes on along the minus strand of DASZTN010000119.1, from coordinate 14,526 downwards.
GTGAGGGCGCGATCGACCGGCTCAATCGCGCGCTGGAAGAAGCCGACGTTCGCGGCGTCGTCACCAATATTCCTTTCCTGTCGGCGCTGGTGACCCATCCGGACGTCCGCGCCAACGCCATCGATACCGGCTTTATCGAGCGTCAGCTCGCTCATCTTACGGCCTCGTCTGCCGTTGTTGGCAATATCGAGCTTTGCGCGGCCGTGGCCACGGTCCTCGCCCAGGAAAAGCGAGCGGCGCGGTCCGAAGCTGGCTCGCCCTGGCAGACCTTTGGCTGGATGCAGGTCGGCCGTCGCAAGCGCGTGTTTTCGTTCCGGCAGGGGCAGGGTGCCGAGCAGAAGGTGACCCTGCAATATGGTGTCGGGACTTCCACGGTGAATGTCGGCGGCGGCGAATTGTCGTTCGCCTATTCGCAGAATGAGGCCGGCGAAATCGATCTCGCTCTCGATGGCGTGGTGTCGCGGATCGTATCGGTTCTTGATGGTCACGAGCTTTATGTGCGGACCCGCAATGGCCGGTTCGACCTGCATTGGGTCGACCCGTTCGGCGGCGATGACGAGGAACAGGTCGGCGAGGATCGGCTGGTAGCGCCTCTGCCGGGTACCGTGGTGGCACTGCTGGCGGAGGAGGGAATGAAGCTCGAGAAGGGCGAGCCGATCCTGACGCTGGAAGTGATGAAGATGGAGCAGACCTTGCGCGCGCCATTTGCGGGCGTGTTGAAAAGGTTGAAATGCAGGGTTGGTGATATCGTACAGGAGGGCGTCGAGCTTGCCGAGGTCGAGCCGATGCCGGCGTGAGGACAGGCCATGAGCGATACCGTCCGCATTGTTGAAGTTGGCCCCCGCGACGGGCTGCAAAACGAGAAGACGCCGATCGGCGTTGCCGATCGCGTCGTTTTCATCGAGGCGCTTCTCGCCGCAGGGCTGCCAACGATTGAAGTCGGCGCCTTTGTGTCACCGAAGGCGATTCCGCAGATGGCGAATTCGGATCAGGTCCTGCGCGAGGTCAATCAGTTCGGGGGCGGCGAATTCCACGTGCTCGTCCCCAATGAGAAAGGTTATGAGGCGGCGCGCGGGGCCGGCGCCAAGGTGATCGCGGTGTTCGCGGCGGCCTCCGAGGGGTTTTCGCGCGCCAATATCAACTGTTCGGTGGCGGAGTCGATCGAACGGTTCAAGCCGGTGGTCGCCCGTGCCAAGGCCGACGGTATCAAGGTGCGTGGCTACATCTCCTGCGTGCTCGGCTGCCCCTATGACGGCGAGGTGAAGCCGCAGGCCGTCGTCGACGTCGCCAGGACCTTGTGGGATCTTGGCTGCTACGAAATCTCGCTCGGCGACACCATTGGTGTCGGCACGCCGACCAAGGCCAGGCATTTGCTGCGCGCGGTGGCTGGAGAAGTGCCGATGGAAAAGCTCGCGATGCATTTCCACGACACCTACGGCCAGGCGCTCGCCAATCTCTATGCCGGGATGGAAGAGGGCGCGCGCGTGATCGACTCCGCCGCCGGCGGTCTCGGCGGCTGTCCGTTCGCGCCGGGTGCCACCGGCAATGTCGCGACCGAGGATGTGGTCTACATGCTCGATGGCATGGGGATCGCGACCGGAGTGGATATGACAAAGCTGCTGGCCGCGACCAATGAGATCAGCCGGTTGATCGGCCGCCCGCCGGTCAGCCGTGTCGCGTCAGCGCTGAACGCCAAGCAGCGGGCGTGCAGATAAGGCCTTTTCGGTTCCGATCGATCAGGGCGCCCACTTCGCTCGAAACGATCTAGCGGCTGTTGTCCGGCCCCAATACGAGGTTAGGCAGCCAGGTCGAGATCTCCGGCACGAAACACAGCAGAACCACCGCCACCATCATCAGCAGCACGAAAGGCAGGGTGCCCCAGATCACCTCGCTGAGCGGGATGTCCGGCGCGACATTGCGGATCACGAACAGGTTGAGGCCGACCGGCGGGTGAATAAGACCCATTTCCATCACGATGGTCATGACGACGCCGAACCAGATGATGTCGAAATGCGCGGCACGCAGCGGCGGCAGGAGGATCGGCGCGGTCATCAGGATGATCGAGACCGGCGGCAGGAAGAAGCCGAGTACGACGACGAGAACGAGGATCGCAGCAAGCAACTCCCAGCGCGACAGGTCCATGGCGACGATCGCCTCTGCAGCCGATTGCGAGATGTGCAGATAGCTCATCACATAGGAGTAAAGCAGTGACATGCCGATGATCATCATCAGCATGGTGGATTCGCGGATCGTCGATGTCAGGATCGGCGCCAGATCAGCCGGCCGCCATACGCCGTAGATCAAGGCAATCAGGAATAGCGCCAGCAGACCGCCCAGGCCTGCAGTCTCCGAAGGCGTGGCATAGCCGCCATAGAGTGCGACCATGACGCCGGTGAGCAGGATGACGAATGGCAGCACCCGGGGCAGAACCTGGAAGCGCTCGGCAAAGGTGAAATCGTCGCGTTTGAGAATTTCGGACGTTTCGCCGGTCTTGGCGAAGAGTGCATGGGCGGCGGCATATTCCTTGCGGAAGCGCAGCACGGCATAGCCGCCGAACAGCAAGACCAGCAGCAGCGCCGGTCCAATACCCGCCAGGAAAAGTCTGCCCAGGGATTTTTCCGCCGCGACCGCGAACAGGATCATCGTGATCGAGGGCGGCAACAGGATGCCGAGCGTGCCGCCGGCGGCGATGATCCCGGCGGCGAAGCCGCCGGAGTAGCCGCGCTTGCGCATCTCCGGGATGCCGGCAGAACCGATCGCCGAGCAGGTCGCCGGCGAGGAGCCCGCCATTGCCGCGAACAGCGCACAGGCAAAGACGTTGGCGATGCCGAGCCCGCCGGGCACCCGGTGCAGCCAGGCATGGAGTGCGGTGTAGAGATCCTGGCCGGCGCGCGACTTGCCGATCGCCGCGCCCTTCAAAATGAACAGCGGGATCGCGAGCAGCGTGATCGAGGACATCTCCTCGTACACGTCCTGCGTGACGGTATCGAGCGAGGCGTGGGGCATGTAGATGCCCATGAACACCAGTGCGACCGCACCGAGTGCGAATGCGATCGGCATTCCGGAAAACATCGCGAACAGGGTCGCGGCGGCGTAACTGACGCCAATTCCAAGCACGTTCATCGGCGCGTCGCACCACTCAAGGGAATGATAATCTGCAGCAGGATCTGCACGCACAACAACGTCATGCCTGCTGCCATCAGGCCATAGGGGATCACCAGGGGCGGCGCCCACATCGAGTTGGATACCTGGCCGTCGACCCAGGCCTCGTTCGCCAGCGTCCAGGATTTCCACGCAAAGAACGTACAAAACAGCAGGCTGGCAACATCGATCAGCCAGAGGCGGACGCGGTTAAGCGCTGGCGGCAGCAGGCCGGCGAAAGCTTCGATGCCGATATGGCCGCGCTGGCTCTGCACATAGGCCGAGGTCATGAAGGTGGCGCCGACCAGAAGGAACACCGCCATCTCGTCCTGCCAGTAGTTCGGGCTTTGGAATAAGGCGCGCCCGACCACGCTGTCGGTCAGGACGAAACAGGCTGCGACCAGCGCCAAAGCCGCCAGTATCAGAATGAGGCGGTTGCACAACGCCAAGGCGCGCTCGAACGCCGCGACGAGCGAATTGCTCGGCGCGGCGTTCGAATGGCCGTTTCGATCCGGAATCGGACCGTGCATCATGCGCTGACGTCGGAAGCGAGCTTCAACAGGTTGGCTGCTTTCGCGGTCTTGGCAGCATAGTCCTTCCAGGCCGTGTCGCGGGCAATGTCGCGCCACTTGCTGACGGTCGCGGCATCGAGCGCGCTGACCTTGGCGCCGGCCTTTTCATAGACCTTCGCCACTTCGGCATCGTCATCTTGAGCGCCCTTCTTGCCAAAGGCCTCGAGCTCGCTGCCAAGCGACAGGATGATGTCCTGATGCTTCTTCGGCAGGCCGTCGAACACCGACTTCGACATCAGCAGCGGCTCCAGCATGAACCAGTAGGAAGCCTGCGCACCGGAAGTAAGAGCCTTGGACACTTCCTCGAGGCGGAAAGAGATCAGGCTGGTGGACGAGGTGATGCCGGCATCGCAGGCGCCGGTCTGCATCGCCGTGTAGATTTCGTCCGACGGCACCGACAGCACCGAGGCGCCGGCGGTCTGCAGTACCATGTCCATTTCCCGCGAGCCGCCGCGGACCTTGAGCCCCTTGGCGTCCTCCGGCGCAACGATCGGCCGCGAACGGCTGGCGACGCCGCCGGCCTGCCAGATCCATGTCAGCAGGATGACGCCCTTGTCGGCCAGCAGATCGGTCAGCGCCTTGCCGACCGGCTGGGTTTTCCAGCGCAGGCCCTGATCATAGGTCGTGACCAGCCCCGGCATCAGCGCAATATTGGTCTCCGGCACCTCGCCGCCCGCATAGGGAAGCGGATCGAGGCTGATATCAAGCGCGCCTTTGCGGAGTGCCGAGAACTGGGCGTTGGTCTTGATCAACGATGAATTCGGATAGACCTCGGCGGTGATCTCGCCACCGCTTCGTTTCGCCAGCTCGGCGGCGAACTTGCGGCAAAGCCGGTCGCGGAAATCGCCCTTGTCGATTGTGCCGCCGGGAAACTGGTGTGAGATTTTGAGGGTGGTGGCAGCTTGGGCCGTTCCGATCCCGAAGCGCAGGATCGCAGGTGCAGCGAGTGTGGAGGCAAGGATATGGCGGCGTGTCAACATTGGTAATTCCCCCTTAAAAACTATTAAAAACTTGACGCAAATACCGGCATGGAGCGCCTTGCTAGCCGGTGTTGGCCCCAAATTTCCTCATCGGATCGTTCAACCTAGACTGGATAATTCGAAGCTGAACGCGACCGCAAGTGCCTATATTGCTGCGGCGCACAGTTGGCGGAAACCGGACAACAATCGGACAACAATACGTCTAAAGCTCGTTATCGAGGGGCGGGGGCAGCAATCGGGACAGCCGACCTGCCGAGCCAAATGCTGTTTGAGATCCAATTCTTTTTTGAAATCCAGGTAACAAACCACGCTCGGGATGCGTCGAAGTCTCAACGGCCTTCGCCGTTGCCAATGTCGCTTTTCAGAAGGATGACGCACATGACCACTCGTACCCGCATCGCGCTCGGCGCCGCTGTCGCGGCTCTCTCGCTCGGCCTGACGCTGGCCCCGGCTGCCTTTGCCCAGGACAAGATGGGTAATGACAGCATGATGAAAAAGGACACCATGTCCAAGGACACGATGGCGAAGAAGGATACGATGTCCAAGGACACCATGAAAAAAGGTGACAGCATGAAGAAGGACAGCATGAAAAAGGACGACATGGCGAAGTAAGCCGCTGTCGGCCAAGCGGATTCGCCTCAATCAGAGGTGAATCCCGGCACCGTGTCGGTGAGCCATTTCGGTTCTGATTAAATCAGAACCGAAATTTCAATTTTCTGTTTTGATCCGCCTTCTTCACGCGAGCCGCAGCCATTCGCTCGCAAACGATATGGCCGACCAGCCTATCGCTTTTTGCCTTTGGCTTTGCGGGCGGCATAGCGCGCATCGCGCTTGGCCTTTTGTTCAGCTTCCAGCGCCGCCTGCCTTGCCGCCGCTTCTTCCTGCTCGCGGGCGAGCTGGGCTGCGGCGGCTGCTGCCGTTTCCTCCTCGCGACGCTTCTCCTCGGCTTTGGCCGCCTCGCGCGCTTCCTTTGCCTTGACCCGCGCCGCAGCGATCGCCTCGCGCTCAGCCCGCCGCTTTATCACCGATGGATCGTCGGGCCCCGGCTGGGAACGAAATTTATTCACGATGTTCTGCCTCGCCTGCTGCGCGGCCTTTTGCCGATCTGCGAAGCCAGGTTCTTTGAAACCAGCCATAGAAAAGCCTTGTCGCCCCCGTGGTTTGCGTTTTGAACTGATTGGACGTGCGCCGCACCGGTAATGTGCTTGCGCGACGAGCGCGGCTTGTAGCGCCGAGCGCGCGGCGATGCAATGCGGCTCATACGACGGATTCTGCAAATAACGGTCGCTATAGCGTTTTCGAGCGAAGTGCGTGTCGGTTCGCGCGAAGAAAACGCGTCAAAACAAAAGCATAGAGCTTCGGTTCTGATTCCGTCAGAACCGAAGCTCGAGGGGAGCAGGGAAGCGCGAAGCCGAATGAGAGCGGTAATATTCATCCCCGGCGGAGCGGATTTGACGTGCGCTATCCATCGGACTGCAACTTCGTTCGTTGCTGCGTCATATGCGGATGAGCGATCTGAATGAAGCTATTCCAAATCGAAAGACGGGGATTTCTCGTCCTCGCAACCACGGCGATTGTCTACCCGCTGCTGGCCTATGCGGTTTTACCGGCACTCTGGACCCATCACGAGCGTGAGCCGGGCCTGGCTTCGCTGCCGATGGTGACGCGGACCGGCAACGGCATCCCCGGCGATGCGCTCAATGTCGGCCTCGTCGGCAGTGAGGCTGACGTGCTGCGGGCGATGGAGGCCGCGGGCTGGTTTCCGGCCGATCCGGTGACGTTCCGCACCAGCATCGATATCATCGGTAGCGTCGTGCTTGACCGGCCCTATCGCGACGCGCCAGTCAGCGCGCTGTATTACCAGGGCAAAAAGGAGCAGCTTGCGTTCGAGAAGCCCGACGGCAAAAGCGCCGACCGGCGTCATCATGTCCGCCTGTGGCAGGTGCTGGACAAGGGCAGTGACGGCCGTCCGGTCTGGCTCGGTGCGGCGACCTTCGACCGCGGCGTCGGCTTCAGCCACTATACCGGCCAGATCACCCATCATATCGGGCCGGATATCGATGCCGAGCGCGACCTCCTGATGCGGGATTTGATTGCTGCCGGCATGGTCGACGCTCTGTTTCAGATCTCAGGGATCGGTCCCACCCTGTTCGGGCGTAACGGCGGCGGCGATCCCTATTACACCGATGGCGAAATCGATATCGCCAGCCTTGTTATTGGCGGCGTCAAGCGGACGGAGCCGCCGGCGATGCTGCCGCCGCCGCCATTGGTCGCGCTGAAGGACCAGATCTGGCACGGCCTCGGCAATGCGATCCCGCAGTGAAGAAAGACGTCGGCATAGAGGTATTGTCCGGGTTAGGCGCTGGATCGCGATCGAGCTGTCGACGCAGCCATTCGACCGCTTGAACGCGTCCGAGCCGTCATTTCCTGTTGGCGAGGCGCCGTGACGTTCTCCCGGCGCAGTAATTGAACTTCCAGACGGTCAGCTCCGACCCATAAGATGCGTTTTCCAGTGAGGTTGCGCACATGCTTGCCGAAAAATTCTTTCTGCTCCTGGAGACTCTCCGGAGCCAAATCCAATCCTATCCCGATGGTAGCCCGATTGTTGTGAGTACCACGCGGCAGGTCCCGATCAAGCTGCCGAGCGGGAATAACAAGTGATGGCTGAAATCTACAGGACGGATTAATAAAGCCGGGGCCGCCTCGAAGGTGGCCTTTTGTTTGCGGGCTTTATATCGAACCGATGGTCTGAAGATTTAGCGGCAACGTTATCGGTGACCGTTGGTCCGCGCGTTCCAGCTTGCCCAGCTTACGCTGGACAGGCTCTGCAAATCTGTCGTCAGTGGGCGGCGGGTCCGTCGTTCATGTTCCGCAATGCAACGCTCGGACAGCGCGATCTTCCGCTTCAATTCAGCGATGATCTTCTCGGTCCGGCCGGCGCTCTTGGCGCCAGCCATCTCGCCGACCGTGAATCGTGAGACCTCCAATGCTTTCAATGTCTCCCGGTGTCTCTTGAGTTGCGCCCGGTGCCAGGCGATTTCGCTATTGCTGTCGGCAACCATATCGAACTTCCCTGATTCGGCCTTAGCATATCATCGCTCGAATCCGGGAGCACCCATGTTTCGCCGTTCCCTTTTGGCTCCGCGATGTCGTTTCGGTGCCTGCTCGAGAGCGGCAAGGCCGCGCCCGGCCGGAAACAAAAACGCCGCGATGTTCGTCGCGGCGTTAAACGATGATCTTGTGTTGGTTTGGCCGAATAAGCGCTGCAGGATCAGATCCATCGGCACTGATGCCGGGCGATCTGGGCCAAATAGCGTTTGCAGGACCGGCTATAAATCAAGCTGACGATGAATGCCCACATGACCGAACCCTCCATTTGATCGGGTCACGTGGTAGGCGTCGTCAGTTTCAGGACGGCTTCGCAGGGCAGGGGAAATGGTATCGCGGCAGCGAGAAAACCGTTTCGTCGCGGCCAGTGTCGGTTGCCAAGCAGAATCGAAAGGACAGTAGTTCATACCTAACTGTCGCGCCTCTTAACGATATCCGCTGGCGTCGAGCAACCGCTCAGCTGTCAATGATCATCGCCGCCCCACCGCCAGCGCGGTGGCTCACCCTTCAGCCAGCAGATGCCAGTCAGCACAGCACAAAGCAGGACTATGTATCCGACAAAGGCGGCTGTCGATTGATGCGGTGGAAAGATGAAGGCGCCCGCGGCAACGAGGCCAATGAAGGCTGCAAGGACCACCCAGCCCTGCCATGCCGTCGGAAAACCCCATCCCCAGCCATAGCGTTTGGCGGCGAACCAATGATCCGTGTCGGGGTGCATGCCGTCTTCTCCTGAGAGTGAACGCAGCATGCTGAATATGAGGCCAGGCGCGGGCAGCCACAATCATCGCAAGGAGTTGTGATCGAACTGCTACTCAGCCAGGCGCCTTCGAGCCTCCGGTAGCCGGCTCAGAAGCCAACGTTCTCGTTCATGTAGAACGTGTTCAGGATCGATACGCGTGGCTGGCTGGTCTGGATCGCAGGGCGGCCGTGCCAGCTCATCTTGGTGAGCGAATGATAGGCCTTCAGCACTACGAAGGCGTAGCCGACATTGGGAAGGAACGGCATCGTCTTTACCGGCTCCAGGCAGTAGGAACCGACATGCATCAGGCCCTTGAGTGAAGCCTGGTACAGGGTTGTACCGAGCGCCTCCTGGCTGTCGTCCACCGGACAATAGAGCTGCATCGTCACGACCTTCTTGCGCGTGTCCGGATGCGGCTTGATCTGGTAACCATCACTGTCCCGGTAGACGACCGGTTTTGCCACCAGCTTCAAATCGGCGGCGCTGCCAACCTTGTCGCCACGGGCGCGAATTTCGAGGCCGTCATGAAGTTTGACGCGGATCGCGTTCTCGACCTCCTTCGAGGTCAACATGGCTGATGCCGCGGCCCACATCGAGCGCAGTTCCGGATCGATCTTGCCGACGTTTTCGCCATAGAGCCGCAGGGCCATCCGCGTGCCCGTGCCGGTGATCGGATCATACCCCTGGGTAGGAACGTTCCGGACCATGTTCCGGTAAAAATCGGCAGGGAAAAAATTCCGGAAGAAGATATGCGGGAAGGGACGCGCGGAATAATCGGCTGCCTCGATACTGGTGACCGCTTGCGCGATGAGTTCGTCGGTCAGGTCGGAAGCAACTGCTTTCGCAAGTGTCGCCATCAGGACACCTCGATCCACTTTTAATGCCGGCTTCACGCCCCATGCCGGCAAGGCCAGGTCGGGCGCTTGTCAGGATGCTGGATATCATAGTCGCTGCGGGGTTTCCAGAGGCCGACCAAAGCGCTTGTGGGGCTCAAATTGCAGGCGACACGATCTGTTGATCGCAGCCTCGATGCCGAGCGGAAGGACGATGGCACCGCTATTCTTCTTCGCTTGCTCCGGTCTGGTCGAGCAGATTCAATGCCGTGTCGATTCTTTCGAGCAGGCGCTCGATTTCCTCGCGCTCGTTCGGGCCGGGGTTTTCCTCCAGCCGCTCCAACAGTTTTTGTTTACGTGCGAGCAGATTGGCCGCAGTCGTCATCGGGCCTCCCTTGAGGCGAGATCATAGACGTTGACTTGGCAGCGCATACGTCAGGAGAGTTGATCTAACCTGCGAGCAGGCTGGCAACCAGGAAGGTCGCGCCGCAGCAGGCGACCGTCAGTCCCGCCGAGACCGCCAAGGTGGTCTTCAGTTCGCGCGTTTTGCGTGACGGACGTCGCATTGCATAAAGCCTAACCGGGTCGGTCCGGCGCCTATTGGCAGACACTGGATCAGCGCCGAGACGAAGTTTTCACTGGAACATTGGCTGAACTCCGCGGAGTACTGATGGTTCCACCGCCTAAGCGCATCCGGCCGATGAGAGCCACAAAAGCGCGGCTGGATCGAGGCGGGTCGAACCGAAAAAAATTGGTTTCTCCGTTGGAACCGTCCTGGATCGGCGACATTGATTTGGCCGGCTACAAAATCCACCCAACAGGACCGGACAGTTGGCCAGTGCCGCACGGCATTTTGCGTGTGCGGCTCTTTTGTTGATCGGATCAGGTTTGACGGAGCAGCGAAATGGCAATGGGGAAAGTGAAATGGTTCAATGCGACCAAGGGCTATGGTTTCATAGCGCCGGATGAAGGCGGCAATGATGTCTTTGTCCACATCTCGGCAGTCGAGAAGGCGGGCCTCACCAGCCTCGCCGAGGGAGTTCACGTCAGCTACGAGCTTCTGACCCGCCGTAACGGCAAGGCATCGGCCGAGAATTTGCGGATCAGCTGATTAACCCGCTTCGGTTTTCAAAACCGATGTAATGCTTGTGCCCGGAATTCTATGAGGACGGTTGCGGCCGAGGCTGTGCGGGACCGCTCCCGCACGGCCGCCGCCATTTGATCTGAAGCAAGTCCTTCGTGAATGGCTTGGCGATAATTGCCTTACGTGGCACGCCAGGCCAACAACCGGGGAAGGGCATCAGCATGAAATTAATACGACCTCGCGTGCTCGCCGGGACGGTGGCTTGGGCGGTTTGGGTTCTAGCAGTCTCGTTAGCGATGCCTGCACAAGCTCAAACCTACGATCCGAACTATCCAATCTGCCTTCAGGTCTACCAGAGCATGGTCGATTACTATTTCGACTGCAGCTACATGACGATGGCTCAATGTGCGGCCTCGGCGTCCGGACGATCTGCGAATTGTCTATTCAATCCATATTACGCCAATCCGGCTGCGGAACCCGCCCGGCGCCATAAGCGATTCCGTAAGCATTGAACGGGGTCATCGCCGCCTCTCATGCAATGAGCTGATCTGTGACGCTCTGCATCACTGTGCGGACCGTTTTCGTGCCCTTCGTCCCGAGCACCCGATTCATTGGCGTGGCAACAAAAATTTAACCTTCGGCAGCCGATACGATGTCCCCCGGAGCGCTCGGGCAAGGATCGATCATCATGACCGAGAACCAAAAAGATCTGGCCTCCATGATCATCGCCGCGATCGTGGCGGTAGCCAGTTCTGTCTGTCTGCTTTTATTGGACCGGAGCGGCGGCGATATCCGCGGAGCGGACGGGCTGATCACATCAGCGGTCGTGGCGCGGGCCGGCGCGGTCGCAATTCCATCGGTGCCGCCTCAGATCGAGGCCCCGCTGACTGTTCCCGCTTCACACAACGCTCGTTAGACGGTTGCTGTGCCGAGACCGTTGGTCGGTCACGTTCGCGCGACAAGCTCGCAAACCGCGGTGAGCAGGCAAGCCAATGCCGAAAGAGCGACTATGTTCGTCCCGGGCCGGATTCGTCCGATCCGGAGATGTGAAGGCTCAGGCCGACGTTTGACCGCGCCACCGCAAAAAAGCCGCCCCCTTGCGAGGGCGGTGCAGAAGGTTGTGTGTAGCGCGGCGCAGTGAGAGGAACGCCGCATGCTTGACGTAGCGGATGAAGCTTACACGGGACTGACAGGAGCGGGCACGGCGTGCTGTCGGTCTCGGTGCAATCGCGCTCGGCTTCGACATCGGTCCGGAATGCCTTTCGCAGAGCCGGGCCCGCAGCCTTCACATGGAAGTCGTGCGAACTTGTTGGCGCCATTACCCTAATTGGAACGGCGGCAGCGACGTTGGCGTTGCAGACAGAAGTTAAAGGGAGATATCGATGCGAAGCGCTCTGTTACTTTCCACCATTCTCGCTGTCACCGCGATCATGTCATCGCAGCCCGCCGCCGCGGCGGCCAGGTATTGCCTGCAGGGACGGATTTGGGGCTACCCCGGCAATTGCCAGTTCGAGACCTATGAGCAATGCGCCGCCTCGGCATCCGGGACAGATGCCTATTGCGACATTAATCCGCGATATGCTTTCGCGCGTCAGGGACATCGTTACCGGCACTACCGGAATTATTGAGCAGGGATTTTGGCGCGAACGGTGCGGGCGCGGCTCGCGGCAAGCAGATGGCGAGTAGCACCGATTGATCTGTTTTCGTGCGGCGATGAGAATAACGACCCTCGCACTGGTCCTGGGACGGCGCTAGCTCTATGCGCCGCAGGTTCAGGCCCTCATCGGGGTGCCGATTGTGTCGCCAGATCCTTACTGGGGCCCGACTACAGCATCGTTCCCCGATATCTACAGGCCTCAGGTGACCGGGTGGATACCAGCCTCACTGCAAGGCCAGTGACGTCAGCCACCCCCCAGAATCCGATGGATTTGGCATCGGTCAATAAGTGCGGAAACTGGCTTAGCCATGCTGCCGGAAAGCCGGTCTGCCGGCGCCTTGCACGTCGCCCCGGCTTGCGCAAATGGCACCGGGGTGGCGATCCCAGCAGGATCGACATATTTCAGCGAAATCAGTTGTTTATCCGAAAGTGTGACACAAAAGGCTTCCCTGGAAATCCAAGGGATTTTTTTGTGTGTGTCACACCTTTTTCACCGCCTCATCGAATGAGAGCAGGTTCATGCCGCTGCCGGCGAGCAGTTGCTGACGGACTTTTTTGGTATAGAGCTCAGCCTGTTCCAGGGTCCTCCAGCCGAAGATCGCCATCAGCGTGTGCGGGGTCGCTCCGTTCTCGGCCGCGATGGTCGCGCCGGCCTTGCGGAGCCCGTGGGCGCGTCCGGGCACCTTGGCCTCACCGCAACGGTCGCCGAACCAGTTGCCGAGCCCCTTGGTCGTGTATGGCTTGCCGTGCTCGGTCTCGAGAAAGGTCAGGTCGCCGCACGGCGAGGCGGCGATAACCTCCTCGAGTTGGGACAGGATCGGAATCACCAGGTCGACGGGGTGGCGGCGGCGGTTCTTGTGCTGCCGGAAGGCCAGCCAGCGTCCTGGGTGAATTTCGCGCAGGCGCGGCGAGATGAACTCTGGCCGGCGGATATGCTGTTTGCCGAGCTTGGCGACGTCGGACAGCCGCTGGCCGGTGAGCAGGAATAGCCAGAGCGCGAGGTAGGCCTTGGAGCCGGGTGGGTGCCGCGCGACATATTGCAGCACCTCCTCGACCGTCCAGGTGTGATGGCCGCCGGTTTCGATCCGCTTCAGCAGCGGAATGCCCTTGGCGACATTGGCCGCCATCAGCCGTGGCGTGGTTGACACGGCCCATTCCGACAGCTTGCGGATAGCCTTCAGCCTGGCGTTGGCGCCGTCGATCGTGGTCAGCGCCTTGCGATCGACCAGCACGCGGATCTTGGATTCAGGGATGTCGCAGGGCAGGTCGCCGATCTCGCGCAGATCGGTCTCGCTGACCGGCTCCTTGCATAGTTCGCTGAGGATCCGGCGCCGCACCTTCTGGGTTTCTTCGTCATAGCCGCGGAAGGTCACGCTCTTGCGGTAGTATTCCTCGACCAGCCAGCACAGCGATTTCTCGACCACCTTCGGGGCCGGTGGGGGGATAGGGGTAGCGTCCTTGCGGACATAGGGCCGACCGGCCATCGCGGCGGCAAATTCCTCGTGAAATTCAGGAGTGCCGGGCTTTTCGCGGAGCCGAATGCGCCGGATTTTGCCGGTGGCGGGAATGCGCTTGCGGAAATAGCGGCGCAGGTTGCCGTGACGGTCGCGATCCTCGAAATAATAGCGCGTGTCGATCTGTGGCACGGCCCCGGCCTGCGTCATGACACCCCGCTCCACGCCTCCTCGGCCGTTTGCGGCACTAAGGCCGGGGTTCCTTCGTCATCGGGGAGGTTTTCGAACTCGATGTCAAGAAGGTAACGGTCCCATACGCGGCACCCACTTACCTTCTTTCCCTTGTGGAAAAACCCGGCCTTGACCAATTCGTCGAACTTGGTAGGGGAGAATCCAACCCATCGCGCCGCCTCTTCGCGCCGCAGGCCGCGCGGGGCGTAGGCTCGTTCGCGATCGTCGGGCCGTCCCATCGAACTCTCCATCAAAGATCGTCAGCGACGTTTTCAGGTTTAGGCCTAGGCGGCCGACGACCTTGGGTCTCAATCTTGGCGACGCACTTGGTCCGGTTTTTCCTGACGAAGGCTCGGATGTCTTCCGAGAGATAAAACCACTCGCCCCTGAAATGGTCTTCGGCGAAAAGCCTGTGAAGTTGGCGTTCCAAGACCGGCGGGGCGCGAAGGACCAGGAGTGGCACGATCGTATAGGGCGAGCCGGTCTGCATGGTATCGACGCGATCTCGCCATGCGTCGGACTTGCCGATCTTCGCGAACTCGCCAGCCCGAATGATATAAATGAACGTCTCTTTGGCGGGATTTGCTTCCATCGCGAAGGCGCGCCGCTCACGGCGCCGGGCTAGCTGAGTGGGATTTAATTTCCAAGATCTGCGGCGAGCTGGCCTGGCAGGGTCGGTCATCACGCCTGTCCCTCGGTCGGAAAATTCTTGGCGCTGAACTCGGCA
>DASZTN010000118.1:0-31531 GCA_035547995.1 Bradyrhizobium sp. | reverse complement strand
ATCATTTTTGTCATGCCGGAAACTCCTGCGATGCTGATCGCGGCGAGTGTCACAAATAGGTCTTGCTTACGAATAGCCTTGCCTTCAGTCCGGTTTGGTGGCGGCGAAGGTGAGTGCCGGCCGAACGGGGCTGCTGGTGGGAACCAGGCCGAAATCAAAACCTGCCGTCGGCGCCTTTAGCAACCACTGAACGAGCAACACGTTCTGCAGTCTCAAAGGAGGTGATATCCATGAGACTGAGAATTGCTATTCTGGTCTTTGCCGCGCTCGGTGGCATTGCTTTCACCTCGACTGCGGCTTCCGCGATGCCGAACGGCATCCCAAAGGCGAACGAGATTATCGGCCAGCCCTCAAACATCCAGGAGGCGCGCTGGGTCTGCCCGCCGCGGGGCCGTTGCTTCTGGCGTCCAGGCTGGCGCGGTGCTCGTGACTTCTACGGCCGCAGGCCGTGGGGCCCGCGTCCCCGGCGATGGCATCGCTGGTGAGACGCCGTTGTTGAGACTAAAGCGTCTTCAAGCGAAGCCTGTCCCGGACTTGATCCGGGATGGGGTACGGTTCGCGTGAAGACAACGCGTGAAGACAGAAGCTGGAGCCCGTTCTGATTCCATCGGAGGCCCCAGGGCCGGTGCCAGACGCCGGGATTTGCTGCGGCCCCAGTTGACATTCCGCTGGGGCCGTCCTCACCGAACTCGGCTGCAGACTGCGCTGCCATTATCTATTCCTTGATAAAAGCGCACCTGCGGAAGGGCGAGGTTGGGGATGCATCGGGATGCACCTGCAAAAGAGGAGATTCGCATGCAAGCGCGCGATGTGATGGTGTCTCCTGTAATCACCGTCGGAGAAAATGAGGCGGTTCGTGATGCGGCGAGGCTTTTGATCGAAAATCGGATCAGTGCAGTTCCGGTTGTCGACGATGCCGGAAAGCTCGTCGGCATCGTCAGCGAGGCGGATCTTATGCGCCGGCCGGAGGCCGGAACCGAACGCCCGTCTTCCTGGTGGCTGTCGCTCCTCATGGGTGAGCGCACCATCGCGACCGAATATGTAAAGTCGCGGGCGGTGAAGGTGAAGGATGTCATGACGCGGGAGGTCAAGACGGCTTCTCCTGAAACGCAGCTCCATGAAATCGCTGACCTGCTCGAGGAAAACCACATCAAACGCGTTCCGATATTGAGCGAGAGCGGCGATCTCGTTGGCATTATCAGCCGTGCCAATATCATTCAGGCGGTCGCCAGCGCTCGGCCCGAGGCGGAAACCAGCCTGCCGGACGCCCAAATTCGCGCGAAGCTGCTCGATGAGTTGAAGCGGCATCCGTGGTCTCGTGTCCACAAGCTGAATGTGACCGTCACCAACGGCACTGTCGATCTGTGGGGCTTCGTCCAGTCCGAGGTCGAGCGCCGCGCCATCACGATCGCTGCTGAAGCAATTCCGGGCGTGATCGCTATCAGCGATCATCTCACATGCGAGCAGCCGGGATCGATCTCGCCGCGACATTGACCGGGATCATAGGATCGATATCGCTCCTGTAGAATTATCGAAGCGGGGTGCATGTTTCCGAGGAGATTCGAGATGTACACGCGCGTTCTGGGACTCACGATGTCCGCTATCATTCTGGCGTACGGCACGGCGGGTGCGATTGCGCAGGACCAGCCTCAGCCGGATCAGCAGCAAGTGCAATCGCAGGGTCAGGAGAATGCCAGCCCGATGGGGCAGGGAGGCATGATGATGGGCCGCGGCATGATGAAACACGGTATGATGGGCCCTGGTATGATGGGCTCCGGTATGATCGGGCCGCCTCCGATCATGCGTATCATGTTCGCCCTGGTCGATACCGATAGCGACGGGACCATCTCCCTGCAGGAGTTTCAGGCGGCTCACGAAAAGATCTTCAAGGCCATGGATGCCAACAAGGATGGCAAACTGACCCTGGAGGAGATGCAAGCATTCATCCACGGCACCAGATGAGCGGTTCTGCGGCGGTCTGACGAGCGCAGAACGGATGGCGCGCATTGCCTCACGTAATATGAAATGCGCGCCAAAGATGCGTGCCAAGGCAGAGAGCTCCCATTTTGGGCGGGTGCATGCATGGGTGATTTGCCCCTGTCCATCCCATCAGCGAAAAATTTTTTGCTTCTCTCCGAGCTAAAATCACGATTATCACCGCTTCGTTCCGTGCCCTCTGCAGGAGGGGCGCTTCGCGATCGTCACGAGTGTCGGGCGCGGAATGCGGTGGACGCGGGTAGCGCGCAAAGACGAAGCGCGCTTATTCGCGGACGGCGAAGCCGTGTGGTCCTGATGCCCCGACGCTGGCATTCAAGTCGCGCAGAAGTGTCTGCGCGGTGATGGTGACAATAAAGCCCGGTCGCCAGGGAGAGCCCGGAGTAAGCCGTTAAAACCATTGCGCAGGGAAGGCCGGATTGATCCGCTTTTGCCTGTGGCGACTACACTCGTGTGCTTTTTTCATTGCACACGGGGCCGCGGGTGCGGCGGGCACCCGGTCTTCCCTGCGCCCTCCCTTGAGGGGCCCTGCGCCCTCCGATCGAGAGGCGGGATGATTGTTCACAACTCGGGCGCGAAAGTGCCGCGGGATCGTGAAGATGCGTCTGAAATCTGAAATGACATCGGATGTTGCCACATTCGTCATGTCCGGGCTTGTCCAGGACAAGCCCGGACATGACGGCAGATCGTGAGAGCCGGCGCCGTTGCATTACAACTCCCGCGCATTGGAGAATGCGAACGACGACACCCGCCGCGTGTTCTCGTCGAGAATGAGCGTGCGCGTGATTGGCGGCTCGGCGCGCTGGCTGCAGTTCTCGCGCTCGCAGAGCCGGCAGTTGACGCCGATCGGTGTGCCTTCGGCCTTCTCCAGATCGATGCCGGCGGCATAGACCAGCTTGCTGGCATGGCGGATCTCGCAGCCGAGTCCGATCGCGAAGCGCGGCTGCGGCAGCGGATGCGGCGCAACCGGCCGGCGCACCATCTGGGCGATCGAGAAATAGCGCGTGCCGTCGGGCAGTTCGATCACCTGGCGCAGCAGCCGGTCTGGCGTGTCGAAGGTCGAATGCACGTTCCAGAGCGGACAGGTGCCGCCGAATTTGGAGAACGGGAAGGTGCCGGAGGAAAAGCGCTTGGAGACATTGCCGGCATTGTCGACGCGGAGCAGGAAGAACGGGATGCCGCGTGCGTTCGGCCGCTGCAGCGTGGTCAGGCGATGACAGACCTGCTCGAAGCCGGCGCCGAAGCGCTGCGCCAGCACGTGGATGTCGTAGCTCAGCGCTTCCGCGGCGGAAAGGAAGGCCTGGTACGGCATCATCACGCTGGCGGCGAAATAATTGGCGAGCGTGATCCGATAGAGCCGGCGTGGCGCATCGTCGAGCGGGCCGGCGCGGCTGACGATGGCGTCAAGCTGATTGCCGTATTCGGCGAGCGCGATCTGGAAAGCGAGCTGGAACAGCCGGCCGGGGCCGTCGACCAGCTCGGAGATCAGGAGCTGCCGGCGATGGCGGTCGAAGCGCCGCAAGGTCTCGCGCATCACATCGACCGGCAGGATGCGCGTGACCACGGAATGTTTTTCACGCAGTCGCGCGGAGAGCGCCGCGAACAGCCCATCCGACGGCACGTTCAATTCATCTCGCAGAGTTTCCGCGGCCTGTTCGAGCTCGGGGAAATAGTTGCGATTGGCCTCGATCAGGTCGCGTACGCGCTCGATCGGGTTGGCCTCGAAGCGCACGCCCTCGTCGCGATCGGCCATCTGCGCCGCCACCAATGTCTCGCCGCGGCGCGCCTCGGCATAGGCGGCGTAGAGCCGTTGCAGTGCATGGGTGACGCCGGGACAGAGCTCGGCGAGGTCGCGCAGCTCCTGTTTCGGCAGCTCGATCTGGCGGAACAGCGGATCGGCGAAGATCTCGTTGAGCTCGGCGAAGAAGCGGTCTTCGTCGGCGGTGGCGAGGTCGCGCAGATCGAGGTCGTAGGTCTCGGCCAGCCGCAGCAGGATCTGCGCCGTTACCGGGCGCTGGTTGCGCTCGATCAGGTTGATGTAGCTCGGCGAGATGCCGAGCCCCTCGGCGATCTGGGTCTGCGACAGCCCCAATTGCTGGCGGATGCGCCGGAAGCGGGGCCCGACGAACAGCTTTTTTCCGGAGTCGGAGGGCATGGCAGTCTCGCTGACCTATATTTTACAAAATTTACAAAACGACAAGAACGACAAGTTCATATGTTACATGACATCACCATTCAAATACAAGCCATCTATCGAAAAAGCGCGGTTTGGCGTTTAGCTCCAGGCACGCATTTCGCAATGCATTGTCAAAAATGTTGATGAAATGGGTGGCGAGACAAGCGCCGCAGATTTTGTCGTCATCGAAAGGATCGCGCATATGAACTACCAGCCACGTGACATCAGTGACCACGCCATCCAGGGACCTGCTTCCTATCTGAGCGAGGTTGCAGCCGCCAAGGCGCTCCTCAAGACCAAGCCGACCTGGAACGGCGTCACAGCCGAGGCCGTGGCGCGCATGCGTCTGCAGAACCGCTTCAAGACCGGCCTGGACATTGCCCGCTACACCGCGGCGCTGATGCGCAGCGACATGGCTGCCTATGATGCCGATCCCACCAAGTACACCCAGTCGCTGGGCTGCTGGCATGGCTTCATCGCGCAGCAGAAGCTGATTTCGGTCAAGAAGCATTTCGGCAAGACCGATCGCCGCTACCTGTATCTCTCCGGCTGGATGATCGCCGCGCTGCGCTCCGAGTTCGGACCGCTTCCGGATCAGTCGATGCACGAGAAGACCTCGGTGCCGGCGCTAATCGAAGAGCTCTACACGTTCCTTCGTCAGGCGGATTCCCGCGAACTCAACGATATCTTCCGCGCCCTCGACGCGGCTCGCAAGGCAGGCGACCAGGCGAAGGAAAAGGCGTTGATCGAAAAGATCGACAATTTCCAGACCCATGTCGTGCCCGTCATCGCCGACATCGACGCCGGTTTTGGCAATGCAGAGGCGACCTATCTGCTTGCCAAAAAGATGATCGAAGCAGGTGCCTGCGCCTTGCAGATCGAAAATCAGGTCTCCGACGAAAAGCAGTGCGGCCACCAGGACGGCAAGGTGACTGTCCCGCACGAGGTGTTCCTGGCGAAGATCCGGGCCTGCCGCCATGCCTTCCTCGAACTGGGCGTCGAAGACGGCATTGTCGTCACCCGTACCGACTCGCTGGGTGCCGGCCTCACCCAGCAAATCGCCGTGAGCCATAAGCCCGGCGACATCGGCGATCAGTACAACAGCTTCCTGGATTGCGAGGAAGTGACAATGGCCGACGCCAGGAATGGCGATGTCATCATCAACCGCAACGGCAAGATGATGCGGCCGAAGCGGCTTGCCAGCAACCTCTATCAGTTCCGTGCCGGCACGGGCGAAGACCGCTGCGTGCTCGACTGCATCACCTCGCTGCAGAACGGCGCCGATCTATTGTGGATCGAGACCGAGAAGCCGCACATCGAGCAGATCGCCAAGATGGTTGACCGCATCCGCGAGGTAATTCCGAACGCCAAGCTGGCCTACAACAACTCGCCATCGTTCAACTGGACGCTGAACTTCCGTTGGCAGGTGTACGATGCGATGAAGGAAGCCGGCAAGGACGTCAGCGGATACAACCGAGCCGACCTGATGAAGCCGGAATATGACGATACGCCGCTGGCGATTGAAGCCGATGAGCGCATCCGCACCTTCCAGGCCGATTCGGCAAAGCGTGCCGGCATCTTCCACCATCTGATCACGTTGCCGACCTATCACACGGCAGCTCTGTCGACCGATAATCTCGCGAAGGAATATTTCGGCGAGCAGGGCATGCTGGGCTATGTGAAGAACGTTCAGCGCCAGGAGATCCGTCAGGGTATCGCCTGCGCCAAGCACCAGAACATGGCCGGCTCCGATATCGGCGACGATCACAAGGAATATTTCGCCGGTGAAGCCGCTTTGAAGGCGGGCGGCGTCCACAACACGATGAACCAATTCGGCTAACGGCAACAGACGGAGACTACCATGACCAACGGCAGTAATTACTGGGTGATCGGCGGCGAGTTCGGTTCGATGAACTTCCACAAGTTGGTGGAGGGCTCCGCACAGGTGAAGGGTCCGTTCAAGACCCGCAGGGAAGCGGAAGATTGCTGGCGCGAGGTCTCGGAAGAGCATCGCCACAAGGCCGGCGTGCGCTTCTCGATTGTGGAAGAGCCGAATCGCGCCATGGCGTAACCGGCGGGTCAGAGCTAGAAGAAACGACCAAGGAAGCCTCGAAGACGACAGCGGCTCCAGGCCGGAGATTCCGGTCCGGGGCCGTTGACGTGAAAGCGTCAAAAAACCGCCTCAAAACTATAACCAAAGAGGTAAGTGCTTGGGAATAAACGGTCTTTGCGAACAGATTCGGTTACTGGTAAGTTAATCCAGTCGATAAGCCATTTATAAAAGGCCGTTCAGGGATGTCAGACGCGCAGAGTACCGGTAGCAGCGCCTTAGGCGAAGCACCCCCGATCCGGTTGCGTGATGCGCTGCGCCGGGCGCGGATCGAGGCGGCGGATCGCACCGGCGTCGTGGTCGATTTGCGCGATGCCGAGGTGGCGCGGCTCGAGATCCTCAACGAGGCGCTCGACCCGCTGTTCACGCAGGTGCCGGAGCAGATCGATCTGTTCGATCGCGGCATCAGCCAGGGCGAGACCCCACGGCTGTGGATCGATGTGGTGGCGCATGTGGTGATGGGGCGCGACAAGCGCATTTATCGCTTCGTTCAGGATACGCGTTTTGGCCGCATCGTGCTCGCGGAGTCCCATGACACGAACACCATCGTCAAGGCGGTGACGGATTACGTCGCGCGGCGGATGGTGGAGCGCGAGCATGCGCTGTCCGCACCGCCGGCCGCGGCGGAGGCGCCACGCAAGAGGCGGCGCCGGTGGAGAGGCTTCTGGCTGTTTGTGCTCGGCTTCATCGCCGGTGCGCTCGCGCTGTTCGGTTTCGCGCTGTACGACAGCCTGGCGAATTTCTGACGCCGCCATTGTTGTGCGTCGGGCCGAAGCAGTTTAGAGGGCGGAACGAGCGCATCGTCAGCGATGCGCTCAGATCAGTTTCAGCTTTTTTAGTTCGATGACGCGGCTTTGGTCGCCCAGCCCGCGTACGGTCTGCTCGCAGCGCCAGGCGTTGCCCTCGCGCGCGATCGAAAACAGATTATAGGCGGCGGCAGGATAGTGGCCATGTGCGAGCGCGGAGGCCGAGGGCACGCCGACCACCGGAATGCGGCGCTCCGGGCCATCGATCCAGATGGTGGAATGGACGTGGTCGTGACCGTGCAGGACCAGATCGACGCCGCGGCGCTTGAGCAGCGCCAGCAGCTCTTCCGAATCGGTCAGCCGTTTGGCGGGCGCATCGGAACGCAAGGGATGGTGGATCAGAAGGATGCGAAACAGCGGCTCGGCCGCGATCAGGTTGAGCAGCTTCTCCAGCGCATCGAGCTGCTCGCGCCCGAGCCATCCCGTCGCCATCAGCGGCGGCGTCGGCACCGCGCTCGACACCCCGATCAGCGCCAGTGGTCCACGCCGCCGCAGGTAGGGGAAGCCGCCGCCCGGCGCGTCGTCGCCGGTGAAGTAGCGGCCCCAGCATTGCGCGATGCGATGCTGGGTGGCGCGGACATAGGCGTCGTGGTTGCCGGGCACGATGCTGACGCGATCGGGCGGACCGACGCTTTCGAGCCAGGCTTGCGCAAGCTCGAATTCGTTGTTGAGCGCAAGATTGACGAAATCGCCGGTTACGGCGACGTGATCGGGCGCTTGCCCGTGGAGGTCGGATACCAGCTCATCGAGCACCTCGCGACGCTGGTACTTGTGGCGGTTGCGGGTCCAGTTAAGGTAGCCGAAAATGCGCTTGCTCAGCAGTTCATGCAAGCGTACGGCCGGCAAAGGAGGAAGATGCGGATCCGACAGGTGGGCGAGGGTGAAGGCTGTCATCACAAGCGTCCGATCGGGCCGCCCATGCGTTTGCAACCCGCTCCTCTATTGGCAAGTTGAGCGCCGCGACGCAAGGATCAAACCAAAGAGCTGGTCAGGGTGAGCGCGGGATGTTTCTGGATCGGGGCGCATAGCGGTAATGAACCTGCAGGATCTGCGAAGGCGGCTTGAACCGGCGTTGCGGGGGCTGTTTCATCTTTACTGGCGTTTCGCCCGCGGCATGACGCTCGGCGTCCGTGCCGTCGTCATCGACGCCGAGGGCCGGGTGTTTCTGATCAAGCATAGTTACATTTCCGGCTGGCATCTGCCGGGCGGCGGCGTCGAAGTCGGCGAGACCCTGCGCGATGCGCTCAAGCGCGAATTGATGGAAGAGGGAAGGATCGAGCTGAAGGAGGAGCCGGTGCTGCATGGCGTGTTCCTCAACAGCCATGTGTCGCGGCGCGACCATGTTGCGATATATGTGGTCAGGCAGTTCGCTCAGGATCGCCGGCCCGAACCCAATCGCGAGATCATCGACAGCGGCTTTTTCGAACTGGCAGCACTGCCGCCGGAGACGACCAAGGGCACGCGGCGGCGCCTCGCCGAGGTGCTCGAAGGCAAGCCTGCCATTCCAACCTGGCGCTAGATACCGCAACCTCCCGAGAGAAGCCTGATGGATGCCGAGCGCCCGACGATGCGATCCTGGAAGATGGCCTGCGGTCTCGTCTGCTTCCTGATCCTGCTCAGCAACATCTGGACCATCTCGCATTGGAGCGAAAGCAGAGGTGTCTATGACGACATCTGCTATTTGCGGCAGGCGCATCTGTTCCAGCGCTTCGGGCTCGACGGTCTCGACACCGACATCGCGCGCGATGACGATCATTATCTGTCGTCGAAGCTGAAGGAGATCGGTTTTGCCGGGTGGGCCGATCCGGCCGCGGCGCCCTGTCACAGCCTGATGCCGCGGACGCATCGCAGGGTGATGCAATATCCGCCGGGCACCGGCTTGCTTCTCGCGGCGTTTCCGCCCGGCTTCCAGGCCAAGCCGCTTTACGTTCTGGCGAACGTGATCGTGTTGGGGTTCGTGTTGCTGGCCATTTCCTATGCGCGCAGCAGGGACGCCATCGTTCTGACCGGAGCGTTCGGCTGCCTTGCCATGTACCTGATGATCAATCCCACCAAGGCGAGCTATTCGATGGCACCGACGATGGTGCTGTGTGCGCTGGCCGGTCTGTTCACGGCGCGGCTTTTTTCGGAAAGGCGGCCGGGCAGGCAAATTCTGCTGTCGGCGCTGGTGGGCCTCTTGATCGGACTTTCCGTCAATTTCAGATTGTCGAACCTGTTTCTCAGCGCCGGATATTTCCTGGTTTTCCTCGGCATGCTGCTGGCGGAGCGGAAGGTTCAAGCGATCTGGCTCGGAGCTTCGTTCGGCGTCGCCTGCCTCGTCGGCATGATGCCGACGCTTGCGGCCAATGCGATCAATGCCGGCAGTCCGCTCGCGACCACCTATGCCGGCGTCGATCTGGCGCCGCCGACCTTGAGCTACGGCCTGTTGCTGAAATATGTCAGGGATATGCAGTTCGTGCTGCTGTTGCTGGCCTGCGGCTGGACAGCATGGGTATTGTATCGCGGACGCGAGATCGGTCTGCGGTGGACGGCCTGGATGAGCGCCGGCAATCTGATCTTCAATCTGGCGTTCTTCCTCACCCACCCGATCTTCGAGCCCTATTACATCGTTCCGCTCGAAATGCTCTCGCTGTGGAGCCTGCTCTATGCCTCATTGCAGCAACCGGCCGTGCTGGTCGCCGAAGGCCGTGCGCTTGCGCAGGCGGCAAAAGCATGAGCCGGGAAGCTGAACTGGGGGATGCCGGGCTGTATCGAAATGGGAACGATGGACCGCGCCGCGGCTTGGTGCTATCCCGCGATTCGCGATGAATGATCTCTCTCTGACAGTCCTGACGGAAAATGCTGTTGACGCGCAGGCGATCGAACGGCTGCATGAGCGCACCTTCGGCCCCGGCCGTTTTGTGCTCAGCGCCTACCGGATCCGCGAGCATGTCGATCACCTGCTCGATGTTTCCTTTACCGCCTGGATCGGGACCTTGCTGGTGGGCTCGGTACGGCAATTGCCGATCTGTATCGGCAATACCAAGGCGCTATTGCTGGGGCCGCTGACGGTCGAACCGCCGTTTCGCGGCCGCGGGGTCGGCCGCGCGCTGTTGGATCGGGCGCTGCACGACGCGAAGGCCAAAGGCCATCGCCTGGTACTGCTGGTAGGCGACGAACCTTATTACCGCCGGGTCGGCTTCAAGGTCGTTCCCAACGGCCGCGCCACCATGCCGGGGCCCGTCGACTACAACCGCTTGCTGTTTGTGGAACTGGTCGAGGGCGCATTCGACAATGTTTCCGGTGCGGTCCGCCCGGATTGGGATTTTGCAAAATGAAAATGCCTCCGGATGAGATCCGGAGGCAGCCGTTTTGTGGCGCTGTCTTTCGCAGCCGTTACAGTTTCTGCGAGATGCCGAAATAGAAGCCGCGGCGCGGCCCATATTGCGGGGCGAACACGCCGATGCCGGAGCCGTCCCTGATCTGGTAGATGGTGTCGAACAGGTTGACGACGTCGAAACGCAACGTGGTCGGTTTGGTCGGCGAAACGATATTGAAGTCATGCGACACGCCGAGATTGACCTGCGTATAGGACGGCACCGTACCGGTATTGGCGAAGCCGTCGCGCAGGCCGCTGCCATAAATCATGTCCGCACTGAACTTGGTGCCGTTCCACAGGTATGACCCGCCAAGCGATGCGGTCAGAAGCTGGGCGTGATCGGTGTAGACGTAGTTGTTGGCGATGAAGGCGAGTTCGTCGGGATCGAACAGATACTGGTTGGACACCACATTGGTGGCCACCTGTCTCGCCATGGCGACATTGCCGTAGAGGTGCAGATTGCCATTGTTGTAGGTTGCGGAGAACTCGACGCCCTGGTTGATGCCCTTGGCGTAGTTGAATGCGGTCAGCACGTAGGCCGCGCCGAATTGCCCGTCGTCGAGCAGGTCTTTCGCGGTCTTATAGTAGGCGTCGACGCCGAGCTCGAGGCCGGGAACGGCGTAGATTTTCTGGGTGACGCCGACGTCGAATACGTTGGAACGCTCGGGCAGCACCGGATCGTTCTGGGAAACGGCTGGTTGTGCCGTCGAGTTCTGCACCAGCGCCAGATTGGTCGGTGCGGCCAGCACCTGTTCGGGCGGCGTGAAGTTGCGGGAGTAGCCGGCGTGGAACGTGGTGCCGTCGGTTGGTTTCCACACCGCGCTGATCCGCGGACTGAGCTGGTTGGCGTCGACATATTGCCACATCTGGTCGAAGCGCAGGCCCGCGTTGACGGTGAGCTGGTTGGTGACCTTCCACTCATCGCCAAAATAGGTACTGAACAGGTAGCCGGTCTTGGTGTTGGAATCGAACACCGAATATGGCGTATCAAAATTAGGTGCACTATCGGGTAGTTGAGCACCCGTGCCATCGCCCGGCAGCAGCAGCGACCCGTTATTCACCACCGTGTTTTCGCCGCTCACCGAGAACCCGAATTTCAGCGTGTGCGCAAATCCGATGCGGTACGAGGTGTCTTCCTGAATGCCGTTGATGAAGCTTTGCCGATAAACATCCGAGGCTACACCGTTGAAAATGAGGTCGCCGATCGGATCCGGCAGGAAGTGCAGCTGACTGTAGCGATTGAAGTAGGAGATCTGGTAATCGAGGCCATTGTCCCCGGAATGCTGATAGGCCAGGACATTGAACTGGTTGAATTCGCTCTGCCGCTCGTTGAGCTGCGATGAGTCGAAATTGGACATGCCGAACGCGGTGAAGGCGGGCGGTTGGCCTGGATTGTTGGGAATCTCGTAATTGCCGTTCGACACGCCGCTCATGAAGGTGAGGCGGCTTTGCGGATCGAGCAGGGTGGAGAGATAGAGGAATCCCTTTTCCTGCGACGTGTTGTCATGGATCGCGCTATAGGCCGGTGTCGGATTTTCTATTCCGACGCTGCTGCCGAAATAGCGCCCGGACACGAAATACTGGGTCTGGCCGACCGTGCCGCCATATTCAGCCGAGGTCGTGAAGGTGCCGTGGCTGCCGCCGTAGACGCTGACGCTGCCGCTGTTGTTGAAGGCGTCGGCCTTGGTCTGGATGTCGAGCACACCGGCGGTGCGCAGGCCGTATTGCGCCGGCAGCGCACCGGTAATCAGCGCCATGCTGCCGACGATGCCGGTATCGATGATCTGTCCGAACGCGCCGACGCCATCCGGCAGCATGATGCCGTTGATGCGGTATTGCAGGTTGGCGTGCTCGTTGCGGACGTGCAGGTCGCCGCTGGCGGCCGAATCCTGCGATACGCCCGGAGCCTGCAACAACGCCTTGTCGAGCGAGGTGTTGGTGCCCTGCGGCAGCGACTCCAGAAACTGCCGGCTCATCTCATAGGAGCCGGCGCCGGTCGGTGCCAGCAGGTTGCGCCGTGCCTGGTCGAGCTGATTGTTCTTGCCGGCGACCACTTGCTCGGGTGTCTCCTGTGGTTGCTGCGGCCGTTGCGGCGCGGTCGACCGGGTTGGCGTCATGCGGCGGCGCCTGCCGCCACCGGTGGTCGCCACCCGCGTGCGCGGCTTGTGGGCTGCCGGCACATGCTTGGGTGCCGTGACATCCACTTCCGGCAGCTGCGTCGGCGTATTCGCCGACGGCGCGGGCGTTTGCGACAGCGCCGGGCCGCTCAAGCCGAAAAGCAGCAGCGAGGCTGCGCTGGAGGCAGCCAATAATCGTTTGTCTCGTCGTGACATTACCTTATTCCGATCCCCATCAGCCGCGGCCGGATTCCTGCACAGTCAGGAAAACTGGCCGGGCTTGCCGTCGATGATCGACGGACTGATTCCCAATCCATTCCGAAAAGCGGCCGCGCAGGGCGCGACAGCTTCGGTCAGCGCAACATTCGGTCGATGTCAGGAGATCGGGGGAGCGCGAGGCTGGAAAGCGACGTGCACCGAGTTCAGATGGATGAATTCGGCATCGGTGGTGCGGTAGAGAAACTCGACTGCTTCCGGCAGCAACAACAGCGGCGGCGTTGCGAACAGAACCGCATTTGCCATCGCGATAACGGCGCAGATCGCGCAGGGGTCCTGGGCATGGCTGGAGCCGGGATCCGATGCGGGCTTTTGCTGCCGCTCGGCCGATTGGCCGGCCGGATCGGTCGTAACGAGATCATGGCTGCGGGGAACATCGCTCTGCGAGAGGGCAGATTGAAATTCTGGCGCAGCCTGGGCTGCCGTTATCGGATGAAAGTGCCCGAACGCCAGCACAAACTGGATCGCGAGCGCCAACAGCGCGAGCCGCGTCCCGTGTTTGATGTTCGCTCGAAACCATTTCATGCCGACACTGCCCCACATCGGAGGGCAGAGACCTTCACGGAAGCAAAGGGCGGCTCGGCCATCAGATGTTATATTATAACATCAGGGATGCCGTGCGCCTGTCAACTATGTGCCCCGCTGCGCCAAGCGATTTCGTCAGCTCTGTGTAATTTTGCAACGCCGCTTTAGCGTCCCTCGCGCAGCCACGTCGCGGCGAAGGCGCCGAGCAGCAGCAACAGTCCGACCAGGCCGGCGAACACCGGCAACACCCCGACGCCCTTGACGACGCTGGCGTCGCGCATTCGCACGCCCATCCAGCCCTCGCCGTGAAATGCGCTGGTCGAATGCACCGGCACGATGCGGGGGATCTCGACTTTCGATCCGTCCACGACGCGTCGTGCGTCGCCGCCGGTGGCCTGGGCGAGCGGCTTCAACGTATCGGTGGTCGAGGTGACCTCCGAGAATTCCTTCGGGTTGGTCGGACCGACATTGACCAGGGCCTTCAAGGTGCCGTCGGTTGCCTGCCACAGGCCGAGCTCATTGGCCGGGATGGTCGAGCTCCAGGTTCCGGGCTCGCCTGCGGTCAGTGTCAGCTCGTGCTTGGCGCCCGAGGGCGAGGTTACCGTCACCGGCTGGACGCTGTCCGCCATGGTCTGGCGCGTCACCGTGAGATCCTTGCCGTGGACCTCCAGCCGCAACGCTTCCTCGTCGAGATCGGGCTGTTTCATCAGCCAGTGCGATATGCGCCGCAGCAGATCGAGATGCGGTCCGCCGCCCTCGTAGCCGCGCGCCCATAGCCAGATATGGTCGGTCAACAACAGCGCCACCCGCCCTTCGCCGTAATGCTGCAACAGCAAGAGCGGTTCGCCGTCGGCGCCAGTCATCAGCGGAGGGGTCGTGGCGTTGCGGGTATCGACGGTGCGGAAGAACCGGCTCCAATGCGGCGGATCGAACGAAGAGCCTTCCAGATCGCGCGTCACCGGATGACGTTTGCCGGCATCGGTGAGGCGCGCATAGAACGGCTTCTCGGTGACGCCGACCGGTTCGGCAGGCAGCACTGAATCCAGCGGCGTGCGCCAGATGCTGGTGCTCGAGGCGTAATCGGGGCCGGCCGAAACCAGCACAGCGCCGCCCGAGCGCACATAGCGGGCGATGTTGTCGAAATAGGCGCTCGGCAGCACGCCCTGGCGGGCATAGCGGTCGAAGATGATCAACTGGAATTCATTGATCTTCTGCTGGAATAATTCGCGGGTCGGAAACGCGATCAGCGACAATTCATTGATCGGCGTGCCGTCCTGCTTCTCGGGCGGCCGCAGGATCGTGAAATGCACGAGGTCGACGCTGGGATCGGATTTCAACAGATTGCGCCAGGTGCGCTCGCCGGAATGCGGCTCGCCCGACACCAGCAGCACCCGCAACTTGTCGCGCACGCCCTCGATCGAAACCACGGCGCGGTTGTTGACCTGCGTCAGCTCGTTCTCGAGCGGCGAGGCCTCGATCTCGACGATGTTGGGGCCGGCATGCTTGATGTCGACGTCGACGTTGACGGTCTGGCCGCTCGTCACGGTGCTTTCGCTGATGACTTCGCCGTCGCGCCGCACCGTCACCTTGGCACGCTCGCCGGTGACACCCTGGTCGTCGAGCCGATAGGTGATGGTCTGCGGCTGTCCGACAATGCCGAAGCGCGGCGCTGCGGTAACCGCGATGCGGCGGTCGCGCTCGTCCTTCTGCCCGGTGATGAGGGCCTGGACCGGCGCCTGGAATCCCAGCGCATCGGCATTGGCCGGAATGTCATGCACCCGTCCGTCGGTGATCAGGAAGGCACCGGCAACACGGTCGACCGGAACGTCAGACAGAGCCGAACTCAGCGCACCGAACAATTTGGTGCCGTCGGTTTCGCCATCGGCCTGGCCGGCTTCGACGACGCGGACCTCCAGTCCCTTGATCTTTTTCAACTCATCGACCAGCGCTTCGCGCGCCTGCTCGGTCTCGTGAGTGCGATTGCCGAAATTCTGGCTCGGGCTCTTGTCGACCACGACCACCGCAACCGACGACAGCGGCACGCGGTCCTCGCGGGTGAAAGACGGATTGGCGAGCGCCAATACGATCAGCGCCAGTGCCGCCACGCGCACGGCCGCGCCGCGCGACCGCGCAACCAGCAGCAGCACCGCAATCACTGCGATGGCGGCGAGCGCGATCCATAGCAGGAGGGACGGAACGAGCGGTGTAAACGCAATACCGTAATTCATGGCGCGGTCCTATTGTCCGAGCCGCTCGATCAGCGCCGGCGCATGTACCTGGTCGGCCTTGTAGTTGCCGGTCAGCGTGTACATCACGATGTTGACGCCGGCCCGGAAAGCGAATTCACGCTGCCGCGGCTCGCCTGGATCCAGCGGCAGCATGGCCTGGCCATCCGGCCGGATCGCCCAGGCGCCGGCCAGATCGTTCGAGGTGATGATGATCGGCGAGACTCCATCGCCACCGCGGGCAGGGTGCGAAGCGGCGTCCTCGTCGTCCTCACGCGGCAGCGCTTCGACCCAGGTCTGTCCGGTCGTGAACCGGCCGGGGAAATCGCGCAGCAGATAAAACGTCTTGGTGAGCACATGATCGCGCGGCACCGGCTCGAGCTCGGGAATGTCGAGCGAAGATAGAATGTCGCGCAATGTCTGCATGCCCGGCGTCTGCGAGGCGCCATTTTCGCCAGGCGGGGCCTCGATCGCATCGCGGGTGTCGAACAGCACGGTGCCGCCATTCTTCATATAGGCGTCGATCTTGTTGAGTGCGTCCTGCGGCGGTTTCGGTGCCCCCGGCACGATCGGCCAATAGATCAGCGGGAAGAATGCAAGTTCATCATGCGCCGGATCGACGCCGACGGGGTCGCCGGCTTCCAGCGCGGTACGCTGGGCGAGGAACATCGTCAGGCCGGTCATGCCGGCCTTGACGATGGAATCGACATCGGCATTGCCGGTGACGATGTAAGCGAGCCGTGTTTGCGTGGTCGCCTTGATCGCAAAATCATCCTTTTCATCGGCATGGATCGGCGATGGCACTGCGACCATCGCGGAAAGGCCAATTGCGAACAGGGCGACTGCGGCGGAAGCTGTTCGCCGCCTGAACAGGGCGGCAAGTCCGGCACCGAGCAGGGCGACGATGATGGCGTCGATCAGGAACAGCGCCAGCGATGACGAAAGGAGCATTCCGCGCAAATCCTTTGGCTCCGAATTGGTGTAGCTGCCGCGCCGTGCATGCAGGGGAGAAACATCCAACGGAGCAATCCGATCCGATGCCGCGAGCGTGTTGACGGCAATTGGCCCGTCGGCGGGGCCATAGAAACCCGGCGGATGGTCCGGGGTCGCCCGGTCATGGAAGTCGGTTGGAACCGGCTTGGCGCTCGAAGGCGGCGGTCCGAATGTGCCAAAGCCATCGAGGATATGCAGGGGCGCGACCGTCTCGGTGGCCGAGGTCGGGGCGACGTCGGTGTCCGGCTTGGCCGCATAGCCGGCCAGATCGACGATCCGCCGCAGCATGTCGACAAAGGTGCCGGACATCGGCAAGTCGGACCAGCGGTTATCGGCGCTGACATGAAACAGGCTCACCAGGCCCTTGCCGCGGCGCTCGCCGGTCACCAGCGGCGTTCCGTCTTGCAGCGACGCCCAGGTGCGGGTTGCCAGCGTCGCGTCCGGTTCGGCCAGCACCTGACGGTTGACCGTCACGTCGTTCGGCACGGCAAGGCCGGCAAACGGGCCGGAGGAGGAAAACGAAGCAAGATGCTGCGGCTTCTCCCAGCTCAGGCTGCCGCCGAGGGTCCGTCCACCGCTGCGCAGCTTCACCGGCACCAGATCGTCGTCCTCGGCCTGTGCCAGGCGCGGTCCGGCGAAGCGCACCAGCACCCCGCCTTGCTCGATCCAGGCATCGAGCCGCTCGCGAATTTCCGGCGACAGGTTGCCGACATCGGCAAGCACGATCATCGGCAGCTTCTGATCGAGAAACTGCGCAATGACCTGTTGCGGCGCGCCGCGACCGCCAAGCCGCACGTCGGCGAAGGGCGAGAGCGCACGGGTGAGATAGAAGGTCGGCGCCAGCAGCGGTTGCGAGGTGTCATTGGTCGATCCGCTGACGATACCGATCGCCCGCCGCCGCCATCGCTTGTCGAGCAGTTGCACCGCGCCGGCCGAGCGTTCACCCGCGATCTCGAGTCGGGCGATATCGTTGCGCAACTCGACCGGGAGATCGAATGAAGCCTCGGTCTCGCGATCCTGCGGGCCGAAGCTGAAATGCGCTTCCCCGATCGGCGATCCCTTCAGATCCAATGCGCGCACCGCGCCCGAAGCAATGCCGCCTCCGGTGCGCAGCACCTTCACCGTCATTTTCGCCGCGGCATTTTCAGCACCGGCGAGCGCCAACGGCGAGGGCGTGCCGTCCGTAAACACCGTCAGGGTGCGATCGCCGATGGTCTTGCCCAGGGCTTGGACGAAATCCGAACCTTTTCCGGTGTCGACGCCGTCCGACAGCCAGGCGATCTCGCAATCGCCGGTCGCTTTCAGGAAGCCTGCGAGCCGGGGCAGGGTTTCGCTGCGGTCGATGGAGTAAGGCTTTGGCTCGATCTGCCGTAGCGCTACCCGCGCGGTGCCCGCCGGCATCAGGGTGATGTCGCGGGTCGGCTCCGACAGCGGAACCAGTGCGACGGCGCGGCGACTGCTGTCGGCCTGGGTGATCAACTCGTCTGCGGCCTTGATGCGCGTGTCCCAGCTCGCCGCGGCGCTCCAGCCGTCGTCGAGCAGGATGACCAGCGGCGAGCGGCTGTCGGCCGCGGTGCCGGTGCGCGGATTCCAGGTCGGTCCCGCGGCGGCGAAAATGATCAATGCCGCCGCCAGGAGGCGCAACGCGGTCAGCCACCAGGGAGTCCGCGATGGGGTCTCCTCTCTCGGCGCGATGTCGAACAACAGCCGTGTCGGCGGAAACTCGACCCGTCGCGGCCGCGGCGGCATCACCCGCAACAGCCACCACAGCACCGGCAGGCTCAACAGCCCCAACAGCAGCGCAGGCTCGGCAAAGGAAAGCGGCAGGCCCGGAATCATGCACTTCGCCCCGCTTTGACGGTGGCGGTATGTGTGCCGAACTTGCTCACCATCATGCCGCTATGCAGGAACAATAACAGTTCGGCGGCGGAGCGGCTGGTCGTATGGATGGAGAACAGCCAGTCGAGCTTGTCGGTCTCGGCGCGGATCTGGTCGCGGTGGAGCGCGACGCGTTCCACATAATCGGTTGCCCATCGCTCGGCCCGGCCCGCCGTAATCGCGCCGCCGCCTTCGGGCTCGATGAACTCGATGCGGCCCGAATAAGGAAAGCTCTCTTCGGCCGGATCGACGATCTGAATCAGCGTGCCATGCGCGCCGGAAGCGGAAAGTCCGGCCAGCATGGTCCGGATCTCGGAGACCGGCGACCAGAAATCCGACAGCACCACGATTTCGGCAAGCGACGACGGCACGAAGGAGGGCGGCAGGCTCAGACGTGCGGCATCGTCGTGCAGCATCGCCTGCGCCATCCTGTCGATCACGCTGCGGCTGGCGGTCGGATTCATCAGGCCGGGAATGCCGACGCGTTCGCCGCCGGCGACCAGCAGTTCGGCCAGCGCAAAGGTAACGATCAGCCCGCGCTCCAGCTTGCTGTCGCGCGTACCTTTCGAGGCAAAGGCCATTGACGGCGAGCGGTCCGGCCACAGCCATATCGTGTGGGCTGCCTCCCATTCGCGTTCGCGTACGTAGAGATGGTCGTCGCGCGCCGACCGTCGCCAATCGACATTCTGCGCCGGCTCGCCGGAATTGAAGCGGCGGTATTGCCAGAAGCTTTCGCCGGTGCCGGCACGCCGCCGTCCATGCAGGCCGTGGATCACATTGGCCGCGATGCGCCGCGCTTCCAGCACAAGACGCGGCAGCGATGCGGCGAGCGTTCGGCTTTCGCCATCGGCACGTCGGACTGCTACGATCTCCCCCGCTTTGAGCGTGTCGTCTGGCGCCATCAACCGATCCGCGTTTTCAGTTGCCGGATCACGTCGGAGATGGTGCGTCCTTCCGCGCGGGCGGAGAAAGTCAAAGCCATGCGGTGCTTCAGCACCGGTTCGGCAAGGTCGAGCACGTCGTCGATCGAAGGCGCAAGACGGCCGTCAAGCAAAGCGCGGGCGCGGACCGCAAGCATCAGCGCCTGGCTGGCGCGGGGACCCGGTCCCCAGGCGATTAGCTTGCCGGCTTCTCCGCCCTCCGGACCCGGACGGGCCGAGCGCACCAGTGACAGGATCGCTTCGACCACGGAATCACCGACCGGCAGCCGCCGTACCAGGCGCTGCGCCGTCATCAGGATTTCGGCGTCCATCGCCGCCTTGGCCAAGGTCTCTTCCGCGCCAGTGGTCTCGAACAGGATGCGTCGCTCGGCATCGCGGTCGGGATAATCGACGTCGATCTCCATCAGGAAGCGGTCGAGCTGCGCTTCGGGCAGCGGATAGGTGCCTTCCTGCTCCAGCGGGTTCTGAGTCGCGAGCACGTGGAACGGTTTCGGCAGATCGTGGCGGGCGCCAGCCACTGTGATGTGCTGCTCCTGCATCGCCTGCAGCAGCGCCGATTGCGTGCGCGGGCTGGCGCGGTTGATCTCGTCCGCCATCAAGAGCTGCGCGAATACCGGACCTGCGATGAAGCGGAACGACCGTTTGCCGCTGTTGGACTCATCCAGCACTTCGGCGCCCAGAATGTCCGACGGCATCAGGTCGGGGGTGAACTGGATGCGCTTGGCATCGAGGCCCAGCGTCGTGCCCAGCGTTTCGACCAGCTTGGTCTTGGCAAGGCCGGGCACGCCGATCAATAGCGCATGGCCGCCGGAGAGGATCGTCACCAGGGTGTTGTCGATGACCCGGTCCTGGCCGAAAATGACGCTCGCGATCGCTTCCTTGGCCGCGCGGATCTGGCCCGCGACCTGTTCGGCCGAGCGAACGATCACGTCCTCGAGTTTTTCGACACTGTCCGCACCGGCCATCGGTCACTCCTTCACAAAAAGCTGCCGCTTAAATCGTCATGGCACGAACCCCATGCTAAATCTACGCAAAGGCCATGCATTCGTTTGAGTTAAACTATCCCCATATTACCGGCTTTACAGGGTATGAACTGCATCACGATGTGGCGAGTTGGCTCCAGGCTTCCAGCAGCCATGCTCGCGCCCGGGAACGCCCCCGAAGGATGCAGTGGGATGTGCACCAATCGTGCCAAATGGAAGCAATCACATTCGGGGTAAACCATGGCGAACCAAGGGCAGATTCCACAACAAGGCCTCGATGGACTGGCCGCCGCTGCCCGCGACGCCGCCAATGCGGGTTCCGGCGAAAAGGGCCTGCCGCCGGTGCATCTGTGGAATCCGCCGTTTTGCGGCGATCTCGATATGCGAATCGCCGGTGATGGAACATGGTTCTACCTGGGAACGCCGATCGGCCGGCCGGCTCTGGTGCGGCTGTTCTCCACCATCCTCAAGCGCGAGGACGGCAAGTACTTTCTGGTGACGCCGGTCGAGAAGGTCGGCATTCGCGTCGATGATGCGCCATTCCTCGCCGTCGAGATGCAGCAGGTGAACGACAAAAAGGGCAGGCTGCTGCGGTTCCGGACCAATGTCGACGACTGGGTCGCTTGCGACGCCGCGCACCGGCTGCGGTTCAAGACCGCGCCCGACGGCGGATTGACGCCCTATCTTCACGTTCGCGCCGATCTATGGGCCAAGGTAACCCGGGCGGTCTATTACGATCTGGTTGACATCGGCGAGGAACGAATGGTCGATGGCCGGCAAATGTTCGGCGTGGCATCCGGCGGCGAATTTTTCCCGATGGCCGATGCGGAAGAGGTGAGGGAGGCGCTTTGAACGAGCCGATGGTGAAGGCAGAACCCGCTGCGATCAGCTCGGCGGAGTTCTTCAACCGGGCCCGCGCGCGGCTGCGCTTCGATGTTCCGCCCGGTTTGTTCGATCCGAACATCATTCCGCCGAGCGGCGATGCCGGGACCGACCGGATGCTCGAGATCATCGCGCGCGAGCAGCCGGTGCGTCCCGCCGCCGTGCTGATTCCCGTGGTGGACCATCCGCAGCCGACGGTGCTGCTGACGCAGCGCTCGGCGCATCTGAACGATCATGCCGGCCAGATCGCCTTTCCCGGCGGCAAGATCGATTCGACCGACGCCACCCCGCTCGATACGGCATTGCGCGAGGCTGATGAGGAGGTCGGCCTCACCCGCGAATTCATCGAGCCGATCGGTTATCTCGATCTTTATGGCACGAGCTTCGGCTTCCGCATCCTGCCGACCTTGGCACGGGTGAA
Source organism: Bradyrhizobium sp. (assembly GCA_035547995.1). Taxonomy (GTDB): domain Bacteria; phylum Pseudomonadota; class Alphaproteobacteria; order Rhizobiales; family Xanthobacteraceae; genus Bradyrhizobium. Next base: position 9,845 of record DASZTN010000118.1, on the reverse strand, counting down.
GCCCGGCTTCGCCCTCAAGGTCAATCACGCCGAAGTCGACGATGCCTTCGAGGTGCCGCTGGCATTCCTGATGGATCCGGCGAACCATCAGCTGCACAGCAAGGATTTCCGCGGCATCACGCGCTCCTATTACGCGATGCCGTTCGCCGAGCGCTACATCTGGGGCGCGACCGCCGGCATCCTGCGCGTGTTGTATGAGCGGATCTATTTGTCATGATCCGTCCGGCTTTTACCGAAGTCGGAATTTTCCTGATCCCGTTCGTGGCCTATGCGTTGTTCCTCATCGCCGCACGTTCCGGATTGCTGGCGCCGGCGTCATGGCCGTTGCCGGTTGTCGCCAGACTTACGGCCATCTCATTGGTGCTCGCCTTGATCGGTTTTGCCTTGCTGGCGCATTTTTCCGGCGCGCCGCCCAATTCGGTCTACGTTCCCGCTCACATCGAGAACGGCAAATTCGTGCCTGGAGTTCAGAAATGACGGAGGCACGGGTGCTGGATAACGCGCCGTGGCTCCGCTCCGGCCCGGCTGCGCGGGTGCTTGCGCTGTTGAACGAGGACGGCAGCGAGGCGCGTGTGGTCGGCGGAGCGGTCCGCAACGCCTTGCTCGGGCTTCCGGTCGGCGAGATCGACATCGCGACTACGGCGCTACCCGAGGAGGTGATCCGGCGCGCCAGGCGCGCCGGGGTCAAGAGCGTGCCCACCGGCGTCGAGCACGGCACCGTGACGCTGGTGGTTGATGCGCAGCCGTTCGAGGTCACGACGCTGCGCGAGGACGTCGAGACCTTCGGCCGCAAGGCCAAGGTGGCATTCGGCCATGACTGGGTGCGCGACGCCGAGCGGCGCGACTTCACCATCAACGGGCTTTCGGTCGATGCCGAAGGTGTCGTGCACGACCATGTCGGCGGCCTTGCCGACATCGCCGCGCGGCGGGTGCGTTTCATCGGCGATCCCGAACGCCGCATCGCCGAGGATTACCTTCGCATCCTGCGTTTCTTCCGCATCCATGCCGCCTATGGCGAAGGCGAGCCGGATCGCGCCGGATATCTCGCCTGCATTGCCGGACGGGCCGGTCTGGCCGCGCTGTCGGCCGAGCGCGTGCGCATGGAAGTGCTGAAGCTGATGGTGGCAAAAGGCGCTGCCGGCGCGACTGACGCGATGGCCGATGGCGGATTGCTGCAGGCGGTCTTCGGCGGCGTCACCTATGGCGGTCCGTTCGCGGCGATGATCGCCATCGAGCATGCGCTCGGGCTGGAGCCGAATGCGATGCGCCGGCTGGCTGCGCTGGCTGTTGCCGTCACCGAGGATGCGCGGCGGCTCGCTGCGCGGCTGCGGCTCAGCAACAACGAAGCCAAGGTGCTGGATTCCATGGGCCATCGCTGGTGGCGGCTCGCCGGCATGGACGAGGCGAGGGCGCGAAGGCTGCTCTACCGTCTCGGCGTCGACCGTTACCGCGACCGTCTGTTGCTGGCCTGGGCGCGCTCGGGCGCCGATCCGGATGCGGCATTCTGGCGCGAACTGGCCGGGCTGCCGCAGCGCTGGACCGCGCCGAAATTTCCGCTCAAGGCGGCCGACTTCATTGGGCGCGGGATCGCCGAAGGACCGGCGCTCGGACATGTGCTGGCGCTGGCCGAGGACGCCTGGCTCGCCGCGGGTTTTCCGCTGGACCAGGCTTCGCTTGAAGCGATCGCCGACCAGACCGTCAACCGGTTCAACCGCGACCACCGGCTTTGAACTTTGCCGTCGTGAATATCAGGGCCATTTCACCTCCGGCGGCAGCGACGACAGGATCGAATCCACATTGCCGCCGGTCTTCAATCCGAAGATCGTGCCGCGGTCATAGAGCAGATTGAATTCGACGTAGCGCCCGCGGCGGATCAATTGTTCTTCGCGGTCGGCATCGCTCCACGGCGCAGCAAAATTGCGGCGGACGAGTGCAGGATAGATCTTCAGGAAAGCCCGGCCGACATCCTGCGTGAAGGCGAAGTCGGCATCCCAGTCGCCGCTGTCGTGCCAGTCATAGAAGATGCCGCCGATGCCGCGCGCTTCCTTGCGGTGTGGCAGATAGAAATAATCGTCGCACCATTTCCTGTATTTCTCATAGGGTGCGATGGCGGCGTGGGCGTCGCAGGCCGATTGCATCGCGGCATGGAAGGCGACCGTGTCGGCATCGTCCTGGGTGCGGCGCCGCTCCAGCACGGGGGTCAGATCGGCGCCGCCGCCGAACCATGCTTTGGTGGTGACGACGAAACGGGTGTTCATATGCACCGCCGGGACGTTCGGGCTGCGCATATGGGCAATCAGTGAAATGCCCGAGGCCCAGAACCGCGGATCTTCGGAAGCGCCCGGAATCTGCGCACGGAATTCGGGGGCGAATTCGCCGTGCACGGTCGAGCAGTGCACGCCGACCTTCTCGAACAGCCGGCCGTGCATGATCGACATCACGCCGCCGCCGCCAGGTCTGCCGCTATGATCGGCGCGGTCCCATGGCGTGCGGAGGAAGCGCCCGGCGCTGCCCGGATAGAGCGGGGCAGGGGCCTCGTCCTCCAGCTTCTCGAAGGCGGCACAAATGTCATCGCGCAAAGCCTCGAACCAGTTTCGCGCGCGCGCCTTGCGATCCTCGATGTTTGAAGCGTTCATGTTTAGTTTCCGATCTTGCCCGTCATTCCGGGATGGTGCGTTAGCACCAGACCCGGAATCTCGCTCCACAATCTCGAGATTCCGGATCGTCGCGGAGCCTATCATCGGGCCGCGCCTTGCGCGGACCCGTTGGCTCCGTCCGGAATGACCCCCAGGGCGAATTGCTTCATCGCTTCGCTCCTCGCAATGACAGTGAAAGTTACTCCTGTGGGCCGAAATAGGTGCAGCTTTCGTTGCAGCTATCGCGGTGAACGCTGACGCGCGTGACCTGGCCGGCATGCTGGACCCGCTCCCAGATGAAGCGCGAGAGATTTTCCAGCGTCGGCGGCCCCAGCGCTTCGATCTTGTTGAGCAGCTTGTGGTCGAGCATCTTCTGCACCTCGGCGATGCGGCGCTCGAGGACGCCGAAATCGAGCAGCATCCCGGTTGCCGGATCGGGAGTGCCGCGAATGCTGACTTCAGCGCGAAAGGAGTGGCCGTGGATCTCCTGGCTGGCCTCGCCAAGTGTTGTTCCGGACAACGCATGCGCCGCCTCGAACCGGAACGATTTCGTCAATTCCCACATCGTAAATCCAAACTTCCGATCGTAATTCTATCTGATCCCAAGCTAGCCGTTCCAAGCTACCTAATTCCAAGCGTCTTGTGTGTCTGCAGGCTGAGCCGCCATTGCGGATGGCGCAGGCAGTAATCGACCGCGCGCGCGGTATTTGCGCTGACCTCGGGGCCGTCCATCGGCTGCAGCGAGAAGCGCTCGAAGGCGAGGCCGGCAAAGGTTTCGGGCGTGGCATCCGCCTGTGGATAGACCAGCTTCAGTTCATGGCCGCGCCGGACCACCAATTCGGAGCCCGCCTTCGGGCTGACGCAGATCCAGTCCAGCCCGTCCGGCGGCTCGATCGTGCCGTTGGTCTCGATGCCGATCGAGAAGCCGCAGGCGTGGAGCGCCTCGATCAGGGCCTCATCGACCTGCAGCAGCGGCTCGCCGCCGGTCAACACCACATAGCGATTGGCCGCGGCTCCGGTCCACTGGCCGGCGATGGTATCGGCGAGTTCCACAGCCGTGCCGTAGCGGCCGCCCAGCGTGCCGTCGGTGCCGACGAAATCGGTATCGCAGAACTGGCAGACCGCGGTCGCGCGGTCCTGTTCGCGGCCGCTCCACAGATTGCAGCCGGCGAAACGGCAGAACACGGCGGCCCGCCCCGCATGGGCGCCTTCGCCCTGCAGGGTCAGAAAAATCTCTTTGACCGCGTAGCTCACAACCGCATCTCCTCACTTCCGGCCCGGGTCTGCCGCAGCGCTTCGCCCAGTGCCATGGCGGCGGTGATCGCAACATTGAGCGAGCGCAAACTGGGCTTGATCGGGATCACCAGCCGGGCATCCGCGGCCGCCATGACCTCGTCGGTCACGCCTGCGGTTTCGCGCCCGAAAAGCAGGATGTCGCCGGTCCGGTACTGATAATCAAGATAGGAACCGGCAGCCTTGGTGGTGAACAGGACCAGCCGGTAACCCGTGTCTTTACGCCATTGCTCGAATTTTGACCAGGAATCGTGGCGCATCAGGGTGACGTGATCGAGATAGTCCATGCCGGCCCGGCGGAAATGCCGGTCGGAGGTCACAAAGCCGGCCGGCTCGATGATATGGGCGGCGACATCCATGCAGGCGCAGAGCCGCAGAATTGTCCCGGTATTCTGGGGGATGTCGGGCTGGAACAACGCGATCTGCATGGCGCGGCGGCCTGTGAAGTCCTGATGAAATTGTCTGAATAAATCGCCATTCGGCGCTGATTTAGTGCATTGCACCTTTGTCAGCCGATAGCGGGCTTGCGCTCTCCCGGCAAGGGTGCCAATAAAACGATTCTGGACTGTCTGTTCTGCCAAAACAAAATAGGTGGGGAGCGGTTCATGCCGCCGCGGGGGCCGCGGGCACCGGCAAGCTTCCTCTGGTCCGTATGGGCGTTCCCGGAGGCAGTTGACCGGCTGCAGCTAGGGAAAGGGTTTGGAAACGTGACGACAGCGTCTTCGGCGGGTTCGACTCGCCGTGATTTCCTTTTTGTTGCGACGGGGGCCGCGGCAGCGGTAGGCGGAGTGGCTACGCTCTGGCCGCTGGTTTCCCAGATGAATCCGGATGCAGCGACGATCGCCGCGGGCGCGCCGATCGAAGTCGACTTGACCCCGATTGCCGAGGGGCAGGACATCAAGGTGTTCTGGCGCGGCAAGCCGATCTACATCATGAACCGCACCAAGAAGCAGATCGAAGAGGCCCGCCAGGTGCCGGTCTCCGATCTTCGCGATCCGCAGACCGATCAGTCCCGGGTCAAGGAAGGGCACGACCAGTGGCTCGTCGTGATCGGCATCTGCACCCATCTCGGCTGCATCCCGATCGCGCATGAGGGCAATTTTGACGGCTTCTTCTGCCCATGCCACGGCTCGCAATACGACTCTTCCGGTCGTATTCGCCAAGGGCCGGCGCCTCTGAACCTGGCGGTCCCGCCTTATCAGTTCGTTTCCGACAGCAAAATCCAGATTGGCTAAGGCGAGGATCGACATCCGAGCCGCAAGGCCTGTCGCTTCGTCTTTTAAATTCCTCAGGATCGCATCATGAGCGGACCATCCGACTACCAGCCGACTAATCCGGTCGCGAAGTGGATCGAACGGCGTCTTCCGATCTTTGGTTTCATCCACTCCTCCTTTGTAGCCTATCCGACCCCGCGCAATCTGAACTACTGGTGGACCTTCGGCGCCATCCTTTCCTTCATGCTCGCGGTGCAGATCGTCACTGGCGTGATCCTGGCGATGCACTACACGCCGAATGCCGACCTGGCGTTCCGCTCGGTCGAAAGCATCGTGCGCGACGTCAATTACGGCTGGCTGCTCCGCAACACCCATGCGGCCGGCGCCTCGATGTTCTTCTTCGCGGTCTACATCCATATGTTCCGCGGCCTCTATTACGGATCCTACAAGGAGCCGCGCGAGGTGCTGTGGATCCTCGGCGTCATCATCTACCTCTTGATGATGGCGACCGGTTTCATGGGCTATGTGCTGCCATGGGGCCAGATGAGCTTCTGGGGGGCGACCGTCATCACCAACCTGTTCTCGGCGATTCCTTACGTCGGCGAGAGCATCGTCACCCTGCTGTGGGGCGGCTATTCGGTTGGCAATCCGACGCTGAACCGCTTCTTCTCGCTGCACTATCTGCTGCCGTTCGTGATCGCCGGCGTGGTCGTGCTGCACGTCTGGGCGCTGCATGTCGCCGGTCAAGGCAATCCGGCGGGCGTCGAGCCGAAGACCGAAAAGGACACCGTGCCGTTCACGCCTTATGCGACGATCAAGGACCTGTTCGGCGTCTCCTGCTTCATGATCTTCTTCGCCTGGTTCATCTTCTACATGCCGAACTATCTGGGCGATGCCGATAACTACATTCCGGCCAACCCGGGCGTGACGCCTGCGCATATCGTGCCTGAATGGTACTATCTGCCGTTCTACGCGATCCTGCGCTCGATCCCGAACAAGCTGGCAGGCGTCATCGCCATGTTCTCGGCGATCATCGTGCTGGCGTTCCTGCCCTGGCTCGACACCGCCAAGACGCGATCGTCGAAATACCGGCCGCTGGCGAAGCAGTTCTTCTGGATGTTCGTCGTCGTCTGCGTGCTGCTCGGCTATCTCGGCGCCCAGCCGCCGGAGGGCATCTACGTGATCGCCGGCCGCATCCTGACGGTCTGCTACTTCGCCTACTTCCTGGTCGTGTTGCCATTGCTCGCCCGGATCGAGACGCCGCGGCCGGTGCCGAACTCGATCGCCGAGGACGTGCTGGCCAAGACCGGCAGCAAGGCGACCCCGATGGTGTCGACGGTGATCGCGCTCGCGGTTGCCGGTGCGCTGTTCGCCGGCAGTGCCAACAGTGCCCGCGCCGCGGAGGACGATACGCCGCCGTCGCAGAGCTGGTCGTTTGCCGGCCCGTTCGGCAAGTTCGACCGCGGGGCGCTGCAGCGCGGACTGAAGGTCTACAAGGAGGTCTGCTCCAACTGCCACGCACTCTCGATGGTGGCGTTCCGCAACCTCGCTGATCCCGGCGGTCCGGGCTATACGCCGGCGCAGGCGGCAGCCTTCGCGGCCGGCTATACCGTCAAGGATGGTCCCAACGACCAGGGCGATATGTTCGACCGTCCCGGCCGGCCGGCCGACTACTTCCCGTCGCCATTCCCGAACGAGCAGGCGGCCCGCGCGGCCAATGGTGGCGGCTTGCCGCCCGACCTGTCGCTGATCACCAAGGCACGGTCCTATGAGCGCGGCTTCCCTCAGTTCATCTTCGACTTCTTCACCCAGTTCCAGGAACAGGGGCCGAATTACGTCTCGGCGATCCTGCAGGGGTTTGACGACAAGGTCCCTCCCGGGGTGACCATTCCGCCGGGCTCCTATTACAACAAATATTTCCCCGGCCATGCCATCAAGATGCCGAAGCCGCTCAGCGACGGCCAAGTGCAGTATGATGACGGATCGCCCCAGACGGTTGCGCAATATGCCCACGACGTCGCGACCTTTCTGATGTGGTGCGCCGAGCCGCATATGGAGGAGCGCAAACGGATTGGCGTGCAGGTATTCGTGTTCCTGATCCTGTTCGCCGGCCTGATGTACTTCACCAAGCGGAAGGTCTGGGCCAACGCCCATTGACTCCTGGCAAGGGAATCCTTGGCTGCTGATCCCTTTGGCCCTGATCCCTTGGCCCTGATCCCTGGCCCCCACCGAAGCCCGGATCGAAATGGCACCAGCGAAAAAGCTCCCACGGGGAGCTTTTTTGTTGGTGGCGTGACGGACACCATCACGTTACGGCAGGGCGATTGCGTCCGGGCTGCGCAGCGGCCAAAATAGCCACCGATTGAACTCCCGCGACATTCGTAAGGCAGCTACCGGAGGACCCCATGGGCACCAGCATTACCTTCAAACGTCCCGACGGCCAGGAAGCCCGCGGCTATCTTGCCAATGCCGCGCGCGGCAACGCGCCGGGTGTGGTGGTAATCCAGGAGTGGTGGGGCCTGTCCGAGCAGATCAAGGGGCTGTGCGATCGTTTTGCGATTGCCGGCTTCGATGCGCTGGCGCCCGATCTCTATAAGGGCAAGGTGGTGCCGTATCATGACACCGACGCGGCCGGCAAAGAGATGAACTCGCTGGATTTCATGGACGCCACCACGCAGACCGTGCGCGGTGCGGCGCAATATCTTTCCCGCAACGGCGCCAAGGTCGGCCTGACCGGCTTCTGCCTTGGCGGCGCTGTGACCATCATCGGTGCCGCCAGGGTCCCCGAACTGACCGCGGGTGTCGTGTTCTATGGCATCCCGCCGGAGCAGGCGGCCAAGCCTGCCGACGTCAGGATTCCTCTGCAGGCGCATTTCGCCAACAAGGACGATTGGTGCACGCCAGCACTGGTCGACAAGTTCGAGAAGGATATGAAGGCCGCCGGCAAGTCGCTGGAGCTGTTCCGCTATGACGCCGAACACGCTTTCGTCAACGAGCAGCGGATGGCGGTGCATGATCGCGAGGCGGCGGAATTGGCCTGGGGCCGCGCCACCGAATTCTTCAGGAAGCATCTCGGCTAGGGTGATCCCCATTCCGGCCCGCGCCGGACTGACGACCGGCAAAACTGCCTAAATCCTGCGCAGAAGGGTAAGGCGCTGGACACCCTTGCCCTTGACGGCCTCAGGCGCAATGGTGTTTATCATGGTTCCCATGAGCACCGTCGGCGAAAACCATCTGTGGTGGCGCACCTTCTAAAGGTGGCCGGTGCGATTCCATTTCCAATCGTTAGAGGCCGTCATCGCAGTGCGACGGCCTTTTCGTTTGTCCTGTGTGGCGTTTCCTCGGCAAGTCTCGTAAGAGGATCACATGAACAGGACTGCCTTCTCGCTTCCCGCCCATAGCGAATATCGTACCCGTGGCGGGCTTGAAGTCTCCCGCACGGTCGAACGCTTCACCGGCGGCGGCAAGCTCGACGAACTGATCGAGCTGATCGACCGCCGCCGCGGCGTGGTACTGTCGTCGGGCACCACGGTGCCGGGCCGTTACGAGAGCTTCGACCTCGGCTTTTCCGATCCGCCGCTGCGGCTCGAGACCCGCGGCACCGATTTCTCGCTCGCGGCGCTGAACCCGCGCGGCGAGGTGTTGATTGCCTTCCTTGGCGACACGCTGGACGAGCCCGGCGTCGTCATTTCCGAGCGTAGTGCAACCCGTCTCGCCGGCCATATCGTCCGCGGCGAGGCGCCGGTCGAGGAAGACCAGCGCACCCGGCGCACCAGCGTGATGACGCTGGTGCGGGCGCTGATTGCGACTTTCGGCGCCAATGACGACCCCTTGCTCGGTCTATACGGCGCCTTCGCCTACGATCTGGTGTTCCAGATCGAAGACCTGGTGCAGAAGCGTCCGCGCGAAAAGGACCAGCGCGACATCGTGCTCTATGTGCCGGACCGGCTCCTGGCCTATGACCGCGCCACCGGCCGGGGCGAACTGCTCGATTACGAGTTCGCCTGGAAGGGAAAGTCGACTTCCGGCCTTCCGCGCGCCACCGCCGAGAGCGTCTATGACCGGACGCCGCGCCAGGGCTTTGCCGATCATGCGCCCGGCGAATATCAGGCGACGGTCGAGACCGCGCGGGCGGCATTCGCCCGCGGCGATCTGTTCGAGGCTGTCCCCGGGCAGCTGTTCGGCGAGCCGTGCGATCGTTCGCCGGCGGAAGTGTTCCAGCGGCTGTGCCGGATCAATCCGTCGCCCTACGGCGCGCTGATGAATCTCGGCGAGGGCGAGTTCCTGGTATCGGCCTCGCCGGAAATGTTCGTGCGCTCCGATGGCAAGCGGATCGAGACCTGCCCGATCTCGGGCACGATCGCGCGCGGCGCCGACGCGATCGGCGACGCCGAGCAGATCCGGCAATTGCTCAATTCGCAGAAGGACGAATTCGAGCTCAACATGTGCACCGATGTCGATCGCAACGACAAGGCGCGCATCTGCGTGCCCGGCAGCATCAAGGTGCTGGCGCGGCGCCAGATCGAGACCTATTCGAAGCTGTTCCACACCGTCGATCATGTCGAGGGTATCCTTCGGCCGGGCTTCGATGCGCTCGACGCCTTTCTCACCCACGCCTGGGCGGTGACGGTGACCGGCGCGCCGAAACTATGGGCGATGCAATTCGTGGAGGATCACGAGCGCTCGCCGCGGCGCTGGTATG
>DASZTN010000117.1:0-61650 GCA_035547995.1 Bradyrhizobium sp. | reverse complement strand
GCATCCGACATAATGAAGGACAATGCAACATTGTCGGAAGGTGTATCTAAGTTCGACCGCCGCCCCCGACCGCCTTTAGTCTGATACCGACTGGGATCAGGAATGCGGTGCCAGGCCGGTTTCGGCTCGGATTCAAAGCCCTCCAAGCGTCTGGGATAACAGCTAGCCGATACCGGCCTGATGGAGCCGACCACAGCTATCGCTGATGTCGGCGTCCGGCTGCTGCGAAATGATCTCCAGCATCGGGACCTCAAGATATCCGACTTCGCGCATCGCATCGGCGAGACCTTGCAGCGGCACATCGCCACGGCCGAATGGATCGTGCTTGTAAGCTTGCCGGGTCGTGTCGGAAAAATGCACGAGAGCGAGCCGGTCGCGGACTCGTTGCAATCCCGACGCCGGCGCCTCGCCGATGAAGTGAGCATTGGCGACATCATAGATGACGCGAATCGTTTCATCGCCATAGCCATCGATCGCCTGCATCAGGGCGTCAGCACCGGGCAAAAAGGCAAACGGCATGTTTTCCATCAGCAGATGGGTACCGGCCTCGCGAGCCAGCGGCACCAGTTGATCGAGTGCCCGATAGAAGTGCGACATCAGCCGCTCGCGCGGCATCGGAAACAATGGATTGGCTTTACCCGGGCCGATGATGATGCCTTTCGCGCCTAATTCGCCCGCGCATCGGACGAACTGAACCAGAAGTCCCAGCGTATAGCTGCGCATCTCCTCAGCCGCGGCTGCGATGTTCATGTCGATATTGGGCATGTTGACGGCGACGAGCGGCAAACGCCGCTCGCAGAGATCGCGCAGCCTGCGGAGATCCGATCCGGAAAGATCGGCAGGCCACAAATGGCCGGGGAAGAACATCAATTCGACCGCGCCATAGCCCTGGTCGGCGAGCCTTGCGACCGTATCGAATGCCGTGCTGTCGAATGTGTAGGAATAGGTATTGACGCCGAATCCGGCATGGATGTTGGTCATGACCGCTCCGTTTGCGTGATCTGTCGCAATGATCGATCTTCAGCCAGATGCCGCGCGGCGATGTATCCGAATGTCAGGGCCGGCCCGAGCGTGATCCCTGGTCCTGGATAGTTTCCATTCATGATCGATCCCATGTCATTGCCGCAGGCATAAAGGCCCGTAATCGGTGAGCCGTCGGCCCGCAGCACGCGGGCACGGGCGTCCGTGCGCAGGCCAATCGCGGTTCCCAGATCGGCGGGAAAGATGCGCAAAGCATAGAAGGGGCCCTGCTCGATCGGCGCTATGCAAGGATTGGGTGAATGGCCGGCGTCGCCGAGATGGCGCTGATAGATCGTCGTGCCACGGCCGAATGCCGGATCCCGACCAATGCGGGCATGCTCGTTATAGGCATCCACCGTCGACTTCAACGCGGCTGGCTCGACGCCAATCAACCTCGCCAGTTCGTCGAAGGTCGCGGCCTCGATCAACTCGCCGCATTTGACGAAACGGCTGATGCGCCGGCTGAACGGCTGGATTCGCCCCAAGCCATAATTCCAGAGGAAGCGACGATCACAGATCAGGTGAAAACGACGGTCTGTGGCGTCATTGCCGTCACGGAGCATCGCACGCACGAATTCATGATAGGACACCGCCTCGTTGACGAAGCGGCGGCCGGCGCTGTTGACCGCGATGACGCCGGGCTTGGCGCGATCGGTTACCGTATGCGGGAATACGCCCTGGCTGCCGTCGTCTCGCTTGAACAGCGATGCCGGCACCCAATAAGCCGGGTCGGCGACATCGGTCGCCAGCTCCGCCCCTGCCGCCATCGCCAGGCGCAGGCCATCGCCGGTGCCGGCGGAGGATGTCGCGGAAATAAATCCGGCTGCGGCGGGAAACAGTTGCCGCCGAAGTTCAGCGTCGTGGGAGAATCCGCCGGTTGCCAGAATGACAGCTTTGTCGGCGAAGATCGTCTGCGTTGCCCACGACGATCTGATTTCCGCGCCGCTTACTTTGCCATCATCCATGATCAGGCGCTCGATCGTCGCGCCGAACACGATGTCGACCTTGCGCGACAACAGCGTTGCATAGAGGCGAGCGGCGAGCGCATTTCCCAGATGCAGCGTCGTGCCGCGCGGCGCGCGCAGGCGTTGCAGCGCATAATCGGAAATGAGACGAAGGCTCCGCAGCGTCGAGCGCAGCGATCGGCCCGCCTTGCGCAAATGAGGAATGTCCAGGCGGTTCACCATCATCCCGCCAAACAGCGTAAATTCCGGCAATGGCGACCTAAGCCGTTTGAAATTATGACCCAGCTTCAGTCCATCGAAAGCGACGGGTTCGAGCACCCTTCCGCCGGCTGTCGCGCCCGGGAGATCGGGATAATAGTCCGGGTAAACCTTCACCGGCTGCAGGCGGATTTCAGTATGAGCCTGGAGATAGTCGATCGCCTCTGCGCCTCGGGCCAGGAAAGCCTTGCGCAGATCGGCACCGTGCGCTTCGGGCACGGTGTTATCGAGATAGGCCTCAGCCTGGGCCAGATCGTCCGACAGTCCGGCCGACTGCATCTGATGGTTGGCGGGAATCCAGACCATGCCGCCCGACCACGCCGTAGTGCCCCCGACATATTCGGTCTTCTCGACCACAAGGACCTTCAAGCCTTCTGCTGCAGCCACCGCGGCTGCGGTCATGCCGCCGGCACCGGCGCCCGCGACAACGACATCATAGGATTTTGCGTCGCGCGTCATGTCCGATCCACGCCAGCGGCTAATCCGGACAGCCGAATTCCGCCGATAGTCGCCTGGCCGCCGCCTGGACGATGCGAGCCCGGCTCTGCAAGGCCTGGATCGAGAGCCGCCAGATCGGACCGGAGATCCCGATCGCGCCGATCACCTGTCCGGTGAAATCCTTCACCGGGACGGCAACGCAACGTACTTCGGGATTGAACTCGCCGTCGTCAAATGCAATGCCGCTGCTGCGGACCTCGTCGATGTCCTTCTTCAAGACGCCAAGCTCGGTAAGCGACTTCGGTGTTACCGGCGTCAATTCGACGCGACCGAGAAAGCGGTCGAGTTGATCGGGACGCAACGCGGCAAGAATGACCTTGCCCAGCGCCGTGCAGTGCGCCGGCCGGACCACGCCAACGCGCTCGGTGAGCTGGAATGCGCCAGGGGCTGCAGTCCGTGCAATCACCACCACTGAATCGCCCATGCGGACGGCAAAATGCCCGCTTTCGCCGGTCTCGCGCGACAAATCCTCCAGAACCGGAGTCGCCAGGCTGACCATCTCGATTTCATCAAGCGCGCTTGCCGCCAACGCAAACAGCGGCCGCCCTATCCGGTAACGCTTGTCGTCCTTGATCTGCCGGATGTAGCCCAGCGACACCATCGTCCTGACCAGATGGAACGTCGTGCTGTTATGCAGCCCGACGCGTTTGCTCAGCTCCGCAAGGCTGATGCCGTCGCGGCTGCGCGCAACCTCTTCCATGATCCCAAACGCCCGCGCCAGCGATTGCACGCCGCCACGCTGCCTGTCGTCGGCTTCGGCGTCGATATCGCCGGGCTCAGCGGCTCGAACGGACTCGGGCTGCGCACTCCGTTTGGCGGGCTTTCTCGCCTTGCTTTGTATCCTGACATTCATATCCGGGCCTCGCGGTGTCGATTGCCTGACGCGAACGGTCATCTCAGTTTTCCGTTTCAGGTCGGCATCTCAGTTCTGCCTTCGCCCTAGATGGGCTTCTCATCATCGGTAACCGGCGACGTGATTACGAGGAAAACCAGATCGACCAGACCGGAGTTCGAAATCGCGTGCTCGACGCCCGGCGGCAGATAGATGAAATCGTGCTTTCGAACCACGTGGTTTTTGCCGGCGATCTCCATCAGTCCCTCGCCTTCCAGCACATGATAGATCTGCTCCTGGACCACGTGTTTGTGCCTGATGACATGGGCCATCGGCTGATACATCGAGATCCGGTAATCGAGGTGCTTTGACCGCGCGGTCTCCGGCATCACCAGCGGCTTCGACAGCGCGCCGCCAAAGTGATTGGGGAATTCGCGCCACGGAACCTCGGCGATGTTGCGGATGAATGCGCCGTTCTGGTTCGAACCCAAGTTGCTCTCGGCAGCCATTGTGTTTTTCCTCATCTATCCTGATTGCTGTTTGCGTGCCAGGAAATCGACAGCCTGTTCGCCCGCGATCTTTCCGAACACCGTCGCTCGCAGCATCGCCACGGCATTCGGTGCCGTGGCGTAGAACTGGCCGGTGACCTCGCCAGCCGCATAGAGTCCCGGGATGATGCCGTCATCACCGAGAACCTCGGCCTTTTGATTGCTGGCAACACCGCCGAACGTATAGGCAATCGCACCCACCAACGGATAAGCGATGAACGGCGGCTTCGTTATTGGCCGTGCCCAGTTCGATTTCGGCGGCGTCAACCCATCGGTCGCCAATCCGTCGCAGCTTGTGGCGTCGAACTGCGTTGGATCTCCACTCGCGGCTTCGTTGAACGACTTGACGGTTTTCTTCAGGGCATCAGCAGGCACATCGATCATCGCCGCCAGCGCATCGAGCGTTGCGGCCTGATATGGCGGTACTTCCGATCTGATGGCGCGTTCGAATCCCGAGATTTCGAACAGGCGGCTGTCGAGGATGGCATAGGCGATACTGCCCGGCCTGGAAAAATGGATATCGCGGGCAAAGGCTTCCCAGGTCTCGTGCACGAGGCCGCCACCCTCGTCGAAAAATCGCTGTCCATTGCGGTCGACCACGATCCCGTAGGGATAGACGAGGACGACCGGCGCCGACTGTTGGCTGCGCGGATCGATGGGCTCGGCGTGCATGCCGTTCCAATCGCCGGACGGGGATGCACCAAGATTTTGCGCCAGCCGAATGCCGTCGCCGGTATCAAACCTGGTGCCGGGAGAAATCAGCTTCATTGTTGCGGCCGCCGGTCCGAAATGGGTGCGCATCATGTCCGGACTACCCTGAAAGCCGCCACTGGCCAGGACAATCGCATCGGCCTCCATGGTCCGTTCGCCGTGGTCTCCAGCCGTCTTGAGAACGTAGCGACATCGCTCATCGGCAGCGATATGCATTGCTTCACAGCCATAAGTGATTTGCACGCCTGCCTGGAGCGCGGCCTCCGACAGACGCTCAATAATCGTCCGGCCACCGCCATTGGGCTGAATGCGAGGCGGACCGGCGCTGAGATAATAGACGGGTCTAGAGAACTCGACGCCTTTGCGCTGCAGCCAGCCGATCGTCGCGGCTGCATTTGCCGCAAGTGTCCGGAAATAGGCCTGATCGGCCCGGCCGCCCGATGCCAGTTCCATATCGTGTTCGAAATCGGGCGCGACGCGATCGGTCGCAGCCATCCGCATATAGGAGGGACTCCAGCGCGTGTTGCCGCCAGCTTCTGCCTGCAATGCCTTTTCCAGCACGGTGACTCGAAGCGGAAAATGCCGGTCGCGCGCGGCTTCAGCCGCCGCAAGCGCTGCGGCAAGCCCGGCGGCGCCGTGCCCGATCACGACAAGCTTGCGACCATCCTTCGCCACGGCGCCTCCCGCGCTTATTCTTCACTTTCACGTCGATCGAGCTACATCGTCATCAACGCGAAAGGTCCCTTTCGCCGCCGGCGGTTCATCTCGGCTGGAATTGAACGCCAATCCCCGGCTTGCTGCGGCCGAGCCCCGGCAGTTCCCAAACGCCGGCGCCCGCCGGATTGACGTCCGCAGCGATATCGACATCGATCAGATAAGGCTTGTTGGCGGCGATGCCCTTTCGGATGGCCTCGCCGATATCAGCGGCGCGATCGACACGAACGCCCTCGACACCGCACGAACGCGCCATGGCAGCGAAATCCGGATTGTAGCGGGCGCCCGTTATTGGATCGTGGAAATCGGTTGCAAGCTCGCGGCCATCCAGATAGCCGCGCTGCAATCCGCGGATCGAGGCATAGGCGTAGTTATTCCATACCACCCACACCACGGGCAGATTGTATTCGACCGCCGTACCAAGCACGTTGGCGTGCATGAAGAACGCGCCATCGCCGCAGACCGAGACGCAGGGCCGGTCGGGCGCCGCAAACTTGGCGCCGAGGACGCCGGCGACACCAAATCCCATCGGACCAAATCCCATCGATCCGATCAAAGAATCCGGCCGCTTCGGCTTGCAGAAGCCGAGCAGCCAGTTGTGATGCACGCCGATGTCGCTGACCAGAATGGCGTCCTCCGGCAGCGCCTTGTCAATCTCATGCGCCGCGCGCTGCGGATTGATCGGCGTCGTGTCGTCGGAAAACCCGGGCGCAACGAATTTGTCCCATTCCTTCCGATAGATGTCGATCTGCGCGAGCCATTTCCGCCGCGCGTCGGCGCGCTTGGAAAGATCGGCACGCCGGTCGAGCTCTTCATGAATCTGACGAAGAAAGGTGCGGACATCGGCCATCAACCCGAGCGCGACCGGATAGTTGCGGCCGATCTCCTCCGGATCGATATCGACATGAATGAGACGGGTCGGCGGAATCGTAAAGGAGTAACCCGGGATCCAGGAGCTTGATGTCCTATCGTCGAAACGGACCCCAAGCGCAAGCAGCACGTCGGCCTGCCGGGTGGCGTGGTTGGCCTGATAATGGCCGGCGCGCGCCACCAGGCCAAGCGCCAACGGATGATTGACGTCGAGCGCGCCGAGTCCGCTGGCCGAAGCGGCGACCGGAATCTGCAAGCGCTCGGCCAGCCGGCGCAATTCTTCCGCGGCGCCGCCGTAACGCACGCCCTGCCCGACCAGCATCACCGGCCGCTCGGCGCCGAGCAGCATGTCCACCGCCTTGACGACACCTTCCGGATCAGCCCCGCAGCGGCTCGATATATTGGCGTTCCAGGCTTGCGCGTTCGGCGCTTCCTCCGCCGCGCTCTCCATGAAGACATCGAACGGAACATCAAGCACGACCGGGCCCGGCCGGCCCGTCGTCATCGTCTTCCAGGCGTGGCGGACCGCAAGCGGCACCATTTCCCCGCGCGTCGGCTGGAACACCTTCTTGCAATAGGAGCGCACCGTGGACGGAAAATCGGCCTGATAATGCCGATACAATTCCTGGAACGCGCCGCGGTTGAACTGGCTGGTGGGAACATTACCGGTCACAGCCATGAACGGCACGGAATCGAGATAGGCGTTGGCGAGAGAGATCGGCAGGTTCGCCGATCCCGGGCCGCAAGACGTGAATGTCGCAGTCGGCCTGCCGGACACCCGGTAATAGACGTCGGCCATGAAGCCTGCGACGCTTTCGTGGTGCACGGAAATCGTCTTGATGTCGGCTGATCGTTCGTACAGCGCATCGATGAACTGGATGTTGCCGTGCCCACACAGGCCAAATACCTGCGGCACCTTCTCCTGGATCAGGTAATCGACGATAACCTGGGCACCGTTGAGTGCATTGCGCGCCGGCATAGGTCCCCTTTCTTCCATTTATCATTGGGCCCGGACGCCGATCAGCGGTCCCTGCCGTGGATTGTCTGCTTATGGGCAGGCTATTTCTCATATTGCCGGACGTCAATTGCCATTGTCGCAATGAGGCACCACCCCTTCACAAGGTCCGCGATCATTTGCTCGCTGCCGGCATCACGCCGGACTAGTTCGCGGAGCATGGGTGCCGGCGGACGCGTTCGGTAGCACTCGGCCTGAAGACGGGAGAATGGAAAAGATCAGTCGCGCGCTCTGATGCGTTCTGCAGACGCCGTGATTGAGAACATCTGGCAGGCGTGATGCACCGCCACGGCCTTGAGCTCGGTAGGAGCATCTTCGGTGCGTTGATGGTCTCGCCGGACCAGCATCAATAGCCGGAGAGAGGATCCACAAGTCCAGGCGGCACGAGACCGCGCCGCAATTGAGCCAAATTATCGAACATCTGGCGGATGATGGCGGCATGCGGCGTGCGAGCTGCAATATGAGGGGTGATCGTGACCCTGGGGTGCCGCCAAAGCGGATCATTCGGTGATAACGGCTCGCATTCGAAGGCGTCAAGCGTCGCCGAGGCAAGACTCCCACGGTCGAGCGCCTGGAGCAAATCCGCTATCACGAGATGCTCGCCACGTGCCGCATTGATCAGATGCGCGCCCGGCTTCAGGAGGGCAAACAGCTCAGCATTCAGAATGCCGCGCGTCGAAGGGGTTAGCGGCAGCAGACAGACCAGGGTATCGCAGCCGGAGAGAAATTCCTGGAGCTGCTCTTGCCCATGATAGCCCCTGACTCCGTCGGGCAGGCTGGCCTTCGGCGTTCGGCTCCATCCCCGGATGTCAAATCCCAATCCGCGTAAAGCACGGGCACTCGCCAGGCCCAATTCGCCCAGGCCCGCGAGCCCCACGGTGTGCGCCGAAGGCTGTTCCACAGAATGCGCGACCCATTGCTGCCGTCGAGCCTGAGCCAAATAATCATGCATACGACGTTGATGCGCCAATACCGCCCAGCAAACATAGCCGGCCATGGTGTCCCCCATATAGCGATCGACCACGCGGCATACCGCGGGCGCGTCGGGTTGACCTCCTAGCGCAGCATTCAGGTGGTCCACTCCGGCACTCAGGGACTGTACGAGTTGCAGGGCCGGCAGGCGCTGCAGGAGGTCTGCGGGCGGATGCCAGCACAATGCGGCCTGGACTCCCGTGGGGTCTCCGATGTCTTCAAGAGCGCACCAGTCGACCTGACCGAACTGATTGAACACAGGCCGCAGCAGGGCGAGCAGATCTATCTTGGTGCTTGCCAAAGCTATCTTGGGTCGAGAAACCATTTTCGATAACAACGCTGTAGAGGTCCAGGTGTGGAAACCAGACTGGTTTTCGCCACCAATGCCATCAGTTCCTGCGCGGCTGTGCGCCGGCCGGGGTGAGCAGAAGAGGTCCTATCACCCCGCGCGAAGAGCTTATTGTGCCAGGTCACCAAAATTTGCACGAAGGAGCCCTTCCGGAGTCATGCAACTTCCCACGAGGAAATCGCTGTGCCGGCGGTTCAGGAGTAGACGTCACTGGCAACGATGTTCGCGTCGCGCAACGCGGCTTCCCAAGCCAGCTCGTAATACGGCTTTACTTCACCTTTCATGTTGAACTGACCCGCCGTGTGCACTCTGACGGCTTCGTCTGGAAACTCGATGTGGTCGAGGCCCACGGCGCTCGCCTTGACCTGAATGTCGCAGGCCCGCTCGAGATAAAAGATGTGGTCAAACGCCTCCGGAATCGTACGTCCGCAAACGAGCAGCCCATGATTGCGCAGGATCATAGCCCGATTTGCCCCAAGATCCGCCACTAACCGCTGCTGCTCGTCGAGATCCAGTGCCACGCCCTCGTACTTATGATAGCTCAGGCAGCCGTAGAATTTCAGGGCGTGCTGGCTAATGGGAAGCAGGCCATCCTTCTGAGCCGAAACCGCGACACCTGCCGCCGTGTGGGTGTGGATGACGCATGCTACGTCCTCGCGCGCGCGGTGAATGGCGGAATGAATGACAAAGCCGGCCTTGTTGACCGCATAGGGGCTGTCGAGCCCCTCGTCGATCCGGTTGCCGTCGACATCTATCTTCACCAGATCGCTGGCCTTGATCTCGGAGAAGAGCATGCCGTAAGGATTGATCAAGAATGTCTCTTTCCCGTCCGGCACTTTGACACTGATATGCGTGTAGATCAGGTCGGTCATTTTGTAATGTGCAACCAGTCGGTACAGCGCAGCCAAGTCGCAGCGCAGTTTCCATTCTTCTGTGCAGACCACTTTCTTTATTTGCTGTAGATTCATGTCATTCACTCCTGAAAAAGCATTGAACGGTTCTTTTCGGAAACAGAGACGTGTGTGCGGCGGTACTATCGGTCGACGGATACATAGTCCGCCATGGTGTATTCGTTGGTAAATGGCGTTGGAGTCAGACCTTTTTTGGCTGCCAGCGCCACCCCCTGGAGATGCAGCGGCAGGATGAAATAATCGTCCATCGCCAGCTTCATCGCTTCGCCCTCGAGCTTGAAGCGCGCCGCATTGTCCATCGTACCCATCGCCTGGTCGATCAGCCTGTCGACCTGTGGGTTGGAGTACTCCCCTAAATTCCAAGTCGCCCGGCCTTCGGCCTTGCTATAGCTGTGCACCACATTCTGCAAAGCAGCACCGACTTCCCCGGCATAAGCCGACGACCAAGTACTCATGAAAAAGCTCGGACGGTCGTCGCAGTGACAGATGACCTTCGAAAGCAATACCTGGTAGGGCTGCACGTCTACCGTGACCTTTAGGCCTATACGTTCCAGCATCTGCCCGATCGCCTGACAAATTCTCGCATCATTGACCAGGCGGCCACTGAAGCAGGTGACAGTCAGAGCGAACCCATTTGGATAACCGGCTTCAGCCAACAGTTTCTTGCTTTGCGCCATGTCGAAAGGGACCGTGGCGATGCCGGGGTTGAAACCGCTCAACTTTGGGCTGCCGATCTGGTTCATGGGCTCTCCCTGGCCGGCCAGCACGCGCGCGACGATCGCGTCGCGGTTGATGGCGTAGGCGAACGCCCGGCGCACGCGCTTGTCCTTGAACGGGTTGTTGGGCAGCGGGCTTCCATCCAGAGCCTTGACTTGCGGCGTTACGTCTCGTGACAAGTCAAACGTCATATAGACGGTGCGCTCCGTGGAAGCCTGAACGACCTTGAAGTCGCTGCGTTTCGAAATTTCGCTTGCGTCGTCCGGCAACACTCCATCGATCATGTCGACCGAACCGCTCAAGAGCGCGGCGACGCGGGCGGCTTGATCACTCAGGAATCGGAAGGTCACATGGTCCCATTTGGCCTTCGGACCGAAGTAGCCGGGATTGGCCGTCAGCTCCAACCTGTCGCCGGGTACATATTTGGAAAACACATAAGGGCCGGCCGATACGTTGAATTCCGGAGTCGAGAAGTCTTTCGACGTTGCCTTGTCGGCTATGGATTTCGGAATGATCGCCACCTGACTGAGCGCATACGGCATCATGGGATCTGGCGTTTTGGTGACGATCTTCAGAACGTTGTTCCCGCCATCTTCAAACCGTTCTACGTGAGCGAACAAGCCTGTGTACGTGCTATTGGGGAGGTCCATCGCCCGCTCGTAGGATGCAATTGCATCGCTCACCGTCACGGGGTCTCCATTGGAAAACTTGGCCTTGGAGTCCATCGTGAACCGCCACTCGTTGTTGCCGACGGCCTCCCATTTCAAGCCGATACTCGGGATCAATTTTCCATCAGGGCCCGTACGAGCCATGAACCCGAGATAATGATAGGAGAGTTGGTTGTTGATGGGATTCCACAAGTAGTGTGGATCCAGGGAGGCCGGTTCTGTGCGAGTGCCGATCACCAAATCTGCTGCAAGCGCCATTCTGTTCAATGACAGAAGCATAAAAAAGACCAGAAGCAGCGCGTTCAGTAATTTTGGAAACTTGGACATGGGATCTCCTCTTGAAGGGAAGAAACAGACAACCCGCGTGCTACTGGAACACCACCGCGCTAGAGCCATCCTCACCAATTGATTTGAACCTTTGAGTCCAAGACCGCATATGAGACGGACGCACGTCGTTGTAGACGAAGCTGTTGCCCAGATTTCCGTGCGCGGCGCTCCGCAGGAATATTAGATACCGTTCCGATAGGGACAGTTGCAGATTGAAGGCCGCGAGGATGCGCGCCCGGTTTTCTGCGCTGGCCTTCAGCGATACGACTACGGCTGTCGGATCGCCGATGATGTTGCCCCTGATCAGAACCAGCACTGTCATCAGGAACATCACGCCCGGGCATTGAGCTGGCCTGCCGATCAGCCAAACAAGCATCACATATCTTCCCGTGCATCGAGACCGAGTGGACCAGCCCCGCACGATCCGTAGCCTGTTCCGAGCAGAAGATCGGCAGCCTTTTCCGCGACCATCATCACCGGCGTGTTGATGTTTCCGGACACTATCTTCGGAAAGACAGAGGCATCCACCACGCACAGCCCATCCACGCCGTGTACTTTCATCGTGGCGGGATCGACTACAGCCCGTTCGTCCATTCCCATCCGGCACGAGCCGCTGAGGTGGAAAATGGTCATGCAGTGGGCTCGCACATAGCCGGCTATCTCGCTGTCGGATTGGCAGTGAGCGCTCATTGGACTTTCATGCTTGAGCCAGGCGCGCAACGGCTCTTGCGCCGCGATCGTTCGCTGCAAGCGCAACGCCTTGACCAAGGTAGCCACATCTTCCTGATCGGGATCCGAGAGATAGGCCGGATCGATCAGCGGATCTTCGAGCGGATCGTTCGAGCGCAGGGAAATCCGGCCGATGCTCTTCGGCCTCTGAAGCGTGGCGCTAAGTGTGATGCCGGGCTCCATCGCCAGGAAGCGGCCATGGCTGCGGTTCGCCGAGGCTGTGCAGTAGAGTTGCAAGTCGGGATCACAGACGGAAGGGGCGCTGCGCACGCAAGCTCCGACGCGTGAACCGTTGGAGCTGTAGGGTCCGCTGCGGGTGTCGGACCAGAGCGCCATCTTGCTCGCATGCGCCCGTTCATCCATATGGGACAGCCCGAGTGCCTGGTGCGTGGACCAAGTTGTCGACAAATGCGGATGGTCGAGTAGATTCCGCCCTACCCCCGGCAAGTCTAACCGGACTTCGACGCCCATCTTTTTCAGGTCTTGGGCCGGCCCGAGGCCTGAAAGCAACATGATGTGCGGCGTTCCCACGGCACCGGCACACAGAATGACTTCACCTGCCGCTTCGGCCCGCTCCACGTGACCCTGGCGCAGGTACTCGACCCCGCAGACGCGCCTCCCACGCATGAGCAGGCGCAGGACTCGCGCACCTGTCACGAGTTGCAGATTGGGCCGAGCCAGGGCAGGCATCAACAACGCACGGGCCGAGCTGGCCCGTTCGCCGCTGTATATATTGAACTGGTAGCAACCTACGCCCTCCTGTCGGGCACCATTGAAGTCGTCGTTGCGCGGCAGGCCACAGGCCAACGCCGCGTCTATCCAGGCTTGCTCAATTGGGTCGAGCGGTCCCGCATCCGTGACGTCGATAGGCCCGTTCGCGCCATGGTGCTCGGGATCATCGCGGCTGTTGCGCTCAATGCGCAGGAAGTATGATTTCACATCGTGCCAGCCCCATCCAGGACAGCCGGCCTCGCGCCAGCCATCATAGTCAGACGGGATGCCACGCATGCAGATCATGGCATTGATGGATCCAGATCCGCCGACCATCTTGCCGCGCGGACTATAGATGCGGCGCATACAGGCACCAGGCTGCGGCTCCGTGTGGTATCCCCAGTCGACCTCGCTATTGAACATGCTGGTCCACAGCGCCGGGATATCGGAGACCATCGGCGCGTGCCTTCCCGCCTCCAGTACCAAAACGGCACGCGACGGATTCCGGCTCAGACGTTCAGCTAGCAAACAACCGGCACTGCCCGCGCCGATGATGATGGTGTATGCTGAGCTCGTCGCCATCGCGCTGCAGTCCTTCAGCCCATCCGGGCGAGCAAACGGCAGAACGTCGCCACGGCAGCCACACCCAGGCGATGCAGATGTGGAACGCGGCCCGTCATCATCGCAACGCCACCCGCCTAGCGATGGCGAAACACGACTGTCTTCGGTGCCGGATATAACTCGCGGGCCGACTAGAGCAATACGCGCACGTCGCGACTATCGGCCGGCACAAATCGGTAAATGTGGCACCCGCGGCGGCCAACAACGACATCATCTGCAATTCCCTTCTGACGAGAATCAGGAACTGCCCCGCTCGCTAAATTGGCCAAAAGCCTCCGTGGCGCGGACGGAATAGACATAAGCCGCACCAGCATTTAGTGCGATCGCCACGCCCAACGCTTCGGCCAATTCCGCGGCAGTGGCGCCGGCCTTGGCGGCGGCTGCAGCGTGAGACGAGATGCACCCGTCGCAGCGCGTGGTCACGGCCACAGCCAGGGCGATGAGCTCCTTCGTTTTGACGTCCAATGCTCCTGGCTGAAAAGCTGCGCCGCCCAATCCCTTATATGCACGCACCAATGCGGAGTTTGGCTCCGCGAAGAGCCCAGACGCACCACGGAAACTGTCAAGCAGGTTGGGCCAATCGTTCAGCATAGTGGTTTCTCCTCAGAAGGTTCACACGCCGACGAAGCGAAGTCGTAGTTGCCCTCGAGACAGGAAGGGAAAGGACGAGCCGAATGTTCAGTAGGACGTTCTGAGCCTTCTCGTTCGCCGAGTACTTGAAGCTTCGAAGCGCGATTGTGCAAAATTCCATTTTGTAAAAGTTACACACAGTCCTTGCCCCCGCAAGATTATTTTTGCGGCTACCGATGTCGACCAAATGGGCATCGCCGCGAAGCGGGCGGAGAAGCCGGGGCTCGTGCATGAACCGAGCTCAACTTTCGCCACTGCAGCCGGGACACGGCATTCCGGGCAACGCAAATCGCGTGCCGGGCCCTGCTGTGAAAGAGAGATACTATCGTTTCTTGAAACGCGAACCGGCGTGGAAAGCACTGCCAATTGCGCCCTTCCTCCGCCAGCTATCGAGGCTGAAGCGGCGAGAGAAAAGGTCTCCTTGTTCTCGAATCTGGTAGGCGAACGATGAAACGAGAGTCGTGAGCGAGATCAGCCGGCCGCCAGAGTTCAGGTCCAGTGAGGGTCAGGATGCCGTGCAAGCAAAACGAGCGCGTCGCTTTCGTCCGTCGGCAGGCTTAGTTGGCAATACGGCACATCGAGAAATTTTAACGACGAATTGAATCTGAGCTGCTGAGCGCAAGGCTTGGGCCGATATCGAGGGATCCGCGACGGATATGCACATACGCAAACCTGTATGGGCTACTCCATCGTTGGCATCACGAAGTCGGCGCCAGCATGACTGCCGGTGGGCCAACGCGATGTGATCGTCTTTAGTCGCGTGTAGAACCGAACGCCCTCCGGTCCATGCATGTGGTGGTCACCGAACAGCGAGGCTTTCCATCCGCCGAAGGAATGAAATGCCATCGGCACAGGGATAGGAACGTTGACCCCGACCATCCCGACCTTGATACGGTGGGCAAACTCTCTCGCAGCGTCTCCATTGCGCGTAAAGATGGCAGTTCCGTTGCCAAACTCATGCTTGTTAATAAGGCTGGCCGCCTCGCCGTAGTCCTTTGCACGCACTACCGACAGGACAGGACCGAAAATCTCTTCCCTGTAGATTTTCATTTCGGGTGTGACGTTGTCGAACAACGAGCCGCCGATGAAATACCCCTTCTCGTAGCCCTGCATCTTGAAATTTCGGCCATCGACGATCAGTTTCGCGCCTTCGCTTACGCCGGAATCGATGTACTCGGTCACTCTCTTGAGGTGCTGCATCGTGACCAATGGGCCCATTTCCGCATCGGGATCCGTCCCCGGTCCGATCTTAAGGCTGCGGACCTTCGGCATCAGTCGGGAAATGAGTTCATCGGCGGTGCGCTCTCCGATCGGAACTGCGACGGAAATGGCCATGCAACGCTCACCGGCCGATCCATATGCGGCTCCCATCAGCGCATCGACGGCTTGATCCAGATCGGCATCCGGCAACACGACCATATGGTTCTTCGCCCCGCCGAGAGCCTGGCAGCGCTTGCCGTACTTTGCCGCCGTTTCGTAGATATATTTGGCAATGGGCGTCGATCCGACGAAGCTCACCGCCGCAATGTCGGGATGATGAAGCAGGACGTCGACTGCCTCCTTATCTCCCTGGACGACGTTAAAGACACCATCGGGCAGGCCGGCCTCCTTCAACCAGTCGGCGATCAGGAGAGAAGCTGATGGGACACGTTCGGACGGTTTGAGGATGAAGCAGTTTCCGCACGCAAGCGCGACCGGAAACATCCACATGGGCACCATCGCGGGAAAGTTGAATGGCGTAATCCCCGCAACAATGCCAAGCGGCTGCCGCAAAGAGTAACTGTCTATACCCGACCCGACATTTTCGGTGATTTCGCCTTTGAGAAGATGGGGAGCGCCGGCAGCGAATTCTACGACTTCCATGCCGCGTTGGATCTCGCCCACCGCGTCCGCATGCACCTTGCCGTGTTCGGCGCTTATCACAGCGGCCAGATGCGCGGTGCGCTCCTCGATGAGGCGCAAAAACCTGTTCAAGATACGGGCGCGTCGAAGAGGCGCGGTGGTCGACCACGCCTCGAACGCATCCGCCGCAACTACCACGGCCCTATCGACGTCTGCCCTGGTTGCAAGCTGCAAGACGCCGCTTTGTTCACCCGTGGCAGGATTGAAAACTGGAAGGGTTCTCGAACCATTACCGGCATCTCGCCGGCCGCCGATGTGATGACCGATTGATTTCGACATGTGAAATTGCTCCGAAGCTCGAATGCTCAGTTGATATTGCGAAGTGAGCTACCGAGGATTTCGACGATCCGATCAATCTGCGCGGCTGAGACGATCAAAGGTGGCGATAGCGCAATAATGTCACCGGTGACGCGTATGAGAAGGCCTCGTTCGAAGCAATCGACGAACACATCATGGGCGCGAGCGCCGGGCGCTCCATCACGGGGTTTCAGCTCGATGCCCGCGAGCAGACCGAGAGCCCGAATGTCGATGACGTTCGGCAGTCCCTTCAGACTTTGAAGCGCCGACTGCCAGTGATCGGCGAGATCTCCGGCTCGCGTCAGCAAGCCTTCCGCTTCGTAGATCTCCAGAGTTGCCATACCGGCAGCACAGGCGACCGGATGGCCCGAATAGGTGTAACCGTGGAAAAGTTCGATCTGCTCTTCCGGTCCTCGCATGAGGGCATCGTGAACCTTGCGGCTGACCAGAACCGCTCCCATTGGCACCACGCCGTTGGTCAGGCCCTTCGCCGTGGTGATGATGTCGGGTGTCACGTCGAAGTAATTCGTCGCAAACGGAGCACCGAGACGCCCGAACCCGGTGATAACCTCATCAAAAATGAGAAGGATTCCATGCCGATCACAAATCCCGCGTAGGCGCTGAAGATAGCCCTTGGGAGGAAGCAGCACGCCCGTTGAGCCGGCCACGGGTTCAACGATCACGGCGGCGATCGTCTCGCTGCCATGCAATGCGACCAGGCGGTCGAGATCGTCGGCGAGTTCGGCGCCATGTTCCGGCAAACCGATGGAGAAGCTGTTCCGGGCCGGATCGTGGGTGTGACGCAAATGGTCGCTGCCCGGTAGCTGCGGGAATACCCTGCGATTACTGACGATGCCGCCGACGGAAATGCCCCCGAAACCAACTCCATGATATCCCCTCTCGCGTCCGATGAGACGGGTCCTCGTTCCCTGCCCAATGGCCCTCTGATAGGCCAGAGAGATCTTCAGCGCGGTGTCGACCGATTCCGAACCGGATCCGGTGAAAAAGATCCGGTCCAGGCCGCGCGGTGCAATCGATGCGATTTTCTCCGCAAAGTCGAAGGCGATCGGATGCCCCATCTGGAACGACGGAGCGTAATCAAGTGTCATCAATTGACGCTCGACGGCATCCGCAATGGGTTTGCGTCGATGACCTGCATTCACACACCAAAGACCGGCAGTCCCATCGAGGATCTGCCTTCCGTCGATGCTCGTATAGTGCATTCCATCTGCCGCGCAGAGAAGTCTGGGCGCCGCCTTGAACTGCCGATTGGCGGTAAATGGCATCCAGTAATTGGCAAGATCAGGCAGGTTCGCGACGACGCGGGTATTCATGTTGCGGCTCCAACGGTTTCGCCGCTACACGCCACGTTAATCAGCTCGCAACAAGTCCTTTTCTTTTCGGCGGCATCGTGTTGAAATTGCTTCGGATTGGATCGCACTGTTGCGGATAGCGAACACCACAAACACTCTTCGAACCCATGAGCATCGATATCGGCAATAGGTTGCGTTACTTGCGCTTGCGGCACAAAATCTCGCAGCGCGAACTGGCCAAGCGCGCGGGCGTACCGAATTCGACAGTTTCACTGATCGAGTCGAATCAAATGAACCCGTCCGTAGGTGCGCTGAAAAGAATACTCGATGGCATACCGATCGGGCTGTCGGAGTTCTTCGCATTCGAGCCGGAGAAGACGACTAAGATCTTCTACCAGTCCGACGAACTGGTGGAGATCGGAAAAGGCGATATCTCGTACCGCCAGATCGGCGAACATCTTATCGGGCGCACGCTTCAGATCCTGAAGGAACGCTATTCGCCCGGCGCCGATACCGGCAAGATCCTGCTTACGCATGATGGAGAGGAAGGCGGAATCATCTTGTCCGGCCGCCTTGAGGTCACAGTCGACGGAGAGCGTAAAATACTCGGCCCCGGCGATGCTTATTATTTCGAAAGCCGCAAGCCGCATCGCTTCAGATGTGTCGGCCCCGTTGCATGCGAAGTGATCAGCGCCTGCACACCGCCTACATTCTGATCGGCACTGCAGACGCAGAACCCCGACGGTCCGGCTCTACTCAGCCGCACGATCCGGAAGTCCGAATGCCGTAGCCGTGGGTGGACGGCTACTCACCGACCAGCTTCCGGTCAGACACCCATATTTCTATTCTCAACGGCGGCCTCACCGTTTGCCGGCGCGCGCCATCGACCACCCACATACATGCTGTTCATCGACATTGCGCCTCTATCACATTGTGCTCCGGACAAACTTCGATGGGCCTGGCCCGCTCAGGACTGCGTGCGCAACGCGTATGTGGGATGTCCCGCGCCGGTGAGCGGACCTGCCCCAAAAAGCTTTTCGCGCAATGTGCCGGGCCGATAGGCCGTCTTGTAGCGTTTGCGCGTCTGAAGTTCGGGAACAACGAGCTCGACGAAATCTTCGATCGAGGTCGGACGCACCGGCCAGGTCAGATTGAAGCCATCGATATCCGTTTCGTCGACCCATTTTTCGAGTTCGCTGGCGACGGTCTGGGGCGATCCGATGACTGTGGGACGGCCGCCATCACGGCCGAGGAAATCGGCGACATCGCCGACTGTCCAGACGCGATCCGGACTGCTGACGGTGAAACGTTCGAGAACGGACTGCACGGCGTTGCTTTTGATGTATTTGATTGGCTCGTCCATCGAGAGGCCCGAAAGATCTACCCCGACCCAGTGAGACATGAGCACGAGCGCGCCTTCTCGATCGACATACTTGCTGTACTCGCGGTGCTTTTCCTCGGCCTGGGCTTCCGTTTCTCCGGCAATCACTGTCAGCAGTACGAAGATTTTGATATCTTCGGGCCGGCGCCCCTGCGTCGTCATGGCGCTGCGCAGCTTCTTGACCATGCCCGCCACTGACTGCCGGGTCGGACCGCTAATGAACACGCACTCCGCATGCTTGGCGGCAAACTCGATGCCGCGTCCCGAGGTACCGGCCTGGTAAAGCAGGGGCGTGCGCTGCGGAGAAGGGTGCGTCATGTGGATCCCTTCCATCCTGAAATACTTGCCCTGGTGCCGGATGCAGTGAATCCGGGCGGGGTCTGCATATACGCCTGCAGCTCTGTCAAACCGCAGGGCATCCTTTTCCCAGCTGGTTTCCCAGAGGCGATAGACAACGTCCATGTACTCGTCGGCAACGTCATAGCGCTCGTCATGAGGGAGCAGCCTGTCGCTGCCCCGCCCTCTCGCCGCGGAATCGGAATAGCCCGTCACAACGTTCCAGCCGATCCGTCCACGGGTCAGATGATCGAGCGTCGAGATCTTGCGGGCAAACGCATAGGGCATCTCGTCGAACACATTGAAGGTGACGCCGAATCCAAGATGCTTCGTCACCGAAGCCATGCCAGAGATCAGAACCGAAGGATCGGCCTTTGGCATCAGCGCCGCATGCCTGAGAGTGGCGTCGGCGTTGCCACCGTAGCTGTCGGGGTAGCCAATGGCATCGGCCAGGAACAGGCCGTCGAACAGCCCACGCTCCAGGGTTCTCGCATAGTCCATCCAGTAGTCCAGCTGGGCGAATTCATGCGAGCGATCCTGGGGGTGCCGCCACAGCCCCGGCGCGTGGTGAGTGATGGCGCACGTATCGAAGGAGTTGAGGAGAATCTCTTTCATGGCGGCTATTCCTTTGAGACGTTGATGCTTTCCGCGATGGTGTATTCGATCGTATAGGGGCTGGGCGTAAGGTTCTTGCGGCTTGCCAACGTCACCGCCTGGTAATGCAGTGGGATCACCGGCATTTCAGCCATGGCCATCCGCATGGCTTTCTTCTGCAGGGCATGACGCTTCTCCGCGTCGATCGTCGTGGCCGCCTCATCGATCAGCGCGTCGAGTTCTGGCGTGGACGGGAATTCGCCTTGATTCCATCCGCCAGCCCCGGTCTTTTTGTCATAGCTGTGCAGCAGGTTGCTCAGCGCAGCGCCCACTTCGCCGAGATAGGCGTTGGACCAGGGAGCCATGAAAAAGCTTGGGCGGCGATCGCAGTGGCAGGTGACTCGCGTGACCAGAACCGACCATGGCATGACATCGACCGCCGTTTTTATGCCGACGCGGGCCAGCATCTGGCCCACGGCCTGGCAGATGAGCGAGTCATTTACGAGATAGCCGGAAGGACACGTGATCTTCATGCGAAAGCCGTCCGGATAGCCGGCTTCCTTCAGCAGCTTCCGCGACTGGTCCGGATCGTAGGGGATTTTCGGCATGTCCGGGTCATAGCCGCCCTGGCCCTTGACACCCATCTGCGTCAGCACCCCGCCCTTGCCGTGCATCACGTGCGAAACGATGCCCTGCCGATCGATGGCGTATGCGATCGCCTGGCGGATGCGCAGATCCTGGAAGGGATTCTTTGCGAGGGGCTTGCCGTCGTTGTCGGTCACATCGGGCGTGATGGCGCGCGACTGATCCATGTTGAAATAGATCATGCGGCTGCCAGGGCCCGAGACCGTATGCAGATTGTCTTTCTTGTCGATTTCGGCGGCATCGTCCGGCTGCACGCCATCGATCACGTCCACGGCGCCGGTCATGAGCGCGGCTACGCGTGCCGAGTCGTTGGGGATGTACTTGATGGTCACATGATCCCACCGGGGCTTTTCCCAATAATACGGATTGGCCTTGAGGACCAGTTCCGCGCCCGGCTGGTACCGCACGATCTCGTATGGGCCGCCGGAAACCTGATCTGCGGGCAACAGGAAATCCTTGCCCTGGGCTTTTTCGGCGATGGACTTGGGTATGACTGCGACCTGTGTCAGCTTGTAGGGCATGTAGGGGTCGGGCCGCTTGGTCACGATGCGCAGGGTGTGGGGATCTACGACTTCGAAGTCGGCGATGAGCGCGAACAGGCCACGCAGGCCGCCGCCGGGGTAGTTCATGGCGCGGCGATAGGAAGCAATGACGTCCTCAGGGGTGATCGGATCGCCATTGGAGAAACGGGCATTCGGATTGAGTTTGAAAAGCCAGCCCTTGTCGCCTTCCGGGCTCCATTCGGTGGCGATGCTCGGCGCGAGGCTGCCGTCGGGCTGAATCCGAACCATGTAACCGAGGAAGTGGTAGTAATTCTGGCTGTTGGTGAAGCCCCAGAGATAGTGGGGATCCATGGATTGCTGCTCGGCGCGCATCCCGATGGTGACATCCGCCGCCAACGCCTGAACGCTGTACATGCAGGGTAGCCAGGCCAGCAGGGATAGACGAACGAAGGAATGGAATCTGGGCATCGTTATCCTTTCGGTTGCGGCTGAGGACGGAACGGCAGCAAACGTATCGTGAGCTGCAAAGGCACGATTTGTGAAACACATTAATTTTGTAAAATTTACACATTGACCTCTACGAGGCAAGCTGAGATTTTACTCACCTGTGAACATTGCATCTTCCCACGACTTGTGTAGTTTTCACAAAACGCAACTATTTCACTCCGCTGAGAGACCTCGGCCATGAAACAATTACGGAAGCTCCTCGCTGTTTCTCTCATGGTCCTGGCCGGCGCACTGTCAATGATGGAGGCGAGCGCCGCGGCCGACCTGACCATCGGCGTTGCGCTGGAGCCGGGCTCGCTGGATCCGCATCTGATCTGGACTCCCGGCAACACGCAGCTCAGCGTGCAGATATTCGGCACCCTCACCCGGATGGACGCGGACGGCAGGGTGCAGCCCGGCCTGGCGAAATCCTGGGACGTCGTCGATGGCCGCCACTGGCGCTTCCGGCTCGACCCGCTGGCCAAGTTCTCCAATGGAACGCCCGTCACCGCGACCGATGTGGTTGCATCCCTCGAGCGGGCGAGGGATTTGCCCAACGGTACTTTCCGCGGAATCTTTGCAAACATCGAAAAGCTCGAAGCTGAGGATGCGCACACGGTGTTGGTGCGCGCCAAGGAGCCGCAGCCAACCATTCCCGCGTATTTTTCCGTGCTGGCGATCTTGCCGGCGGATCGGATCGCGCATGCGCGGTCGCAGGATTTTGCCGACCCGGCATTCAGCTTGTCATCGGGGCCGTATCAGTTGAAGCAATTCGTCCCCGGGGACCGGATCGTGATGACGCGCAATCCGTATTATGCCGGACCAAAGCCGGAATGGGACAACGTGACGATGCGCTTCCTGACCGATAGCGCAGCCCGCATCGCAGCGCTGCTCTCGGGCCAGATCGATGTCGCCGACGGGCTGACTCCCGAAGATGCGCAGGAGCTGCGACGGCGCGGCGGATTCAACGTCGTGTCTCGCCCCTCCGCGCGCACGGTTTACATGACGTTCGACCTGTCGCGCGACGTCACTCCGCAAGTGACTGCGCTTGATGGTTCGCCTCTGGCTTCGAATCCGTTCAAGGATATTCGCGTGCGACAGGCCATGACGATGGCGGTCAACCGGCAGGGCATTATCAACAGCATCCTGCTTGGGCAGGGTGTTCCGATGAACCAGATCTCGGCGCCGGCTCTCCAAGGATACAACCGCGACATGCCTGCGCTGACCTATGACCCGGAAAAAGCCAAGGCACTGCTGGCCGAGGCTGGTTACCCCAAAGGCTTTGCCCTGACGGTCACATGCATGAGCGGACGTCTGGTCGATGACGCCCAGATCTGCCAGGCGCTCGGGCAGATGCTGGCGCGCATCGGGCTGAAGACCACCGTTGACGTGCAGCCCTACTCCATACTGGTCACCAAGGCGACCTGCCATTGCGATCGCCGACCCAGCTTCTTCATGAGCACCTGGTCGTCCGCAGTCGTCGGTGAGACCAGCATGGCGCTGACCTCCGTCCTCCATAGCTACAACAAGGCGACGGCAGAAGGTCTCTGGAATCTCGGCGATTACGTGAATCCGGAAGTGGACCGTTTAATCGACGAGGCCACTCCCATAATGGACAACGCCGAACGATTTCGACGCCAGGCTGAGATAATGAAACTCGCGATGAAGGATCTGCCGGTGTTGCCGCTGCACATCCAGAACTCGGCGATGGCTGCACGCAAGGGGCTGATGCCGACGATCTTCGTCAATGAGACGACAATGGCCGACGGCGTACACCCGGAATAGCGGACGCCTGGCGACTTACCGAACTGTTCAAACAAGCAATGGCCCCATCATGAAAGAGATTCTGCTCAATGCATTCTGCATGAATGCCGTGGCCCATACCCATCAGGGATTGTGGAGGCATCCGAGGGACCGGTCGGCCGAATACACCGACATCGGGTTCTGGATACGCTTTGCGCAGGTCCTCGAAGAAGGGATGTTCGACGGCATCTTCATGGCGGACGGCCTCGGCGTGTACGATGTCTACCAGGGAAGCGCAGCGCCCTCCTTGCGCAGTGCGGTGATGATTCCGAAGAACGATCCCTCGCTGCTGGTGTCGGCCATGGCCGCGGCCACCCGCCATATCGGGTTTGGCATCACCTGCAATGTCGCCGACGAGGCTCCCTATGCCTTCGCCCGCAAGATGTCCACGCTCGATCACCTGACGAAGGGCAGGATGGGCTGGAATATCGTCACCGGATTCCTGGACAGCGCTGCCCGGGCGCGAGGGGACGACCGGCAGATGGCGCATGACGAGCGGTATGATGCCGCGGACGAGTACATGGATATTGTCTATCGCCTCTGGGAGGCCAGCTGGGAAGACGGAGCCATGCTGCGCGACGCCGCCAGCGGCGTGTATGTCAACGCAGACAAGGTGCATCGCGTACGGCATGACGGGCGTTATTTTCGCGTTGATGCCATTCACATGTCCGAGCCTTCGCCGCAGCGTACGCCGCTGCTCTATCAGGCGGGGACATCACCACGCGGGATCGAGTTTGCCGCCCGCCACTCCGAGTGTGTGTATGTCAGCGGCGCCACCCCGGAACGCGTAGGGGTGAAAGTCAAGAAGCTGCGGGATGCAGTCGTGGCAGCAGGCCGCAATGCGAACGACGTCAAGGTTTTCGTCTCGCTGGATACGGTCGTCGGCAAGACGGATGCGGAAGCACGGGATAAGCACGAGGAATACAGCCGCTATCTCGATCCGGTGGGAGCCTTGGTGCGTCTTTCGGGCTTCATCGGCATCGACATGTCCCAGCTCGATCCGGACGAGCCGATCCGGCAGCTTCCGTCCAACGGCATCCAGACCATCCTTGAGAATCTGGCCGCAGGCAATGCGGACAAGGGCTGGACCGTGCGGGACGTAACCAACTCGCTCCGGATCGGCGGCGCAAATCCGGTGGCGGTAGGCTCTCCCGCCACGATTGCCGATATCATGCAGCGGTGGGTCGATGTGGCCGACGTCGACGGTTTCAATCTGCCGTCTCATGTGAAGCCGGAATCGATGGAAGACTTCGTCAGGCTGGTGGTACCCGAGCTCCAGTCGCGCAAAGTGTTCAAGACCGCGTACAAGCCTGGTTCTCTGCGCGAAAAGATGTTCGGCAGCCCCCATACCCTCCCCGGCCATCCAAGCGCGCGAGTGCGCCGTCAGGCGGGTCAGGCCGCTCCTTAAGACTGACTCACTTGAGCGTTTTCGAGCGAAGTGGATGCCGGTTCGCGTGAAGAAAACGCGTCAAAACAAAAACCTAGAACCCGGTTCTGATTCCATCAGAACCGGAAAAGCTCTAGAAGTCATGGTTTTCTAGCGTCCTTATCGATCCAAGGTTCGCTCTGTTGGCTGCCGCGGAGGCGGCAAACCTCGGATTCGGAACACCAAGCGGTCCGGCAGACTATCTCCGACCGTTAGACAGTCCGGCACGGGACGAATGGGTTCGTGCCGGTACCCCCTGGATGGTTTGAGTGCCGGCGTTCAGGGCAACCGCCCACAGGACCGTGGTCGGCGTACTACCCGGATTCTGCCAGCGTCTAGGCATACTGCTGTCGTAGCAGAAGCTATCGCCGGTATGCAGCCGGAACAGCCGCTCGCCGACATGCAGCTCCAGCGTGCCCTCGATCACGTAACCGATCTGCTGACCGTTGGTGGTGGTGAAAAACGTGTTGCCCGTCGAGCCCCCGGGCTCGATGACAGCGCGATACACCTGCAGCTCGCTGCTTGCTACTGCGCTCGGCGTGAGTATCTCCTTGTGGATGCCCGCTTCGTTGCTGTCGATCCGGCGATGACGTCCGGAACGGGTGATAGCCCCTTGGGCATCGTCTTCGCGGCTGCCGTCTATCTGGACGTTGTGGACCAGCGTTTCGATGGGCGTGTCCAGCTCCCTGGCCAGCCGGTCCAGCGTCCGGACCGATGCCGAACGCAAGCCGCGCTCCAATTGGCTCAGCAGGCTGATGGAAATGTCACAGCCGTGCGCCACTTCTTTCAGGGATTTACCAAGCGCCTGACGGCGAATCCGTAGCTGCTCACCGAGCCACAGATCGATGAACGACTTGACTTGCTTCACAGGACGTTGCGGAGTCGGGTTCTGAACGGGAATCGAGCGCGCGCGACGAGATTTCTTTGAAATTTCATTGGTATTCGACCTGGTTTTTCTGCGCTTTTTCATTTTGGAAATGAGGGTGGAAATAGCCATTCACCTTGGCAACCGGATGGCTGCCAACCAGATTGGCACTTGCGTGTGCACTCGTGCACGACCGGAAACCCGATCAGTCCCACTGTGGTGCGAAGGACGGATTGACATATCTCGTTCGTCCCCTCAAGGCCTCGATCTGCCTGCAGTCATCCTCCTCCAGCTCGAACGAAAAGACGTCGAAATTCGACGCTATGTTCGCAGGATTCCGCGATCGTGGAATCGCCACCACATCGTCCTTCTGCAGGAGCCAGCGCAGCACAATTTGCGCCGGGCTGCGGCCATATCGCTTTGCAATAGCGGTCAGCTCCGGACTCGAAAGCACTTTGCCCCCGGCCAGAGGCTGATACGCCTCGGCAACCAGCCCATGGCGCCGGACTTCACCGAGCAGTTGGTCCTGGTCGAGAAAGGGATGCATCTCAAACTGATTGGCGGAAATCGGGATGCGCAATTCTTCGCAGGTCTTGCGCAGCAGCGCGATGGTGAAATTGCTGACGCCGATGTTGCGCGCCCAACCGCGTTCAAGAAGCTCGGCCATGGCACTCATGGTTGCCTCGAGTGGAACGGACGGATTTGGCCAATGGACGAGAAACAGATCGACGTAGTCCATGCCGAGCCGGTCGAGGCTGCTTTCAAGCGAACGCAGGACTTGATCGTATTGTAGCGAGTCATGCCAGACCTTGGTCGTTATGAATAGCGAGTCTCTTGGCAATCCCGACCTGAGAACACCGCGGCCTACATTGACCTCATTTCCATATCTGACGGCGGTATCGATATGGCGATAGCCGATTTCGAGCGCACGTTCCACGGCGTTCACGCACTCATCGCCTTCGAGTTCCCACGTTCCCAACCCAAGAGCGGGAATCCTGCCCGACTTCAAATTGCGAAAGATCATTTTAGTTCCTTGTACCAGAAGAAACGAACCGAGGGAAGTTGACAGCGGTCGGCCTTCCGGGGGTGAAAACCCTATCGATTGGCGCTGTAGTATTTCCGGATGTGCTCGCCCAGCAGGTTCAGCACAACGATCAAGAGAACGAGGGCAACGCCGGGGAAGAATGACATCCACCACCTGCCTGCAATGACATGCGAGTAGCCATTGAAGATGAGCAGTCCGAGGGACGGCTTGGTAATGGGCACACCCAGTCCGAGAAAGCTCAACGTAGCTTCGATCGCAATGGCACGGGCTATCTGCTGCGTGGTAATTACCATCAGGGACGGCACGCAGTTCGGCAGGATGTGCCGCAAAATGATGCGGTGATCCGGAAGCAGGGCGCATTGCGCCGAAAGAACATACTCCTTGCCGGCCTCAGCGATCGCGGTGCCGCGAGCAGCGCGGGCGTAGAATGCCCAGTCGCTGATGACCAGGGCAAGCACCACATTGAAGACGCCCTTGCCGAGAAAGCCGAGAATGATCATGGCCACGAGGATGGCCGGAAAGGCCAGGGTGAGGTCGACCATTCTCATGATGACGGCATCGGTCTTGCCGCGATAATAGGCCGATA
Organism: Bradyrhizobium sp.; assembly: GCA_035547995.1. GTDB lineage: Bacteria > Pseudomonadota > Alphaproteobacteria > Rhizobiales > Xanthobacteraceae > Bradyrhizobium. Next base: position 34,402 of record DASZTN010000117.1, on the reverse strand, counting down.
CCAGGCCCAAGAGCAGACCGATGGTCATCGACAGAACCGCAGAACCGATGCCAACAATCAGGCTCGTTCGCAGCCCATACATGATGGCGGACACCAGATCCCTGCCCTGGTCATCGGTGCCGAACCAGTAGATATGTCCTCCGGCCGACACGGATCCGGGTGGCAGCAAGCCGTCGAGGATGTCCAACTGCGCGAGATCATAGGGATTCTGCATCGCCAGCAATGGCGCAAAGAGCGCGATGAGGACGATTAGACCGAACAGAATCCAGGCAAGGTTCTGCCAGAGTACGCCGGCGGCCAACGCAACGAAGGACCGGGACGTCTCGCTGGTATTCATCGTCATGGACTCGTCAACCAAGGCAGACCCTCCAGTGTCATGCGGGAACGAGCACGCTGTGCCCGAGACCGATTTGCTGCATGGTGTGGGGCGGCGCCACGTAGTGAAGTGGCTGAATCAGACTGGGAATCTCTCTCGATTCGCTGTCCGCCGGCAGGCGACGGCGCTGGCCGTCGAGCGTCAGCGTAGCCGACAAGAGTCGCTTGGTGTAATCATGAGCAGGCTGCTCAAGCACCGACTTGCTCGGTCCGATCTCGACGATCCTGCCCATATACATGACGGCAATCCGATGGGATATCTTCTTCACGGCCGCGATATCGTGGCTGATGAATAGGATCGAGATCGCCAAATCTTTCTGCAGCGCCTTGAGCAGTTCTAATATTCTCACCTTGGTTGTGACATCCAGTGCCGAGACCGCTTCGTCGGCCACAAGGATATCGGGCTTAAGCGCCAGCGCGCGGGCGATCGAAATGCGTTGGCGCTGCCCACCCGAGAATTCGTGCGGATAGCGGCAGCCCATGGCGGGGTCGAGGCCGACACGCTCGAGGTAAGCGGCAGCCTGCTTGCGCGCTTCAGCCTTGTTGGCGCAGAGGCCTTGGTAGATCATTGGCTCGGCTATGGCATCCTGCACGCGCAAGCGCGGATTGAGCGAGCTGAAGGGATCCTGAAAGATCATCTGTATGCCCGAGCGAAGATGCCGCAAGTTTTCGCGGTCGAAGCGCTCGATGCGCCGGTTCCTGTACCCGATGTAGCCGCTGCTCGGGATCGAGAGACCGACCAGCGCCCTTCCCGTGGTTGATTTTCCCGAACCGGACTCGCCAACGAGGGCCATGGTTTCGCCTCGCGTAAGTTCGAACGAAACGTCTTCGACCGCATGCACGCGGCCCGTTACCTGTCCGAAACTCCCCCCGCGAACGTCGAATCGCGTGGTCAGGCCGTGCACCGTGGCGACGGTGGGAAGATCGCTTGGCACCTCAGGGGCGGCATCCGCCTCAAAGGCAAAGGAACTGGCGATCAGTTCGCGGGTATATGGATGCTTGGGCTTGCTGAAGACGTCTTCTACAGAACTGGATTCGACCAGTTCGCCATGCCGCATGACCATGACGCGGTCCGCGATCGTTGAAACCACGCCCATATCGTGCGTGATGAAGAGCATCGCCATGCCGTACTCTTCCTGCAATTCGTGCAGCAGGCTCAGCACCTGCGCCTGAACGGTCACGTCAAGCGCAGTGGTTGGCTCGTCGGCAATCAGCAGGGCGGGTTTGCAGACGACCGCCGCAGCGATGATAATTCGTTGCCTCATGCCGCCGGAGAAGGCATGTGGATAGTCATTCATCCGGCGCTTTGCGTCCGGAATCCGAACCCGCTCGAAGACGCGCACCACCTCGTTCTCAGCCTCGGCATTGGTCATGGAGTAGTGTGCCCTGAGCACCTCCCGCACCTGGTAGCCGACGGGCAAGACCGGATTGAGAGTGGACATCGGCTCCTGGAAGATCATGGATATCCGGTCGCCCATCAATTGACGGATTTCGCGAGGCCGCATGGTAAGCAGATTCCGGCTGCCGCTATCGAAGCGAATGACACCATGGGACACACGCAGTTTCGGCGGCAACAACCTCATGATGGACAATGCGGTCAATGTCTTTCCCGAGCCCGATTCACCCACCAGTCCCAGCGTTTCCTTGCGGCGGATGGTAAGAGTCGTGTTCTTGACGAGCTGCCGGTCGCCCAAGCAGATACGGAGATTCTCGATTTCCAATACGTTGTCTGTATCCATTTAGGGTCTCCGGACGTACATGCAGGGACGAGCGTCCGGCATCCTAGTGTGAGCACTTGGGACAGATCGGTCCTTCATCGGGCCATCCTCACGCGGGGATCTAGAAGCGTGTAGGCAATGTCGACCAGGATGTTGATCACGCAGAACAGAGCCGTGATGATCATCAGGTACGCAACGACGAGCGGACGATCCAACATGTTGATGCTGTCGACGATCAACTTGCCCATGCCTGGCCAACCGAACACGGTTTCGGTGACGACCGAGAAGGCAATGAGCGTGCCAAGCTCCATGCCGGAGATGGTGACAACGGGGATCAACAAGTTGCGCAGGATGTGCATCACGATGATCCGCCGCGAAGATAGACCTTTGGCGCGGGCAAACATGATGTACTGCTGGGGAAGAATGTCCTTCACACCGATACGCACCAGGCGGATCATGAAGGCGATCTTGAACAGCGACAATGTCAGCGCGGGCAGCAGGATGTGCCTCAGGCCATCCCATGTAAGAATTGAGATCGGCACGCCCAGGACATTGACCGTGGCCCCGCGCCCGCCACTCGGGAGCAGTCCCAGGTCCACTGCGAAGAACATGATAAGCATAATGCCCAGCCAGAATGTCGGGATACTGAAGCCCAACACCGACACTCCCATGATGGCGCGAGCCAGCCAGGAATTTTCCCTGAGACCGCAGTACAGTCCGAGGGGAATCCCGATGATGATCGACAGGGCATAGGCGCAGAACGCAAGCTCCAGCGTCGCGGGCATGCGCTCGAGGATGACCTGGATGGCGGATCTGTTGTAGACGAAGCTGTTGCCGATATTTCCCGTCACCACGCCCTTCAGAAACAGCAGATATTGCTGCCAGAGCGGCAGGTCGAGTTTCAGGGATGCAATCAGGCGCACCCGGTCTTCGGCGGAGGCTTCGGGTGGAATCAGGATCGCGCTCGGGTCGCCGATGACATGAATGCCGATGAACACCAGCAGCGTCATAGCCCAGATCACGCCGATGGCTTGCAGGATCCGACGTATCAGCCAAAGAGCCATGTCATACCCTCCTCAAGGCGATGCGTTCGACAACTCATGCGACCTGTTCCGTCCGAGCTTGAGCGCTTGTCAAATTTCAATGACCGTCCGTATGGCTGGAGCCGCTGTCGTGATGATTCCGCCTGTTCAATGAAAGCGATCGAGTAGCCGATAGTACGACACAACCGCGTGGACCCCGATGCGATGAAAGGCATGCATCGGAATGGGCGTGATACCGGTCACGGGATATCGGGATGCCAGCGCTTCGCGATCGCGGCACGCCGCGGCGGCCACTTGGCCGAGCAGGGTCGCCATGGCGACACCCCGTCCATTGTAGCCCAGCGCCGCCCAGAGTCCTGGAGCGGGATTGTGCAGATGCGGCACGCTGTCCGTGGTGACGGCGACAGGGCCGGCCCAAAGGTAAGGGAACGGAAGGTCGCCCAGCATCGGATACATCTCCCGCGCCGACCGGACCAGTGCCTTGGCATGTGTCGCCGAAGGCCGGGCGGTGAAGGGACCGCGGGTGCCGATCAGCAACCGGCCCTGCGCATCCTTGCGGAAGTAGCGCACAACGCGCCGTGTATCCGATACGCTGATGGCGTTGGGCAGAATCGATGCGGCAAGCTCTGGCGGCAGCGGATCGGTTGCGATCTGCATGGAGTAGAGCGGCACGATGGATTGCCGCAATCCCGGCCACAGGTCCGCGGTGTAGGCGTTGGTGGCCAACAGCACCCGGGCGGCGCGCAGTTCGCCCTGCGGCGTTTGCAACTTCCAGCCATCGGCATCCTTCGCCAGCCGTGTCGCAGAAGTGCCGCCATGGATCCGGGCCCCCAGTGACGCGGCGGCACGCGCCAGTCCGCGCGCATAGTTGAGCGGATGAACACTCCCCGCTCCGCGATGCAGCCAGCCGGAATGATAGAAGCGAGTGCCCAGGGCCTTACTCGTGAGCTCCTTGTCGAGCCATTCCACGTCGGCGCCATGATCCAGCAACTGCTGGTACATATGCCTGATCTTCGGAATCGCCGCGGGGGAGTGCGCAGCCTGCACCCAGCCATTCCGGTTGGGGGCGCAATCGATGGAATAGGTCTGGATCAGATCGAACACGGCATCGGCCGACGCACTCACCACATCCGACATCGCCTTGCCAAGCGTGGCGCCATATTGGGCGACGAGCTCCGTCGGCCCGTGCTTCAGGATCGGAATCACCTGCCCGCCGTTGCGTCCGGAGGCGCCGAACCCTGGCTCATGGGAGTCGATGACCGTAACGGCCATGCCTTGCCGGACTGCGGTAATTGCCGCGGCCAGCCCCGTATAGCCAGCCCCGACGATAGCCAGATCGGTCTTCTGGCTGCCGGTCAGAGGCGGACAGGATTCGCCGGGATGGGCGGTCGCACTCCACAGCGACTCCCGGAAGCTATCGTCAGCCTGTTGAGGCGCCACGCCAGGCGCCCGGACGTCAGAAGTAGCCATGCGCCAGATCCCGCTCCTGCAGATCGGACTGGCGCTCCGACGGTCTGCCCCAGCCGCCACCTCCCGCGCCTTCGAGCCTCACAATGTCTCCCTTGCGGAGCGGAAGGGCGATCTCCTTTGACGACAGGATGCGCTCGTCTGGCCGGCCCGGATTCAGGATCGCGCGAGCCGGCTGCCCTGGCTCACCTCCCGCCGACCCCCAGGGCGCCGTGAGGGCACTGCCCTGCTGGTAGAAGACGCTAACGAACAGATCGTCAGCCAAAAGTTCATATTCGCGTCTCATGCCGAGGCCGCCTCTAAACTGCCCTTTCCCGCCGGATCCGGGAATCAGTTCAGAGCGGCGCACCCGAACCGGCGCCGTGGACTCAACGATTTCGGCCGCCAGCACACCGCAATTGCTGGCATGCGTGTCTACCGCCTGCCGGCCGTCTCCTTCGGGGTGGCCACCCATCCCGCCGCCCATGATGTCGTGCATGATGAAGTAGCGCTGCGTGCCATCCGCGAGTCGCGCCTGGGGCCGGGTATCAAAACCGCCGGCCCGCATCGAGGGATAGGAGATGTGGCTGCCTGCCGGCGAGTGCTCGGGATCGAGTTGTGCCAGCGCCTTGATCACCAGATCGGCTACCGCTTGCTGGATGTAGTGCCGATTGCCGACAGCGGCGGGCCGGATCGGATTCAGGATGCTACCCGGCGGCACGATCATCGTGACGGGCCGGTTGCGTCCGCCATTGCTGGGGCCGCCGCCACCAGTCATGCAACGCACTGCATACAGCGCCATGGACCAGGTGGAAGCCAGCGGGCAGTTCAGGGCGTTGCGCCGTTGTGCATCGGTACCGCTGAAATCGAGCACGACAGTCCCATCACGGACAATCACCTTGACCGACAGCTTGATCGGATGATGACCGGAAACATCATCCTCGACATGGACCTCGGCGCATGACTCGGCCTGTGGCATGGCTCGCAGCAGGGTACGCGTGTATCGCTCACCATAGGCCAGCGCCGCATCCACCAGTTCTGCGAATCGGGCCTTGCCGAAACGGGCGACCAGTTCGATGACGCGCCGCTCGCCGGTTCGGCAGCCCGCAAGCTGCGCAGCCAGGTCGCCCTTGCAGGCATGCGGATTGCGAACATTGCCTTCGATGAAACGATAGGCTGTTTCGTTCTTCTTGCCGGCGGCGACCAGCTTCATCGGCGGGAACTGGAGTCCTTCGGCGAAGACCTCGACATTGTCCGGAGCGGTCGTGCTTGGCAGCTTTCCGCCGATGTCGACATGGTGGGCTACGGTCGCGGAGACAGCCACTATGGTGCCGTCATGGTAGATCGGGCTCATTAGCACCAGATCAGGCGTATGGGTGCAGCCCCGGTAGGGGTCATTGCAGATCACGACATCGCCGGGCTCCCAGGTCTCCAAAGGCAATTCGCGAGTGATGCCGTGAAAAGCGGACGACAGAATGCCCAGCAGAGACGGGATGGTATCGGCCTGCGAGATCAGCTCTCCCTGTGGGGAGATCAGTGCGCATGAATAGTCCAGCATGTCCCAGATGATGGGCGAAAAGGCCGCCCGTCGAATGGCATTGGACATTTCGTCCGTGATCGAACTCAGCTGATACTGGAAAATTTCCCGGTCAAGGATATCGGATACGGTCTCGGACATGGTCAGCCTTCCCGCTGGGTCTGATGAATCCTCAGCACGCCACTGCCATCGACATGCACATTCTGTTCCGGCAGGACAAAGATCGTGGTATCGGGCTGATTGATGATCAGCGGGCCCGTCAGCGTCTCGCCGGCTGCGAGATCATGGCGGGCCAGCACGCGCGCCTCGACGAAGCCGCAACGCGGGCCAAGGTAGAGGGTTCGCGAGCCGATGGCCCTGCCCTGGTCAACCCGTGCCGGAATCTCGTCGCGAATGGCGACCTTGGGCATGAGGCCTATGGCTTCCAGTCGCAAATTGACGAGTTCTATCTCCATGCCCGGGTCGGCAAAACCGTAGGCCTGTTCATGGGCCTGGAGAAAACGTCGCGAGATCTCGTCGTGATCGCACAGGCCGTGAAGCACGGTTTGCGGCAGTTCGATGGTCAGTTCGTGGACTTGTCCGACATAACGCATATCGGCGTGGCAAACGAACGATTGACGTTGCTCGTCGATGCGGTCACGCAGGAACACCGACCGGGCCTGTTCGATCAATGCATGGAAAGCCGCCCCGACCTCGGGCCCGCTCAGCGAGGCAAGCGAATGCAGAAACGGCCGCTGATAGGCGTAGCGCATGTCGGTGAGCATCAAGCCGGTCGCGGAGAACACGCCCGGACGCAGTGGAACCACGATCTCGAGCATATTCAGTTCGACCGCGAGGAACGGAGCAAAGATCGATCCCGCGCCCCCGAACGAGACCAGTCCGAACTGCCGCAGGTCACAGCCGCGTTCAACCGCGAGGCGTTGTATGGCCTGGGCCATCTGTGCGTTCGCGACGGCGACCATGGCATAGGCGGCTTCTTCCACCGAAAGCCCAAGCGGATGCGCGATCTCTCGTGAAACAGCTGCGCGTGCGGCCTCGATATCCAGGGAAACGGTCCCGCCGGCATATTCGTTCGGATCCAGCAATCCCATCACCAGCGCGGCATCTGTCAGCGTGGCCTTGGTGCCGCCTCTTCCATAGCAGGCCGGCCCGGGTGTAGAGCCCGCCGACTCGGGACCCACGCGCAGCGCTCCGCCCGCATCGATGGAGCCGACGGAACCGCCACCGGAGGATATCGTCTGAATATCCAACGAGGGCAGCCGCAGGATTTCACCCTGTACTTCGCGAGTGTTGATCATGCGCGTGCGGCCATCCGCGATCAGCGAAAAGTCCGCCGAGGTGCCGCCCATATCAAAAGTGATAAGGTTCGGCTGGTTGATCAGACGGCTGAGCTCGAGCGCCGCAATGACTCCGCCCGCCGGCCCGGACAGAAGCATGGTCGCAGGGTTGGTTCGGGTGGCTTCAATCGTGGAAACACCACCGTCGCTGCGCATCAGCAGGATGGGCGCGGTCATCCCGGCCGCCGGCATATCGGCCTCGATTCGGCTGATGTAACGCGACACGACAGGCCCGACATAAGCCGCCGTAACCGTGGTATTCGTGCGCGGATACTCGTCGAGTTGCGGGTTGATCGTATGGCTGGCATAGACCGGCGTATCCGGCAGCCGGCGACGCATTGCATCCATCAGCAGCTTCTCGTGCTGATTATTCAGAAAGCCAAAAAGCAGGCTGATGGCCACGGCTTCCGGCTTTAGTCTGGCAACTTTCTCCGCGATAGCATCCGCATCGCTGGCGGTCAGCGGCTCGACAATCCCACCGAATGCATCGATGCGCTCAGGTACTTCCAGAACGTAGGAACGTTCCGCCAGCGGACGCAATGGCTTCAGAGCCAAGTCATAGGGGTTTGAGCGCCGCTGCGTCGCGATTTCTAGCACATCGCGGAATCCCGCCGTGGTCAGCAGGACCACGCGCGCCCCCTGTCGCGTCAGCCAGGCGTTGGTTGCAATGGTGAACCCGTGGATCAGTACGTCGATTTCCCCAACCCCGACCCCGGCGCGTGCGCATAGCCGCTTCATGCCTTCCCTGATGGCCTCGGTCGAACCGGGTGTGGTCAGTACTTTCTCGACAAGACCGGTGCGGCTGCGACTGTCGACGAGAACGACATCGGTGAAAGTGCCGCCAACGTCGGCAGAAAGCGAAAGCATGGTATTGCGATTCCCCTGAAGGTTATTCAGTGACGGGTGCCGAACGTTGGTCAGATGAAACTTCACACATCATGGTCAGGCACATTTTCCATCAAAGTAGGACAACGGCCTTGCTTCGGACCGTTTATTCAAATGCATACGCCTGACGTCGGCAATGATGATGCTGTGCGAATATTTGGGGATGGCATCGCGCAGTTCACACTCGATGCAGACGAGAGAGTCCGTATAGAGCGGCACGCCGTCGATACCCGGAGTCCATTCTCCCGCAACGAAACGTTCCTCCCGCCGGGACGACGAAAAGAAGCGCGCTGCCAGATCGCCCTGCTGGTCGTTCAGAATATTCACGGCGAAGGCGCCGCTTCGCAGCACCGGGTCGTGTGCCGACGCGTTCTTGTTGATGCAGACGATCAGCGATGGCGGCTCGGTGGCGAGAGAACTCACGGAGGTCGCAACCAGTCCGTAAGGCTTGCCATCGAGCTGTGTCGTGATGAGGGATAGTCCGGACAGCAGCTTGCGCATACCAGCTTTGAATAGATCCGGCGTCGTTTCGATGTTCATGCTTGGCAACTCGCTGACGAGTGATGCACGCCAGCGCCCTGGCCGTAGCGAAACGGAAAACATGTCTTCATTGACGTCCCACATTTTGTAGAACTTACATGTTTGTGTAATTTACACAAATGCGGCGGCCCCGCAATCACTTTCTGCGCGCACGCCTGAACTCAGCTGTTTTAAGGCGCTCAACGAACAAACACGTCAGAGCCCTAAGCTCGCGCGGAATGTCCAAAAAATGCGCGCTCACTGATCAAGCTACAGGCAGGCGCCAAACTGCTCGCGTCGACGAAATACTCTTCAGCTCTGACGATCACGGCCGGCCGTGGCCAATATCCCAACCGGCTTGGCCGAGGGCATCAAATTTCCAAGGAAGGGGATGGAGCGCCAGATGTCGTACGGCTTGCGACGCCGCGGAAATCACGCAGGCGATGCAACACGATTTGGATAGCCGAAGTTATTGATCGTTTGCAGGCTTTGAACCGGATGATTTCTTCCAGTTCGCAAGCTTCGCAGCCATTTCGGCCTGCCGTGCTCTGCGAAGCAGCCGTTCGCGTTCCACACCAGGCGGCGTCCCCATCGCCTGTTTCCGCAGCCGCTTCGCTTCCTCCGCCGGATCGCGATCAAGAGGTGGCGCCATCATGGAGTGCCCTCGTATGGCTCAAGCAAAATTAGTTCTGATATAAGGAAGAGTGAGCGCCGCGTTCCAGAGCTTGGGTCCCGTTTGAGAGCATCAAGCGGCACTCGGCCTCAACATCCCTCGGACCAAGAATGCGAGGAGCCAATGGTTTCACGGTATTCGATCTGGCAGTCCCGATTGTGCTGATTACGGTTAAAACACTGGGAAATTATGGCAACTGCCGACAACAGCCATCGCTCGATTGCCGAACGCTTGGACTCGGGCCACCTCCCTCGGGGCTCTGTCCTTAAGTGCGCTCATCTCGGACTTCGCCTTTAACGAAAGACATGACGGTCGCGGACCATTGGTGCCAAGCTCGGAGTGTATCTGCCGGCATTCGGTCCCGTTCCCATCATAATGGCACGGACGCGCATAACCGTCTGTCTCGACCGCGTGGCCCCTAGATTTCTTCAATGGGCAGCCCCCGGTGTTCTTTGAAAGCTTTGCGCTGATCGAGCGCGAGATTCAGCACCACTTCCAGTGCTGCAATGAGGTTGCGCTTTTCGTGGATCGCCTCGCTGGTGCGATCCTCCCAGCGGCCATAGCGACGCATGATCCCGTGCCTTAACTCGCCGCCTTCCAGCCGAATGACGTCTGCCTTGAGGTTATCAAGGTGAGCTTCAATGGCGCTCGCCACTGCCGACCAATTCCGCAATCTTCTCTCCAGCCCTCACCAGAAAGCGCACGGTATGGCACACGGCTCGTCGGAAGTGTGTGCACTTCTGAACAGAAGGCAATGAAACCTTGTGCCTTAGCCCCTGAGGACGCGCCTATGGCGGCTCCCATGAAAATCGCATTCATGTCAGCATCTCGTGTGCACTTTTGCACAGGACGGAAAGCCAGCCAGGGCTCGCGGAAACGAAGCAAGCGACAATTAAATACGTAAATGCGGGAACCTGATATCTCTGATCGGCTGTCCTGCCGGCGCATCTTTCATTTCCTATTTGTATTAGGCATCGGGCCGGCGAGGAGTCTGCGGCTTTCTTTATAGCTGGTCGATCACGATGCAGATTTGTTGAGGTGCGATGCGGTTCACAATTCGAAGGGCAACAAAAGGATGGATGGTCTGGGATACCCTGGGCAGGCGTGTCGCCGAGGCGGATGATAGGCCATCGATCAGCCTCACCGAGGAAAGCGCCAAGCGGATTGCTGAAATGCTCAACGCCCAGGATGAATTGACATCAGTTCAGGCTGACAGGAATGGCCGATGACGTTCGGCAATTTCAAAATCAAACAGGAAGCCGGAAGAGATCGAATTACCGATCGCCGAGCCGCAAGGATATTCATCCCTGGTCTGTGCGTTAGCACGAACTCATGCAGAGATAACGGCGTTCGTAGCCTGACCCGGGCCGGCAAAAAGAGTGCGGCCGGGAATAGCGTTCAACAGTGCCCGGGTATAGGCGTGCTGTGGTGAGCGGAACACGGTGGCCGTCTCGCCCTGCTCGACGATCTGGCCTTGGCGCATCACCACTATTCTGTCGGCGATTTCGGCAGCGACCCGCAGGTCGTGAGTGATAAAGAGCATTGCAAGATTCAGCTCCTCACGCAGCTCGGCAAGCAGAGCCAGGATGTTCGCCTGCACCGACACGTCGAGCGCCGACACCGCTTCATCAGCGACCAGAACCAGCGGCTTGAGGGCCAATGCACGTGCAATACAAATGCGCTGACGCTGGCCGCCTGAAAATTCGTGAGGATAGCGGTCGGCGGCACGATCGCTCAGCCCGACACGCGCAAGCAGTTTTTTCGCCTCCGCCATTGCGTCCGCAGCCGATGCTCCATAAGCGATCGGACCGGCGGCGATGGCCGCACCGATCTTCTGACGCGGGTCGAGCGCCGCAAACGGGTCCTGAAATACGATCTGGATCTTGCGCCGCGTCGCTCGCAGCGCTGCGCCACGCTTGTTCAGGAAATCCTCTCCGGCGAAATCCAGCGTGCCACTATCGGGCTCGATCAGGCGCATGATGATCCGGCCGAGCGTCGATTTTCCGGATCCGGACTCGCCGACGACCGCGACTGTCTCACGCGGCCGCAGCGCCAGCGCGATATCGCACACTGCCGGCACCCGCCGCGGAGGCCGGAACAGGCCTTGCCGCGTGACGAAGATCTTATTGAGGCCACGCGCCTCGAACAGCGGTTCGCCCTCGATCTGACGTTGAACCGTTTGGGGCGGGCGCTTGCCAGGCACCGCCGCGATCAACGCCTTGGTGTAGGGGTCTTTCGGTGCGCGCAGGATTTCATCGACGCTGCCCTGCTCTACGACGCGACCGCCACGCATCACCACCACGCGATCGGCGATATCGGCAACGACGCCGAAATCATGCGTGATGAACAGCACGCCCATGCCGCGTTCGGCCTGCAGCTTGCGGATCAGCAGCAGAATTTGCTTTTGCGTGGTGACATCGAGCGCAGTGGTCGGCTCGTCCGCCAACAGGAGCGAAGGATTGTTTGCCATCGCCATGGCGATCATGACACGCTGGCGCTGCCCGCCGGATAATTGAAACGGATAGCTGCGTGAGAGCGTGGCAGGCTCGGGCAGCCCGACGGCTGCGATGAGCTCCAGCACGCGGGCGTCGACCGCCGCCCTGGCCGGGCGCGGCTTTACATGGGTGATGATCATCTCCGCGATCTGGTCGCCGACCCGCGCCAGGGGGTTGAGCGCGCTCAGCGGCTCCTGGAAGATCATCGAAATGGCACCGCCGCGCAGCTGTCGCATCGCAGCTTCGTCGGCAGATGCAATATCCGTGTCGCCATAGCGTATGGCACCGGAAACGATCTTGACGTTTTGCGGCAGCAGGCCAAGCACGGCATGGGCCGTGATCGACTTCCCCGATCCGGATTCGCCGACCAGGCAGACGATCTCGTTGCGACCGACCGAGATCGAGACATCCTCGACAGCGAGGCCACGATCGCCCCCCTTTGGCAGGGCGACCGACAGATTCTCAATGGCAAGCAGGGTGTCCCTCATGCCGCGCGCGCCTTCCGCGAGACTCGTGGATTCAACGTGTCATTGAGCCCCTCGCCGACCAGATTGATAGCGAGCACCGTGAGGAGAATGGCAAGGCCTGGAAACACGCTCATCCACCAGGCCTGCCGGATCACCGTTCGCGATGCACCGATCATGAAACCCCAGGACATCAGGTTCGGATCGCCGAGACCCATGAAGCTCAGAGCACTCTCGATCAGGATCGAGGTCGCAATCGTCAGCGATCCCGTAACGATGATCGGCGACAGCGCATTCGGCAGGATGTGGCGGAGCACGACCACCAGCGGCGGCTGCCCCTGGCACACCGCGGCCTGGACGAATTCGCGGCCGCGCAACCGCAAGAATTCGGCGCGGGTCAGCCGCGCCACTGGAGGCCAGCTCACCGCTCCGATCGCGATGACAACGTTGGTCAATGTCGGCCCCAGTGTTGCCACCAGCAGAATGGCGAGGATAAAGCCTGGGATGGTCTGGAACAGCTCCGTCAGCCGCATCATGGCCTCATCGACCTTGCCGCCGAAATAGCCCGCAAGCGAGCCGATCACGACGCCAATGAGGACGGCGGCGAGCGTCGCAGCCACCCCGATGGTCAATGACACCCGAGCTCCATAGGCGATGTCGGCGGCGACGTCGCGGCCGAGCATGTCACTGCCGAGCGGCAGCCCTTCGCTCAAAGGAGGCTGGAACGGCGCAGCAACCATGTCCCATGGACTGTCCGGAAACAATGCGGGCGCGGCAACGGCAAGCGCCACGACTGCGACAAGAATAACCAGGCCGATCATTCCGGTCGGGTGGCGCAGGAAGGCTTTGAGGAGATCCATGCATCAATCTCCGCTCAGGATGCCGCACGCAACGCGACGCGCGGATCAATCAACCGGTAGATGGCATCCGTAACCAGATTGAGCATGATGACGATCACCGACATGACCAGGAATATCCCGAGCATGACGGGATAGTCGCGCTGCAAGAGCGCATCGTAGATCAACCGCCCCAGTCCCGGCCAGGCGAACACGGTCTCGATGACCACCGCGCCACCGACCAGCGCACCGGCCTGCATACCGGCAACCGTCACGACAGGCAGGATGGCGTTGCGCAGGATGTGGCGCGCGATGATCCGTCCCTGTGTCAGCCCCTTGCTCCGGGCGGTCTTGATGAAATCCTGCTGCATCACCTCGATTACCGAAGAGCGCGTCAGCCGGGCATAGATCGCCAGGTAGATAGCAGCGAGCGAAACAGCCGGCAGCGCCAGATGGGACGCTATGTCGCCCAGCCGTTCGAGCGGGCTCATGTCAACTCCGATGGTGACGTAACCGAATGCTGGCAACCAATCGAGCTTGACGGAGAATAGAAGTACCAGCATCAGGCCAAGCCAGAACACCGGCATGGCATAGAGCAGCAGCGAAAAGATGGTCAGCAGCGTGTCGGCCCAGGTCCCTGCACGAATGCCGGCAAGCACGCCGAGCGCGACACCGATCGTCAGCGCCAGCAGGAACGCCGTGGCGGTCAACAGCAACGTAGCCGGCAACCGTTCGAGGATCAGCGTGCGGACCGGCTGTTGCTGCCGATAGGAATAACCGAGATCCAGCGTCAGGACCCGTTCGAGATAATTCGCGAGTTGCACCGGATATGGCTTGTCGAGACCGTATTCGGCGCGGAGCTGGGCCAGCAGTTTCTCATCCGCAGCCCCGCTTTCGCCGGCGATCACCTGGGCCGGATCGCCGGGCGCCGCATGCACCAGAACGAAATTGACGGTGGCGATGACAACCACCACCATCACGAATTTGACCAGCCAGCCGACGATCGCAAGAACCGTCGCGCCGCCACGGCCGCCGCTCGTCACTGACGCAGCCATACTCATCCGAATTGCACCGCGCCGAAGGTCTCGTGCACGCCGATCGCCGTGGTGATGACGTTCTTCAGCCGCTTGTCGATGAAGTTCGGATAATCCTGCTCAATCAGCCAGACTACCGGAACGTCCTCGACCAGGATTTTCTGGACGGCGCTGTAGAGCTCCTGGCGCTTATCGTCGCTGGTCGCGGTGGCTGCCTCTTCGAACAAACGGTCGACTTCCGGATTGGAATAGCCGGACGTGTTGGAAAACAGCACGCCCTTGCGGATGTTCGAGGTGATATAAGTACGTGAGACGCCGAGCGCGGGATCGCCAAGCTGGTAGACGAGGTTTTGCGTCACCGAGAAATCCCAGTTGCCGCACTTCTCGGCCCAGCCACCAACATCTGTGCCCTGGAGCTGAAAATCGACGCCGACGCGAGAAAGCGACTGACGAATGAATTCGGCAGCACGCTGATAAATCTCACCATAGGGCGGCACCAGATAAGGAATGGTGACACGCTTGCCGTCCGGGCCCGGCTTCAGGCCCATTTCGTCGAGCAGCGCCTTGGCTTTATCCGGCGAATATTCGTACTGCTTGACGTCCTTTTCATAGAAACGTGTCTTCGATGAGACCGGGCCGGTTGCGACCTTGCCGAGGCCGAAATAGACCCTCGAGAGCAATGCCTTCCTGTCGATGGCGTACATCACCGCTTGACGAAAGCGCTTGTCGTTCATCGGCGCGATGCGGTTGTTGAGCTCAAGCCATTGGTGCGGAGCGAACAGCTCGTAGCCCTTGGTGGTCATGGTCAGGTTGGGGAGCGCCGAGAGCCGTTTGACGTCAAAAGGCTCGACATCCGACCACTGGGTAAGCTGCACCGTGCCCTGCTCCAAAGCTACCGAGCGCGAGGCAGCATCGGGAATCACGCGATAGATGATCTCGTCAAGGTGCGGCTCGCCCGGACGATAATAACCCTCATGCTTGACCAGGAGGACATGCGAGCCGCGCACCCATTCCTTCAATTTGAACGGGCCGCAACCGATCGCCTTCTCGTTAGCCGGGTTTTTGCGGAAATCAGTGCCTTCGTAGATGTGCTTGGGAAGGATCGGCGCGGTCGTGCAATCGAAGCCGCCGAGGAATGCCGCAAAGGGCGCCTTGAGCTTGAACACCACCGTCAGCGGATCTGGCGCTTCGGCCTTCTCGATGCGGGTGAAGATGCCGCGCGCGCGGGCGTGCGTTTCCACCAGAAGTTTGGTTACCGAGAAGATGACGTCATCGGCGGTGAGCGGCGTTCCGTCATGAAAGGTGATGTTGGGATAGAGCTTGAACGTATAGGTCAGGTGGTCCGGCGAAACTTCCCAGGATTGCGCCAGACCCGGCAGCGGTTTCAGGTCGAAATCATAGCGCAGCAGGCTTTCATAGATCTTGCCGCCGAGCGTCAGGGTGGGCTGTTGCTGGTTCAGGGCGGTGACGAGAATCGGAGGCTCGGGCTGGATGATGGTGTTCAGCGTGCCGCCCTTGGTCTGACCGGCCGCCCGCGTGATACCTAGCGGGAAGCCGCCAATGCCGATCGCGCCAGCGGCCAGACCCAGCTTGGCGAATTCTCGTCTATTCATGCCCCGATCCTCTTCTTTGCTTTGCCACTTTTCATCGATAGCCCACTATCACAGCTCGCGCAGCCCGCACCATTCGGCGACAAACAGCGCGATCGCGAGCGTGGTCTGGCGAACGCTTTCAAGTTCGACCCGCTCATCGAAAGCGTGCGGACCGATGCCGCTCGGCCCGTAGCACAGCGCAGGCATGCCCTTATAGTAGCGCGTGTCGTTCACGGCGGTCGATAGACGGTCCTCCATCGGGCTGCCGAACACCGATTGATGGGAGGCCGCGAGCACGGCCTCCGCCTCGCTATTGGGCTCGCAGACCGACGGATCGGCCTTGAAGCCGCTCCAGATCAACTCGGCAGGATTATCGCGCAGGAATTCGTCCGCCTTCTGTGCGTCAGCAAGACATTGCTCGATGCCGCGCATCGCCTGCTCCGGCGTCTCACCGGGCAGCAGACCGAGCCGGCAGTCAACGTCGCACCAGGCCGGCGTTGAGCTCGCCCAATCACCGCCCTTGATGATGCCGACATTGAACTTGATCGGACTCTTGACTTCGCCGAACCAGGCATTCTCGACCGCTTTGGCGTTGAGCGCCTTGGTATAATCCTGGAAGGCGCGTACCAAATGCATTGCCGACAGGATGGCGCTGGTGCCGGTCTCGGAATAGGCGACATGCACCGGCGTGCCGCGCACGCGCAAGCGGAACCAGATGGCGCCGACCTGCGCCCGCGAGAGAGTGTTCGCGGTCGGCTCCGGAATAAGGCAGGCGTCGGCATGATAGCCACGGATCACGGTGGAGAGCGCACCGTTGCCCGTGCTTTCCTCCTCCGTCACCGTCTGCACATGGATGCGGCCGTCGGGCGCGAAGCCCGCGGCACGGATCGCGTCCAGCGCGAAAATCATCGCGGAAACGCCGGCCTTCATGTCCTGTGCGCCCCGGCCCACCATCCAGCCGTCTTTGATCTCGGCCGCATAGGGCGGCGAACTCCAAAGCTCCGAGGGCCCCTCCGGCACTACGTCGATATGGCCTTGCAGGATCAGACTGCGACCCTTGCCCTGCGGATCGTAGGTCGCGACGACTTGATGAGAGCCTTCCAACGGGATGCCATCCATCGGCGCTGCCTTGGGATGACCAACGAGATCGATGTCGGCAAGACTGAACTGATCGACCTTGTAGCCGCGCTCGGTGAATTGCTTCGCCAGCCACGTCTGGATGGCCTGCTCCTTGCCGCGCAGGCTGGGAAACTGGACCATGCGCGCAAGGAAGGCGACCTGATCTTCGAAGTTGCGATCGACGGCCTCGCGCAAGCGCTCCGCCAGGTCATTCGGCTTGTCCTTCATTACGCCAACGTCTCCATTTCAATAATCAAACTTACAGAAAGCTCACCCATGACGCCAATCCGTTCACGCGGCAAGAGACTGCTCCAGTATGGCAAGCCCCTCCTCGACGATTGCGTCCGAGGCTGTTAGCGGCACCAGGATTCGAATGGTGCTCGCGGTTGTGCCGCACGACAGCAGGATAAGGCCGTTCTCATACGCGCGCCGCGTGATCCGTTTGGTCATCTCGGCATCAGGCTCGTCGCTGCCACGTTGCTTCAAGACATCGAAGGCGATCATGGCGCCGGGGCCCCGCGCTGACGAGATCGGCACGAGATGATTGGCACGCGAGAAGCGATCGATCGCCGCGCGCAGCTTCTCTCCCATCGCATTCGCCCGCTTCAGAAGATCTTCACGCTCAAATACATCGAGCACGGCCAGCGCCGCGGCACAGGCCAAAGGGTGCCCGGCATACGTGCCTCCGAGGCCGCCCGGCTCCGCGGCATCCATGATCGCAGCGCGGCCGACGACACCCGACAGCGGCATGCCACCGGCAAGGCTCTTGGCCACGCAGATCAGATCGGCCTGAACGTCGTAATGCTCCATCGCAAACATCTTGCCGGTGCGACCGAAGCCGGTCTGCACCTCGTCGGCGACGAGCACAATGCCATTCTCGTCGCAGAGCCGCCGCAGACCGCGCATCAGCTCGGGCGGCGCCTGATGGAAGCCGCCCTCGCCCTGAACCGGCTCGATAACGATCGCCGCGACATGGGAAGCATCAATGTCCGATTTGAAGATCAGCTGGATGTAGTGCAGCGTGTCCTCGACGGTGACTCGTCCGCCGGCGACAGGAAACGGTGCATGCCAAATGCCAGGAATCGGCAGGCCAAGGTTTTGCTTGTAAGGAATCACCTTGCCGGTCATGGCGCTCGCAAGCGCTGTGCGGCCGTGAAAACCGCCAGAGAATGCGATCACGCCATTGCGGCCTGTGGCGGCTCGCGCGATCTTGATCGCATTCTCGGTCGATTCGGCACCGGTAGTCAGAAAGATGGATTTCAGCGGCCCGCTAATCGGCGCAAGCGCATTGAGGCGTTCGGCGAGCTCCACATAAGGCTCATAAGGCACCACCTGGAAGCAGGTATGAGTGAAGCGGTCGAGCTGCTCGCGGATGGCCCCAATCACATACGGATGGCAATGGCCGGTATTGAGCACAGCGATACCGCCGGCGAAATCAACATAGCGCTTGCCGTCCATATCCCAGATTTCACTGTTGAGCGCTCGATCAGCGAATATCGGAGTCGCGTTGCTTACTCCGCGCACCACCGCCGCCTGTCTTCGCACCAACAAATCCGCGTTTGAAGCCATCGAATCCTCCCAAAGGCCTCAAACAGACTAAGAAGGAGCAGGCTGCAATCCATCAGCTTTTGGTGCCGATTAAGTGACTCTCATGCACCAATCGCACCTTGGCGCTCAAGCCTTAGGCGCCCCATGGGCAAGCGCTGAGCGATATTGGTGAAAAAGCGGTCAATCGTGCGGGAAGCGCTCTATATCGCGAGCACCTTCTTCAACCAAAGTCGCAATGTGGCGATCGGCGGATCCTCCCATCGCTCCTTCAGCGCCACCAATTGATAGGACTCCATGTAGATTCGCGACGGCAGCACTTCGACAAGTGCACCAGAGCGCAGATCCTCCTCGACCAGGAGCTCATTGGCGAGCGCAACGCCCTGACCAAAGCGCGCCGCTTCGATTGCAAGATGCGCGTGCCACAGACGCTGGCCCCGGAGCGGCGGCGTATCTTCAAAACCGGCAAGCGCAAACCAGCGCTGCCATTGCTCGGTCGATTCCTCGTGAATTAACGCGACGCGGGCGAGGTCGCTAAGCGTGCTGACGCCGGGATAGCGCGCGAGATAGGCCGGGCTCGCCACAGGAAAAACGCGCGGCCGCACCAGGGCCTCAGCCATCAAGGCGTCGCGAGTGTCGATCGCATCGGCGTAAACGATCTCGGCATCGGCTTCAGCGCGCAGGAGATCCGGATGCGAGAGCGTTGGCTGGAGGTTGATGTCCCAGTTCCGTGGCGGCCCGGTCAGTTCCGGCAGTCTGGAGAGCAAGCGGCGGTTTGCAATGCCTGGAATGCACCAGATGTTCAGGGTCGGCCGAGCGACCGGGCGGACCAGGGTCGTGGCACGTGCGATGATATCGAACGCCTGGGAAACATGGACATGATACTGCCGTCCCTCAGGAGTGAGTGCGACGCCGCGTCCTTCGGAACGCACCAGTGCCACACCGAGATTTCTTTGAAGATTTTGCAGATGACGCGAGACCACCGTATGGCTCACGGCCAATTCTTCTCCGGCGGCCCGCACGCTACCCGTGCGCCCGACAGCCTCAAAAGCGCGCAATGCGATGAGCGAAGGCAGCCGCGGCCTGCTCACGAGCGCACCGACCGGAATCGTGGGCTTCTCCGCAACTGTTTGCCTTTTCCGTCCCTGTTAGATGCAAGCATGAGGAAACACGCCATTAACCGTCACACGCAGATGTCTCCACTTTGCATATTAGCGCCAGATTCGGTTCCGGCCCCAATACCACGTAAGTTGGTTTGCGTGCTACCACCAGTCTTCGCGACTTCAGCTGCATAGCGCCGGCCTCGCGCCGCCTATCGGCTTTCAGTTAAATTCATCTGGCGACGAATGCATTTGATCCGGCACGTTTGCACCTGGATTGACAGCCTCTTGGTTTCGGAGACAGGATGCCAGGAGTTAACGAACCCATGTCCGCCCGTCTGGGAATCTCCAACATCTAGAAAGGCAGCTTTGCAATGACCAGAAAAGGTGCTGGCGGAACGTCGCCCATTGAATCGCCGCAAGACCTTCGCGCTCATTTCGGACCGTTGAGTCCACTTGCGGAGAAGAAGGTCCTCAGCCACCTCGATAGCTTCTGTTGCGATTTTATCTCGTTGTCTCCCTTCCTCGTCATCGCTTCGACTGACGGCAGGGGTCATGCCGACGCAAGTCCGCGTGGAGATCAGCCAGGCTTCGTCGCGGTGATCGACAAGAAGACCTTGTTGATCCCCGACAGGCGTGGCAACAACAGGGTTGATACATTTGGCAACATTCTGATGTCGCCTGGAATCGGCCTGATCTTTTTGGTGCCTGGCATCAACGAAACGCTTCGCGTCAACGGCAGGGCTGAGATTTCCCAGGAGCCAGAGCTGCTGACACCGCTCACGGTTCAAAACGTTACTCCGACCATCGGGCTCAAGGTGCATGTCGAGGAAGCTTATTTCCATTGCGGCAAGGCATTGATGCGCTCGAAGCTATGGAATCCCGCAACGCAAGTGGAGCGCCAGCGCTTCCCGACCCTCGGCCGGATCATCGCCGAGCAAACAGCCGCCATCGAGGTGGAAGCCGCAGAGAAGGCCATGGAAGAAGCATATCGGACCAGGCTTTACTGAGGATTTTGAAAAACTCTACGTCCTGAACCCAATCGGCTGGAGGACAACGCAGGCGACGCATCGGATCGTCGCCTTGAAGGCTTGGAGATCGATGCTTGAACGATCCGCCCTCAAGACTGGCTATAACGTATGCTCTTGCCAATAAGTGCTGCGTCTCGCCGAGACAAGACTATTCAATTATCGAATTGATCCGATCTTCGATTGGGCGTCGAACTGAACTCCCTTGAGCCTCATGAATTCGACCCGAACGGGATGCATGGCATCACGCGGATCGAGCGAAAAACAGACTGTCGGCTTACCGGTGGCACCGAAGTTCTGCTCCCGCCGTAGCTGTGCGAACACTATTCGATCCTCGCCATCGCCATTCGCCAGGTAAGACTGTGACCATGATGGAATCACATGCGATACGGCGAGCTTGTTAATCGCCAATGCCGATGGGCGTACGAAACCACCCAATTTACGGAATACCCCCCTGTCCGGCCCCACACTCTCAATTTCATCGACACACAAAGAACGATCGCTGTTCGAATCCGCGTACCAGCATAACGAGTAGGCCCATCTTCTGCCGGCGATGGCTTGTCTAATCGCCTCTATATGAGAATGGTCATACCAATCGTCGTCATCCAAATAGGCAACGACCTCGGCCTGCGCGCACATCGTCAGGATCGAGCGTAGTGCACCGCCAAATTGGCACGAATGGACGCCACCATGTCGTTTGGAGGTAGAATAGCCGAGATCAAGCCACGTCATCCTTATATGTGATGGACAGTGAGCCAGAAGTTCGTCCCGTAGCTCCGGGCATTTTCCGAACATATCAACATCGACTCCGACCAGGATCTGGATCGTGCCGGAGAATTTCTGCGCAAAAACCGATTCAACCGCGCGCCGGAGCGTCTCTCGGCCAATAGTTGGGATGACAACCGAGACATCAAAGATTTGCGAGCGGTTCATTATGGCTCCAACATAGACATCGCAATTCGTTCGCCGGCATCAATCAGGCTGATGCGCGCAGAGATGATCCGTCGCGGCCAATGAGAAGACTCGTTAACTCGATCTGTACGCGGGCGATGACGCTGGTCCAATCGCCCGGCCTCGGCTGCCGGAACAAACGCATCGTGGGGTACCAGGGACTATCTTTCCTATCGAGCATCCAGCGCCAATCGAGCGCAAACGGCAGCATCGTCCAGACCGGCCGCCCGAGAGCGCCGGCGAGATGCGCCACTGCAGTATCCACGGAAATGACCAGATCAAGCGCCGACATGATCGCCGCGGTCTCGGCGAAGTCGCGTAGCGAGAAGGACAAGTCGGTCATACGATCCGTGAATAGATCAAGCGCCTCTCGATCACCGGGTCGGATCTCCTTTTGTAGGCTGAACAGATGCACGCCCCTCATATTAAGCGCCGGAAGCAGCGCATCGATCGGTATCGATCGATGATGGTCGTGCGTATGACGACGATTTCCTGCCCAGACAATACCAACCTTCAGATCCGTCCCTCGATCCAGACGATGGCGCCAGCTTTCCGCTCGCTGAAAATCGGCCGCTAGATAAGGGATCGGTGCCGGAATGGTATTCGACTGGATTCGAAGAACATGCGGCAAACTCATCAGTGGAATATGCACATCGAATTTCGGAAGTTCGGACCCCGTCGCGACGACAACGTCGATTCCTGGAGCCGTCCGTACGATATCGAGCAGCGTTTGCGGAGCTTCGAGCACTATTTTTCCGTGCTCTTTGGATATTTCGCCGGCGAAACGGACGAATTGCAGCGTATCACCGAAACCTTGTTCGGCATGGAGCAACAACGTCCGTTCCCCAAGAGCTTTTCCATCCCATTGCGGTTGCGAAAAGTTGCGATCCTTAAGGCCAGGAACAGCGCCCTTCCAGCGCCATTCGTATTCCGAGAAACCCTCCTCGAATTCTCCGGCCATCAACAGCGCCGCAGCCAGGTTGAAATGCACTTTTGGATGATCGGGCTCGGCCGCAACGGCTTGCCGGTGCGCACCGATCGATTGATGAATTAGGCCCTGTTCCTTCAAAGCTACGCCAAGATTGGAATATGCAGTGCCAAAATTCGGATCAAGCCGAACGGCCTCCTGGTGCGCTGCGATTGCCTCGGCCCAGCACCCTCGATCCTGTAACAACACACCGAGGTTGTTGTGGGCGATGGCATAGTCGGGCGCCAGCGCAATGGCCTGCCGATGCGCATCGATTGCGGCATCGAACTGACCATTCTTCTTGAGCGCAATGCCAAGATTGGTCCATGCATGCGCGCGCAACTGGCTCGAAGGCTGATCACAAGGCGCTGTTGAACGGGCCTCGGGGCCGCAACTGGCAGCATGACGGTAGGCCAGCGCCGCATCCGGAAAGCGGCCCATGTCCATCAAGACATTACCGAGATTGAGGAATGCTTCGGGATAATACGGTTTGAGCGCGATGGCCCGCGCATAGCATGCGGCAGCCTCTTGAAACTTGCCGTCTCGCCTGAGAGAAACGCCGAGATTGAAATAGGGCTTCGGCGAATTCGAATTCACGTCTATAGCGCGGCGGTAGGCTGCAATCGCCTCTTTGGTTTTTCCCTGATCCTGCAGGGCAATGCCAATCTTGCAATGGACGGCAACGAAATCGGGACTGATTCCGATCGCCTGCTCGTAGAGCGCGATAGCGCCGGCCAGGTCGCCTTGCACATAAAGAACGTCGCCAAGGCGATCGAGCGTTGGGGCATCATTCGGTCGGATATCAAGCGCGCGTCGAAAGAAGCGCCTTCCCTGATGCAGATGACCGGATCGGCATAGTACGATCCCCAACAGACTGACAGCATTGAAATGGTCAGGGGCGGCTCGAAGGATCGCACAGCAGATCAGCGCTGCCTGCCGCAGACGGCCCTCTGCATAGTGACGTTCGGCGGAAGCCATCGCCTGCCTTACAGCCACCATGTCGCCTGCCCGCTATTTTCCGAGACGAAAATCCATCCTCTTCTTGAACGAACGACGTCGGCAAACCAGTCGGTCGTCTGCACAAAAAGTTCCGACGCGATAGGCGCGCACGCCTAGCGCATTCGGCGTTTCAACTGCCAAAATGGGCGAACGATCAGGGCTGCGGAAGACAATGGATCACTTCGTGTAAATTGGCGCACCGCTCCACAATATCCCGCGGCCTTCCTTGGTTGCTGGAACGTCATCTTATTTCAGGTAGTCCGCCAGATTCAGATCTTCGATTTTGGACAATGCCGCATATGATGCCTCGAGTTGAGTCTGATAAGCGGTAACTTTTGCTGTGACTGCCGCGACGTCTACATTGGTGAGGTCGTCCACCATCGTCGTTGCAAAGTTCTGGTAGTCCGTCTGGTCATTGCCGGCACTTTCCATAGCGTTCATATCGGCTGAGAGCTTGCTTTGCACATCGGTCAGATCATCGAGCGCGCTGGAAATCAAATTGGAAGCCGCCGTCAGCGTATCAGTGTCCAGCGTCGAATCGGACGAGTTCGCGATCATATTCAGCGCCCGCAGTGCCTGCTCGAACGCTGGATTATCGGCCGTCACTCCATAGCTGATCACCTGCTCATCGGACACCCGAACCGATGTAACTGCGTCGTCGCCCTGGTAATATGACGTATCAGCCGACGACGTCGCCGTCGCAACGGCGTAAGATGGATCCGAGATGTTAACCGGCGCGCTGCCCGTCTGGCTGCCGCCAAAGACATATTCCCCCTCATATTGGGTATTGAGTTCGGACGCCATTTCCTGGAGCAGCTCGGATGCCGTCTCCTGAAGGCCGTCGCTACTGCCGTCAGTACTCGTTGCCGCAGTCAGGTCTGTCCGAAAACTGGTCACGATATCGCTGATTGACGTAAGCGCCGAACTCATAATACTGGCACGTTCATCTGCCGCGCTCGCAGCCGCAGAAAACGACTGCGATCTCGCCAGCGAGATTTGAAGATTGAGGACCTGGCCCGCCTGTGCGCCATAACCACCATAGTCGCTGGATACCAGACCGGACGATTCCTGCTCTTGTTCGCTGTTCATCACGGCCTGCGCGCGCAAGGCCTGATTGACCATCTGATCGATCGAGGCGAAAGTCGCCACCCGCATCAGTTCCATTGTGTCGCCCCTCTTCTCTTTTGTTCTTCCTGCTGCCAAGACGCAAAGCTATGCACGCGGTGTCATTCAATCTCCATAATGCTGAGCGCCTATCCGGCGCCGCATTCGATCCTGAAAGACGTGCTTCCACCTCTCCGTATCAGAGCGAATCCGCTACCATCGTCGTGAGGTCGTTATACATGGCGTTGATAATGGAAAGAATCTCGGATGCTGCGGAATATTGGTTCTGCAGAGTGCTCAAAAGTGCGGTTTCCTGGTCCACGTTGACGCCGGACTCCGAAGACATGGTGCTGGATAGGCTCGATTGCGTCGTCTCCGCGGTATTGTAATTTGACGTCGCCGTCGACGACGCGGCCGCGATATTGGCTACGATATCTGCGGCGTACTCGGCGAATGACGTATCGACCTTGCCAAGGCCTCCGGCCGAGGCGAAGCTGGTCGATGCGGTGAGCGCCGTGTAAAGATCGTCCGCAATGGCGGTTCCTCCGGAGACGACGTTTGCGCCTGCTGTTAATGACGAGGAAGAACTCAACTGCGAAGTCCCGATCAAGCTCGGATCAGAGAGGATATCGCTGCGTACCGCGATATCGGTGGCGTCGCTTCCAGTCAGAAGATCGTTTAAGCCGAAATAGTCCGAAAAGCCCTCATCGCTGCTGCCGACCGAGCTATCCATCTCATTGATTGCGACGCCATCGTCGGAATCCGTTGTCGATATGACCAGGTTGCCCGATGAATTGATCGAAGCCGAAAGCCCCGAAATACCGTTAATCGCACTCACCACTTCACCGACAGTCGAATAGTCCGACAGATCGAGATCCTCATACGATACCAGATCGCCACTCGAATCGGTAACCGCGATCCGAACGGTACCGGTCCCAGAAAAGGAATCGCTCGAACTCACCGAAACCGATCCGGTGAGGCTTGACGGTGGAGGCGATGACGTCCCTTCGTTGCTGACTGCATTCAGTGCATCGATCAGGTTGCCGGCAAGCTCATCGAGCTCGGACTGCGCAGCCGGCAACGTGTCGTCGCGCTGCGTAATCAGGGCCCCTATCGTTCCTGACGTGATCTGGGATGTGATATCTTCGCCATTAACGGTGATTGCGCTGAATCCGCTCGATGAGCCCGCAGTATAGGTTGTATCTGACGTCACTGTTCCCACGCTCTGATAGGACAGCGCGTGTACCTGGCTATCAAGCAGTGCGGTGCCCGATGCCGTATAGATCTGCATCGCGCCGCTCGAATTGACGAAATAACTTACGTTCATATCATTGGCTATCGTCTGCAAATCGGTGTTACGCTGATCTTCAAGATCCGCCGTCGATTGCCCTGCCGCCTTGGCGGCCACGATCTGCTGATTCAGACTATTGATGTCGTCAAGCGCTGAATTCACTTCATCGACGGCGCTGGAAATGCCCTGGTCTGCGTCGGACCTAAGCTCCTGAATGCTTGATGACGTCTCGCGCAGTTGCGAAGCCACGTTATCAAGAGCCTCCACCACGCTTGATAGATCGGTATCGCTACTGTCTGCGCTTTCGAGCGATGAAACGGCGCTCTCAAGCGTAGCCAGGGTGCTGGCGAGCGACGTTCCATCATCGGAACTGCTCGAATCGGATGACGTGCTGCCGTAGAGCTCTTCAAGCTCCGAGGCATAGTTATTCGTGGTATTGGCCTCGCCAAGTTCGGACGTCGCATTGACCAACGATTTAAGCAGCAACTGATCGACATTACTGGAAATGCTGCTGATCGTGGTTCCCGTTCCGACACCAGCGGTTACAGTTGCGACCTGGTTGGCGACCTTGTTTGTGTAGCCGGTGGTGTCGGCATTGGAGATGTTCGATGACGTCACCGACATCTGTGTCTCGATCGTCATCAACGAACTATATGCAATGCTGCTGGCGATCGATAGCGACATGACCCTTTCTCCTTCCGAAACGTCAGATGCTGATGCCACCGCCGCGGAATGATTGAGGCAGACGCGATTCCTGAAGCCGCCCATTGGCGCCATATGGCGACGCATTCTGCATTTCAGACTTTATCGCCCGCATCACCGCATCGATACGTCGTCGCGTGGCCTCCATCGCGGCGCGCAGCCGCTCGGTATTTTCCTTCATTGCGACGCGCAGCGCGCGGACACGAGTCACGAGCCTCTGACGTAACTCATTGTCATTCATCCTCAGGCATAATTTATGGTCCGCGACCTGCCGGACCACGACCTCAAATACGCCTGCAAGCTCGTTCTTTCGCGAGATCGCCTTCGACAGGGACGCGGGAATTCCCTGCGCGAGCACCTTGTTCTCTTCCTCTATTACGCCAGACAATTCGTCAACCAGAGCGATCACGCGTTCGACTGCAGCATTTGCTTCTGCCGAGCTGATGACCGATTTCTGTGGCTTCGTTTCCGATCGCATAGTTTGTTCTGTCCTTTCGCAACTAATGCCGGCGATGTTTGTCGGACCAGAGTAGCCGACTAGTACGATGATAGGCCGACGTTACGCTCCTGTGGCGAAACACGAACCCTGCTTTCTCGCCCAATTCGTCGCGGCGGACGCGCATCGCCTTGATCGAAAGCTTGAGCTCGGCAATCAGCCCGATTATTCGGCTGCGCTGTTGCGCAGTTAGCGGCGAAATGCTTCTATTCACATTGGGGCTCAGTGAACGAAATGGCAGAGGCACCCCTACCTCTCTGGCAGCCGCCGCAACTAGACGGCGCGCGCGACGTAATACGGAATCTTCCGGGAGACGAC
This sequence comes from Bradyrhizobium sp., assembly GCA_035547995.1. Taxonomy (GTDB): domain Bacteria; phylum Pseudomonadota; class Alphaproteobacteria; order Rhizobiales; family Xanthobacteraceae; genus Bradyrhizobium. The sequence goes on along the minus strand of DASZTN010000117.1, from coordinate 6,828 downwards.
GATCAGCCATCGGGCTATCTCACGTCCTGCATCAAGGTTTCGTACATCGTATTCACCGTCGACATCATCTGCGCGGCGGCCGAGTAGGCCTGTTGTGCCGCTATCATCCTGGCGAACTCTGTGCTGGTATCGGTCGTGCTGCTCTCCAGCTCTCCGCCTTCGATGGTTCCGGCGCCGCCTGTGCCCGATATCTCGTAAGTCGCGGCTCCAGAAGCCTGGGTCGCTGCATAGACATCACCACTCTCCGCTGAGAGGCCATCCGGATCATTGAATGTCGCAACGGCAATCTTGTAGATGTCCTTGGTCTCTCCGTTGCTGTAGGAAGCGACGACATCGCCATCGGTGCCAACAGTAATTCCCGTCAGCGTCCCGTAGGCCATTCCGTCCTGGGTGATGCTCTCAAGATCCACCGATGGTGTGGTCTCGCCAGAAGAATACTGCGTCAATCCGTCCGACTTATCGGCAGTGCCCAGATCGACGGTGATTGAACTATCGGCAGCACCATCGGTCCAGCCTGTGATTGAGAGGGTGGCCGGGCTCGGCGATGTACTGGCGAGTGTTCCATCGCTATTAAAGGTAATGGTAATGGGACTACCCGAAGATATCGTGCCGCTTGTCGTCGAAGAATCGCTGGCAAGCGTCGGATCCGAAAACGCAGCCGTCCAGGTATTGTCCGCGGTTTTGGTCCATGTGATCTCGACATCGCTTCCGGTACCTAATGAATCGTAGATCTCGGTCGAACTGGTATAGGTGTCGCCGACAGCCGCATCCGCCGGAAGATTGGCTTCGATCGATAGCGTAGTGGTCGCCGAAGCAGTGCTCTCGAATGCTTCAGTGTCAATTGGGACAAGTGCCGAAGCCGATTCGTCGTTGTTCACGACGTTTCCGCTTGCGTCGGTCGCCCAGCCAAGCAAATAACTTCCGTTGTCTTCGAGATAACCGGAACTATCGACGGTGAAGTCGCCATCTCTCGTGTAGAGAGTCTCGGTACCATTGAGCCCCTCCTTGACGGCAAAAAACCCATTACCCGAGATCGCGATGTTCGTGCTCGTACTCGTGCTGGAGAGCAGACCCTGCTCGGTCATATCCGCCTCGTTAAGGGCTTGAACGCCCCCAGCCGACGATACCGAACTTCCTCCCGTGACCAAGTCCTCAAAGGAGGTTGTCGTGGTTTTGTAGCCGGTCGTATCAGCATTCGCCAGGTTATCGCCGACCGTCGAAATTGCCTGACTTTGCGCTTGCAACGCGGAGACAGCCGAATTTAGGGCACCTAACAAGCTCATATTGTCCACCTGTCAAAATAATACTTTGATACTTGGGGCTCCGCGTGGTGAGGCGCAGATTCCATCCGAACGTCGCGGGGACGGCTCTCCTCAGGACGTGACAGCCGTGATGCTGCTGAGCGCCACGGTTTGCCCGTTGCTAAGCTCGATCATCGTCGTTCCACTCGAACTGTCGATTCCCGTTACCGTCCCGCTAATGGTTGTCGAAGTTGTCACGGCGTTGCCGCTGGCATCCGTTGCAGCGACCGAAAGCGTGTAGTTGCCGCTGGATAGCTTGGATCCGGACGCGGTGGTTCCGTCCCAACTGAATGTATGACTTCCAGCCGTTGCGTCGCCGGTGGTGCTATAGACGACGTTGCCCGACGAGTCCTTGACGGTAAGGGTCACGCTGGAGGCGTTGCTGCCAACCGTGTAGCCCCACGAGGCGGAGCCATCGGATAGGGCCGTCGTGCTTCCCGTCGCATCGACGGTATGCCCCAGATAACCCAAAGCGTTTGAGGACAGCATGCTGCTGAACGAGGAGACGAGACTGCTCAAATTGCTATCGATCGACGATTGTTCGCTATAGTTGGCGTAAGACATCATCTGACTCATGAACTGATTGCTGTCGGTAGGATCGAGTGGATCCTGGTTTTCCAGCTCATCAACCAAGAGGCTCAAGAAGTCGGTGGAATCGAGGGCTGTCGTGCTCGATGTTGCGCTTGACGTGCTGGTCGTACTTGTCGACGCAGTCGAAGAACTGACCGCTGAAACGCTCATGGCAAACCTCAATCGTAGTCGCGCAGGGCGCCTGGGGGTTCCTAAATCGTGAGGCGACGAATGAACCCGCCGGCTTCGTCAATGAAACGAATGCCGCGGTAGAATCGGGCGGACTTTTTCCTGATAACTACCGTCCCGGAATGTTTGCCGACTTGGTCCACTCAGCGGAGCCACATCGGCACACTTCCGGACAGCACGAAGGGTTCACGAAGAGCTCTGACGGATTTCCAGCAACTCTTTGGCAGCGGCTTTGACTAATGCGAGACAAAGTAGCCGCGCTGGATGGACCAACATGCCGGCAGCACTCCGATTCTCGCCACTATCAGAATGGTGCCGGCGCTTGCGCTCGCGAATGAAATGCTCGTGGTTTCGCGTCGAGGCGAAGACGTAGCGCCCCCGGCCACGATTCATCAGGGCACGACGGCCCTGATATGGGCCGGCTGATGGTGCCGCCTTCGCGGCCCATCTGATTGGACCCCGCGTTGGCGGACTGCGCTAATTAACTCGCGGCGGCTGCCGCTTTACGGTAGTCCTCAAGCGGACGGTTCGCGACGATTTCCCAGGCGTCCCGCAAACTCTTCAGCCCGGCAGCGATCTTACGATATCGCTCGGCCGCGTCCGGCTTCCCGACAGAGCGCAATAGCGCCATGATATTGCGGCTGTACATGCGCCGAAGGCGCGAAGCCAACTCGCCGCCTCGCTCGAAATCGAGGGTATAACTCAAGCCTCTCAAGATCGATACCGCGGAAATTATCTGGCTGAAGCTGTCATCGAGCTTTCGATCTTCGAGCGCAACAATAGCCCGGTGGATTCGCAGGATGGCCCCGTCATAGAGCTTAACGACTGCAATGGCTGGTGGCACCGTAGCCGATGTGCGCCGGTAGGCCATCGCCGCCGTGTAGGGATTTCGGTCCATTACTATACTCCTTATGGGACATTACGAGCTGCTCGAACTGCTGCTGTCGAGCAGAGCAGTCAGATACTGCTGGGTCGTCTCTGCTTCGGATATCTGTTCCTCATATTCCGCGTATCGCGCAGTCAGTTCGGACTGATAAATCTCCGCCGCCGAATCGATGTCGTCGATCCGATTCTGCAGCGTCGTGTCCGTATCCTCGAGGCCACTAATGATTGTTTGAACTGTCCCGGTCGTCGTATCCGACGCCTGGTCGGCCGCATTGTAGAGGAGGGAGGCAATGCCGTAGCTAAGCGATACATCGACCGATTCGGATGTCGTTCCGCTGAAAGAGAAGGTGAAACCGGCATATGCCGTTCCACTGTTGCCAATAATCTCCGATCCTTCGATCGTGAACAGCGAACTGTCGCCGTCGACCGATGCCGATATAAGATTTCCCGATCCATCGACCGTCAGATCGAGAGTGAAATCGGAGGGGGCGTCGCTTCCATGGAGGACAACCGATAGATCGCTGGACGACGTCGTCGCGCTGAACCCCAAAAGGCTCTCTACTCCGGCGAGATCGCTTCCCAGCGTGCTCTCAAGCGTACTGCTATCGAGCTCAAGCTCGTCTGATGAATTAAAGGACAGGCCGAGGCTCGACATTGAAACCCCGCCGACGGTGGTATTCAATGCGTCCGCGAGTTCTTCATTGACATCTCGAAGCGTTCCATCACCGAACAGGATCGCGGTCGATAGCGCAGTACCCGTTGTTGAATCAGTCGCTTCCTGCTCGATAGCAAAATCGCGATAGGAGTTATAAGCATCAACCAGCGACTCCAGCGCCGTCTCGATCGCGTCTGTATCGACGCCAACATCCATTGTGATGGATGTTCCAGACGGCGTGGTCGAATAGAGATCGAAACTCACGCCGTTCAACACGTCGCTGATGTCATTGGTATCGCGCGTGATCTCAATGCCGTCGAGCGTGAAGACCGCCGCTTGGGCGGTTTGCAGCATATTGGTGAAATTTCCGGAGGAATCGGTGATACCCAGGTCGCTAAGAACGTCATCGCCCGATACCGAACTTGCTGTAATGGCCTGGTTCGTCGTGGAGGTCGTCATGACGAGCTCGTATTCGCTGCTCGACACTTCGACAATGGAGGCCTGTACGCCCGTCGTCTCGGTTTCGTCGTTGATAGCGTTGACCACGTCGGTAAGAGACATGCTGCTGTCGATCGAAATATCGACCGCGGTACCATCGGCCGCGGCCAGCGAGAACACGCCGCTATAACCAAGCGCAGTGGTATCACTTGCTGCCGTAGCGCTACCTACTTTTTCAGCTTCGGCAAGCTGGCTCACGGTCAGCGTATGACTTCCGGTAGCCGCGCCGTTGTCGAGTGTCACGCCCAGTACCGCGCTGGCGCTGACATCCCCGCTCGAGGTCAGCGTCGCGGATCTTGCAAGAAAGACGTTATTGCTGCTCGTCGAGGGGTTCGACGGGTCCGCCAGCACCTGCGCGGCAGATTCCAGGCTGCTCAGCAACGTCTGCATCTGCTGGTAGGTCGATATCTTGGTCTCGTTGTCGGTGAGCTCGGTCTCTATACTGTCCGCCTGAGCGGTATAGGCCGCGACCATTTCGCTGACCAGCTCGCTCCAATCGATGTTCGCCGGATCGGTTGTTGCGCTCGTGCTACTGGTCGAACTCGTGGTCGAACTGGACGAGCTGGTCGCGCTGCTGACGGACATCGTTTCTCACCTATCGCTTGCGCGAGCCGGACGATATTTCTCCGGCTCGCCATGTTCAGCTGCTTAACTCTCAAGCAAGTTAAGAAGATACTGGGGCATCTTGTTGGCCTGTGCCGCTGCCGCGACGGCCGCCTGCGTCTTGACCTCAGCCGACGACAACACCGATTCCTCCGACGCAACGTCCACGTCGGTGATAGCCGAATTCGCAGATTCGAGGTTCTGCTCGTTGGTCTGCACGTCGTTTGAGCTGAAATTGAAGCGAGATTCCTGCGCGCCGATTTCGGCTCGTGCCGCCGAGACCGTATCGATGGCCGAGTCGAGTTGAGTGAGCGCGGTGTTTGCATCGGCCTGAGAGGAGACGTCCAGTGACGACACCCCGAGGCTCGATGCCGACAGATTGCTGAGCGTCACGGTAATAGTGTCGGATGCCGACGATCCGACCATGACGGTGACGCCGGACGCAAATGAGCTCGTCCCGTCCAGCAGACTTTCATCGTTGTATCGCGTACCGCTGGCGATGCTGTCGATTTCCTGAGAGAGTTGCTGGAATTCGTCGTTGATATAAGCGCGGTCGCTGTCGGATTCAGTTCCTGAAGCCGCTTCCGACGCCAGCGATTTCATCTGGGTTAGAATGTCGCTGATGTTGGAGGCCCCGCCGTCGGCTGTCTGCAGCACGGAGACTGCGTGCGACGAATTGGTCGCCGCCTGCTCGAGGACGCTTACGTCGGACTCGATGCGGGTGGAAATCGCAAGGCCTGCGGCATCGTCCGATGCGTTGACGATCCTCGAACCGCTGGACAGTTCGGACAAGGCCTGGGATTCTTGATTCGAATTGACGTTCAGGTAGTACACGGCGGAATTTGCGGCCGTGTTGGTTGATATAACGGGCATGAGTCAGTCCCCTTTTGTTGAATGGCGCCTGCCCCAGCCATGGGGAAAGCCGACGCGTTCGCGGCGTCTCACAATTCAACGGAAGCCTGGTCCAGACCGGGCGGCATTTTTTTCCCATCGAGCCGGCCGTGGTTAATCAATCCTTTCCGCTATGCATCCTCAAAAGTCTGGCGGATATCACGTTCCGACCTGCGTAAGAGCGACCGCAATTGCTGCCGGCCGCGCTTGAGAAGCGACTCGACAGCCGAGACCGTCGTTCCCATCAGCTCGGCGATTTCGCTATTGCTGAGATTTTCGTGATAGGACATCAGCACGGCGACGCGCTGTTGATCCGGAAGCTGCCGGATAGCTCTATCTAAAATATCGCTCACCTCGTCGCGATGTATCAGCGTCACCGCGTCGGGTTTATTGTCGGTCAACTCAGAAAAGCTTTCGACGTCTTCGCTGCGCGGCCGGCGACTCAGATCGATGCAGCGATTGGTAACTACTCGATACAGCCAGGTGGAGAACTTGGCCCGATTCTCGATCCAATGGCCGCGATGGCTCCATATCTTGAGAAAGGAGTCCTGAACTACGTCCTCGGCATCGGCGCGATTACCGAGAAACCGTAAGGCCACAGCGAATGCGCGATCAATATGCTTGGTGACCAGAAGACGAAAGGCCGCCTCATCGCCGCCTGCTATGCGGCGCAATAACAGATCGTCTTCGCTCAAGGCCTCATCGCGAGCCTCAGCCCCCGGAGCCTCAATCTGCGAATTCGTTCGCTGCGGGTCATCGCACTGGTCAGCTCCGGATAACGAAGGAGCCTCCGTCGGCGATAAAGTTGAGATCACGCAGGTTGAAGTCATGGCCGCCACCCCCATCGCGACTACGATCGATGCCAGGGCCCTCCCCATGGCGTCGTCTCGATGAATTAAACGCGCGACTCTGCCGATCCAGGCGATTTATGTTCTGAAATCGAAGTAATTTTTGATGGAATATTTTGCCTACTGCTAGGAATAATTTGCCTATCAAGGTATTAATCTGCATTATATCAAGTAAATTGCGATGTTCCCGCAGTTATTACTCGTACAATACTTAATTAATATTTGACGGCATCGCGCCACTGCTTGCTTATTGGATTGTTCGCAAGATTCGCTTGAACTCATGTTTCCCCGCGTCAGGCGGAAGACCTGACGAGGTTACGTCTCGCATTTTCCGCGCCTGATCTTTCGTTTCGCAACGTTATTGGTGCGACAAAACGAGAGAACTCGA
>DASZTN010000116.1:0-87271 GCA_035547995.1 Bradyrhizobium sp. | reverse complement strand
CTTGCCGCTGCAGCGAATGAGGAATACGAGTTACCCGCGCCGATGCTGCAATGGCTGGAACAGGCGCAAAAGGGCAAGGCGACACCGAAGTCCCACACCGCAGCCTCGTTTCCCGACAATGAGCAGTTGCAGCTGCAATATATGGGCAAGCTTGGGCCGAATGAATTCCTGCTGCGGCTGGCCAGGGAGTCGAGTTCGGATCTGCCGGCCAGGTTCAGCAGCGAACTCGGCCTGACCACTCGCGAAGGCGAGGTGCTGTCATGGCTTGCCAAGGGGAAAACCAACCGGGATATTGCCCAGATTCTGGGTCTCAGCCCGCGAACGGTGGACAAGCACCTGGAGCAAATCTACGCTAAGCTTGGCGTCGAGAATCGCACCGCCGCCGCGGCCATTGCGACGGGCGCGACACGGCGGAATTCGTAAGTACCGTCTTCTCGGTTGACCATAACTCCCCTTGGTTCACCATAACAAAGCCTAATTCCGCGCGCCCCTCTCCCATTTTCGACCATTACGCGAGAAATCCCCATGCCCGAAAATCAACGCCGCTTCGCCATCGGTGGACCCGTCTTCTCGCTTGCCGTTGTCGCAATCGCCGTCGTCGCCGTATTGACGATGATGCATTTCCGCTAGCGCAGCAAAAGCGAGTCTTTCATCCCGTGAACGAGCCTGCCGAAAGCCAGTCATGCTGGGATTTTGTCGTTGAGCTCTATGCCAAGCCTGGTGTTTCGCAGGCATGCCTGGAGCTTCAGGATCGGCTGGACGTCGATGTCAGCTTTCTCCTGACCGCCCTGTTCTATGCAAAACGCCGCAATATCGAGTTTTCCATCGAGCAAATCGCGTCGCTTGATCGCAGCATTTCGGCTTGGCGCGCCGAGATCATTGCACCGCTGCGACGGCTGCGCCGCCGCGTCAAAGATGCAGACCTGCTGAGCTCTTCCACTGAAGAGTTTTATCGGCGGATCAAAGCGGACGAACTGCTGGCCGAGCAGCTTGAGATCAACGCCATCACGCATCAGCTGGAACAAATGCCGCACGCGCCCCTGCCACATGAACCAAGGCGAGACATGATTAAACGCGTTGTGACTTACTTTGCCGAATCCTCCCGGCAGCAAGCTCATCTGGCTGACGACGAGATTGAACGCGCCATTTCGATTCTCCATAGCTCGGCAACCTGACGACTAATCTCGAATCGAGGCATCTCGCTTTTTCGGCACCGTGGTACGGCGCTTTTCAGCGGGAAGAGGATATTGCCCTGGAAGGCAGACTGCGCGAAGCTGGCTAGCGCATTTTTAACGACACGTATCCGCCAGCATGACTCCGACGCCAGATCATTTTCACGAACGGACCTATCGGATATCGAGGAATGACCAAGCAAGGAAGCCGAAGACCGCAGCGCGCTCTCTTCAAACGACCTGGATTCCTGGTACGGCGACTGCACCAGATTCACGTCTCCATCTACTTCCAGAACTGCGAGCGCTTCGGCACCACTCCTGTGCAGTCGAGCGTAATGCAGGTGCTTTCGGCTCAACCTGGAATGGATCAGATTGCACTTGCCGGCGAAATCGGCATCGATCGCACCACGGCTTCCAGCGTATTATCGCGTCTCGAAGCACGCGGCATCGTCAAGCGCGAAGCCGATCCCGACGATCGTCGGACCAAGCGTTGCTATCTTACACCAGCCGGCAAGGCAGTGTTGAATGATATGCAGGCCTCGATCGAGGCCGCGCATCGGGAACTCATCAAGCCGCTGAATCCGGCAGATCGCGAGCAATTCCTCAAGCAGTTATTGTGCCTTGTCCAGGCCAACAATGATAAAGGCAGATCACCGCTGCGAAATCTCTAGAGCCAATCGCGGATGATCCGCCTCCTTCGTTGCCTGCGCCCACCAATCACGCCGCGTCATCGTTCGCGTCAGTCTACCATTTATAGGAAATACTCGCGACGGCGCGCCGTCGGTCGCCGTAGAAGCAGGCGGTCGAGGTCTGGCAATTTGCAACATAGATCTTGTCGGTAATGTTGGTGACGTTGAGGGCGAAACGCCAGTTCTTGATCTCATAATGAACGGCCAGATCCGCAAGGACGTAGGCCGGAACCACCAGCGAATTAGCGGTGTCGGCATAGGATATACCGTTGTAGCGGAGGCCGGCGCCGAATCCGAAGCCGGTCAATGGCCCGCTCTGGAACGTATAGTCGCCCCAGACCGACGCCATCTCGCTCGGCGTGTTGGTGGGGACAGTTCCGATCAGGGCGGGATTGACGTCCTTACTGACGAAGATATCGAAATTGGTGAAGGACCCGGTCACTTTCAGGCCCGGCAGGACGTTGGCAACCGCTTCCAGCTCGATGCCGCGCGAGGTCACTTCCCCGGTCTGTACCGTGGCGAGCACGTTGTTCGGATCGGTCTCGGGCACATTCTGCCGTTTCAGGTTGAACACCGCTGCGCCGAAATGGCCATCGAATCCGGTAGGTTGAATCTTGACGCCGGCTTCGGTTTGTTCGCCGGTCTCCGGCGCGAACAGCTGGCCGGTGGACGAATTGGTCCCGATCACCGGATTGAAGCTCGTCGCATAGGACACGTATGGAGCGATGCCGAGATCGGTATTGTAGATCAGGCCGGCCCGGCCGCTGAACTTGCTGTCGTCGCGAGTGTCGCTCGCCAACAGCCGGTTATCGTCGGACGTATTGACCCAATCATTCCTTCCACTGAGAACGAGGGTCAGACGGCCGAGCTTGAGTTGATCCTGCGCGTAGAGTCCGGCCTGCTTCTGCGTGATGGTTTGATCTTCAAACAGGGTCGATGGAAATCCTTGCGGAACCCCATAAACGGGATTGAGCAGGTTGAGGGCCGGCGTCGAGAAATCGAATGCCTGGAGATCGGTGAGCTGATAGCTCTTCAGATCGACGCCGGCCAACGCCGTGTGCTGCACTGGGCCGGTCGCAAAGCGATACTCCAAGGAACTGTCAAGGTCGGCTTGAATGGCATTGTCATGGGCGAAATCGTTGAAGCGCGACAGTTGCGCCGTCGACGGATCGCCATTGACATAACCGTTCCCCAGCAGGGTCTGGAATTCGACGTCGTTATGCGCGAAACGGCCGTTCTGCCGGAACGTCAGATCGTCGGTCAGCTTCTTCTCGAACTGATAGCCGATCATCTCCTGCTCGCGCCTGAAATAGTCGTCCCTGGGATCGCTGGCGAACAGGCCGGTCGGGATGCGTCCAAAGGGGGCGTTGACTGCCGTTCCGACATAGGGAAGGAAATTCTCGACACGTGTATCGTTTCGCCAGGCCGAAGCGAGAATGGTCAGCGTGGTATCGGCGTCGGGCTTGTACGTGACCGACGGCGCGATGAAGTAGTTATTGTCGGGCGTAAACGCGGTCTGGGTATCGCCGCCTTTGACGGTGCCGAGCAGACGATAATACAGATCGCTGTTCGACCCTGACCGCGTCGCTACCGGACCGCCGAAATCGAAGTTCAGATAGCCGTTACCGAAAGAATTGATTCCGGTCTCGATATAGTTCTGCGCCGTCAAGGGCGGAGTCTTGCTGATGATGTTGACAAAACCGCCGGGTCCGCTGCCGCCATAAAGCATGGCCGAGGGACCGCGCAGGATGTCGATCCGTTCGATCCCGAAGGGCGGGAATTTCCAGGTTGCGTAGCCGTAGCTCGCCGAAAGCTGCAAGCCGTCAAGAAACAGTCCGACATCCTGGGCGCTGAATCCGCGAATCTGGAACCAATCGTTGCGGGTGTCGGCGCCGAATGTCTGGGCGCTGACGCCGGGGGCATATCGCAGGGCCTCGGCAAAATTACCCGGATTCTGGTCGCGAATTTCCTCGCGTCCGATCACCGAGATCGACTGCGGCGTCTCCATCAGCGACGTGTTGGTCTTGGTGCCGGTCAGGGATCGGTCCGCGACATAGCCGTTGATCGGGCCGCGCGGATCCTGCCCGACTTGTGCACTCTGGGCGTTTGGAGCCGACGGTTTGCTGGACGCCGCCGCCGTCCTTGTACCGCGTCGCGTGCGTTTGGCGGCACCGGCAGATGCCGATTGCCGCGCGGGTTTCTCGGTGTGCGACACTTTAGGCGTGCTCGGCCCGTGGACGACAACCGGCGGCAACTCCGTGCTCGGCGTGCCGTTCGTACTCTGCTGCGCACTGGCGCCAATACCTGCGCAAGCAAGAATGATGACCGAAGCCGTCGACACAAAGACAAGCCGCAGCGGATAAGAATGCGTCGCCATCAAAAACAGCGCCCCCACTTTAGAATCAGAATAATTAAAAAGCGTTCGATGAAGAACGCTGCGCTCTGATTCACCCAAACGCGGGAGCGTCTATTTCATATCGTCTGCGGCGAGGAAAATTGAACTTGTCTAAGTGGATTATGTGCGGCCAGCGCACGACAATACGCCACTGCCGACAACTCAGGCCTGTCAGGTCTGCTAATGCGCTGTCGGCAGACGCATCCTATGCCAGGTGCTTTATGGCTTGCTCGGCCATGAAGTCATCCAGCTCTTCGATTTCGGCGCGGCTGAGCCGCAAGCCCAGCTTCGAGCGGCGCCAGACCACGTCAGCGGCTTTCTCCGCCCACTCCTCGCGCATCAGATAGAGCACCTCGGCTTCGCTCAGCCCGGCTCCGAAATCGCGCCCCAACTCTGATCTGTGCGTCGCCGCAGCAAGGATGCGTCGTGCCCGCGTGCCATAGGCGCGAGCGAGACGACGGCATTGCGCCGACTCGAGCCAGGGATAATCTCGCTGCAGATCCGCAACCAGAATTTCGAACCCCTGCACCGGAAAATCGCCGCCGGGGAGCGGCGCCTTGCCGGACCAATCGTGCCGAGCCCGCGCCTCGGCGCTCAAATGGTGACCGAGTTTTTCCAGCGCATGCAACGCCAGCCGCCGGTAGGTGGTGATCTTGCCGCCGAAGACCGACAGAAGCGGAGCGCCGGATTCATCGAGTTCTAGCACATAGTCACGCGTGGCTGCCTGAGCGGCGGTTGCGCCGTCGTCGTACAACGGGCGCACACCTGAATAAGTCCAGACGACATCTTTCGGCTCGACCGCCTGAGCGAAATATTCACTCACTGCAGCGCAGAGATAGTTGATCTCTTCCTTTGAAGCCGCAACTTTCGAGGGATCGCCGACATAGTCGAGATCGGTCGTGCCGATCAGGGTGAAATCGTGCTCGTAAGGAATGACAAAAACGACTCGATTGTCGGCATTCTGGAAAATATAGCATCGGTCATGATCGAACAGCCGCGGTACCACGATGTGCGAGCCCTGCACCAATCGGACTGCGGCGGATGTGTTACGGCCCAGCGTCAAGGCGAGCACATCGGCAACCCACGGACCCGCCGCATTTACGAGAATCCGTGAACGGATGGTCTGGCGCTGTCCGTTGCGGTGATCCTCAGTCGTGATCTGCCATGCATCCGTGCCGCGTTCGGCGGCAATCGCCTTGGTGCGGGTTCGGATCGTTGCGCCGCGATCCGCCGCGTCACGCGCGTTGAGCGCGACAAGGCGCGCATCCTCGACCCAGCAGTCGGAGTATTCAAATCCGCGGCGGTAGATGCCGGGCTTGAGCGGCTTGCCGGCGATATCTCGCTTCAGGTCAAGCGTCCGTGTCGGCGGCAACAGCTTGCGGCCACCCAGATGGTCGTAAAGCAGCAAACCAAGCCGCAACATCCACTCCGGACGCAGGCCTTTGTGATAGGGAAGAACGAAACGCAGCGGCCAAATGATATGTGGCGCCATGCGCCAGAGTACCTCGCGCTCCATGAGCGCTTCGCGCACCAGGCGAAACTCATAGTATTCAAGATAGCGCAGGCCGCCGTGAATCAGTTTGGTCGCCGCCGAGGAGGTGCCGCTCGCCAGATCCCCCTGCTCGCAAAGATAGACGGAGAGACCGCGTCCCGCCGCATCACGGGCAATACCGCATCCGTTGACCCCGCCACCAATCACTGCGAGATCATAAGTTCCGTCCAATCCCGCCTCCCCCATCGGCGCGAGCCGCGGTTCGATTCTGACGGGTTCGAACTAAAGGAATACGCTATCCGCCACAAGTGGACATTTCGAAATTATAAACGAACATATTCAAACGTCGAAGGCTTCCGCCGGCTGGAAGGGATGCCGAAGGTCAGGCTACAGCCGGCAAAAGTCCAGGCAATATGGCAGGCTTTCGCTCGGCGGAAGATCAGCGCACGGCCATAGGTGTTGCACCTTGAGGACAGGGCCGGTGCTTACCTATCGACCCTTTGTGTGGACCGCCTCCCGATATGCCGCTCCGCCCAGGCTTCAGCTTCATTCATGCCGAGTTTCCCACGTGATCAAATGCTTCTCGATCTCACCAATGGGATGCCTGGTCAGGTCCTTATTGATCTCGGCGATCACACGGTTCTTCACATCGGCGTGGAGGTCATTGCGCAGTTCGGCAAGCGTCTTGGGAGGCGCCACGATTATAAGTGCCGGAACCGCTCCTGCTCGCACCATCTGCCCTATTGCAGCTGCAACTTTCCGGACGAAGTGCTGCTCTTCGATCTGATGCCAATCAACCGGCTCGACAGCGCTTCGCTGGCCGGAGTCGAGCGCCTTGCTTATCCGCCCCGGCCGCTCGCTCCCCTGCTCATGTGTCAGCGGATTCTCGTCCTCGAACACATGTTCGGCTTTGAGATTTGGAAATTTCTCGTCGCCTTCGTTGCGCAGGAACATGACCTTCCGGCCATCGCCCACGAATATCAACGCCTTGTGGGGAATCCTCAGCTTAACCATTTGGTACATCCGAGTTGTTTAAGAGCAACATAGGATGGCGGGGAGACACAGCCTTGATGAAGGTCAATCAACGACCCAATGGCTGGCTCCTGAGGCACCCGCCATTCATTTCGGCTCCTCGCCCCGCGAACGGTGCTCAAGCTCACGGATATGTTTACGAAACAGGATGCCGTGATCGGCATGGCTGACGGCACATGCATGGCCCTTGGCAAAATTCCGCAAACGGGCGGCTGCTGCGTCGTTGATTCCGAACAGACGCTCATAGTCTTGATGGGAGATTTGAAACAGCGCGCCCTCCGCAAGGCTATCCAGCTTTTCCTCGAGCTCCGGCAATGTAAACTTCCAACGCATTTGAGTCATTGCACCGCCTCTGCATGCTCTGGTTTACGTGCTCGATTTACTTATTCCGAACCAGGTGCGCGTCGTCCTCTCTTCGTTTGAAATAGGTAACAGGGCGGGCCACTTAGCTCTTGATCCAAGTCAAATCCCGATCCCCGGGAGGCCTACGGCAAGATAAAAAGGCGGCACAACCGCGGTCCGCCGAAACACAATCATCCAGAACATTTGCGCCACCTGCACCATCGCGGCCTGGCTGACACCAGCACAGGAGGCTCAGACGTGCAGCATCGCTGCCTGGAATCGACCGACTCCATCCCGCGAGCGTAAACCACCCTGCCTTTCAACCGAACCGACCAGTAATATAGTCTTGGGTGCGCTGATCGTGCGGGGCTGTAAATATTTTGGCCGTCACATCGAATTCGATGAGTTCGCCGAGATACATGAAAGCGGCGAAATCCGATACCCGAGCCGCCTGCTGCATGTTGTGCGTCACGATCACAATCGTATATTCCGCCTTCAATACGTCCATCAACTCCTCGATCTTGGCCGTTGATATCGGATCGAGAGCCGAGCATGGCTCGTCGAGCAGAATGACCTCCGGTTTCACGGCCAGAGTGCGGGCAATGCAGAGCCGCTGCTGCTGGCCACCAGAGAGGCTTTCGCCGCTCGTGGTAAGCTCGTCCTTGACCTCATCCCAGAGAGCCGCGCGGCGCAACGCCATTTCGACGCGCTGATCGAGCTCAGAACGTGGCAGTTGCTCGTATAGGCGGACTCCGAAAGCGACATTCTCGTAGATTGACATCGGAAACGGGGTCGGCTTCTGAAATACCATCCCGACTCTGGCACGCAGCAGATTGACGTCAAACTCAGGCGACAGGATGTTTTCGCCATCAAGCAGGACCTCGCCGGTTGCACGTTGCCCCGGATAAAGATCGTACATTCGATTAAGAACCCTGAGCAGGGTCGACTTGCCGCAACCGGACGGTCCGATGATCGCCGTAGCGCTCTTGGCGCGGAGTGGAAGGCTGATGTTCTTCAGCGCGCGCATGCGACCGTAGAAGAAGTCGAGGTTTCGGATGGAAATCTTGTCGCCAAGCGGCGCCCTGTAAGGCAGCTCGCGCGAGGGATTGGCAAGGCCGACCGGATCAATAAAGGAAACCATGCTACATGCCTTGTCCGTTGAAACGCGGTCCATTCAAACCCGCCCGTTCGATTTGGCACTCAATGCCTCGTTACCGCAATCGCGATCCGATGACACTCGATCCCGGCATTGCGTCATTGCGCAGGTGTACCGTTGACCACTTCCGCAGCCGTTGCTCAGCCTCTCCCGTTTGCAAGGGCGCTCCCCTGTCATCACATCAGATCGGCTGCAGCGCATCCTTGCTGGTGGTGTCCGCTTTCGGACGCTCCTCCTCGACTTCGCGGCCTTCGACGATGTAATAGACCGCCTCAGCAATGTTGGTGATATGATCGCCCATTCGTTCGATATTCTTGGCGCAGAACAGAAGATGCGTACATGACGAAATATTGCGCGGATCCTCCATCATGTGAGTAAGCAGAGCACGGAACAACGAATTGTTCAGTGCATCGATGTCTCGATCCTTACGCCACACCTCAAGCGCCTTTCCAGAATCGCGTTGCTCGTAGCTCTCCAGCACCGAGGTCAACTGATCCGTTACCTGCTGCGCCATCAGACCGAATTGCGGCATGATTCCATCGATGCGGAAATCATTCATCAAGGCCGTGATGCGCTTTGCGATGTTCTTGGCGAAATCGCCGATCCGTTCGAGATCGTTGACCATACGGATCGCGCCAATAATCTCCCGCAGATCGATCGCGACCGGCTGGCGACGCGCAATGGTCGTCACCGCCATCGACTCGACCTCACGTTGCAACGCATCCAGCCGGACGTCAGCCGCCACCAGCCGTTCCGCAAATGCAACGTCGCGTGTCAACAGCGCTTCAACTGCGCCTTCAATCTGCTGCTTTACCAGGTTTCCCATCTCGACGACCTTGCGCTCGATTTCGCGCAGATCGACGTCGAAAGCCCGAGTCGTATGATCCATAGCCAAGCTCCTCAAAGGAGTACCGGAAATCGCGTTGCTTCAGTCGTTCGGGCAATCATCCGAGCGAAATCGCCACAAAGCTGGTCGCGTCGCCTCGCTTGATCTGGACCAGGACGGCCCGTTTGGAATGCGCAACCGCTTCGCTCACGATCTTGTTCAGCTCGCCCGGCATATTTACCGGCCGCCCGGAAACACCCAGAATAATATCGCCCACCTGAAGGCCGCTGTCGGCGGCCACGCCCTCTGGATCGATGTCCGCGATAACGACGCCATTTTCGCCCGCGCCCGCCACGTAACGCGAAGGCATTAGCGTAAGCCCCAATGCCGATCTCTCGCTTGGATCGGCCGGCTTCTCGGCCTTGGCTTGCGTGCTGCGTGGCAGCTCGGCCAGCTTTACCGTAAGGGACCTCTCCTGCCCATTCCGAAACACGCCGAGCTTGATGGAGCTGCCGGGAACCATGCTCCCAACCGTTCTGGCGAGATCGCGAGGATCTTTCACTCCACGATCATTGACGGAGGTGATGATGTCGCCAACTTCGATGCCTTGCTTTGCGGCCGGACCATCCGGTTCGAGCTGGGCAACAAGAGCCCCGACGGCTTTTTTCCATTCCAACGCTTCGGCAAGCGCGGGGGTGATCGTCTGGACTCGAACCCCGATCCAGCTGCGCGTGACATGCCCCTTGGTTTTGAGCTGATCAACAACAAGCCTGACGGTTTCAGCGGGAATGTCGAATGCAACACCGATCGAGCCGCCTGATGGCGAAAAGATAGCGGTGTTGACCCCGATAACCTCACCTTTGACGTTGAAGGTTGGCCCTCCCGAATTTCCCTTGTTGACCGGCGCATCGATCTGAATGAAATCGTTGTAGGCCCCCTCACCAATGTCGCGTCCCCGCGCTGAAACGATACCGGCGGTAACGGTACCACCGAGCCCGAAGGGATTACCAATCGGAAGAACCCAATCGCCGATGCGGGGTTCGGTCTTTGCCAGGCGCACGTAGGGAAGATCGGTTTGCGCTGCTATCTTGATCAGCGCCAGGTCTGTTTGTGGGTCGGTACCGACGATTTCTGCCTGGTAGACTTTCCCGTCATCGCTCGTTACTTCGAAACTCTTTCCGTTTGCTACGACATGATAATTGGTGACGATGTAACCATCACCGGAAACGAAGAAGCCCGAGCCCAAGGTCAAGCCCGGTTGTGATGGTGCATCGTCGGGAGGCGATATCTCGAACTGCCGGAAGAAGCGATCAAGCGGCGAACCGGAAGAAGATGGCGGCCCCAGCTGTACATCGTCCGATAGCGCCCGCTCATCAATTTTCACCCGGACGCCGACCACCGCCGGCCTTACGCGTTCGATGATCTCGGCAAATCCATTGGGCGCGACGACGTCAGCTGCATCGACCTCAGCGGCAATAGCGGACGATTTCAACTGCCAGATACTGCTTAACGCCGCGATGACAATCACGCCGACCAGAGCACGGCAACCCGACCGAACGGAGGTAGACCACCTTTCACGAACATCGGTACCGGAGATCATCAGCCATATCTCGCGCACTAATCTTCATCGAGGCAATGACTAGCGACTGATCGTTCCTCTCTCGTTGATTTGCGTCAACGAAAGCGACGTTCAACGGGCTCGACGGGAAAGAATCCGGTTCTCCGCAACCAAAGCGGATGGTCACAATCCGATGCAAGCCGACCGCGGGCTCCTGCTCGGGATCACGATTGCGACCGCAGCCGTTTCCGGGGTAGCCGACAGCAATGATCATCTGAGGCGTGAGCCGGTGTTTCCTTGTTGATGTGACGGTTTTCGTTGGCGCTGCAATTCTTCCCAGTAGAACTTCCGAACCAAGGCCTGGATCGCTAAGCGTATGCTGCGAGAGATAAGCTCTGGATTTGAGACATCACGACGCAGGTTAGATCGCCAAGTCAGCCGTGCAACGCAGCTGCTCGCGACTTTCTGCCCGGAAACGAAAGTTTGCGCGGAGATCACCCTAACTAGGCGATTCACCCCGCCCCATCGCGCTCCAGCGTGACCAGTGCGGTCATCCGCACTTGATGCATATCAAACTTGACGTCGCTTATTTCGCACATTTTTGAGCGCGTTTTTTGATAAAGGAGCATCTCATGGGCGCAATTGGCGTTACCGTTCTGGACCATACTGTTCAGGAGACCAATGTCTGGCTGAAGGGAGTCGAGGAAGAGATCCAGCTCGAAAGCCGTCAGCAAGCCTATAATGCCTTGAGGGCAGTTCTCCATACGCTGCGTGACCGCCTGCCGCCGGAGGTGGCCATCAAATTGGGAGCGCAACTCCCCATCCTGATCCGCGGCATCTATTATGAGGGCTGGCATGCGGCGCAAACGCCGACCAAGGAGCGCCATGTCGAAGCCTTCGTTGACCATGTCTGGTCGGAATTGCCGCAACAATTTCCGATTGATCCCCTGACAGTGACCCGAGGTGTGTTTGAGATCCTCTGGGAAAAACTCGATCCCGGAGAGTTCGAGAAAGTGATGAACCACCTGCCAACCGCACTCAGGGAACTAAATATCTGAGGCTTGCAGATAGCGATATTATCAGGTCGACGGCAACCGCAACCATCGCAAGGTGCGTCCGGGATGGTCAAGCGGCAGTCGTCTTGGTGCTGTATAGTTGCGACTCCTGGCGTTGCAGCCACCGGGCAATTCGAGGCCAGGCGGTAGCAAGTGTTCTGCTGCCGACGAAAAGGCCCAGATGGGTTGAGGGGATGATCATCTTCTCAATCAGGGACGTCGGCGTGCCCAGGAGCGACGCCGTCGCCAGGGCCTGCTCGGCCGGCACGACCTCGTCTTCAGAGCCGGCCAGGAGGAAAACCGGGGTCTCCAACTGCCCAAGGTGAATTTCCCGGCCAAGAGCAATGAACGCCCCTTTCGCCAATCGATTTTCCCGGAAGATCCAATTCACGATCTCAAGATAGAACACGCCAGGTAAATTCAGCGTTTCGCCGTACCAATGGTCGAATCGATCAAACAATTCCTGGTTACTGGTCACCTCATCCTTTGCGATATTTTTTTGCAGCACCCGCGCGGCATCCGACGCGGCGGCCCAGGCGGGAAGCATGTGATCACCTCTCGCGATCCCACCTTCGCTGCTCACCAATCCCTCAAACGCCGCCGGTATGGTTGCGGCGACCATCCGGGACAGTTCCGATTCGACCGAAACATCCACGGGCGCGCCAACAAGGACGAGCCGCCGCACCTTTTGCGGAAAGCGGATGGCATAGATGAGCGACAGCCACCCGCCCTGGCAGAGACCGATCAGATGTACAGGCGCTCCGATTTCATCGATTGCGACGTTGAGATCGGCAAGATAATTGTCGATCGAAAGAAACCGCATTTCGGTCGAGGCCGATCGCCAATCGGTGACATACAAACGCTCAATACCGCCACCTTGAAGTGCTTCAACAACACTATGCCCTGGCGAAAAATCGGTAACGAGAGCATCATGCAGCGCATAGGGCGCACATATGAGCGTGGGAGTCCCGGAGACGGCTCCCGTAAACTGACGCAGGCGCATCGTTGCCAGCTCGAGCAACACCTTGTTGGGCGTAGTCCAGGCGAGGGCTCCCTGGTCGTGATGTTCGAAGACGCCAGCTCCCTGCTCGAGCCACCACATGCAGGTATCCACCGTCAGCCTTGCCGCTTCCAGAGGCCACAGCACCGGATTATTCAGCCAAGCTCCACTCGGTCGGCTTTCTGCTCGCTCTCCCATAGCGCTACTCCACAGAACACAGAGCCTGCCTCTAGAAGAATGCCTCGATCCCGACGAGCGGGATTTCCAGCGATTTCAGGCGTTGATGCGTGGCCGCCACTGAGCCGTCGATATCGATGCCTCGGGATGCCTCCTCGACCACGAATGTCTCAAAGCCCGCCCGATGCGCGTCCTCGGCCGAATAGCGGACGCAAAAATCGAATGCCAAGCCTACGAAGAACAACGTCTTCCAGCCGCGCTCGCGAAGATAGCCGGCAAGGCCGGTCGGCGTCTTGTGGTCGTTCTCGTAAAATGCCGAATAGGAGTCGATGTTGCGATGAATGCCCTTACGCAGCACGAGACTGGCACGCCGCGTTTCCAGTTCACTATGAAAGTCCGCGCCCGTGCTGCCCTCAACGCAGTGATCGGGCCAAAGCACCTGCTGTCCGTAGCTCAATTCGATTGAGTCATAGGGGTGCTTATCAGGATGGTTCGATGCAAAGGACACATGATCTGCCGGATGCCAGTCCTGGGTCAGCACGATGTTTTCAAAATGCTCCGCGATCCGATTGATGGCGGGAACCACCTTCTCGCCGCCGGGAACGGCCAGCGCACCGCCGCTGCAGAAATCATTCTGCATATCCACCACGATCAGAGCATCGCGGCTCGAGATCTTCATGCCCGCACCTCCGATAGACCTACCTTGCGACCGACGGGAGCCGCCAGCTGCTCCAAGGATGCTGATATCTGCACCAGACGGCCATCTCCATCATGGCGCCGCCAGACTTGCTTGCGGCGAGGCCAATTGACCTTGCCGGTCGAGCGCATGCGGCACGGCAGGCCCGCATACTCCTGCAATTTATAGACACAGTCCAGCGCGGGCACGTCGAAAGGGGTCCAGACCGGCGCCAGCGCCGATGCGGCGCTGCGATACAACTGATCTATCCTGGCAACCATCCCTAGGCGATTGTTTGACCTTGATCAACATCGCGAGGCCCCCGCCCGCTACGTTTCATCGTGTGCGATGGAGGTAGGGCATGAAACAAGTTCCGGATATCACGATATCTGCAGAAAAGGTCGCCGCGATTATCAGCAAGGCCCGGCGGTTCGACGTCAAAGACGTGGTAACCGACCCTGACTCCGGTTCCAATGCCAGCGATGACGCGATGCTGTCAGTCTTGGAAGATCACACCAACGATCCTGTCCGGACCGAGATCATGGCTATGATCCGCGGGCTGAACGAGGATGAGCAGATCGATCTCGTTGCATTGGCCTGGCTTGGCCGCGGCGACGGCGATCTTGATGATTGGCAGGATCTTCGCGCCGAGGCCGCCCGCGCCCATAACAGGCGGACGGCCCAGTACCTTCTTGGTATTCCGCTTCTTGGCGACTATCTGGAAGAGGGCTTGGCACAGTTCGGCCACTCGCCTGAAGAGTTCGAGCAGTCTGTCTGAGAGGAGAGCGCGATGCCGTACCGGACCAACGCAGAACTTCCCTCACCGGTTCGCAACCATCTTCCGGGTCATGCGCAGGATATTTATCGCGAGGCTTTCAATCACGCTTTTGCTTCCCACATGGGCGATCTACGTCAGGAGGAGATCGCCCACCGCACGGCGTGGGCCGCAGTGAAACGCAGTTACGTCAAGTCAGGTGACGATTGGGTGCCTTTGCACGATCAGTACTAAAGCCATTTCTGACGGAAGCCAGCCTGACGAGTTCAGGCCATGTGTTCTGAATTGTTGGCGGGAAACCGCTTCAAGATTGCGATCACGTCGTCATCACTCACCTGACCAAAATCCCGATAAAAATACCCGACCGCCGCGAAATCCTGCGGCGAGTCCAGGCAGACGATCGCATCGACTTCCGGATGCAGCTTCTTAATGATATCGAGCGGAGCCACGGGCACCGCTAGTACCACTTCGCTCGGTTCCCGCTTGCGAACGGCCCTGATCGCAGCGAGCGTCGTCGCCCCGGTGGCGATACCATCATCGATGATGATTGCAACCTTCCCCTTGACCTCGGAACGGAGCCTATCCCCCAGATAGCGCTTGCGCCGCCGCTCGATCTCGGTGCGCTCTTGCGCACAGACGGCTTCGAACTGCTGTGCACTGATACCGGACAATTCAATGACCTCGTCGTTGCGGACGATGGTCGGCGCCTCGCCGTCCACGACCGCCCCCATCGCAAGCTCTGGCTGGTCTGGAAGCCCGATCTTGCGGACGAGCAACAAATCAAGGGGAGCATGAAGGGCCGTAGCGACCTCGGCCGCGACCACCACTCCTCCACGCGGCAATGCCAAGATAACCGGATGACGGCCTTGATACCTTAGCAGCGCCTTGGCAAGCTGCCGGCCAGCATCAATTCTGTCTTCAAAGAACATGGCGATCCTCACAAATAGTATAGCCCGATACACTGCAGCGCGGCACTCTTAAAAATCGCCGAGCATCTCTCCGGGCGGGCTGAAGCAAATCGCCGTCGATGCAAATCGCGACAAGCCCGTTCATTCGAGGCCCTGTGATCCCGGATCGGCAGTCCGCCAGCGTCCATGGCGCTTTTGAGCGAAGTGGATTGCGGTCGGCGCGAAGAAACCCGTCAAGCCGGGAATCCAAGGGCCGGCTCTGATTCAGTCAGAAAAATGCCCAGTCAAGAAATGCGAAAAGAGCGAAATGGCAGGCCGCGCGCCCGGAGAACGCGCCTCGCCTAAATTCCCTATGATAGTGGAACGTTGCGCTTGAGATCCTCGAGCCAGGCCGCCGCATTCCCGTCGGACGGCGCGCGCCAGTCGCCGCGCGGGGACAACGAACCGCCCGCGGAGACCTTGGGCCCGTTGGGCATCGCAGACCGCTTGAACTGGCTAAAGGCGAAAAACCGCCGCAGGAAAACCTCGAGCCAGCGCCTGATTTCGGCAAGCTCATAGGCGCGCCGCTTGTCGAGCGGGAAACCAGGTGGCCACTCGCCCGCCGCTATATCCCGCCAGGCATTCAGGGCCAGAAACGCGATTTTCGACGGACGAAATCCGAACCGAAGCGTATAGAACAAATTGAAATCCTGCAGCTCGTAGGGCCCGATCGCCGCTTCCGTGCTTTGCGGCTTTTCTCCCGCTCCGGCAGGAATGAGTTCGGGCGAAATTTCCGCTGCGAGAATGGCGGTGAGCGTATGGGCAACCTCGTCGGTAAACTGCCGCGAAGCGATGACCCAGCGGATCAGGTGCTGGATCAGGCTCTTCGGCACCCCGGCATTGACATTGTAATGCGACATCTGATCGCCGACGCCATAGGTGCACCATCCGAGCGCGAGCTCCGAAAGATCGCCGGTGCCGAGCACGATGCCGCCATGGTAGTTGGCGAGCCGGAAGAGATAATCGGTGCGCAGCCCCGCCTGTACATTCTCAAACGTGATGTCGTAGACCGGCTCCCCGCGGCCGAAGGGGTGGCCGATATCCTTCAACATGCGCGTAGCGGCGGGGCGGATATCGAGTTCCTGTGCGCCGACCTGAAGCGCGCGCATCAGTGCAAGCGCATAACCCTTGCTCTGGCTTCCCGTTGCGAAACCCGGCAGCGTGTAGGCAAGGATATTTGATCTTGGAAGACCGAGCAGATCGATGGCCTTGGCGGCGACGATCAAGGCGTGAGTGGAATCGAGCCCACCGGAAATTCCGATGACCACTCGCTTCGAAGCGGTCGCCCGCATCCGCTGCACCAGCCCGGCGACTTGAATATTATAGGCTTCATAACAATCCTGCGCCAAGCGTACCTCATCGCTTGGCACGAAGGGAAATCGCTCCACCGTCCTGGCGAGACCAATGTCCGTCATCGCCGGCTGCAGAGCGAAGCCGATCCTGCGATAGCTGTTGCCCGAATTCTCGCGCAGCCGGGCATTGTCGTCGAAGGTGCCCATGAGGGCACGCTCCTGGCGGAGGAGGTCGAGATCGACGTCGGCGACCGTAATTTGTCCGCCTTGGCGGAAGCGCTCACCTTCGGCCAGCAGCACACCATTCTCGAAGATCGAGGTCTGACCGTCCCAGGCAAGATCGGTTGTCGACTCGCCCGCTCCCGCCGCTGCGTAAATATAGGCCGCGAGACAGCGCGCGGAGCAGGATTGACAGAGCAGCGCGCGGGCACGTGCGCGGCCGATGGTGATCGGGCTTCCGGAGAGATTTACCAGCACGGTAGCACCGGCGAGCGCGAGCTCAGAGGCGGGCGTAACCGGAATCCACATATCCTCGCAGATTTCCACGCCGATCGCCAGACCTGGCAGATCCTCGGCCTCAAACAGCAGATCTGTACCGAAGGGCGCTTTTGCTCCCGCCACTGAAATTTCCAAACCAGTCATGCCGGCGCCGGAGGCAAAGTGGCGCCCCTCGTAAAACTCCCGATATGTCGGCAGATAGGTCTTGGGCACCACCCCCAGAATGCGGCCTCGATGGACAACAACTGCACAGTTGTAAATGCGGGCACCAAAGCGCAGCGGCGCGCCGACAATCAGGACGGTCACGAACTCTGACGAGGCCTTTACGATGGAGGCAAGTCCTTGCTGCACCGAATCAAGCAACGCGTCTTGCGTGACCAGATCCTCGATCGCATAACCCGAAAGGCAAAGCTCCGGGAATACGGCAACCGCAATCGATTTTTCGTGGCACACCCGCGCCGTATCGAGGATGGCTGCGGCATTGGCGGTCGGGTCCGCCACACTGGAAACGGTCACACAAGCAGCCACCCGGGCAAAGCCATGCCGATAGATCGAATGGAAACTCATCTGGTCAGACGCCTCCTGTCGCTCCGCGCAACAACATTGCGCGTCAAGCGGCCAACAGGCAAGCGCACTTTGCCAGCTTTCTGGTCAACGTGTAATCGTCCTGCGAACTAATCAGCACTCATCGATTATTGACGCCGAGGCTGGTGCTTCTTGGGACGACATCGGATCGGCCTCAACTCTTCCAAGCCACAGCGGCTGCTTCTCAGCAACAACTGGAACAAGGCGCTTGCACTTTTGTAGCGTGCTTCGCGACGGGAAATCTCCCACCCAGCTTCAATGATCTTTCCGGCGGGATCGCATACCCGCCAGTCCCACCGAGCCCATTTGCGATTGATCTCGATTTTATACATGGGACGATAAATGGCATTTTCAGGCAAGATCGTTTTGAGTTAAGTCAAGTTATGCCAGCCGTGCGGATTACTGCGTCTCGCACTTCAGCTGGCATGTCGCTGTCCCCCCGCAGCAGCCGTTTATGTTCCCGATTACCGCCAATTCGTTTACCTTTCGTTCTTTTGAAGTGATCTACAGATAGATGCCTCGATATTCAGCCGCTCCGGCGGGCGCGCGGAAGCCACTTTAAGAGAACCGCGCCTCAGTTGGCCACCGCTTCCGGCTCCATAGCAGCAAGATTGGCAACGCCACCGACCGATGCACCGCAGGGCGCCTATGGAACCGACTGCGCGACAAATGCGTGCCTACTCCGAATGCTTGCGCATGAAATTCTCAACCAAAGTCGTCGTATAGATTGGGATTTCCTGCATGGGGCAATGGCCGACATTGGGAAGCACCACCATCTCGGCGTTCGGATGCCATGCCATGAAGGTTGTCTCGAGGTCCTTGGCCAGAAAGTCAGGCTGGTCCCATTCGCCGGCGATGACGAGCAGCGGCGTCTTTGGCTGCGCCTTCTTCACTTGGTCGGAGAAATCATCAAGCGTCCACATGTCCAGATAATCGCGAACGGCGGCGTGGTCCCGGGTGGTGCGGGCAAGCATCAATTTGTGCTCTGACCATTCCTTGGTCAGCTTGTAATTGGTGATGCGCGCGGCGAGTTCGCGAACCGCATCGTCATCGACGATGGTCTTTTCGAAGAACGCCCTGCGCTCGGGATCCATCTTGACCGCCGCCGCCGATACCGGTCCGATGGCAATCTCGCTCTTGATCCGGTCAGGGTCGATGAGCACCATGCGTTCGACGACCATGCCGGTCATCGAGAAGCCGACAATGTGAAAGCGCTTCCAGCCGAGCGAATCGGCAAGCGCAAAGGCGTCGAGCGCGGCTTGTTTCGACGAATGTTCGCCTTTGATGTTGATCGAACGGCCGTAGCCACGGATATCGGCGAAGGCGTAGGTGAACGTCTTTTTGTCGAGATAGAGGTGCATCGGCTTCCAGCTGGTGCAATCGGCCAGCCAATCGTTGAAAACGATGACGCCCTCGCTGCCAGAACCAACCAATTCGTGACCAAGTACCACGTCGCGCTCCCTGCTTATTGCTTGATGACCTTGATGGCGTTGAGGTCAGGATGCTTGCCCGCCCTGATTTCCGCCATCGCCTGATGAAGCGGCCCCATGTCGAAATAGGGCTTTACGTCCATTTTCGCATTGAGCAGCTTGTTGTCGTAGAGAAAGTCCATGACTCCCTGGGAGCCTTCGATGTCCGCGTCGGAGAGCGTCAGATCGATGCTGTTGATATCCTTGACCGGCGCATGCAAATTGCGGTCGAAGTCGGTTGAGACCTTCAGGATGTCCATCGGCAGGCGGGATGTTTCGGCAAACCATTGGTGTGCCTGATCCATATGGTTGGAGGCCCACCAGGTCGCCATGATCCATGCCTTCAGGAAGCGCACTGCAGCGTCATTCCCGTTGGCCTGGAGCCATTTGCCGGAGAAGCCCTGCATGCCGATGTTCTCGCCGCGCGGTGCGCTCCACAAGACTTTTGCCAGATGCTGCTGAAGCAGGCGCTCCATCGTCGGGTCCCAGGTGCAGACGGCATCGACGAGATGTCCCTGCATCGCATTGGTCTGTTCGGCGATGTCCTGGTTGACGATGGTCATGTCCTGGAACGGGTGGGTGATGCCCGCCGCCACCAGCGCCTTCACCGAGCGCGGGAATGTCGTGGTCGCAAACGGTGCTGACATTTTCTTGCCCTTCAGGTCGGCAAGGCCGCCCTTGAAATCGGGCTGCACCAGGATGCCGAAGCGGGCATCGTGCGTCCGCTGCAGGATCTTGGAGCCCGGCATGCGCGCCATGGCGCGCAGGACCGGCGCGTCCGCGGCAAACACGTTGTCGATATCCCCGGCGACCGCGGCCTCGGCCAGCGGACCGCCAAAGGTGAATGTCTTGTATTGAGCGTCGATGCCGTTGAGCTCGAAGATGTTGGTGTGCCGCAGGACCTCGACCACCTCGCCGCCAGCAGCCCAGAGCGACTGATAACCGATCGTCACCTTGGTCGGCTCTGCCGCCGGACTTGGCCGGGGCAATACGGTCAGCGCTGCAGCGAGCGCCACGGCCACCGGCACTTTTTTTAGCCGCAGGAAACGTTCGGCCTTCATGCGCATCTCTCCTTGTGAGGGTTAGTGATGGTCCGGCGCCCAGGGAATGAGGCGCCGTTCCAGCCAATGCATGCCGCTGTTCATGAGAAAGCCGATGACGCCGATGACGATCATGCCGGCCATGACCTTCTCGGTCTCGATCATCGTGCGAGCGAGCTGGATCATGTAGCCGAGCCCCGATGTCGCAGCGATCAGCTCGGCTGCGATGACGCAGGTCCAGCCCACGCCGAGACCGACCCTGAGGCCCGTGATGATGTAGGGAAGCGCCGAAGGAAACATCACCCGGCGAAGAAACAGCCATTTGCTGGCGCCGAAACATTGCGCTACCTGAAGATGGATGGGCGCGACCGAGCGGGCGCCGAGATAGGTGTTGGTGAAGATCGGAAAGAACGATCCGAGGAAAATGATGAACCAGGCGGAATGGTCACCGAGGCCGAACCACAGGATCGCAAGCGGAATCCAGGCCAGCACCGAAATCGGCCGCAGCAGCTCGATCACAGGAAGGATGTAGGCCGCAGCAGATCGCCAGATCCCCAGGGCGAGGCCGAGAGAAATGGCAGCGACTGCGGCAAAGCCAAAGCCGATCGTTACCCGCATGACGCTCGCCTCGATGTCCTGCCAGAGATAGCCGGCCTCCGCCAGATCGATCAGCGCATGGATCGTGGCCGACGGTGCGGGCAAAATGTTGCCGTCGATCCAGTGCAACCTGACGCCCACTTCCCAAAGCAGGAAGATGATCGGGATCAGGATGAGATGCTTGAGCTTCGCGAGCCAGCCTGAAAGCATCTGCGATGTGCTGGCGCCCAGCGCCTGCAACGACGAGAGGGCCGCCATATGCTGGCCGGGCACAAGTCCACCTGCCTCCTTCATCACGCTGCCTCCCGCGCAATTTCAGTTCGAAGCAGTTGCGCCAGATGTTCCTTGGTGGCGAGGAAGTCCGGATGGCTGGTGCGGATCGACGGGTGTCTCGGGCGGGCGATGCCGACGTCGATCTGCGCCTTGATCCGTCCCGGACGTGCGGTCATGACGATGACGCGATCGCCGAGAAAAACCGCTTCCTCGATATTGTGCGTGATCAGCACGAAGGTCTTGCGGGTCGCTTCCCAGATTCTCAGAATTTCCTCCTGGAGGACGTCCCGGGTCAGCGAGTCGAGCGCGGCGAACGGCTCGTCCATAAGCACGACGTCCGGGTCTGGCGCGAGTGCCCGCGCGATGCTCACCCGCTGCCGCATCCCGCCGGACAGTTCATGCGGATAGCGGCGCTCAAAACCGCCGAGCTTGACCAGCTCAAGATAGCGCTGAACGGTCTGCCTGCGCTCGGCCGCCGCGACTCCTTTCGCAAGCAGGCCGAATTCGACATTCTCCGCGACCGTCAGCCACGGAAACAGGCCATATTCCTGAAAGATGACGATGCGGTCGGGCCCCGGGTGACTGATCCGCCTGCCGTCCTGCAGCGCCTCGCCGCTCGTTCCCTTGACGAAGCCGGCAATGGCGTGAAGCAGCGTGCTCTTGCCGCATCCGGAAGGCCCGATGATGCAGAGAAACTGACCGGCAGGAATTTCACAGGAGACATTATCAAGGGCCAGTACGTGTTCGGCAGACCTTTGGCTTTGGAAGACCTTGGTGAAGTTCCGAACGCTGATCTCGCTCATGATGCCTCCTTTTCAGGGTCCTATCTGACGCGGTAACGGTCGATTACGCTGAGATCGGGGTCGAGACCGAGACCGGGCGCGGCAGGAACCGCGACCTTGCCTTGTTTCGGCGTCGTTGCCCCGCCATAGAGCTCGGCTTCGAAGTCGCAATAGAGGCGCTCCAGCAGCGGCCGTTCGCGATGAGCGGCATTGAGATGGATGGTCGCGACCTGCCCCGGCCCGAAGATCGCGCAATGCGGCACGAATTCGATGCTCTTGGCATCGCACAGCGCCGCGATCTTCATCAGCTCCGAAATGCCGCCGGTCTTGGCGACGTCGGGTTGCGCAATGTCGATCGCGCCAGCTTCGATCATGGCGACGAAATCGTGCATGCTGCCGGCATTTTCGCCGGCTGCGATCCGGTGCCGTCCTGTCGACCTGATCCGCGCAAGGCCGGCGTAATTCTCCGGCGGCCAGACCGGCTCCTCCAGCCAATACAGATTAAGCGGTTCGAGAAGCTCGTCGTAACGAAGCGCCTCGGTCACCGACCAGGGACAGTTGGTGTCGAGCATCACCTGCGCGTCGGTTCCCGCCGCTTCGACGGCTGCACGAATCTCAGGCTCGGTAATCTCATGAAGCTTGACGTAGCGGTAGCCGCGTTCGACGGCCTGCCGGGTCGCCTTCACGACATCAGCGCGGTTTCCATACCGCATCAAGCTTGCATAGACTTCGACCTGATCGGCAAAAGCGCCGCCGAGCAGCGTCGACAGCGGCGTGCCGGCAGCTTTGCCGAGGATATCCCATAGCGCGATATCAACGGCGGCGATGCCGTACATGATCGGCCCGACACGCCCGAAATTCTGGAGCTGGAATTCGAGGTCGAACTTGATCTTCGAGATTTCGAGGGCGTTGCGGCCGACCACCAGCGGCAGCACGCGCGTTTCGATCAAGGAAGCAAGCGACTTGTCCTCGCCACGCGAGAACGCCTCGCCCCAGCCGACGATTCCGTCCTGGGTCTCGAGCCTTACGAACAGCGTATCGAATTGCAGCCGCGGCGAGCCTCCGAAACTCCAGGGAGGCGTACCGCCGGACTCGAACGGGATCGAGACGAGGATGGTCTCCGCCTTGACGATCCGTTGCGGAGCGACAGCCGCGCATTTGTTCGGCGCGAGCCCGGTCGCGATCCGCCCCTCACTTTCCAGCACCGACACTTACGAGCCTCTTTCGCGCTGACTGTTGATTGTTGACAATCAGCAAAGTGTAGGATTTGGGTGGAGTCAATGATAAAGATGTATCAATATCTGCCCATGAATCGGACAGACGTACTGCGCGCGAGCGAATTCGGAGGATGAAGTGGTTGCAGAGATCATTTCTGGATTGGTCGAGAAGCGAAGCCTGGACCGGGCGGCGGCGGACGCGATTCGCCAGGCCATCACCAGTGGCGCGTTGGCGCCCGGCAAGCGCCTGACGGAAGTCGAACTGTCGACCGGGCTAGAGGTCTCACGCGGCACCGTGCGGGCAGCGCTGCAGCGGCTGATGAGCGAAGGCCTCGTCAAGCAGAAACCCTATTCGGGCTGGGAAGTCGCGAGACTGACATCGAGAGACGCGTGGGAGCTGTATACGCTGCGCTCGAGCCTTGAGGGCCTCGCCGCGCAGCTTGCCGCCAGCAATCCAGCCCGCAAGAAGCCGATCGAAGAGGCTTTCAATGATCTGAAGGCGGCTGCCAAAAGCCGTAGCCAGAAACGGATCACCGACAGCGATCTCGCGCTTCACAAGGCAATCGTGGTGCTGGCCGGCCACCAGCGCCTTGCCGATCAATATGGCTTTGTCGAGCAACAAGTCCGTATGTACATGGCCTCGTCCAACGCTATCCTCGAACGGCCCGAGATGGTGATCTCGAACCACGAGAAGATGGTCAACGCCCTGCTGAAGGGAAATGCGGCCGCCTCCGAGCGCTACGCGCGCGAACATAACAAGGCTTCCGGCGAGCTTCTGGTCCAGCATCTCCAGGAAGAGGAAGCCAAGCAGAAAAAGCCGGATTCACAGCGAGCGTAGGAAGCACATCATGTACCAGACCATCGGCTTCGAGAAAATCGACGCTGTTGCGCGCATCACGCTGCGGCGACCAGAGCGCACCAACGCCCTGAACGCGGCCATGCTGTCCGAGCTCGCGCAGGCGATGGATACCATTGAAGCTGATGATGGGATTCGTAGCGTCATCGTAACCGGTGCCGGCAATGCGTTCTCCTCGGGTTTCGACCTCAAGGAACAGATGGAGCGGCGTCCGACCGGGATCGAGCAATGGCGCCCGATCCTCCGCAAGGATTTCGACGTTCCGATGCGGTTCTGGCATTGTCCGAAGCCGACAATCGCAGCGGTGCGCGGTGCCTGTCTCGCCGGCGCCTGCGAACTCGCTTTGGCCTGCGACATGACTATCGCTGCGCCGGATGCCTTTTTCGGCGAGCCGGAATTGAAATTCGGCGCCGGCATCGTCGTGATGATCTTGCCGTGGATCGTCGGCCCCAAGATCGCCAAGGAGATCATCCTCACCGGCGAAGACCGGATCAGCGCCGAGCGCGCGCGGGAGATCGGCATGATCAACCGGATTGTACCGACGGAGGCGCTCGACGAGAAGGCACTGCAGATCGCGCGCGATATCGCGGTTGTCGATCCCCTGCTCGTCAAGGAGACCAAGCGCGCCATCAACCGCGCCATCGAAGCCCAGGGCATGCTGGGTGCGCTCGAACAGGCGCTCGAGATCGACCTTCTCATCGAAGGTCAAGGCTCTCCGGACAAGAAGGCGTTCTTTGATGTCGCGCGCAGGGATGGGCTGAAAGCGGCGCTCGCCTGGCGCGACGCCCGCTTTTCAAAGGCTACGCCGTGACCGGCGCGCTCGCCCTGCGACTGGATCGGGCGCTGGCCGAATCCGGCAGCTCTTTCGTCGACTCGTCCGGAACAAGGCTGTCGGCGGCGATGCTGCTGCCGCAGGCCGAGCAGGTTGCCGCGCTGCTCGCGCAGGCGAACCTGCACGGGTCCGAGCCGGTTCACCTCGAAATCGGCAACCGACCGGTCGATATCGCCGCCATGCTCGGCATCTGGCGCGCCGGAGGCACTGTCGTGCCGATCCATACATCGAGCGTGGCGGCGACGAGGATGGCGCTCGCAACAAAGACCGGCGCGCGGTTCCTGATAGACGGCACCGGCCTGCAACGGATCGGCGCAGAACCGCCCGCCCCGCGCGCGCTATTGAGCGGTTCGGCGCTCGTGATCTTCACTTCGGGTACGACCGGATCGCCCAAGGGCGTCGTGGTCGGCCATGACGCGCTTGCGGGAAAGATGGACGTGCTCAAATCGCTGCTCAGCTTGAGGCGTGATGATGTCGTCGCCATCCCGTTGCAGCTCAATTTCATCTTCGGTCTTTGGGCATGCCTGCTTTCGATCGAGAGCGGCGCGGATATCGGCCTTATTCCGAAATTCTCGGCTGAGACGGCCGGACGCTGGCTGGACAGCGGTGCGACCGTGCTGGCCGCCGTGCCGACGATGCTGAGGACGCTGCTGGCCGGAACGCCGCCGGCCGCGCCGCGGCTGCGCATGATCCTGGCCGGTGGCGAAGTGATGCCGCCGGCGCTGAACGCGAAGGTTTCCGCGATCTGGCCCAGCGCCGGGATTTACGACCTCTATGGGTCAACCGAGACCGGCTCATGCGATTTCTGCCTCGATGCCGCGGGCCAGATTCCGGGCCGGGGATCGATCGGCGTTCCCACCAGCAACGTGGCGTTCCGAATCCGGAAAAGCGACGGGACCTTAGCGCCGCATGGCGAGGCCGGCGAACTGGAGATAGCCTCTCCCTATAGCATGCTCGGCTATCTGGACGATCCCGATCTCACGAAAGCCTCGTTCAACGACGGCTATTTCCGCTCCGGCGACCTTGCGCGGATTCGCAGCGATGGCCGTACCGAAATCGTCGGACGCAGCAAGGAAATCATCTCTCGGGGCGGCAACAAGGTTTCCCCGCTGGAGCTCGATCACCTGCTCTCATCGCATCCGGATGTCGCGGTCGCGCTTTGCACCGGCGTGCCGGACGAACGGCTCGGCGAAACGATCCACGCGATGGTGGTGTTGAATCCGGGTGCTTGCCTCGCCGAGGCCGACCTGCTGCGATGGGCGTCCGGCAGGATCGAACGGTTCAAGCTGCCGGAGAAGATCCATTTCTGCGACGCGCTGCCTATCGGCAATACCGGTAAAGCCAACCGCACCGCAGCGCGTCAATTGATCCTCGCCCAGAGAAGCAACCCGACCTGCCAGTGAATGATTCATCACATCAGCGCTTTGATCGGACAAGGTGGCCACGACGTCCGGTGCCGCAGCCGGACCGCGAGACCATGCGAACTCCAAAGATGATTTTCGTCAACGCATGAAGCAATCGTCTCATCTGCCAACACCGCGCACCATCGGCCTGACTGTTGTCACGATGCTTGCGTTCGCCGCCAATTCGGTCCTCTGCCGCCTGGCACTTGCGCATGGCTCAATCGATCCCGCCAGCTTCACTGCGATCCGCATCGGATCCGGCGCCGTAACGCTTGGCCTCATACTCGCCTTCACGGATAAAGCCAGCGTAGCTCAGGGATCCTGGAAAGCCGCACTCGCGCTATTCGCTTACGCTGCCGCCTTTTCCTTTGCCTACGTCACGCTGTCGGCCGGTGCCGGTGCGTTGCTGCTGTTTGGCGCCGTGCAGGCAACGATGGTTACCACAGGCCTTCTGCGCGGCGAGCGGCTGACCGCGACGCAATGGTTCGGCTTCGCGGTCGCGCTGATCGGTCTTGCGGCTTTATTAGCACCCGGCGTCGCCGCCCCCCCGATGGGCGGCGCACTGCTCATGCTCGCCGCCGGCGTGGCGTGGGGCGTTTATTCGCTGCTCGGCCGCCGAGCGGTCGATCCGCTCGCCGCCACGGCCGGGAATTTTTTGAAAGCGCTGCCGATTACGGTGATCTTGCTCGGACCGCTGGTGCTGTTGGGCACCCATCACGAGCCCTCCGGCCTGCTCTATGCGATCATATCGGGAGCCGTGGCCTCAGGCTTCGGCTATACGATCTGGTATGCAGCCTTGGCCGGATTGTCCCCGGTTCAGGGCGCATCCGTCCAGTTGAGCGTGCCTGTCATCACTGCGGTTGCCGGAACCATTGCGCTCGGGGAAACAATCACAATCCGCCTGTCGCTCTCCTCGATCGCCATTATCGGCGGCATAGCTCTCGTCATCGCCAGCCACCCGCGAGCAGCTTAGATAGCCTGCTCGCTCATCGCCGCCGCAGGGTTGTTGGCTGAACCCAGTGCCGCCACCGGAACTGCGGGACAGACCGGCAGGCCGGCCGCTGCGCCCTGCATTGGGAAATTCGCGACGTCGACAATCCACATCATGAGGTTGACGCTGCCCGGCGGTACCTGTGATCCGGGAGCCAGCGCCAGCATTGATGTTGCCGGTCCGAATTCGATCACCGGCGGCCGGGCGGCCGGCGTGCGAACGCATAACGTGGATTTATTCCGCAATAAGCCGCAGTGCCGGAGGCAGCCATCCTGCACTGCTGATAAGTCGAGAATTCGCAATTACCTGGATAACCCCAATGGCGGCCTCGGAGGCAATAGCGCGCCGCAACAGCAGGCGAAAGCGATCCGATGGCTGCCAAAACCAGAATGGCGGAGAGAATGCTTACCAGGGGACGGGGCATCGGAAGCTCCTGTCTGAGGTGTTGGACTAAAGTCGCCTCCAACGATGCACCCTTGTAGCGCGCTGGATATCAGGTAATGACCTGATGACGACCGGGAATTCTCTCTATTTTGAGAGGGACCGGACGTCGCATTCGTAGGCCTTTACCCGGGAATAAAAGGCAACTTCCTCGATCAGGCAGCCATGTCGCGCCAGGATCATTGGGGCATCAGAGCTCAACCAACTTTTTACGGATAGCGTACCGGACGAGTTCAGCGGTCGACGACATTCCGAGCTTGCGCATCGCCGAGGCACGATGGGTCTCGACTGTCTTCACACTAAGTTTCAAGGTCGAGCTGATGGACTTGTTGGTCTGCCCTTCCGCGATCAGCTGGACAACGTTCTGCTCCCGCAACGTGAGCAGCATCGCGGACTTGTCCTTATTGTGCTGATAGTCGTGGATCAACTTCTCCAGCAAGGCGCTGGTAAAATATGGGCGATGACCGAGCAATTCCTCGATCGCTGAGATTAAGTGCTTCTTGGCATCTGATTTGAACAAAAACCCGCGGACTCCAGCCAAAAGGGCTTCATTCAGAATTTCTTCACTCTCGTGCATCGTGAGAATCAGCACTTCCGTGCGCGGGCGGAGCGATCCGATGCGACGACAAACCTCTAGTCCATTCATAACAGGCATCGAATAGTCGACGATTGCGACATCGGGCTTGGTTTCCTGCGCCAGCGCAACGGTGTGCTCGCCGTCGACGGCTTCCCCAGCTACAACCCAGTTGACATGACTTTCAATGATCGCGCGAAGGCCGGAGCGCACGATTTCATGATCATCCGCTATCAAAATGCGTTTCACGGCTTCGTTCCTGAATGCTCTCCGTTGGGCGTCGGGGCGATAACCGATAACAACATCGACCACTATGCTGATTGGCGTCTGCAGAGTAATCCTCTGAAACCCTTAAGCGGCGCGGGTGGATTTACCGAGATCCAGCCCGGCCCGGTCAGTTGCCGTCACGCTTCAACCAATTTGGCGCGGACTGCATATCGAACCAGACCGGC
The DNA here is from genome assembly GCA_035547995.1 of Bradyrhizobium sp. Taxonomy (GTDB): domain Bacteria; phylum Pseudomonadota; class Alphaproteobacteria; order Rhizobiales; family Xanthobacteraceae; genus Bradyrhizobium. The sequence continues at coordinate 58,677 of DASZTN010000116.1, read as the reverse complement.
GGTCGAGTTGAGATCCAGCTTCCGCATCGCTGCGGACCGGTGCGCTTCAGTCGTCTTTACGCTGAGGTTCAGAATCGCGCTGATGTTTTTGTTGCTGTAACCCTCGGCAACCAGTTTGACGACGAGTTGTTCGCGCGGCGAGAGCGCCTGGTGCCCATTTCCGAGCCCCTTCAATTCGGCATTCCGTTCGCCGCAGGTCCCGCCGGTCCAGAACGGCTTATGCACCAAGAGAGATTCGACCGCCTTCAGCAACACCTTGTTCGCATCCGATTTCGTCAGGAAGGCCCGAGCGCCCGCCTGAAACGCCTGCTGTGCAAGCAAACGGGAATTGTGCACCGTGAAGATCAGTACCTCGGTCTGCAACGGATATTCTCGAATCCGCCGCGCGACCTCCACTCCCGTCATGCGCGGCATGGAAAAATCCACGATCGCGACATCGGGACAGCTTTCGATTGCAGCCGCCAGCGCCTTGCTGCCGTCATTCGCCTCGGCAACCACCTCCCAGTCAACATGTTGCTCCAAAACCGCCCGCAGGCCCGACCGCACCGCTTCATGGTCATCAGCGATAAGAATCCGCTTCATGGCAAGCCGCTCTGGTTCTTTATTTCGTTATGTGTCCGCGCCCTCTAGGACGGCCTTTCGCTGACTACGCGGTTTGCCTGCCAGACGATGCGGAAATACGGCGCACAATGTAGTACCCGAAGCTAGCGCCGTGGAGGATCGAATCTCGAGCGTGCCCCCGAGTTGCTGCATCCTGGCCTTCATGGCGGGAATGCCTACGCCAAGCGATGGTTCGTCAGCGCGACATCTCGCGCGACCTGCAATTCCCCGTCCATTATCTCTGACAAGGAGCCGGAAGTGGCTCTCGTTCGCTGCAATCGCAACTCCGACCTCGGTTGCCCTCGCGTGTCGGAAGACGTTTGTAAGAGCTTCTTGAATGATACGGAGCAACGAGCGTTGCTTCTTGTAAGACAGTTGATCGACTTCGGGCGTTATCTCGGTAGCCACTTTCAACGAAGTGCGTGCCGCGAATCCGCGTACATATTGCTCGATGGTCGCCTTAAGACCATCCCCCGTCGGATTTTGAGGGTGCAACAAATAAGAGAAAGCGCGGATCTCGCCGAGAGCGTGGTCGATCGACGCGTCGATGTCGTCACAAAGCCTTTCGGCATTCGCCGGGTCGGCCAAGGACGCCCGGATGCGCATAACGCTCAGGCTGGCAGCAATCAAATGCTGACAGGTTGAATCGTGAAGATCGGACGCGATCCGCTGTTGGATATCCTGCTGAATGGATACGAGCCTCGCGCTCATCCTGGAATGGGCACGAGTTTCGTCGACAGCATCGGATGTTTTGCTCAATATCCGGTGGCTGCCAATCAATCCTATTGCCGCGCCTGTATCAGGATCAAAGATCGGAGTAACGACGGTCTCGATATTTCGCCGGAATCTGCCGAGAGCGAGACGATGACGGGCGCGCACCTCGACACATTCGGTGAGACAAGTACGGAAGGCTTCGTACAGAACGCTCGCATTTTCGCTGCCCATCCAGCCGGAAACCGGCTTCTTCCGAATCTTTTCCGATGAAATACCAAAAACAGCTTCGAATGCCGGGTTGATAGCCTTGTACAGGAATTGCCCTTGACCGGAGGGGCACACGGCGAACAGAGCATCCGGACTGAGTGTCCAGTACAGCCGGCCGCTTCCGCCGTCCGAGCCATCCATTGGCCATCCGATGACGCTGTTTTGATTTGGTTCATAAGCGCAGCAGCTATGTGGCTTCACGGTGCGCACTCGCTTTTTCTCAAAGCGATACTCGATATCGAGTGCCGTATTTATTCAGTGAGAACCATAGCAGCCGCTAAACACGGCCAGATCGGACACCCGATTTTTATACTATATATACTGGCAGGTAAGGTACACCAACAGGTCGCATTCACCATCGCATGATGGATGCAACGCACCATCAGAGGAGCAATGGCGGGCCCGAACGCTCGAATGCAACTTAAATGTAAGATGGCAGACCCATGTCAGTTGTCCATCTTCTAAGGACAACCAGTACGAGCGCCATCGACCTGACGGGAACCAACGGGCAGATCTCGATGCGCCTTTGAGGTAAAATCCGCGCTCACAAGCTGCCCCCTAAGACCAACTCTGCTGGACGATCATCACGGACCCATACAATTAATGCATAGCAGCGCCCTGTTCTTTTTCGAACAGCGAGTGGGATCGGGAATCTCCGACGCCCAACCAGAGGCTGCAATTGCCGATGCGGTTCTGCCTCGATGCTGACTTGCGCGCGTCCCCGCATGCCGTGACGCGGAGCCAACGCGCTCCAGCGTGCCATACTTGTTTCTTGCGGCATTTCCTACAGACAAACCCGAATGTCCGAACAGGAAAAGCGCCGATAGGCTCGCCCTCGTCCGTGACAGAGGAGGCGAACATGAACATCCATGTCGTAGGCGGCACTCTGATCGTCAGCGCATTGCTGGTGGTTGCGCCACTTTCAAATCAGCCTCTGGCGCAGACGAAGGATATCGGCGTGTCCGCACCGCAGAGCTTCGTTCCTAATACCAGTAGAGCTTCGCCGAAACACCGGTATTGGCGCTTTCGCGGTGGAAAGCATCCGCACTATGGCAGCCGGAGAGTCCGCACCTAGCCACTGCGCGCAGCGCCTGTGCCACCGACCGCAATCGCGCCGTGTCGCTCAGGTTTTATGTCGAACACTATCTTGATGAGGGCGTGAGCGATCGCGCGGGCCAAGGCAGGCCAATAAGGGACTGAAGGGATTACGCATGCGCGAGGTCGACGAACAGCAGAATGAGGACAGCGAGAACTCCCTAACCTATTCTGCCACGTCCGACTTCCTGTGGCAGCAACTGCCTTACGTCATTGCGCTGGTACTTGCGATCGTGGGGGTCGCATATACCAATGTCTCGCATCAGCCTCTAGTGAGCTACTGGGAGTTTCTGGCGCTTGCCATCGCCGTCGTTCGCATCATCACCAAATGGCCAGAGCTTGATAATAGACAGGCTCAGTTTCGGCTGATTTGGACTCAGGCTGTCCACTGGATTGCGGTCCTGGTCACGATGAACATCATGCTTGTGTCCGGTGTTCAACGGCTACTCCCGACACCAGCGACAAGTCTGATCCTTCTCACCTTGCTGGCGCTCGGCAGTTTCCTGGCAGGGTTGAGCCTGCTGTCCCTGCGGCTCTGTTTTCTCGGCGTTGCCATGATGGCCGCGGTTCCCGTGATTTCGTGGCTGAAGCAGTCCATCCTGTTCTTCCTGCTGGCGGCCGTGCTCCTGGTGGGGCTCGGCATGACTTTTTGGCTTCGCGGGGATCACAGGCGCGTGGCCATGCCGGGCAATGGCAAAAGCTGAATCGAGGTTAAAAGATGAGAGCGGCTCGGATTTTGGCAACGATTTGCGCATCCGTGGTGATTGGCACCGGCATGACCCCTGCACGAGGCGAGCCGTTCAAGGCCGGCAGATTATCGTGCGTCAGCAGTTCGCGAGTCGGACAGGTTCTTAGATCGACCCAGTCTCTACGTTGCGTCTTCCATCGCAGAAACTCCTCACAACGTTACATCTACGAAGGAAGAATAAGGAGGGTCGGCCTCGACATCGGCGTTATCCGGGCCGGTACCCTCTCCTGGACGGTCTTCGCCAGAAACTCACCTCGGCTCGGCCCGGGCAGATTGACAGGGAATTATGTTGGAGCAAGCGCCAGCGTTGCGTTGGGACCGGGCTTCGGAGCCAACGTATTGGTCGGAGGCTCGCGCAGAAGTATTGTTCTGCAGCCGCTATCGGTCGAGCGCTCGGTAGGGGTCAATCTGGCAGCCGGATTGACCCATTTGACGCTCTCGGCAAGGGGCGTGCAATAAGGCGGGCGAGAGGGATCGTAGCGGCCGCGCCATTGACGAGGGGGACGCTCGGCGAAGGAGCGTACGAACGAATGCCGGAACATTCCTCCCCTTTGCTCAGGGTTTCGTCTGATGTCGCAGTTCCAGGACGGGCGCTAGCATCTGTCAGATATTCACCACATCCGGGCACTCGCCAACAGAACCAGGATGGACATTGCGCTCGCGCGCCTTGCTGCTGTGGGGCCGTACTTTGACCCTCAGCGATATCATGTTCGCGACGGTCAGCGTCAGGCTGATCGGACTTGGCGCGATTGCTTCATGTCTTCGATCCCTGCGGGAGACCGCGCGATAAACGAGGAGAAAATCATGAATGCCCACACACGTCGTGTTTTTCTTGGCTTTGCGCAAGGGGCCATTGTCGCTGCCGCCATAGGCGCGTCAGGGGTCAGCTTCATTGAAGTCGCGCAAGCCATGCCGGTCGCGCCTGACCCAGGAAAACCGGGGACGGAAACCGGCACATCGTCGTCGCCCGTGATCCAAGCCCAATGGGGACCGCGGCCTCGCGGCTGGCGCCGACCACCTCGTGGGCGACGACGGTGGGTTTGCCGCTGGCGTCGCGGTCGCCGCGTCTGCGGCTGGCAATGGTTCTAGCGACGGCTTGGCGTTCGCCGTTCTTCCTTCCCGGCTTTTCAAAAGCTTCTTACGACTGCGGTGCGACGGTCGGTACACGAGCGGCAGATCCGGCTGCGGATCAGGCCGCTTGTGTAAAGGCTCTACGCCCTGCAAGCTCGAGCGAGAGCTCAACCAAATCCTGTCCCTTGCGTCCGACGACGCATTACCAGCAGACGTTCACCGGAACGGCGCGCCATCCCCAGCCAGTCCAGACCTGACGCCAACGCGTGCACCCATTATCCCAACCGTTGTCCCAGCCACCGCCCCAGCCCCAGCCCGGCCCGCCCCAACCCGGACCGCCCCAGGCGACGGCGCTAGCAAGACCCAAACCCGCGCCAATACCTGCCGCCGCCAAGCCCGGACCGCGCCACCCCCAACCACCTCGGCCCCAGGCTACTCTCGCGCCACCTCCGCGCCAGCCACCACCCCAACCGGCACCGCGCCAGCCGCCGCCCCCTCCACCTCGAGCGAACCCGCCCTGGATGCCGACGCCATGAAAGCCACCGCCGCCGCGGAACCCGATCCTCGCCGAAGCGTCGGCGGAAACGAGCGCCGTTCCTAGAGTTGCGACGACCAATGCAATGAGTGTTTTCCTGAACATTGAAGAGCTCCTTTCACTGAAGAGATGCTCACAAAACCTGCCAGCGTCTCTTTGGTTGCTGGACCGAATCATCTTCGCCTTGGCATTCAGGGTTATTCCCAGCCCCCGCTAAGGGAATGATCTCATGGAGTTCGCAAAGGCATGCGAGCAGCGCGCAGGTCTGATCCGGCTCATCATTTCAAGCTGGTAAACGCCCGTGCATGGCACTCGATGCTTCCTACCAGGAAGGCTTGACGACCGCCCGCACTCCTCGACCTTCACATCGAAGGCGGCCATGTTGTCGATGCCGCAGTCATCGAAGGTGAAAACAATCTGGCATGTTTCTGGACCACCGACATCAACTTAGAGCCGGCCTGTCGGCAAATTCAAATTAACGCGTGAACAACGCGCTGTGCGCAAAAGAGCCGGCTTGCCACTGGCTTTTGCCCGGCCGTCCCCAGCAGAAACGCGATCTCGATTGTGTTTCGTGGGAGATCAAAGCGGCGCGGTGAGGCTGAAGGTTCCTGAGCTTTCCAGGCCCGCAGCTACCTTGAATGCAGCCTCCTCCTGAACGGAGCAGCGATGATCTGGACGCCTGTAGGCCGCGCACCTCGTTTGACATACGGCGCGACCAGGACTGGGAGGCCCGCCGGCGCGAGGGCCTGCACGAAACGGCCAAGCAGCGGACGGAGCTCGTGTTCGATGCCGCCGGACCGTGCGGTCCTCGAAATCGGAGGCCGCTATCGGAGAAACCGGCGCAATGATCACGTCCCAATGTCGGAAAAGATTTGCCAGTTGCTGACAGTACCATCGGCGAAATTGTTGCGCCTCGCGATGATGTCCAAGCTTTCCACACCCGAATTATGGTGTCTGAGGAGGTCCGGGATCGAGAAGCTCGACTGTGCGCGATCGGATTGGTAAGGCCGCAGCCTCTGAGAGGAAGGTTTGAGTCGGGATATGACCGTCGCTATCGAGATCGGACATGCGGCGAACGGCGCCGCAGCGTCTTTGGACCTTGAGGAGCTGCTAGCGACTCGGCTACTGGTCCAAGGCAATTCTGGTTCTGGCAAGTCGCACTTGCTTCGCCGGCTGCTGGAACAGAGCACCCCTTGGGTCCAGCAGGCCGTCATCGATCCCGAAGGCGATTTCGTCACCCTCGCGGAGCAGTTCGGACACCTCGTCATAGATGCAGAAGAACACACCGAGCGGGGCCTGGAGGTAGCCGGCGAACGCGTCCGCATCCATCGGGTTTCCACGGTGCTCAATCTCGAGGGCCTGGACGCCGAAAACCAAATGCGGCGTGCCGCAGCTTTCCTGGGAGGACTTTTTGAGGTAACTCGCGACCACTGGTATCCGATGTTGGTCGTAGTCGACGAGGCACAGCTATTCGCACCAGCGATAGCTGGTGACGTGTCCGATGAGGCGCGGAAACTCTCGCTGGGAGCCATGACCAATCTGATGTGCCGTGGACGCAAACGAGGGTTGGCCGGCGTTATAGCCACTCAACGTCTGGCGAAACTCGCCAAGAATGTTGCTGCCGAGGCATCGAATTTCCTCATGGGCAGAACTTTCCTTGATATCGACATGGCACGTGCCGCCGATCTTCTAGGCATGGAGCGCCGGCAGGCCGATGCATTCCGGGACCTCGAACGGGGACAGTTCATGGCGCTCGGCCCCGCCCTTTCCCGTCGCCCCCTCGGATTGCGCATAGGTCCCACGGCAACTCAGCCCCGCAATGCGACCCCGCGATTATTGCCGTTGCCGGAAACAACCCTCGAAGACGCACGTGCCATTATCCTTGCAAATCCAGCTCCTGAAGTTGTGCGCGCTCACCGGCGACCGGCGCCGGATCTCATGGTTCAACTCGCTGCGGCAAGGGATGCACTGGAAACCGTCGAGCCACCGCTCAGCGACGAAGAGAAAGCGGACCGCCGCGGACGGGTTGACAATATCCTTTGCGCCATCCTGGCGGAACCCGACGCGGGATTTCGAACTGTCGGCGTGCTTTATCAGGAGTTTGTCGTCCGTTGTAGGATCGAGGGCCTTGGCTCGGCGGCTCCAAGCCTGAACGAGTTTCGGCGCATCCTGACCTGCGCACGTGCTGGACTCACCTCCGAGATGATTGAGAAGGACGAATGGCACGAAGTCTCGGCGCGTGCCGCCATCCTTCCCGAGGACATGCAGGGAGTATTCTTGATGATCGCTCGAGCAGCACGGGAAGGTCTACCGTGCCCGAGCGATGCGGCGATTGCCCGAGCGTATGGCACACACTCGCTACGTCGTGCGCGCCGCACATTGAGCTATATCGAAGAACAAGGGTTGTTCGTTTGCGAACTCGACGGCACGGGCCGACGCGTCGTTACATTAGGCGACCTGCCGTGGGCGACGGCACCCGGCGAGCCAAACGAAGATGAGCAATGCCTCAACGAACCGAGCAACCTTTCGGATCTATAAGGTCAGATACGCCTAATTGCCCGGAGCGCCGTGCACATCATCGACTACTTTAGCGAGCGCGCGGGCGGCCTTCAACTTCGCACGATGGACGGACAGGACCTCTTCAATCTTTCTGCCAGCCTGAGCGACCCGACAGGCTCGATGAATTTTCCGAACCTCGCCGCCTATGTCGCCCGCGGCAAAGCGCGGACCGCTTACAAGCGGGCGCAAAGCCGGACATCCAGGTCGGCTCTGAATATCCGAGATGGCCTACCAGCGGCTGTCGCCTCTCAATTACGCATTTTGCTGGCGGCTCGATCGACCCAGAGCCTTCATTTTGCAAAACGCTGCGCAATACTCTTGATCCACGGCGCATGTTGCACCGCGGCTTCTGCGAGGGCGCCGGAAATGCTTCCAGAGCGAAATATCTGATAAATGGGCGACCTTTGCGCACCGAACAGGGCTTTGTAGGGCTCATCACCAATCGTGAAATCGAGCTCGCGATCGCCGACACTTATGCCGTGCTTCGCGACCATCTCAAAGATCAGGGATCCCAGCGACTGGCTCTTGTATTTGTCTTGATCAAATCCAGTGAGAATGACCAGAAGCGAACCCTTGTGCGAAAGACCCATGGCGCCCGCGATCGGAACACCATCCATCGACGCGCTATAGAGCCGGATCAACGTCGAGCGCGCACGGATCGCCACGTCGAGATAGAAATCAAAATATATCTCATCCTGCAGCAGGTCCCCGGTCTGGAAGCGAGGCCGGCGATATTCGCGCATCTTCATAAGTGTTGCTTCGATCGTCCCAACATCGGTCACGCGATTGAATGCCACCTGTCCCTTGCGGTGTAATTGTCGAGACTTCTTGTCGAGTTCCTTGCGGTAGGATGCCGATATGTTGTCCGATCGCCAGGAAGAAAAATCGGAACCGAGCGGCACCGCGTAGCAACTCGTCGTCATCTCCGAACAATCCGTCGCGCCGAACAACCTTTGCACCGCCACCGAGGGCGATCGCAGCTTCCGAAGCCGCAACATATCGAACGGTTTCAACACCGCATTGATACGCCTGCATGCGAACGGGTCGGCAGCAACTGCGTCAATCGCTGCGTCGCTGGCGACAGGTGCTACGTAGTCGGACACGCCAAGGTCCGCAAACTCAATGGTACGCAGCCCGCGATATCGTCGGCGTACCAGCGGGAGCACCATTACGAGAACGCCATTCGCAGCGTTCCGAACGGTCACTATCAGTGGATCAACCTTCAGTTGTGGCACGAGCTTATGGTAAATGGCGTCGAGCCAGATCGGGTGCTGAAATGCAGTCGCGTTCGACTCGGCAAACAGCATTGCATATTCTTCCGACAGGAAGTCGAACCGTGACGTGACCGCTACAGTAAACACAGATGAATCCCGATTGTCATTGTTATTATATTGCAGTTCGATCAGTCCCGATTGAGCTGAAGACAGTGTGACGTCTCGGAAAAGGAACGCTCGAATTTTCCGCCAGGGCGCGGCTCTATCACCGAGATATTCCTGCGCATTACTCCGCGACCAACCGAGCATTTGAAGTCGATGGCCTGAAGCGGACCGAGCTGATCAAAACTATGAAGTCCATCCATGGACAATTCAGCTTGACCATCCCAGTTGATCATCTTGCGTTCGCTGAAGCCTGTTGGCGTCAGCTCGGTAATTTCAAACCAGACGATGCCGGCGCCATAGGTTCGATCACAATTCTGTGCAGGTCGGAATAGGCGTCCGCTTTGCTGGACGATGCGACCGGCAGGCCGAGAAAAGCGGCTGTCTGACTTCACCGGATTGGCTGGATGCGGCTTCCATTCGCCTTTGAGCACTTCACTATAAAAGATCGACAACTCGTCCTGTGTCGATGCGCCGAGCCAATCGGCAGTCACGAAAAGCCACCAGAGGCCGTCGTGAAATAAAACGGTCGCGTCGGAGAATACCGCACCTTCCATCAGGACCGCGCTGAGTTCCCATTTCCAGGGAAATTCGGTCGCTCGGTAAAGCTCAATGGAGCGGTTTTCTCCCGTCTCCGGGATCATGCAGAACTCCCCTTCGTGTTCGAAAACGAACGGGTACGAAAGATGATAGGGCCGCTTGAGCACCGGCACTGGCGCAGTCAGAAGCCGATCGTCGACAACCTCCGCCGCTGAGATCACGCCCTTTCGCTCGGCATAGGGGTACTCTTCGACAAATAAAAACGTGCGGCCGTTCGCTCGATGCAGGAATGGATCGGCGTAGAAGCGGTCGCCGTCATCTTGGACAACGTTGAAAGGCTGCGCACCGTGGCGCAGGGCCACCTGCCAATGCTCGGAGCGCCGGAATGGCTTCTTGATCAAATTCGAAGCTTTGTGCGCGATCATGCGCGGAACGAATTCGATCAGCGTTCCATTTCCGGGTATTATGGCCGAGCCTGCCTCACCGGCAAGCCGACCTTCGGTCGAAGACAACGCGCGGTCGATAAGCGATACGCAACGGGAGAAAGAGTTCTGTAGCCCGCGCCCGATCAGGAACTTGTCTTCGATCGCCAATCTCGATGCTGCAAGGGTTCCGGCCCCGTCCGAGCGTTGGACGGAAAGGTATGGCGACCTCTGCGACAACAATCCGTCAATGAGTGCACAACTGTCCAAGACGCCGTCATATCGGAGTTCGAGGGCGCCGGCATAGGAATGAGAGCACTCAGACAAGTTGATGACGATCTCACCGAAGATGTCCACAAAATCAGATACGGGCCGCCAGTCGTCCCCAGGAGCGATCGGCTGTGGAAGCGCCCCACTGGGGAACGCTAATTGCTCCAATTTCAACCAAAGCCGTTCCGCCGCCGGATATGGTGGCGCACGGTCATCCAGAAACACGGCTACGTCGTAGCTTTTTACGAGATGTAGAAGCAGCTGCCGATGCCACTCCCAAAGTCGGTGCCTTGGCAGAATTACTGCAAGGCGCGCTCTATCCTCCCCCAGAGATGCGAGGCCGACTTTATCGTCAAACGAGTGCGGCTGCACATGTCGAAGCGACGATTCCAAAATCCTCGATAAACCTGTCGTGCAACAATTTGCGGCCATCAAGCCGGCCCTCCAGCTTTGCGCTGGTTGGACGCAGAACTATGGCTCCGGCCTAGCATATTCGATAGGGGCTGCGACCGCCCCTGGCTTCCAGAGTTAAGACCTGGCACCTGAAACGAGGATAAAACGACGATGCAGCGCAACCGCCGCCTCGAGTCGCTGCTCTCCATCACATCAATCCCGATCGTCACACCGGCTGCTCCGACGTTCGTCCCGCATGAAGCGCCGTAATTGCTATGAGAAGCCAGGTTTCCGGACGCCGAAACGGATCGTTACTCATTCCGCCGAGTATTAGGCTGAAAATACTGCCGAGCAGCGCGGCATTCAAAAAGTTCAGTGATGAGCCGCGCGGCAGCCGAATTGCCGCCCGCGCAATCCGGATGATTGCCATGACCCAAAAGCCGTACCAGATCACCAAGCCGGGTGCCCCGAGTTCCGCGCCGAGCCGCCCCGCAACATTGAAAGTCGGCGGCAGATCGTCGAACGTCTCGAACCAATTGACGACTTCGTAGCTGTCCCACGCCCATGACGGCAAAACCGGATAAGCATGGAAGCCGAACTGCCCGAACCCAACGCCGAAGACCGGATTATTGGCGAAAATTGACGTTTGCGCGCTGAACAACGCCAATCGCGACGTTGTGGAGACATCACCCGCAGCGAGGGTGGCATCTACCTCATGCAAGGCAAGCCAGGGCACAACCACAACTGCGGCAAACACGGGAACGGCGGCAACCGCCGCAAGGACGCCGAGCCGCAGGCCGCGCATTCCGATCCAGTAGACGAATTCGGCGAAGACCAGCCCGCCCAGCATCAACAGACCGGTCCGCGAATTGCTCAATAACAACGTGATCAGGCAAAGCAGTAGAGGCAGGCCTGCCAGGATAGGCGCACTGAGCAACGGACGGTTCCCGGCTCGCAGACGGTAGGCGAGCAGCATCCACGGGCACGCAAAGCCGCAGAAGTAAGAGAGATCGGGCGCCTCGAAAGCAAGACTGATAAGCCGGCCGGCGACACGGCCCTCCTCGTCGTCCGCCGTATGCAGCAACCCAGTCGAGATTTTATATAGGAACTCGCCAGCCGACGAGAACCACGACAAGATTTCCGGAACAGCGAAAACGGCGCAAGCGACGACGGCGACAACCAGCGGATTCACGAATAGCTGCTCAACGTCGTTCACACGCCGGAACGGCCTTGCGCAGACAAGTGCACTCGCAATCCCGAAAATGAGAACGGCAGATGACGTCGCAAACTTATTGAAGCCGCTCCGACCGTGATAAACAGAAGTCAGGATTCCATCGAAATTAATCGCCGTGGTCACCACGAGCCAGACCAGCAGGAAGGCCACAAAGACGAAGAGAGGCCGCGGTATCAGGACTTCTCTGGGCGGCGTCGTGAAAACGGCAACCAGAATCGCTGCCGCGAGAACATAAACTGTAGCTGATCCTTTTAGCTCCCCGAACGCGCCGATGCCGGAGAGGCCGGTGATTGGCAGCACCGCGACCGCAAGCCAGACCATCCGGTCGAGCACGCCGTTTTTCGCTTCCCTCCTCGCACCAATGACTGATCCCGCCAGTGACGTCATCGAAGCAATCGCGCCTTGGCCGCCACGTCGCGTTCGCCCATACGGCCCCAATACAACTGCGAAAGGCGGGCCCATATCGGAGCCGGGACAAGCAGCGTAACTATCGTACGAGCCATGCCGACATATGCTGAGACGCTGGTCGGCTCGAGATACTTCAGCTGAATTCGCAAGCGTGATCGTAACTGTGCGCTGCGATTTCTGCTGCTGATGCTGCTCGAATTCTTCTCATAGATCACAAGAACATCGTCGAGACAGTCAATATTTCCCTTCTTGTACACGCGCTGCATGAATTCATAGTCTTCAGCGTGCGGATAGTCGGTCGAATAACCGCCCAGCCTTTGAACGCAGGACGCCCGAAAGAAGAATGTTGGATGCTTGAATGCCGCGTTGTCTTGGAGCTTGCGTCTGATCGCCGCCCTCCCACCGGACGTTCCCTCGAAGAACAAGTGATTGCCGTCCTCGTCCACGATATCCGCGAAGGCTCCAAGCAGATCCGTGTCAGGATGAGCGTCCATATAGGCCTGTTGCTTTGCGATGCGATCCCGCACGCAAATGTCACCGCAATCCATGCGCGCCACAAATTCGTATCCGCTCCTGACGATGTATTCGAGGCCGTGGTTCAGCGCAGCCGCGATACCTCGATTTCGATCGAAGCGAAGCAAGATGATATTGGCATGTGGCGCAAGCATCTCGCTCACGGATCTCCGCGAGCCGTCATCGACAATAACGATATCGGCGTCTTCGGTTTGCGCGAGCAATGAGTTGACGGTTCGAGTCAGATCATCGTGGGGCGGATTGTAGGCAGGCATAAGGAAGGCAGTTCGTCGCTTCATCCCTTTTGATGCTCCGTCGCGATGTCGTAATTGCGCGAGACGTTCGTATCTGGTCGGTCAACGACGAGGAACGTACGATGATGTTATCGATATCGTAGACTCTTATATGCCAAATCGTTCGAAATATCTGAACGGAAAGCGACTGTGGTGAATCGATGGGTTGTATTGCTGTCTTGTTAACCAACAGAATCGTTGCCCGGACGCGCATTTTCGTCGCAGCGATCATATGCGCTCTATTGGCACCGCTCTCCACGATCCACGCACAATCATCAGATGCGACAGTCGCCAGCGGGCTCTCGGTTCAGTTTACCGATAATTACTTGAATCTGCCGGATTGGCGTGAACGTCTTAACCTTGCGTCCACCCTCGGCGCGACCATCGTCCGAATCGACCTCAATTGGCCATGGATCGAGAAACGGCCGGGGCTCGATGATTGGTCCCTTTACGATGCGTTCGCGGCCGAGCTGGAAAAGCTTCGATTGCGTCCGTTGTTCATTCTGAACAGGCCTAACCCGCTGTATGGGACGCGCTATGACGCGGTTGTGGACGGCAAGCGCGATCACGGCGCCGGACCACCCTCGACGCCTTCGCAGATTGCAGCGTTTGCCCGGTGGGCTGCAGCAGCGGCGGAGCGATACCAGCACCTCAATCCGATCTGGGAGATCTGGAACGAACCCGACCAGGATGGATTTTGGCCGCCGAAGCCCGCTCCTCAAAACTATGTCAATCTCGCCCGTGAAGCCTGCCTCGCGATCAAACAACGCGTCCCAAGCGCTTTTGTGACCGGCCCCGGTGCAGCCCAGATGCCGACAGTCTGGCGGCCGAGAAAGCCGCTGATACGGGCACTGCTGAACGATAAGGAACTTTTGACTTGCCTTGATGCAATCAGCCTGCACACGCACCGCTTTGGGCAGACTCCCGAGACCGTTTCGCGCGACTACGCCGTTCTTCGCAACAACTATTTCGCCGCATGGCCGGCGGCGATCCCACGCAAGCCGGTCATCGACACTGAATGGGGCGATTCGGTCTATCGGTCCGGAATCTCCGAGGATACTCAAGCGCTCTGGCTTCCCCGAATGTTCCTCACCAATTTGATGGAACGGGTCAACTTGACCAATTGGTACTGTCTGATGGACGTCGGAACCGACGACGACGAGATCGAAGATCGGTTTGGATTGGTACGATCTGACGGAACGTTGCGCCCGTCGTTTCAAGCCTACAGAACCCTGTCGCATGAGATCGGCGGAATGTCCTTGCGCGAGACGATTGCGCGTTTCGACCCGGCGACCGCGCGAGGCATCACGATTTTGCGATTTTGCGATGAAACCGGCGAGCAATGCAAACTTGCCGCCTGGACGACGGAGACAAATGGGACGTCGCAAAAAGTAGTTGTGCCTGGTTGGCGCAGGTCCGGCCCGGTGATCGATCACCTGGGACGAGAAGATGTCTCACAACCGAACACTAACGGCGTTTTGGAAATTCAGCCAAAGACATCCGTCAGCTATATCCCGGTGACTGTTGCACGCTGATACAGGGGCATTTTTACGCTTCCATATTCACCTTGTTTTTGCTTTTGCCGCACATCTTCGAAGCGGAGGCGGTAAGTTTCGCATTGTCTGCGAACGATGAGTACGCGATGGGCGCGGCCTCCAGAGACCAGTCTGCCTCTCCCCAGATGGTAGCGCGGGTATTTAATGAAAATTCTCCACATCTGCGAAAGCCTGATTGGCGGGCCAGCCTCGTATCTCGAGGAAATATTGCCGTATCAAATACAGCAATTCGGAGCGGACGAGATTATGGTGCTGGTGCCGGCAAGCCAGCGCGAGTCCATCGCATCATCGATCAATTGTATCGTTGAAACCTATGAGCGAACGGGCCGAGATCTCCGCTCGATCCTGGCACTCGCTTTGGCGATTCGGGAAAATATCAAACTGCACAATCCCGACATCGTCCATTTACACAGCAGCTTCGCCGGCGCGATCGGTCGATTGATCATTCGAGCAATGCATTCCCGGCCTCGCATTGTCTATTGTGCGCACTGCTGGGCGTTCGATCGCCCCCGGCAGACCGTCATGACCCGCCTTTGCGCAATGCTTGAACGCAGGCTCAGCCGTCATGCCGACGCCATAGTTAACGTTTCTCCCCACGAAGAGCCGCTCCTTCGAAAAGCCGGCATCTCGCTCAGCAATACCAAGCTGATCGTGAGCGGCATAAAAGACCAGGCGCCGTTCCCCGATGCACCGCGGCCTGTAACTGAGCCGGCCGGTCCGATGCGTTTACTCTTCGTCGGACGATTCGATTCGCAGAAGGGCGTCGACCTTCTCCTGCGCGATTTCGCGCTGCTTAAACCCGGACGCGCAACTCTGACATTGGCCGGTGCAAAGATCGTCGACAATCACGACCTGACGATACCTCCCGACGTCAAGCTTCTGGGCTGGGTGCCACGCGAGACTTTGCCCGCGATGTTTCGGAAGTTCGATGCCGTTGTCATGCCCTCGCGCTGGGAGGGGATGCCGTTGCTCGCGATCGAGGTACTGCGATCTGGACGCCCGTTGATCTGTAGCAGTCACGGCGCCTTTCCGTATTTCATCAAAAACGGTGTCAACGGCGTTCTGATGGACATCGACACGCCTGGTTCCCTGGATCGCGCCCTGACGATCCTCGAAAACGCCGACCGCCGGGCGATGAATGCCGCGGCGCGCGCTACTTTCGTCTCCTTGTTTCGGAGAGAGCGGATGAACCGGGATCTGGTCGAACTGTATGACAGCCTTGTCGAAACGACGCTTAAATCGAAAACAGCACCAGCAATTCAATCGCGTCCAAAAAAGCCGGAACGGACCACAGGCCGTCGTGCCGTCGGGGAGGCGCTCCGATGATTTTCCTGGGCGACCATCTTTATCACCGTTGGGACGGCGCGGCGCAATGTACCTGCTTCTCCGCTTTTCGTAGAGGATGAATCCTTGCTCGTCGACTCGACGCTCGATACGGTACTAAGTAGCCGCACATTGACGTCGTTGACGATCATGGGGTTGCGCGGCCTCTCGCTCGCCGCAAAGTTCGCACTCACGCTCTTTATCGCGAAGTTTATCGGGCTCGAGACTTTGGGAGTCTACGGCCTCGTTGCCGGCGCTGCGGTAATGTTTCCGATTGTTGCCAGCCTTGGGCTGATCCGTGTCCTGAGCCGTAACGCGGTCTCGCAGAGGCTCGATGAAGTCACCCGAATGCTCCACCGTTACTGGGGCATTCAGGCAGCAGTCTATGCGCTTGTCAGCTTTGTCGTCATCAGCGTCGGCTTCTACCTCGATCAGATCGCACTCGCTTCAATTGTTCTCGCCATCGTTTTTCTCGAGCACGTGAATGGCGATCTGTTCATCCTGCTAAATCATCTTTTGCGACCATGCTTGGCGAATGTGCTGATGTTCTTCCGCACCGGCGGATGGATCTACGTCTATATGGTCTTTGCCTTCCTGTTTCCCGCTCTGCGCGATCTGCACGCTCTGCTGACGTTCTGGATAGGTGGTGGCTTGCTGGCGATTGCCGGCTTTGCCCTGGCAGCGCGCGAATGGCCGTGGCTGCACGCCACGCCGGGGGTCGGACATAAGGAGTGGTTTCTGCATCACTTCAAGGCATCTCGAATCCTGTACGTCAATGACATTGCCAATACAGTGGCGCAGTACACCGACCGCTATCTTGTCAGCCTGTTCATGGGGCTGGAATTTACCGGCGTCTATGTGCTGTTCTGGTCGATTGGCAACGCCCTGAGCAATCTTGTCGATACCGGAATTGTTCAGATATCCGGACCAAGACTCATCAACGCCCATGCGCGTCAAGACCGCACATATTGGAGCGTCTTCCGGCTTCTGCTCGTCGAGACGGTAGCGATTTCGATCGTGTTGGCGATTTGCACCGGCGTGCTTGTAAAAGTTGCTGTTCCATATCTGAACCGGCCTCTCGTAGCGGATTGGATAGGGGTGCTGTGGCTGGTTCTGCTGGGTTTCGTGCTCCGCATGGCCTATGAGGTTCAGGGCACCGTGTTCTACAGCCGCTACAAGGATACGTTCACCCTGTTCAGCGGATTATTTGTCATCGCGCTATCAGTTTTCGCCAACGTGATACTAATTCCACCCTTTTCGCTCTATGGCGCCGCCAGCGCAATCATTGTCTCCTATGTTGCCGGAATAGTAGCCCGTCACATTATGATAACGAGTTACTTTCGATGACTGCAGCAGCCCGCATTCCCGTATCTCGGCTGGTCGCCGGCGAAACACGGCCCGACGTCGCGCTTTTTCTTCCAACGCTTTATAGCGGAGGAGCGGAACGCGTTCAGCTCAATCTGGCAAGCTATTTTCTCGATCAGGGACTCCGGGTTGACCTTGTCGTATGCAAATATTTCGGCTCCTTGAAGGATAAGGTGCCCAACGGCGTCCGGTTGGTCAGTCTTGACGCTTCCAAAGTGATGCTCAGCTTGCCGGCCTATTTGCGATATCTGCGGATCGTACGTCCATCGGTCGTTCTGAGCTCGGTCGAAAACGCTGCCGTCATCTCCTGTCTCGGGAAGATGTTTAGTTCTCATCCCCACCGGCTTCTCGTTCGCCTCGACAATTCGCTGTCCGAGCCGGGAATACTGCCGTTGCAGATACATCGTTGGCCTATGATGACGGCCATCGCATCCACGTTTCACGCTGCCGATGCGTTCATCGCGGTATCGGACGGACTGAAAGAGCAGCTCAGCCGCTTACCCGGCCTGAGCAAAAAGCCGATCCGTCGCATCTATAATCCGATCATTCACGAAGGGTTCGAGGCACAGGCCGACCTGACACCCGTGCTGCCGGCTTCGATCAAGCCCGAAGAGCCGTTCGTACTTGCGGTAGGCCGCTTGCATAAGCAGAAGGGTTACAGGCACCTGCTCCTGGCATTTGCTCGCGTTGTCAAGCGACGGGCCTCACACCTCGTCATCCTGGGCGAAGGCGACGACCGCGAGGAGTTGCAGGGTCTGGCCAGTTCACTCGGCATTGCTCCCTATGTTCATCTTCTCGGATATGCCTCCAACCCGCTCGCCTACATGCGACACGCATCGGTTTTTGTCCTGTCGTCGCTTGCCGAAGGCTTCGGCAACGTCATTGTCGAGGCTCTTGCCTGCGGAACGCCGGTGATCAGTACGGATTGCCCTCATGGTCCTAGGGAGATCCTGGCTGGCGGCCGCTATGGCACTCTTATCCGGGTGGGCGACGTCGAGGCACTCGCGGATGCGATAGTTGCGAATCTGGATGTTCCCAAGCCAGCCATGTCGAACGAGCTGAAGGAGCACCTTCAGCTCTTCTCAATCGAAGCTATCGGCAAGCGTTATATCGCGGAGCTGGACCTTCCTTCCGGCACGATATCGCAAGGTGGGCCGGCGAAAGCCGCCGCGTAATCAGAGACATTCTTGTAGTGACAATATGACATACGCCGATCGCGAAACGCTATCCAGATCTGGAACACTCAAGAGCGCGCACATTGCGATCATCGGCGCCGGCTTGAGTGGCTCTCTCTGCGCTGTCGTTCTGGCGCGGGCCGGTCACCGGGTCACGCTTATCGACAAGCATTCGGTCTACCCAAAACAGTTTCGTGTCGAAAAGATTGTAGGCCGGCAAATCGACCTGATGCGCAAGCTTGGAGTTTTTGATTCGATCGCCGGAGAAGCGACGCCGTTTCATGACATTCTCAACGTTCGCGCGGGCAGCATCGTCGATCGAAACCAGGACCCGCATTTCGGCATCCTTTACGAAGACATCGTCCGCATCGTCCGCGCACAACTTCCGGCATCCGTAGATTTGATCATCGACGACGTTCGAGACATTCAGACCACCCCACAGACGCAACAAATATCGCTATCGAGCCGCGGCGCGATCAAGGCCGATCTGATCATCCTGGCGACCGGGGTGGCAGACTCGCTCCGGCACAAGATTGGCATCGGCCGGCGCATCGTCGCGGAAAAGCAATCGATATCGTTTGGCTTTACGGTCGCACCGAAGACGAAGCGGACGCCGGCTTTTCAAGCGCTCACCTATTACGGCGCTGGCGCCTCGAACCGGATCGACTATCTCAGCCTTTTTCCGGTCGGCGGCTTGCTGCGTGCCAACCTCTTTACTTTCCTCGATCACGAGGACCTTTGGATTCGCGAGTTCCGCCGCGATCCGATCGCAAGGCTGTTCCACGCATTGCCGGGTCTTTCCAACTTCGTCGGCGAGATAGAGCCGATCGATAAGGTTCAGAACTGGGTGATGGATCTCTCCATTGCTGAAAACGTCCATCAAGATGGCATCGTCCTCGTTGGAGATGCCTTCCAAACGTCGTGTCCCGCTGCCGGAACTGGTGTCACCAGGCTGCTGACCGATATCGACAGGCTTTGCAATGTCCTTATCCCACAATGGGTCGAGACCCCTGGAATGGGCAAGGAAAAGATAAAGGATTTCTATTCCGATCCGATTAAGCAAGCGACCGATCTCGAGGCCATGCGCATGGCCCACTATAGACGTTCGCTCACCGTCAATCGCAGCCTGCGATGGCACTTTCATCGTCGGCAACATTTCACGCGGCGGCGCATCGCCGGCTGGTTCAATCGCACAAGCGCACGTCAGTCCGCCGAGCCAAATCGCGCAGATATCGGCTGATCGGTTCCAGCGGTTCAACCTGCCGCCAGGCCGCGTAGCCTTGCTTGCGCAATTTCAATTTGCGCCTCACCAGTATCTAACCGGGGGGATATCGTGCAAATCAAGCGGCCAACGCATGAGACGTTGGATCGATGAATACTGCCTTCGCCTTGATCTGACGATGGCGCAACAGGTCGACGAGTACGGATACGTCAGATACCCGGTCGCTCTGCGCTGTCTCGAGAAAGATAACTTCGTCCGCCATGGCATAGAGGCCAAATTCTGATGCCGTCGCGCCCAATTCGCCCCCATCGATGATAACGCGGCCCAACTCCTTCGCCTGACGCAAAGCTATCGAGAGCACGTTTCGCATTTGCTGGTTGGGCGGCGCCAATGCCGCTACGCCGGCGGGGATGATCTTTATCCCCGTCCGCCCCAGCGCATGGGCGGCCTCGTGAATGGAAGCCTCGCCTGCCAATATGTCGCGAACCCCGACTCGCTCGTTGAACCGCAATCGTGATGATATGATATTGGCTTTCAGATCGGCGTCGATCAGAACTATTTTCTGTCCGGACTCTTCGACGGCACGTGCAAGCTCCAATGCAACCAGTTCCAGCGCTTCGTCACTCGAGGCTCGCACTAGCAGAATGGAATGGCCGGCTGGCGCCGCTAGCAGTTCCGCTTTCAGACGGGATAGCTGGTCACGGCGTCCGATAACGGGAATTTCCGCAACTTGCGTAGGCGGCTTCTCCATTCTTTCGTCTCCAGCACCCGGCTTCGGCGGCGTTCCCATAAACTGGTCTGCTGCGCCGCGCAGTAGCGCCAGCACGATACCGAAGAATATTCCGCCAAACAGGGCCCCGGCCATTACAGGAATCATCGGCGGCCAACTCGGTCGGTCGGGAAGAATTGCTCGAGAAATCAGTCTGATATTGGTATTGTTGATGACTTGCTCTTCAGTCGCCGCTTTAGCCCTTGCGAGATAGGTTTCATACACTGCGCGGTCGGAGTCTGCCTTGAGCTGGAGTTCGCGCAACGCCACCATAGCCTTTTCGTTGGTCTGCGTGAGCGCCTTCAATGAGTCGAAGCGTGCCTGAAGGTTCTGGACATTTGTACGCTCGCTTATAGCGACGTTCCGTACGGCTTGAGCAATAAGCTTGACCTCGTTCTTGATTGCGGCCTGGACATCCCGCACCTGCGCCCGCGCCTGCTGCAAGGCAGGATGATTGGGGCCGACGACCTGCGCTAGCTGAGCTTCAGCGCGCGAAGCGTCAACGGCGCGGGCCCGCAATTGCGCGATAGTGCTGGATTGTATGGCTTCCGGCAGAGACTCAAGCGGCGCGCCGCCCGATTCGATGGAATCGACAAGTTTGACGCGCGCCTGCGCCTCATTCAACCTTGCCTTGGCATTGGCAAGCTGAGTATTGGCTTCAGTAAGCTCTTGGTCTGTAACCAGCCTGTCGCGCGAGCCTACCAGGTTATGAGCCACCTTGTAGGCTGCGACGGCCTGCTCCGAGTGGCTCACAGCATCGCGCATTCTCTCCAATTGCGACGTAATCGCCTCGGAAATCCGCCGGTCGAAGTTCGCATTCGCGCTGGCCTGTTCTTCCAGATAAGCGTTGGCAACCGCATTCGCGAGATCCGTCGCCCGTTGTGGCGCATGGGCCGAAACGGAAATATCGATCACATAGGAGCGCTCATTCCGCTTGGCCGATGTCGCCAAGCGTAAGCGGCGCAACGCGGCCAGTTTCGGGTTACCGGCTCCTCCGAAACCGAACATCGCTTTGATGCTGGCGATGAGGCCGCTACGGCCGTTGAATTCTGGGTCCTCGGACAGATTCATCCGATCGACGACCCGCGAAAGAACTTCGCCGGATGTGATTATTCTCAGCTGGCTTTCGACGAGGAGAAGACCATCTCCCGGCACACTACTTTTCTCGCCCGGGTCCTCTTTAGGGGTCGGACGATCGCGAGGATCGACGTAGACCTCTGCGGTAGAGGTGTAGGTAGGTTTTACGAGCGCCAAATATCCGGCCGCCAGGACAAGACAGGCGAGCGTCGTTCCGAGAATCCACGCTCTGCGCCGAACGAGAATGCTGGCCAAATCACCGAGGGTGACGCCATCCGGAGCCCGAGTTGCAGCTGTTGCGTCGTCATCTACGTTCCTGATGCCCCCCTTTTGCTCAAGCGACATGCCAAAAACCCAACTCGAGCGACACCACGAGACCCAAACTGCAATCGTTCGCAGGGTAAATATCTACGGTTAATTTTGAATTGACGCCAAGGAGTTCCGCTCGTTAACGGATCAGCCGGTCGAAAGGGCAGATGAGGCACGTCGAAGTCGCGCGGTCATGTCCGCATGTGAAGAACCTATTTTAAAAAGTCTCCTCCGCAGCGCTTAAATAAGGCGCCTGCCATTTCGCTGATGGCCCAAGAGCCGAGATCACTACCCTGCGTTGGGCAGAAGTCGGAAAATTGCCCCTTCGAAAATGCGTCATCCCAAAATCTCTCGAGGACGTCCGAAGGACCGACGTCGCTCGGGAAGCATTTCAGCATAAATATAACTCGCCCGAGCCTCTGGGTTTTCCGCTGTCAGCCATGAACCTTCGCACGTTCGCTCGCAGGTCCAAACCCGCCGCCTCCCGGCGTTTCGAGCGTCAATCGCGATCCCGGCGCGGCCGTTATGGCTTCTCTGGGATCGATGGGCTCGCCATTGAGCAGCAGGCGGCCGGTGGCACCGGATTCGCCGCCGCGCATCCCCGGGGCGGCCGTCCGCAGACGATCGGCCATGAACGACATCGTCACCGGCTCATCTGCCAGCAGGTCAAGCTCGAACACCTGTCCATCGCCGCCGCGCGTCCGGCCCTTGCCGCCGGTACCGCGCCGCAGCGCGCGCCGTATGACCCGAATGGGCGCCTGAGATTCGATCACCTCGATCGGCGTGTTTGCAAGATTGCTGGGGAAGCTGAGGGACGGCAGCCCGTCGCCCTTCGCACCGGCACCTTGGCCGCCATTGAGGAACAATGTCGAGGCAAAGCGTCGGCCCTCGTGCGCGCCAGCGAGTTGCACACACCACAACGGTGATCCCGCCGCGGCGCGAACACGATCCGGAATCACGTTGGCGAGCGCGCCCATCACGGCGGTCGGCAGCAGATGGCCGGTCATGGCGCGTGCGCTCACTGCCGCGGGGAATTTCGGATTGAGGATTGACCCTGGCGGCGCCATCGTGGTGATGGGCCGGAATGAGCCGTCATTGTTCGGGACGGTCGGCGCAAGCACGCATTTGAGCGCATAGGCGGTGTAGGCAAAGGTGTAAATCGGCACGACATTGATGGCCCGCGGCAATTGCGGGGATGAGCCCGCGTAATCGACAGTCAGTGCATCGCCCTTGACGATGATCCGGCAACGGATCGTGACCGGCTCGATGAAGCCGTCCACCCGAGCCTCATACTCGTAGTCACCATCCGGCAAGGCCTGGATGGCGCTACGCATGGCGGCTTCGGATCGCCCATGCATTTCCTTGCCGACCTCGACGAGATCGCATTCGGTCTCATCGAGCATCTCGAGCAGACGCTGCGACAGCATGCGATTTGCCGAAACCTGCGCCCACAAATCGCCCATAACCTGTTCGGGAATTCGTACGTTGTTCCGGATTATCTCAAGCAGCGTTTCATTTATGGTGCCGGCCGCGACCAATTTCATCGGTGGAATACGCAGCCCTTCCTCGTAGAGATCGCGGTTACCCGGCGAACGCAAGCGCCCGCCGATATCGGGCGAGTGCGCCACGCTGCCGGCGAAACCCACGAGGATGCCATCCCGGAAAACCGGCATCGCGATATTGATGTCGGGAAGATGACCCGTGCCGAGCCACGGATCGTTCGTGATCATGATGTCGCCAGGCTTCAGTGTCTCGCGTGGAAACACTTTGAGGAAATGCCGCACCGTTTCCGGCAGCGTGCAGATGAATGAGGGAATGCTCTGGCTCGATTGCGCGAGCAACTGCGCATCGCGATCGAGAAGCACGACGGCGTAATCGTTCGATTCCCGTACGATCGTTGAAAATGAAGTGCGCACCAACGTCGCGGCGGCCTCGTCGACAAGGCTGACCAGCCGGGTCCAGAGGATCTCTAGCGAAATGGGATCAATCATGCTTCGGCTCCCAGATGGATCAGCACGCTGATATCATCAAGCACTTCGACATCGGCCTCGATCGGCACCACGATGGTCGATTCCGATTCTTCGAGGATCAATGGCCCCCGCAACCTCGTCCCGCCCCTGAGTGCATAGCGGTCGTAGACCGGCACTTCTGTCATCCTATCGGCCTGTGTGCAAAAAATCGCGCGATGCGCCTTGGGCTTGGCCGCGGACGTCTCGCTACCGGCCGGCCAGACAAAGCGCTTGATGTCCTGCTGCGTCGCTCCGACGATACGCCAGGTCACGACCTCCAGCGATCCCGCCGGCAAAACGCCGCCATAGTTGGTTTCATAGGCCCTGCGGAAAGCAGCATCGAGCTCTGTTGCAAAGGTCGGGCCGACGCTGCGCCAGGGAAAGGAGACCGTGAGGTTGGCCCCCTGCCCGACATATCGCATCTCGACGAGAATTTGCCAGGTGATATCGGCAGGACCCGTCAGCGCTGACCTGAGCTCCTGTTCGGCTTCGCACTTGAGCTCCGCAAGCGTTGCCTCGGTTGCCTGCCAATCAACGGTTTCCAGGCCTTGCGGCTTGGACCAGGAGCGATCGACGCGAAGCGGCGCCGCCAGGAATCCGAGACAGGAACCGGTCCCTGCCGCGATCGGAAACAGTACACGGGGCACGCGCAGCTTGCGCGCGATTTCGACGGCATGAACAGGACCGGCTCCGCCCGTTGCAACCATGGTGAAACGCCGGGGATCCTGCGCCTTTTCCGCGATGTGCACACGTGCCGCCGCCGCCATCGCTTCGTTGACGACGTTGAAAATGCCCTTGGCGACTTCCTGCGGCTTGAGCGACAGGCGATCGCCAAGCCGCTGCAACGCAGCCTTTGCGGCGGGCACATCGAGCGCCATGCGGCCGCCGAGGAAGAAACCCGCATTAAGATAGCCGAGGATCAGGTCGGCGTCGGTGACAGTGGCGCTTTCGCCGCCCTTGCCATAGCAGGCGGGGCCGGGTTCGGCCGCGGCGCTGTCAGGTCCCACCGTTAGCAGGCCAAGATCGCTGATGCGTGCGATGCTGCCGCCGCCGGCGCCGATCTCGATCAGGTCGATGCTGGCGATCAGAAGCGGCAGACCGCTGCCCTTCTTGAAGCGGCGGACCCGAGCGGCCTCGAATGTATGCACGACCGACGGCGCGCCGCCTACCACCATGCAGATCTTTGCCGTGGTGCCGCCCATATCGAAGGCGAGAACATCGTCAAAGCCCGCCGCGCGCCCGGCATTGGCCGCGCTCAAGACGCCCCCGGCCGGGCCCGACTCCAGTATCGTGATCGGCACCTCGGCAGCAATGCCGGCGGACGTCGAACCGCCACTCGACACCATAATGCGCAGGGGCGCATCGATCCCGGCCTGGCGCAGCCGTGCCGACAGTTCGTTGAGGTATTTTGCGACGATCGGCTGAACGAACGCATTCGCGGTCGCTGTCGTCGTCCGTTCGTATTCGCGGATTTCGCGGGCAACGCGCGACGAAAGCGAGATTGCGATATCGGGCAGAGCGGACCTGAGCGCAGCTCCCACGCGTATCTCGTTTTCCGGATTGACGCAGGAATGCAGGAACGAAACCGCGACCGATTGAGCGCCGGATTGCTTCAGTTTCTCGATGATGGCTTCGATCCCGGCCTGCCCCGGCGCAGCAAGGATGACGCCGTCAGCAGCGATGCGTTCGGGCAGTT
Source organism: Bradyrhizobium sp. (assembly GCA_035547995.1). Taxonomy (GTDB): domain Bacteria; phylum Pseudomonadota; class Alphaproteobacteria; order Rhizobiales; family Xanthobacteraceae; genus Bradyrhizobium. The sequence continues at coordinate 33,138 of DASZTN010000116.1, read as the reverse complement.
CGAACCGGTGCTCGCGTGCGACCAGCGGCCTCGGCATCTCGATGTCGAGGTCGTACAGATCGTAGCGTACTTCGCGGCCGATATCGATGACGTCAGCGGTGCCTTCCGTCGCGACCAGCACCGTCCTGGCGCCTTTACGTTCGATCAGCGCATTGGTGACCAGCGTGCTGCCGTGAACGACTTCGGATACGACCTCAGCCGGACGGCCACTTCCATTGAATTGACGCACGGCGGCAAGCAGGTCGTCGACCACATCGGCAAGCGCCTCCCCTGGATCGGCCTGGGTGGTCAAACGCTTCGCCAGCCGCACCTCCCCAGTGGCGGCGTTTTCAATGACGCCGTCCGTAAACGTGCCGCCAATATCAATCGCAATCCGGTAGTTCATGAATATCGTCCGCAATCCCTTGAGTTCATCAAGCCGGTTCTACGAGGCCCATCAACGTCCTTCAAATCGCGGCTTGCGCTTGGCTGCGAAAGCGGCTCGGCCTTCGGCGTAATCCTGACTGGCATAGACTTCGTCAGCGAGCTTCTGGCAAAGCGCGAGATCGGGGTCTGCATCGCGCCGCAGCGCCTCATTGATGGTAACTTTTGCCGCGGCGAGGCTGAGCGGCGCAGCCGTCGCAAGCTCGCCGGCCAATTCGGCCACCTCGCGAACAAGCGACTGGCGCGAGGGCGCGAGCCGATGCACGAGACCGATTTCGGCGGCTCGCTCGCCGCCAATCTGTCGCCCGCCGAGCACCATCTCCCGGGTGCGCGACGGCCCGATTACGTCGAGCAGCTTAACGATATCCTCGTAACGGTAGGGCAATCCCAGCTTGACGGCCGGCACGGCGAAGCGCGAGGCCGGCGTGCAATAACGGAAGTCGCACAGCAGAGCGAACTCGAGACCGGCGCCGAAACAATACCCATCGATCATCGCGATGGTCGGCATCGACAGTTTCGCGAGATGTTCGCAGACGGTTCGTTGCAGCCCGTTGTAGACTTCGATCTGCGCTGGCGTGGAGCGGACTTGATCGAACTCGGAAACGTCATTGCCTGAGCAAAAGGCGCGCTCGCCGGCGCCGGTAAGGATCAGGACTCGTGTAGCTCGATCCGTAGCAGTCTTTTGCAACAGGGGCGGGAGCGCCTGCCACATCGCGAAATTCATCGCGTTGTGCTTTTCCGGGTTGTTCAAGGTCAGCGTCGATATCCCGTCGTTGGTCCTGAGCTGCAAAGATGACGAGGCCATTTGTTCGATCCGGCAGGTTTAGATGACGTTCTGGTCGCGTAAGGAAGCGATCCGCTCGGCCGTTATGCCGAACTCCTTCAACACGGCATCCGTGTGCTCTCCGCGCTCCGGCGTCGGCTCCGCCCGCCGCGCGCCGCGGCTGAGGGAAATGGGACTGCGAAGCAGATCCAGAGGACCGAGCCGCCTGTGCTGCACCGGCAGGCGCATATCGAGCGCGTCGACATGGGGATCGGAAAACATCTCATCGACGCTATAGACCGGGCCACATGGCACCCCGGCCTCGTTGAGAAGGCTTACCCAATGGCCGACGGTATTCTGGGCAAAGCGCTCCTGAAGGATCATGTTCAACGCGTCGCGATTCTTCGATCGCAGTTCTTCCGACGAAAATTCCGGACGCTCCTGCACATCGCCTAACTCCAATGTGGAGCATATCCGCCGCCACATGGTTTCGCCGCCGCCGGCAAGATTGAGCAATCCGTCGCGCGCGCGAAACAGGCCGGTCGGAATGCTGGTTGGATGGTTGTTGCCGGCCTGGCCCGGACGTTCCTTGTCAATCAGCCAGCGCGTTGCCTGGAAATCCAGCATGGCGATCTGCGCCTCCAGCAGCGAGGTGTGTACCCACTGACCCTCGCCCGAAACCTCACGCTCCAACAGGGCGATCAAGATGCCGATGGCGGCGTAAAGGCCGGTCGACAGGTCGGCGATCGGGATTCCGGCCCGTACCGGACCCTGCCCTGGCAAGCCCGTTACGGACATCAGCCCACCCATGCCTTGAGCGATCTGATCGAAACCGGGGCGGCGCGCATAAGGTCCGGACTGCCCGAAGCCCGATATGCTGGCAAGCACGATGCGCTTGTTGACCGACTTGAGGTTTTCATAGTCGATGCCAAGGCGAGCCTTCACATCGGGCCTATAGTTCTCGACGACCACATCTGCCTTGGCAACCAGCGCGTAAAAGAGCTTGCGTCCTTCCGGACGTTTGAGATTGAGCGTGATGCTACGCTTGTTCCGGTGCGTGTTCTGGAAATCGGATCCGTCGCGATCGCCGCCCATGCCCTTCGAGCCATCGACGGCTTCGGGCGCCTCGACCTTGATGACGTTGGCGCCCCAATCGGCAAGTTGACGAACCGCGAGCGGGCCCGACCGGACCCGCGTCAGATCCAGAACGGTGAAGCGCGATAAGGGCATGGACATGACGTATTCCTCTTGGCGCGCTTCCGGCACGTGTTCAATCGATCTTGATATGTGCGGTTTCAATGACGTTGTTCCACTTCGCCGTTTCACTGACGAAGAATGCCTTGGCGTCCGCCACGCTGTTGCCGACAATGACCGCGCCCAGCGCCTTGAACCGTTCGATCACCGCCGGCTCAACGAGAACTTTGCGGACCTCTGCATTGAGTTGCTCGACCGTTGCGGGCGGAACGCTGCCGGCGACCGCAATCGTGAACCATGCCGTCGCCTCGTATCCCGGCACGCCGGCTTCCTCGATGGTCGGCAGCGCAGGCAGGCTGGGAGATCTGGTCGCGCTTGTCACGCCGAGCGCCCGGACGGTGCCGCTCTGGATAAAGGGCAATGCGGTCGGCAAATTCTCGAACATGACCTGGATCCGGCCGGCGGCAAGATCGGTCAATGCCGGAGCGCTGCCCCGATAAGGAACATGCGTCAAATTCACATTCGCTTTCAGCTTGAACAGCTCGGCGATCATGTGGGTCGATGAACCGTTGCCGGCAGAGCCGAAATTGAGCGCTCCGGGCTTATCCTTCGCCAGCGCGACGAACTCCTTGACGTCCTTGGCTGGCACCGAGGGATTCACGATCAGCACGTTCGGCACCTCCGCCAGAATGGTCACGGGCTGGAGGTCTTTGTCCGGATCATAGGGCAGGCTGCGATAGATTTTGCTCGCGGCGTGAATACCGATCGTTCCCAGCAACAGCACCGAACCATCGCTGGGTCCATGTGCGACCGTTTCAGCGCCGATATTACCACCGCTGCCCGGACGGTTTTCGACGACGACCGTGTCGCCGGTGAGGGCACCGAGTTGCTGCGCGACGATGCGTCCGAGAACATCGGCGGTGCCGCCGGCTGCGAACGGGACAATCATCCGCAGCGGACCGGCCTGAGCTGACGAGGGATTGAAGAGAGTGCATAGGCAGAAGGATAGAACAAGCGCGATCGACCTCACCGCTGAGGCTCCTCTTGAATGAGTTACATCTATCCCGGCACTCGCCCACGCGTGTTGCAGGCTTACCTGGATACTAGACAGAGGACCTCTATGACGACCAATCGATTTGTGCGGCGGCACTATGCACAAATGATATACGAGTCTTCGACAGCATCGCGACCGCGACAAGCAACTGCGAAAGTACGATACCTTACCGTTTCCCGCCTCGTTGCATCGGCGCATCGTTCTTGAAGTGATCGCCGATTTGGGTGATCAGCGCGGATGCAAGCGCCGACATCGAGACATGGCGGGGATAGGCCACGAAGACCTTGACGCCGATCGCTGGTTTCAGGGGGACGACCCGCAGCGCCCCTGAGAACACTGACGCGACGTAGGGATTAACCACGCCGATTCCTGCGCCAACTTCGGCGAGGCGGCAGATGGTCGCCGAGTACGTCGTCTCGATGACTGAGCTCGGCGTCACCTTTGCCTGACCAAGCGCCCGGCGCCACGCATCACTCAGGTCGTCCTGCCGATCCAATGTCAACAATGTCTCGGACTGAAAGTGGCGGGGTCCAACATGCGTATTTGACGCAAGCGGGTGTGAGCGGCTCATCACGCACACCGCGGCTACCTGATCGACAACCTTGGTCTGCAGCTGGGCACCCTCGATATGAAGAGAATTGGTGGTGACACCTAGATCATAGAGTCCATTCAACAACCCCTCGCGGACGTCGTACGAGCTGATGGTGCGCAAGGTGATATGAACGTCGGGCTGGCGCAGCTTGAATTTCGCTACGACCGCGGGCATGACGCTCATGCCTAGCGCCGGCGTACAAGCCACTCGCAACCGGCCGATGCCGGATCGCCGCAGAAGCGCAACGGTCTCCTCGATGGCCTCCAGTCCGAGAAAATTGCGCTGGACGGCCTCGAACAGCATCACAGCTTCCGGCGTCGGACGCAGCCGGCCGCGGTCGAGTTCGAACAATTTGAGTTTTGCCGCCGCCTGGATCTGCGCGAGCGAACGGCTGATCGAGGGTTGCGTCGTATTGAGCATGTTAGCGGCCGCAATGGTCGTACCCGTGAGCATGACCGCGCGAAACGCTTCGATCTGACGAAAGTTTAGGCGAGCTGACACAGCTTGAATTCCCGTTTGTCCGGACAGCGTCGATGTTCGTCAGTGCGGCACAAAATGGCAATGCGAACGAAACGCTGGTCCACGGAGAAAAGCCGTGTTCAGAGCGTTTCTCGCGAGCGAAGACCACCACCTGACACCCATCGCGCAGTGGAAGACGGAATTATTTGCATGTGAGCCGGACCCTTCGACATATTCGCGCCAAGATTGTGAGTTCCTGGAATCGCAGGCTACGATCGTCGAATAAAGCCGGCTTTCAGCCACTGATCTCGTCGATCATGCTTTCATGTATGACACATGCGCGGCGACAATCCTCCAGCTTCCATCAATTCTCGCCCAAGTTTGGCTCTGCCGTCCCAGGCGGCTTTCGCTCAAATTTCGAAATTCGGCATTAGTCACGGCGAAGTCCTGTCCGCAGGTCGTGATGTAGACAGCAATCAGGTCGCGAGGCCGTGGTCCAGACGGTCGCGCTGCGCGAAACGCATGAATCTGATCCGCGCCGTAGAGGTTTTCAGCTTCGCCATAGCGCAGGGTCGACGGGCTGTCCCAAAACAGCTCTTTCAGCATTGCGATGTTGTTGTCGGTCAACGCCTGTTCGTACCGATCGAAGGCATTCCGTACTTCGGACACGACAGCCGGAATATTAATCTCCATAGCCGGAAGATCTCACAGCGGGTCGCGGCGAAGCCATGCGATATGTCGTTCGACGGAATCATTCATAGCCTTCTTACCGTCCTTCGGGATTACACGGTCCCAGAATGCGCCGTAAATCGCATCATAGGTGTAGGGCGCTACGGTGGCCGCAATGGCACGAACCGCCTTTTCACCGAGCGGAATGAAATTCGGATAGCTACGCATGAAGCCCAAAAACTTGCGATCCGCCACCACCTGCAGCAGGTCGCCGCTGAGGACCGCACCTTTGCCGTCGGCGCCCTGCGCCCAATGCATCACCGTGCCGCCTTCGAAATGTCCGCCGCTGCGGATCAACGTCATGCCCGGCGAGATCTCCTTGCTGTCGCCTTCCCAGAGCTTAATGCAGGGGTCGGACCGCATGATCCATTCGGCATCCGCCTTGTGGAGGTAGACCGGAATGTCCCCGAACGCCCGACTCCATTCCACGCACGTCGTGTAATAGTGCGGATGAGAGATTGCGATCGCCTTTAATCCACCAAGGCCGTTGATGAGCTCGACCATGGTCTGGTCGATCAGGCTGATGCAATCCCACAGCACGTTACCTGAAGCAGCTTGAACCAGCAGAGCGCGCTGCGCGATACCAAAGTTAGGCGACATTCCGATGCCGATCAGGCCGCCGTCATCCCGGAAAGTCGCCATGTGAGTTTTGCGGAGCCGCGTCAACGTGGTCCAGGCTTGGCCGGTCGGCAATACAAACTGCCGCTCTTCCTCGCAGATGACACAGTGAGCCGGGGGCTTCTCCGATGGAGCGTATTGTGTCCCACAAGTCGTGCAGATGAATGCATCCATGGCTTATGCCTCCTGAAGACGTTTAACCTATGACGCCGGCGCGACGAGCGGAACATCGCAGGCATCATATTTGAACAGCCAGTCGGGATCGACGGGCTCACGCAGCCAGGTGTTCCGCGAGGAGATGTCCTGCACCTTGTTGACACGCGGCATCCGGTTGGCCTCGTACCAGGCAAAGCTGTCGTCGGGTCTCCGGCGTCCGACATCGGCGATGCAGCGCGCCAGCACCGCGGCATCTTCGATCGCCATTGCCGCACCCGCTGCCATATATGGTTTCATGGCGTGACAGGCATCGCCAAGCAACGCGACCCGATTCTTGTGCCATGAGGACACGCGCTCGCGGGCAAACACCGGCCATTTCGTCACTTCGGGCGCGGCCTCGATCACCTGGCGCAATTCCGGGTGGTAACCGTCGAACACGGCAAGAAACTCGTCGCGATCGCATGGCACGAAAGAGGCGGCTTCGTTCCATTCCGCTTGAGGCGCGCTGCTGACGAAATAGACCTCTTCGCGGGTCTGGGTCATGTAATAGACAAGGATATGGTTGCCCTGCCCCCACCACTTGGTGCAGGCTCGGATCGGCAGTCCCTTCAGCAGGGCCGACGGAAAGACCGCGCGATGCGCGATGTGGCCGGTATATTGAGGCCGTCCAGGACCGATGACGAATTCGCGCACTTTCGAATTGACGCCGTCCGCCCCGATGACGAGATCAGCCTCGGCCTGCGTTCCATCCTCAAAATTCAGCCGTACCCTATCGCCCGTATCGGCCAGGGAACGCAGGCGCTTGTTGAACTGCAGCGAACCGCGGGTCAGCGCGGTCTCCATCACCGCATGCAGGTCGCCGCGATGGACGTTGATATAGGCCGCGCCGTAATGGGCTTCGCGCTCCGCATCGAGCGGCAGTTCGAACAGGATCTCGCCGGTATCCCATTTGCGGCTGACGAAAGCATCCGGGTGCAGCCCGATCTCCGACAGCGCCTGCTCCACGCCCAGCCGGCGCATCACCAGCATCACGTTCGAGCTGAAGTGAATGCCGGCGCCGATCCGCGAAAATGCCGCTGCCTGCTCGAAGACTTCGACCGTGAAGCCGGCCTTTTGCAGCAGCCCAGCCGCCGTCATGCCGCCAAGACCCGCACCGATCACCGCTATTTTCGTCGTTCTGTCCATCGCCGTTCCGACCGCCGTGCCAGCCTCACAGCCCAACTGTAAACGTTCCCGGGACAGCCTCTTCCGAAAGGTCTATCCCTGCTTCACCGCCCGATCGAGCAATGCCCGTGAGTTTGAGCCCAGGATCGCATCCAGACTGGCACCGGACATCCCCTTCATCGCCCTGACCCGCGACGGCCCGCTCTCATCAAGCATTTCGAAGGGATAATCGCTGCCGTACACCAGGCGGTCGATCCCGACCGTGGCGCACAGATAATCGAGCGCCGCGGTGTTATGGGTCAGCGTATCGAAATAGAACGAGCGGAGGAAATCGAGCGGCGGCTTGGTGATCGCCTTGCAGGCCGGATGGGCCGCGAAGCCGCGATCGAGCCGTCCGATCTGATAAGGCAGAAAACCGCCGCCATGCGCCAAACAGATTTTCAAGTCCGGCAGGTCAGACATGATCCCACTGAAGATCAGCCGCGCCGCCGCGATCGTGGTGTCCACGGGATAGGAGATCAGGTTATTTAGAAAATAGTCGCCCGCCCGGTCGAGGCCGACCGGCTTGAACGGCGGATGCAACAGCACCAGGACATCCAGTTCGGCGAGACGCCTCCATAACGGCCGGAACTCCTGGTGATCGAGATCGCGACCATTGATATTCGTTCCCATCTCGATCGACCTCATGCCGAGATGCCTGACGATGTAATCAAGCTCGCCGAGCGCGCCGGCAACCGTCTGCATGGGAAGCGTGCCCATCGCTTCGAACCGGCCCCCCGATGCCTTGGTATCGGCCGCCAGCGTGTCGTTCTGCAGCCGGGCCCATTTAGCGCCCTGCTCCGGCTCAAGATCATCGCCGCTCATATCGGTCCAGGCCGACACCACCTGCATATCGACACCCATGCCGTCGAGATAGGAGAGACGGCCTTCGAGGTCGCACAACTCGCTGAGGAACGGCCGCAACACGGCACCATTATGCGGAAATGTCAGCCGGGGCCGGCCGTTTTCGGCCATATCGATCGACACGCCGTAGGCGGCGCCGTTTGCCCGCGCCTCCGAGATCAGATCCGGCGAGACGTAATGGGCGTGAATATCGACGATCATACCCCGACTTGCCTTTTTGCCCATTATTTCTCTATCGAATAATTCGATATCGAACTAAATCGAGATTAGGAATTCTGCCGACCCGCTGTCAAACGCTATTTTTCGAGACGCCGGATTGCGACCCGCTTCAATGACCGGTTGATTTGGCCAGGGCGTCGGTCAACAGCCGCATGGTCTTGGTCAGGGACGCCGTCTTTTCCGGACCGAGCGCCGTCGCAATCCTCCACTGCGCATCGACGATGGCCGGCACCACTTCGTCGATCATGCGGACGCCCCGTGGCGTCAGCTGAATCTTCAGGCTGCGACGATCGGTCGGTTCGGGCACGCGAACGATCAATCGCAGCGTCTCGAGACGGTCGAGCCGGCTGGTCATGCCGGCGCCGCTCAACATCAGCGATTTCGAGAGCTGTTTCGGCGTCAGCGTGAAGGGAGCTCCAGAGCGTCGGAGCGCAGCCAGCACATCGAAGCTGCCGCGCGACAGGCTCCATTTCTCGAGCAGGTCGTTGAAGTAGGCAGTCGACAGAAATTGTGCCCGCGCCACCAAGCCAAATAGCTGCATCGGCGCCGGATCGAGATCCGGACGCTCGCGCTGCCATTGGGTGAGAATGGTTTCGACCGGATCTGGCTGCTGGCCCTCATTCACGCCCGCCCTCACCCGGCGCGGCGCGGCCGCCTTGCGGCTCTTGCTGCGGTCCTCGGCGCGCACCCTTCCTTGAATCGTTTTCTTGCTCACTGCTGTCGCCCATCGGTGGCCGGACATGAATTCGACCGGTCCAATCCGGAATAGCCGCTAAACCCGTCGGCATCAATCGCCGCTCATGGCGGCTGTTGACAAGAACAAACCGCGGGCTCACATTATTCCGTAGCGAATTATTTGCTATCGAACTATTTCGACGCCGGGTCGAACGCATGCGCTTTTCGGGAGATCGACATGACGGAGATGACTCGCCGCCAATTGCTGTGCGCCGGCGCCACTGCTGGCGCGGCCGCCTTCATCACGCTTGGAGGCATTGACCGCCTGTGGGCGGAAGAAGCGCTGCTTCGCTCCACCCATTTCGGCGGGCCGTATCAGGTCCTCAGCGACATCGTTGGCAAGCCGTTCACCGAAGCCGGTCTCGGTCGCGTCGAATATGATGTGGAAGTCTCGCCATCCGTCATTGCCAAGCTGCAGACGCAGCGCGGCAACCCGCCCTTCGACGTCGCGATGATGTCACGCTCGTTCGGCTTGCGCGCGCTCAATGCAGGGCTGTTGGAGAAGGTCAGCGCCGCCGATTTCCCGGAGGCCAAGTCGCTGATTCCCGAAGCGATCCCGGCTGCCGGCTGGGGCGTGGCGATGATTTCCGACACATTCGACATGATGATCGACACGAAGCAGGTGAAGGAGCCGGTAACGTCGTGGCTGGATCTCTGGAAGCCTGAGTTTCAGGGCAAGACCGCGTTGCCCTCGGCCGCCAATGGCGGCGCGACCTTCGCATTCATCTCCTGCATCGTTCGCGCCGTCGGCGGCAAGGATCAATCCGATGCGGCAGTCAATGAAGCCTTCGCGCGATTGAAGGCGCTGAAGCCCAGCGTGAGGACGTTCTATCCGGACAGCATTCAGCCGACACAACTGATCGACCGTGGCGACATCTCGATCGCGCCGCAATTCGGCATCCGGATCGCCAACCAGACCAAGGTCTCTCCAAACATCGTCAAGACCACTCCGAAGGAAGGCATTGCCGCCATTCCCTATGACCTCTGTATCGCGCGCGGTTCGAAGAACGTCGAGCTCGCCAAGAAGTACATCAACCTGACGCTCACCAAGCCGGTGCAGGAGCATCTGGTCGCGGCATTGTATGGCACGCCCTCACGCACCGACCTCAACCTGGATACCGAACTGAAAAGACTGGTCTCGCTTGATCCGGCGCAGCTCTTCTTCCAGGATGAGGAATATGCCGCCTCGAAGCAGCGGGAATGGCTGGATCGCTATACCCGTGAAGTCCAAAGCTGAGATGTACGCCGCGACGCCGGCAGCCGACACGGCACCCGACGCCGAGCTTGAGCTTGTCGATGTCGGCCGATTCTTCGACGGCGTCGTGGCGGTCGAACGTTGCAACCTCGCGATCAGCCGAGGCGAAATCATCGCACTTCTCGGCGCAAGCGGCTGTGGAAAGTCGACCTTGCTCAACCTGATCGCCGGATTCGAGACGCCGGATACCGGCATCATCCGCCTGCGCGGGCGCGTCTTGAACGATGTTCCGCCGCACCGTCGTAACACCGCGATGGTGTTCCAGCATTACGCGCTGTTTCCTCACCTGACGGTCGCACGTAACATCGCTTATGGCATCGAGTCCCGCGGTCTTGATCCTGCCACGCGAACCGATCGCGTCAACGATATGCTGGCGCTGCTCAAGCTTGACGGGCTCAGTGAGCGCTATCCATCCCAGCTCAGCGGCGGCCAACGCCAGCGCGTGGCCATTGCCCGGGCGCTCGCCGTGCGTCCGGATGTGCTGCTGCTTGACGAAGCCTTCAGTGCGCTTGACCGGAACTTGCGCGAGGAGATGCAGGTCGAGCTGTCCCTGCTGCTGCGCCGCCTCAACGTCACCACCATTCTCGTCACTCACGATCAGCGCGAAGCGTTCTCGCTGGCGGACCGGATCGCCGTCATGCAGAGCGGGCGCATCGCTCAGGTCGATACGCCACGCTCGATGTACGAGAATCCATCGGACAGCCATGTCATGCGCTTTCTTGGCTCAATCAACGCGTTAAAGGCCACGCTTCATGATACGCCCGGTGGCAAGCCACGCGTGCGTCTCGGCGAAGCGCTGGAATTCGAGGCGAGCAAGCTTCCGCGTCACATCGCCGGACGGCGCGAGCTGCTGGTCTACGTCCGCGCCGAGGATATCACGATCGAAGAGCAGCCAAGCGCGGTGCATGTCGGTCCGCCGGCAACCGTTACGCTCTCCACCTTTTTGGGCTCGCAGGAGCGGCTCGTGCTCTCCTGCGGCGACCAGCAGATCATCATCGACCGTCCGGCCAATGCCCGCGGCCAAGTAAAAGCAATGGCCGGACGTCCAGTCTATCTCGATTTCGATCCGGCCTGTTGCCGGCTGGCTGTCACGGACTGAGAAGTCATGCGGCGCAGCGCCTACGCTCCCTGGCTTTGGCTATTTCCCGCAGGCGCGCTGCTGATCCCCTTTTTCCTGCTGCCGCTCGCCATCGTCGTCCGCAACAGCGTTTATTTCGATGATCCGCAGGGCTTGACGGTACCGGCCTTCACTGCCGCAAACTACCTCAAGGTGCTGACCGACCCGTATTACGTCAGGGTCTTCGGCAATACGCTGTTGGTCGCCGCGATCACGACGACCGTCTCGCTGCTCGCGGCGTTTCCGTTCGCGCTGTTCGTCGTGAGAGCGTCGGGACCGGCGCGTAATCTGCTGCTGTGGTGCGTCTATGTTCCGCTTTATGTCAGCGTCATCATGCGCGCCTTCGGCTGGACGATCATCCTCGCGGACAGCGGCCTGATCAACCATCTGCTGCTGCGGCTTGGCCTGATCAATATGCCGCTGCGGATGCTGTTCGAGGCAAGCGGCATGACCATCGGCATGATTCACCGCTATCTGCCGCTGATGATCATTCCGCTGGTCACGGCGTTGCAGAAGATCGACTCCAGCCTGTTGAAAGCATCTGGCAATCTTGGCGCCTCACACCGTCGCACTTTTCTTCGCGTGACGTTACCGATGTCGTTGCCGGGCATGGTGGCAGGAAGCCAGCTGGTGTTCGCCGGCGTCCTCAGCGACTATGCAATGCCGGCGCTGATGGGGTCGACCAAGTTCCAATTGATCGCGCCGGCGATCTATTACGAAGCCATCACCAATAGCAGCTGGGCCCTGGCCGGTGCGATGGCCACGCTGGTGCTCGGGCTCGTTGCGCTATTCCTCATTATCGCAAACCTCATGCTCAAGCGCCTGGCGCCGTGGGCCCTGACTCTATGACTCGATCCGATCCTTTCCAGCGCAACGGCCTCGCGCTCCGCCTCTACGGCTCCGTGGTGGTGGTGTTCCTGCTGCTTCCGATCGTCGTTGCGGCGGCGGTCGCATTCAACGGCGGCGAGCGGCCCGACTTCCCCCCAATATATTTGAGCCTGCGCTGGTTTGTCTCCGCGTTGCGGTCGGATCTGTTCATGGACGGGCTTGGCAAGAGCCTGATCATCGCGTTCGCCAGCACTGTTCTCGCGGCCACTGCCGGCAGCGCCGCTGCCATCGCTATCAACCATTATCGCTTCCCGGGCCGAACACTGATCCAGACGATCCTGATGCTGCCGGTCGCGCTGCCTGCGATCGTGCTTGGGCTCGGGATGCTGTTCTCGCTGCCCATGCTGGGTCTCAATGTCGGCCTGGTCGCTGCCACACTTGGGCACGCCGTGCTCGGGATTCCCTATGTGATCGCGATGGTATCGGCCTCGCTCGCCAGTTTCGACCGTTCGCTGGAACGGGCATCACTCAATCTCGGGGTGGGCCCGTTACGTACTTTCTTCCGGATCACCCTGCCGCACATCCGGCCCGGCGTGATCGCCGGCGCGATCGCCTCGTTCCTGCTGTCGATGGACAATATCTCGCTGTCACTGTTCATCACCCGTAACGACACGCTGCCGCTGCGACTGATGCAGCATATGCTATCCTATACGGACCCGAGCGTGGCGGCGATGTCGGTGATGCTGCTCTTGATCTCGCTGGCACTGCTGCTGGCCCTGCTGCCATTCCTTGCTCGCGGACGGGCCGGCTAAGACGCCGGCAATCTAGTTCAGCGCGTCCAGCTTGAAGGTTCTGGCCTGCTTCGTAATGGCCGCACGATCGAACTTGTTGATGTCGGCAAGTAACGCGGTCGTGTAGATGCGGTCGATCGGAACCTGCTCGGTCAGCAGCCCCGCATCTTTCAGGAAGCCGACCAGATTTTCCCAGTCGCCTTTAACGAAATTGCCGTCGATGCCGTTTGCCTTCGGCGAGCTCCAGATCGCCATCCGCGCGCTGCACACTGCAACGCCCTGTATCAAGGCCTCGGCCGGCGCCATGTTCTTTGGTTCAGCTTCAGGATAGAGCTTCCAGGTGATCTTGACCGCCGCGGCCGGATTTTCCACGGTGAAGTGATAGCCCATCGCGAGGGCTCGGGCGAAGCCTGCCAGTTCCGCACCTTTGGCCTTCAGCGTATCGCGTCTTGCAAGAATGCTGGTATCAGGCAGATCGCGCAGCTTGGCGCTGACCGGCAGCAATCGCGTCTTAAATCCTGCGACGGCGAATTTTGCGAGCGCCGAGTCGTTGAAGACCATGCCGTCCACCAGCCCCTGCTTGATGGCGACCAGGGCCTGTGCGCCCGCTCCGATCGGAACAAAAGTGATGTCGTTCGCAGGATCGAGCCCGGCATCCTTGGCATAGGCACGACCGAACGAGATACCGGTGCTTCCCATCGAGAGCACGCCGATCTTCTTTCCCTTCAGTTCGGCGACCGACTTGATCGGACTCGCTGCCGGCACCGAAACCGGCCAAATGTTCTGATAATAGATATCGTAATAGTACTGAACATCGAGTCTCTTGCTCGGCTGCATGCCTATAATCGCGTCAGCAGGTGATGCGAGACCGACATCGGCATTGCCTGCCGATACCTGGATCGCGACCTCGTTCGATCCCTTGACCGGGATGAGCGTGACGTCGAGCCCTTCTCGTTCGAAGTAACCGAGATATTTTGCCACTGCGACCGGCGCAAAGGATTCGTCGACATTCGGAATCGGAATTAGCGCCGTCAGCGGCTTGAGGCTTGCCGCTTTGGACCGGGGCGCGACAGAGGCCATCATCAGCCCCAGCAACAGCACAGTGATCGGAAACAGCTTACGGCTCATTTGGCGTCTCCTCTGCGAGCCAACCGCCTCAGGCGAGTGCACTGCGGGTCGGCGGTGAAGTCCAATGCGGCAACCAATATCCCCGGCCGCGCCTTTGCCTTTGTTTCCCGGGATAATTCGCTATCTGTTCGATATCGAACTATTTTGACGAAGCAGGTTTTGTGCCACGGCAGGAGCAGGCTTTTACGGCAGGCGAAGAATTCGTCTGCGGACCGTTTTATCGGTCGGCTGTGCCAGGGATGCCAACCTGCTAGGCATCAGCGGACATGGGCGGGCGCTATTTTGGTCTCGCCCTTCCGGGATGGCTTGTCATGGCCGCACGAGGCTACAGCATATTTCCGAGATTTTTCGAGGCCCGCAGCAGGATGCCGAGATCCTTGTCGATCAGGCTCTTGATGCTGACCTGGTTCGCGAAGGCGCTGACGCTCATCGCGGCAAGGATGGTGCCGCGCGAGTCCCGTACCGGCACGGCGAGCGTACGCACCCCGTATTCAAGCTCCTCGTCGGAATAGGAGTAACCGCAGGCGCGCGCTTCCAACACGCGCCGTCGCACCAGCGCCCTGTCGCGGCTGGCGGGGCCGGCCTTGTGAGGTGGCGGAACGGGACGAAGATTGCGCAGATGCGCATCGAGCTGGTCGTCGTCGAGAGCAGCGAGCAAAATTCGACCGTTCGACGACGTATGCGCGGCAAGCCGGGAGCCGAGGCGGACGGCGGTGGATACGAGTTGATCGGTTTCCGAACGTGCCACAAACACCGCGTAACCGTCTTCCAGCACCGCCAGTGACGATGACTTTCCGGTCTGGTTACGGACCGTGTCGAGATGGGCCTGCGCCAGCGCCGGCAATGGCATGCTGGTATAACCAAACGCAAGCCGGCTCATACGCGGTGTCGGATGAAAGTATTTCCCGTCATAGGTGACAAAGCCGAGTTCCTGCAGTGTCAGCAGGCAGCGGCGTGCGGCTGCAGGTGATGCACCGGAAGCGAGCGCCGCCTCGCTGACCGACAATTTAGGCCGCTTGGCGGAAAAGCTCTCAATGATGCTGAGCCCCTTTGCGAGGCCTCCCATCACTTCTTTTCTTCTCGGCTGCGACGGCATCGATCAATCTTTTAAGATCCGAGGTGCAGATAATCGAGCGCGGCCTTTTCGACGTCGTAGTCATAAAGCCATTTACGGAATTGTGCTGAATTGGCGATTTCGCGATCGCGCTGTTCGAGACTTTCGTAATTCGAATCGTAGCGATGACCATTCTGCCGCGCTTCGGCCTGTACGATATCGGTGCGCTGCCGGCGAAAGCGCTCATAGCGACGCAGCGCGTCAGCGACATCTTGCGTTTCCAGCCCCTGCAGGAAGACCGCAAGCGCCATGCCGTCCTCGATCGATTGGTTGGCGCCCTGACCAAGGTGCGGGAGCATGGCGTGCGCGGCATCGCCGAGCAGGGCCAGTCTGCCATTGGTCCAGGTTGCCAAAGGCTTGCGATCGTAGAGACCCCACCAGAAGCAGGTCTCGACCCGGTCGAGCAATTTGACCACGGCCGGATCCCAGCCCTGGAATGCCGCGGCAAGCTGGTCGCGGTCACCGATCGCAGACCACGACTCCTCGGTTTCCCTGGTGGTGGGAACGAAAGCGACATAATTGATCAGCTCACCCCGGCGCACCGGATAGACCAGGAAATGCTTCTTGTCGCCCATCCAGAGCTGTGAGACTTCCTTCTTCCATTCCGGCGCCTTCTCGCGGGGGATCAGCCCACGATAGGCCAGCGAACCGGAATGGATCGGCTTCGAAGGTTCGACCACATATTTCTGCAGTGCAGAATGGATGCCGTCGGCAGCAATGACCACGTCCGATTCCGCGGTTACGCCGTTGGCAAAAGTCAGGCGTGCGCTCTCCGCCGTCTGCTCGAAGCCGACGCAGCGATGGCCTGTATGCACGACTTCCGGCGGCAGTCCGGCCGCGAGCGCATCCAGGAGATCGGCCCGGTGCATCGCGCCCACCGGATTGCCAAAGGAATCGGTGGTGAGGATAGGGCCGACGACGGTGCCGTCCATCCGATAATATTGCGACCCCTCGGCGATTTTTCCGATCGTGACAGCCAGCCGCTCACCTGCACCCAGGCGCTGAAGGTTGCGCAGGCTGTTCGGCGACATGAACACGCCGGCGCCGACTTCGCCAAGCGCGTCCGCCTGCTCGAATACGGTGACTTCCATGCCGCGCTGGCGCAATGCGTTCGCCGCCGATAGGCCACCTATACCCCCGCCCACGATGGAAACGCGAAGTGGCCCAGATGACATGTTTTTCGTCTTTCGTTATTCGAAAATCTTTCTTTAAGCGACAGCGATAGCTTGGAAGCGCCGTTACGTTTGCGTCAAGACCAATTACTAAGCTGCTGTAGCGCGCAGTCGGCACTCACGGGTGCGAAAACTGCTATATTGGCAAGGTCGAGCGCCGGCTTTTTCTCCACGCATCAGAAATGTGCTCGCAGCACGAATTATCGGCATCGAAGTAATGGACTATGCTTTCGTAGATATGCGCCGCGCCACTTCTGCCCGCGGGCGGTATCGGCAAACTGAAGCCACTGGCAGGCCAACAAAAACGGCACCGCTTTCAAGCGCTGGCACCTTTCCGGCTGCAGAGGGACCGTCCGTCCAGTCTGTAGATGGGTCGATGCCGCAGTCCGGAAATATCAGATCCTTTGCCCGCCGGACGCATCGATCCTCTGCCCCGTTACCCAGCCGCCAGCCTCCGAGAGAAGGAAGAGCACAATCGCTGCGATGTCATCCGGCTGGCCGAGGCGCTTGAGAGCGATCGTCTCGACGGTGGCCGCAGCCCGCGCCGGATCCTTGTCGAGCGGGTTCATATCCGTCACCGTCGCACCGGGCATGACGGCATTGACGGTGATCCCGCGGTGGCCGAGCTGCTTGGCAAGCACCACGCTCAACGTCTCAAGCGCGGCCTTTGACGGTGCGTAGATGCTCATTTCCGGAAAATAGGCGCGCGTCGCCATCGAAGAGATATTCACGATCCGCCCGCCGTCCCTGATTGCGGGAATAAGCGCGCGCGTCAAAAAGAAAGGCGCGCGAAAATTCACGGCAATCATGCGATCGAACGTTTCGTCATCGACCTGATCGATCCGGTAGCGACCGCCGTACCCGGCATTGTTGACCATGAGGTCGAAGGCCCGCTCTCCGGTTCGCTTCTCGACCTCATCGAGAAAACGCGCAGCAAGCGTGTGAGGACCGTCCTTCCGGGCGAGATCGGCCTGAAGCAGAAAGCCGTCCCCGCCTCCAGCCCGAATGCTGTCGAGCGTCGTTTGCGCCGCTTCGGCGGCTCCGGAATAGTGCACGCCGACCAGCGCGCCTTCGCTCGCTGCCGCAACCGCGATAGCCCGGCCGATGCCGCGGCTCGATCCGGTGACCAGTGCGGTTTTTCCGGCAAGCAGTTTCCTCACGCAGCCGCTTCCTCGCTGGAGGAAACCGACCACCCATTCGCCGCCTCGAGCTCTTTCGCCCTGCGGATCAGCGCGGCGCGGTCGATCTTATTGGTGCCGGCCCATGGCAAATCGGAAACAAAGCTCACGCGGCGCGGATGCTGGTAAGTCGGACCGTTCCGCAGCGCATGGGCCTTGATCTCTTCAGTGGTGGCGTTCTGACCATCGGCGAGAACCAGAAATGCAACCGGCATCTGCCCTCGCTCCTCGTCGGCCAAGGGAACGACGGCCGCCTGACGAACCGCGGGATGCGTTTCGAGCATCTTCTCGACATCGCCCGGGTAGATGTTCTCGCCTCCGCAGACGAACATGTCGTCCGCCCGGCCGATGAAGAAATAAAATCCGTCTTCATCACGCCGCATGACGTCGCCGCTATAGTACCAGCCGTCCCGCATGACGGACGCAGTCTTCTCGGGCATGCCACGATAGCGCGTCATGAGTGCGGGATTGCGCATCATGAGCACGCCCTCGTTCTCGTCAGGCCCGTCTACGAGCTTCACCATGGACGGATCGATCGGATAACCGATCGTCATCGGCGGGGGCGGCTTACCCTCAGGATGCGCGCCAAACACCGCCGGACCGGCCTCCGTAGTGCCGTAGCCATGGGAGATGACCGCACGCGGGAAAGCTGCCTGAATCTTGTCGGCCATGGCGCGTGTGATCGGGGCCGAAGCCAGCGCGATCCGCTTCAGGCGGGAATAATCCTTCGATGCGAGCAGATCCGGCTCCTTCAAAAGCCGTGCGAACATGGTCGGAACGGCGGTGACGCTGGTGACCCCGAAATCCGCCAACGCCTGAAGATAGCGGCGACCGTCGAACCCTGGCATCAGAACAACGCTCGCATTGCTGGCGAATATGCTTTTCGCACTGAACAACCCGTTCATGTGGAACAGCGGCTGAGCAATGATGTAAACTTCACTGGAGTTATCGGTCCCGCCAATCCTGGTGCTGAGCGCCCAGAGCTGGCTGTCATGGCTGAGCTCAACGCCCTTTGGCCGGCCGGTCGACCCCGATGTATAGAGGATCTGCCCCAGCTCTCCCGGCCGGGCTTCGACCGTTTCGAAATCGCCCGGCTTCACCCGCGCAGCGAAGCCCTGCGGTCCGTCATCATCAAAATCCAGGAATGCCACGCCCTCCGGCAGAAGCCGTCGGGATGCGGCATCAACGAAGGCGAATTTCGAATCGGAGTCGCGCAGGACGAACTCAATTGTCTCAGGCGGCTGTTTGGTGTTCACCGGCAGAGCAACGTAGCCCGCCCGCATGATGCCAAAATACGCGACGATATATTCAGCGCGATTGGACGCGAGAATTGCGACCGTCGTGCCTCGCGGAAAGCCAAGGCCCGTCAGATAGGCAGCCACGCCATTGGCGAGCCTGTCTATTTCGATATGGGTCCAGACCCTCGGCTCTTTGGTCCTAAGATCTATGATCGCGGGGCGATTCAGATCGCCGGAACGATCCACCAGATCACCGAGGTTCTTCCATCGGAAGCTCATACCCGTGCTCCTACCTTATACTTGCTTTCGACTTCTCGGTCGAAAGGCGATGAGGACTTGTTGGCTGTATTCTCAAGCTGGTCGATGAGATCGTAATGGCAGGCGGTCTTCCGGTTCTCGCCGAGAGGCCGCAGAACGGGCCGCTCCTGCCTGCAAAGGTCCGTCGCGAAAGGACAACGGGTCGAGAACGCACAGCCCTGGGGCAGGCTGGTCGGACTTGGGAGATCGCCCTGGAGCACGAACCGGCGCCGGCTACGCATGACATGCGGATCCGCGACCGGTGCCGCCGCCAGCAGGGCTTGCGTATACGGATGTGCCGGATGCTTCCAGATCGTCTCGGCCGAACCGGTTTCGACAATCCGTCCGAGATACATCACCATCAGCTTGTTCGCGATGTGCTGCACCATCGTCAAATCGTGCGAAATGAAAAGATAGGAAACTCCCAGCTTGTCCGACAAATCCTGCAGCAGGTTGATGACCTGGGCACGGATCGACACGTCGAGCGCAGATACGGGCTCATCGCAGATCACCAGTTTTGGCTTGAGGGCAAGCGCGCGGGCAATGCCGATACGCTGCCGCTGGCCCCCCGAAAATTCGTGAGGATACCGCGTGCCGGCATCGGGCGGCAGTCCGACCTGCGACATCAGTTCGGAGACGCGAGCGGCGATGTCCTTCTTGTCGTAGCCTGCGACCTGCAGAGGCTGTGCAATCAGGTTTCCGACCGTGCGGCGGGGATTGAGGGAGTTGTGCGGATCCTGGAAGATCATCTGCATCTTCGCACGGATCGGCCGCATCGCCGATGGCGACAGATCCGTGATATTCTGTCCATCCAGCACGATCTGCCCGTTGGCCGTAGGGATCAGGTGCATGATCGCCTTGCCGAGCGTCGACTTGCCGCAACCTGACTCGCCGACGAGCCCGACGGTCTCGCCCGGTTCGATTTCCAGGCTGACGTCGTTGACCGCGTGCACGATGCCCGAAGATGTCTGGTAGTCGACGACCAGACTACGCACTGACAGAAGCGACATCGCAGCTCTCCGTTTCGGCAGCCAGGAAACAGGCGGCTTCACGTCCCGAGCCCTGACCGATCAAGGCCGGTTCTTCAATGTGGCAGCGCGCGAACACCTGCGGACAGCGGTTCGCGAAAGCGCAACCCTTTGGACGATCTGATAGGCCGGGAACGGCTCCTGGAATTTCGACGAGCCGGTGGCGCCGCTCGTCGCCGGGCTTCGGTGTCGCACCGATCAGCCCGCGGGTGTAGGGATGGCATGGATCATCGAAAAGCGCATCGACCGGCGCTTCTTCCGCCTTCTTGCCCGCATACATCACGGTAACGCGGTCGGCGACATCGGCGATCACGCCCAGATCATGGGTAATGAAGATCATGCCCATCCGGGATTCCTTCTGAATTTCCTTCAGCAGTTCGGTAATCTGGGCCTGGATCGTCACGTCGAGCGCCGTCGTCGGTTCATCCGCAATCAGTACCTTCGGCTCGCAGGCGATTGCCATCGCGATCACGACGCGCTGGTTCATGCCACCCGAAAGCTCGTGCGGATATGCATCCAGACGGCGCCGAGCATCCGGGATACGCACCCGATCGAGCAGCTCCAGTGCTCTTTTCTCCGCCGCGCGCCGATCAACCTTGAAATGCCGGCGGATCACCTCCGCGAGCTGGTATCCAACGGTGTAGACGGGATTGAGAGAACTCATCGGATCCTGAAAGATGATCCCGATCTCCCTGCCCCGAACGGCCTGCATTTTCGTGTCGCTAAGTTTGGTCAGGTCCCGCCCTTCCAGCAGAATGGCGCCTCCCGTGACCTTGGCCGGGGGCACCGGCAAAAGCCCCATGATGGCGAGCGACGTCATGGATTTTCCGCACCCTGACTCACCCACAAGGCCGAGCGTTTCGCCATGATCGACCGTGAAGGAAAAACCGTCGATGGCGCGCAGGACCCCTCGCCGCGTGAAAAGATCGACTTTCAGATCCCGGATTTCGAGCAGGGCGACCATCTCAGCGGTCCCTGAGCTTGGGATTGAGTGCATCGTTCAGGCCGTCTCCGATCAAGTTCATCGCGAGCACCGTCAGCATAATCGCCAGTCCGGGAATCGCGCAGATGTACCAGGACCGGCGGATCAGCGTGCGGCCGTCGCCGATCAGTGCTCCCCAGCTCGCGACATTGGGATCGCCAAGTCCTAGAAACGAAATGGAGCTTTCGAACAGAATGGAGCTCCCGATAATCACCGAAGCGAGCACGATGACGGGCGGAATGGCGTTGGGGAGAATCTCCGCGGCCATGATCCTGAAATTGCTCATCCCCATCGAACGGCAGGCCATCACGAATTCGCGGTTCTTCAGCGTGAGGAATTCGGCCCGCGTCAGCCGGGCGATGCCGGGCCACATGGTAATGCCGATCGCCACGGTGATGTTGTCGATCGTCTGCCCCAAGATCGCGACCACCGTCATGATCAGCAGAATGTTGGGCACCGTTTGAAACAGCTCCGTCAACCTGGTCAGGATTTCGTCCATCCATCCGCCGAACCATGCGGCGGTGGCGCCGATCACAACGCCGATGACCGTTGCCGTCAGGGCTGCGACGATGCCGATCATCAAAGTCGTTCGGGCGCCGTAGGCGATCATCGCGAAGATGTCGCGGCCTATCGAGTCGGTGCCGAGAGGGAAGCGCGGATTGGTGAAAGGCCAGATCTCTGGCCGGGATACAATCCGCAATGGGCTCTTGTCGATCAGCATCGGTGCCGCCAGGGCGAGTCCGATCACCAGGACGATGATGACGACGCCCAGAAGAGCACCGCGGTTGCGCGCGAAACGAGCAACAAATTCCATCACAGATGAGAAGGATTGACGTGTCATCTTCAACGCTTCCGGATCCGCGGATCGAGCCGGTAATAGGTCAGGTCCACGAGCAGGTTGGCAACGGCCACAACAACGGCCGAAAGAACGAATACGCCTAGCACGACCGGGTAGTTGCGGCTCATGACACTGTCGAGCATGAGGCTTCCGATGCCAGGCCAGGAGAAGACGGATTCGATCACCACCGATCCACCGAGGACCGTTCCAAGCTGAAGACCGAGAAGCGTGACGACGGGCAGAAGAGCGTTCCGGAAAACATGGGCGATAATGACGCGCGTTTTGCTGAGCCCCTTGGCACGCGCCGTGCGCACAAAATCCAGGGAGAAGACCTCCAGCATCGAGGCCCGCATCACTCGGGTATAGATCGCGGCATAAAACAACCCGAGCGAAAGCGCGGGCAAGATCAGGTGCCGAATCACGTCGACCACTTGGCCGAGCGGACTCAATTGCTCTCCGATCGTCGTCATCCCGCCGACCGGCAGCCATTCGAGCCGGACCGAGAAGAAAATGATCAGCATGATGCCGAGCCAGAACGTCGGCG
Source organism: Bradyrhizobium sp. (assembly GCA_035547995.1). GTDB lineage: Bacteria > Pseudomonadota > Alphaproteobacteria > Rhizobiales > Xanthobacteraceae > Bradyrhizobium. The sequence continues at coordinate 10,619 of DASZTN010000116.1, read as the reverse complement.
CGGCAAAAAAGAACACGGCCACCAGCGAGATCACGACGTCCCAGAACGTATTGACCTTCACCGAAGCAATGACGCCAGCGATCATCCCCAAGGTCACGGCGACGCCGAGCGAGGTTAGCATCAGAAGCAATGTCGAAGGCAGCTGCGCCGCAATAATGTCAAGTACCGGCGCATTCTGGCGATACGAATATCCGAGATCCAGGGTGAAGACCGACCAGATGTAGCGCAGAAGCTGAATGATGGGTGAGTGATCGAGCCCATAGAGATGCCTCAAGTGCTCCAGCGTAGCCGGATCGGTCACCTGTTGCTCGGATGTCATGATGTCGAGCAGCGTGCCCGGCGCCATCTGAATGAGCGCGAAGTTCATTACGATGACGCCGAGAACGAGTGAGACGATCTGCAGCAGCCTGCGCAGGATTGAGCGTCCCATAGATCAATCTCCTCCGGAGATCAGACGTCGAGCCAGGCGTCTGACAGGCTGTCCGCTGAAATGTCCGCGCGATTGCCAACGCCCTTGACCTTCTTGGCCATCATCGTGGTCGAGATCAGTTCGACCAGGACGGTGATCGGCAGATCCCGTGCAATGATCTCTTGCAATTTAAAGGCCAGATCCCGCCGCTTGGTTTCGTCCGGTTCGACGGACATCTTGCTCACGATGTCGTCCAGCTCTGGGTTTGAATACCCATTCGCGTTCCGGAACGCCGCACCTTTGACGATGCCACTCGTGGTGACATAGTCCGTCTGTTGCGGAACCAGCTCGATCCGCGCCGCGTAGTTCGACAGCGCGATGTCATAGTCGTAGTCGCTATAGATCTGCTTCAGCGAGGTCGCGCGGTCTGGCACCGTCAGATCCACTTCGACGCCGATATCCTCCAGGTTCTGCTTAACGAACTGACCGACCTTGCCGTTTTCCTCGAACCAGCCCGCCGCCAGCAGGTGAACCTTGAAGCGCGTGTTGCCCTTCTTCGGATAGCCGGCATCGTCAAGCATCTTTGCCGCCTTTTTCGCATCGAATTCATAATGCGGCAGGTTCGGATTATAGAACTTCGGATTGGTCGAACTGACGAAGGACGTGCCGGGCTTGGCGCGACCGAAATAGACGACATCGGCGATCGTTGCCCGATCGATCGCGGTAAGCAGGGCACGACGAACTGCTGGATCCTTGACGATGTCGCGGCGGCTGTTGAACTCGATCGTCGAGGCCCAAGCCGCACCAAGATAGCCGTCGGTCGAGGCGACGAACTTGCCGGTCTTCGCCAGACGATCCATATCGGGCGCGGGAATTGGATTGAAAATCCCGAGCTGAAGCTCGTCCGCCTCCAGCGCCGCCGTGCGCGAAGCCGCGTCGCGCCAGTAACGCATGACGAGGCCGTTCAAATATGGCTTGCCGGCGTCCCAATATTTATCGTTGGCAGCATATTCGATATGGCTGCCCCGCACCCACTCCTTGAACTTGAACGGGCCGGTGCCGATTGGTGCATTGTTGGCCGGATTCGTGGCGATTTCCGAGCCGTCATAGACATGTTTCGGGATGACCAGCGAGGTAGCCAGCACCGACTTGAAGAAAAATTCGGGCGTCGGCTGGCTGAAGGATACGCGCACACCGCTGTCGCCGATCGGCTCGATGCCGGAGAAGTTCTTCAGTGCCGCTTTGGCAATCGTAGGCAGCCAGTATTTGTTCATGCTGAAGATCACATCATCGACCGTGAATGGCTTGCCGTCATGCCATGTCACGCCCTTGCGGACCGAAATATCGTATGACTTGAAATCTGCCGACGGCTTCACTTCGGTCGCGAGCACGGGGAAGAAGCCAGCCTTGCTGTCCTGGCGCAGCAGAGGCTCGAGAATTTTCGTCGAGCTGATAAGCGGGCTGGACCCGCCTCCGCCAGGCACAAAGACGGCCTGCGGCTCGAAACCGCCCCACGTCGCAACTAGAACACCGCCTTTCTTGGGCGTGCCCTGAGCAAATGCTTCCGATGAAAAACCGAACGGCGTAGCGCCGGCGATCACGGCAAGGGCAGACGTGCCCAGAAAGGCTCTTCTGTTCATTTTGCTAGTCATCTAAACTTCCGCTCCGAACTGTTGGACGTTTTCGGTTGGCCGCGGAGCATTTGCTCTGCGGAGATGGTTGAAAGGTCAACTGCCAGACGCCGGTATCGCGTACGATCCGCGGCCGATCGCAACGAGAGCGCCCTTGTCGTTGAATACGTCAACGTCTGCGACGCCGACGGTGCGACCCAGACGGCGCACCGTCGCCTTCGCCGTCAGCCCCGTCTCAATTGCGGGGCGAAGATAGTCGACGCGGAAATTGATCGTCGGCAGGCCGCCGCCGATCAGCATGGCAATCGCGAAGTCGCCGACAGTGTCGATAATCGATGCAATCGGCCCGCCATGCCATTGGTTGCTCCCGCGGCCCCGTTCGAACTCGGGACGGAACGGCGCGTAGATCGTCAGGACTTGTTGCTCCAAGTCGAGATCGGTCACCTTCAGCTTGCAGAACGAAATGAACGGCGCACGGTCGGCCATCTCCTGAAGGCCGGCGATATCGAGCATCTTTCCCGCACCTTCGCTCATGGGGTCACCACAAGCTTGCCCAGCACTTTACGTGCCTCGAGCACGCCCATCGCTTCGATCGCATCGTTCAGGGCAAAGGTACGGTCGATGACGGCTTTCAGCTTCCCGGCGCGAATGAGTTCGAACAACTGCAGGATATCTCCGCGCTCCCAGCCGTTCGAGCCGAGGATCTTCAATTCGAAAGTCCAGATGAATCGGATGTCCTCGGTCGGATCGAAACCGGCGGTTGCGCCACAGGTAACGAGCCGGCCTCCCTTCCGCAGGCACTTGAGCGACGGCACCCAGCTATCGCCTCCGGTGAAGTTGACCACCATATCGACACCGGCCCCCACGGCGGCCTTTCCTGCACGCGCCTTGCCGTGACGAGCACGGCATTCCTTCATGAAGTCGACCTCATTATAAAGGATGATCTCATCGGCACCGATTTCCGTGAGCCGCGCACCTTTCTCCGGCGAGCCTGCACATGCGATAACATAGGCGCCCGCGGCCTTCGCCAGTTGCACGCAGCAGATTCCCACGCCACCGGAAGCACCGAGGATCAGAACTTTCTCGCCGGCTGACACCTGCCCGATGGTCGTCATCATCCGCAGCGCCGTTCCATAAGCCACGGGAAGGCTCGCCGCCTGTTCGAACGAGATGTCATCCGGGAGCGCGATCAACTGGTGCGCGCGGGTGACGCAATATTCGGCCAGCCCGCCATGGCGCGTCTCGCCCATGAGACCGCCCTCGACCCGATTGATCGGATCAATCAGAACGCGGTCGCCGACCTTCCAGCCTTCGACGTTGGGACCGATCGCGGCTACCTCGCCTGCGATATCGATTCCCATGATGATGGGCATCGGAATGCGGATTCCCGGCATGCCCCGGCGAGTGAAAATGTCATGATAGTTGTAGGAAGTCGCCTTGACTTTGACGAGTACGTCGCCCTCGCCCGGTACCGGATTGGCGAAATCCTCGACATAGGCCATCTTGTCGAGACCGCCATGTTCACGAAGTACCACTGCACGCATTTCAATTCTCCTTATTATTCGCCAATTGCGCCGGTCTCGTGCGCAATTGGCCAAAGTCGGGTTATTCAGAAAATTCGATGACGACGCCGAAGGTATGCGTAGGTCCGACGCGCAAGCTGCCATCAGCAACGGTGAAAGGCACGCCACCGGCCTTCAATGCCGCTTGCGCCTGCGCAATCGACTTTGTCTTGAAGCCCAGGCCGATCATCTGGGTCTTCCCCGCCTCCGGCAGCGGGGCATCGGCTCCGTATCTTTCAACTGCAGCTTGGCGGCTGAGAGCGAGAACGCATGCTTCGGCTGCATCGAAGCCGTAGCCCCCGGGGATTTCCCTGAGAAGTCCCGGACCAAAAAGACGTTCAAACAGACCGAGTGCCGCACGCGGATCTTCGCCGCAGAACACGAATTCGGAAATGTTTTCCGCACCATTCGGGTGCACCTGCCATTCCGGCCGCCAGACGAGTTCGGGTGTCTTGTGGTGGCAGAAGAAGGTCCGGCCGTAGTCAAAGCCGATCTTTGGCAGATGCAGCACCGTGAAAGCCGCATCGAAAGTTCCCGCCTCGGTTTCCACCGGCCTGACGAAATTGAGAGGAGCCTCGGCCTTAACTCCGGCATGGCTGGCGTTCAACTGCGCGCGCGCTGGATCCGGACATCTCCATACAATGCCCGAAAGGCCTTTGGGATCGTGCCACTGCTCCGGACGCAGCTGCTTCTTCCCGGCCTCATAACCCAGGAGCTCAAGGTAGTTGTTCTTGAAAATCGCCAGATTGTTCGATGACCCCAACGAATGGTGACCGCGTGGCGTCAGATGGAATCCAAGCGCCCTGTAGGCTTCGGCCGCTTCATCGAGCTGTCCGTGCACAAGGACGATGACATGATCAAGTTCGGCCGGAAGCATGCCAGACGTGGCATTACTTTCTGGTTCAGACATTGCGTTTCCCTGTCGTTTGGCTGACACGTTCAACGTATAATTCTCGTTTTGATACAATCGGGTGCTTCATTCATGTTCCGCGCTCTAGCAAGTTCCGGCCGGCAAAGTATGCAAAAATGCCCTGCAGCGCGCTCCATATTTGTCCGCGTTTTGAGTTGTTGAATCTCTCCATACCTCGAGTCTCAGAATACTTTTCTTTCCCGCCAGGTGCGCGGCCGCCTCAGTCCAGCGGCATGCGCTGGCGAACCAGGGTTGTCCAATAGGAACAGCCCCAGGGAATCGCACCGTCGTTGAAATCGAACTTGGGATGATGAAGCGGCGCGCTGTCGCCATTGCCGATCAGGATCATCGCTCCGGGACGCTCATTCAGCATGAACGCGAAATCTTCCCCTCCAAGCGTTGGCGTGAGTTCGGCGTTAACGTTTGCCTTGCCGGCGACTTCGCTGGCCGCCGCAACCGCCCGCTCGACGCCGACTTCCGCGTTCCGCATGACGGGATAGTGACGCAGATAGGTGAGCGCGCCGGTGGCACCGAATCCCGCGGAAACGCTTTCTGTCAGATTGCGTAGCCGCGCTTCGACTGCATCCCGCGTTATCTCATCAAGCGTACGAACCGTTCCGCGCAGCGTCACCGATTGGGGAATGACGTTGAAGGCATCACCCGCCGTCATCTGCGTGATCGAAATGACGGCCGACTTCAGCGGGTCTATGTTGCGGGCAACGATGGATTGGGCAGCCTGGATCAGTGAGGCGGCAACGACAACCGGATCGATTGTCGCATGTGGCTGGGCCGCGTGTCCGCCACGCCCTTCGATGGTGATGATGATTTCGTCGACGGAACCCATCTGGGGACCGGCGCCCGTTGCAAAGAAGCCCAACGGAAATCCGGGACGGTTATGCATCCCGTAGAATTCCTGGATCGGGAAACGTGTCAAAAGACCATCGTCGAGCATGGCCTTTGCTCCGGCGCCGCCTTCTTCGGCCGGCTGGAAGATCAGCGCGACGGTCCCGTCGAACGCCCGGCTTTCCACGAGCCCGAGCGCTGCGCCGAGCAGCATGGTTGTATGACCATCATGGCCGCAAGCGTGCATTTTGCCCGCGACTTCGGAGGCCCACTCTGCGCCAGTTGCCTCGGCGATCGGCAGAGCATCCATATCCGCGCGAAGCCCGATCATGCGTCCAGATGCACGAGACTGTCCGTGGATGATGCCGACGACCCCGGTCCCTCCGATGCCCTCGTGGACCTCATCAACGCCCGCCTCACGCAACCGCTCCGCGACCCGCCGCGCTGTGCGGTGCACGTCATACAAAAGTTCAGGATTGCGATGCAGGTCGTGACGAAACTCCCTGAGTTCATCCAGATAGCGCGATGTCCAGTTTTCTACGGGCATTGAACAGGTCCTGAAGATCCGTAAGTCACGTTAAATCCATGTCATCGGTGCCGGAGCGCACGCTGCGCAGAACGCTGCATTGACGCGCTCAGCCCGCACATTCAAAGCCCGTGCCATTGTCGGGCATCTCGAACACGCCAGTCTCCAGGAACCGTTCGATCGCCTCGACATAAGGCGCAATAACAATGTTCTGCTCTTTCAGCCAGGCATCATTGTAGTAGGTGTCGGAATAGCGCTCACCGTCATCGCAAATGATGGTCACCAGCGATCCTGCCCGCCCCTCGCGCAACATGGCTGCCGCGCACCAGCACAATCCCATGAAGTTCGTGCCGGTCGAACCGCCGACCCGGTGAGCCAATCTTGCCGCCAGGACATGCGCCGCCGCGATCGACGCCGCGTCCGGCACCCTCACCATCCGGTCAATGACCGTCGGCACGAAAGAAGGCTCAACTCGCGGGCGACCAATTCCCTCGATGCGCGATCCGCGTGCGCATTTCGCATCACGACTGTGGGATTTATAGCAGTCAAAGAAGCACGAGTTCTCGACATCGACGCCGCATAACCTAGTCTCGAACTTGCTGTGACGAATGTAGCGACCGATGGTCGCGGAGGTCCCGCCGGTACCGGTGCTCATGACCACCCATTCGGGGACCGGATGGCGTTCGGCCGCCATCTGACGAAAGATGCTTTCGGCGATGTTGCCGCTGCGCCAATCAATCGCCCGCTCAGCGTAGGTGAACTGATCGAGATAGTGGCCACCCATCTCCGCGGCAATCTGTTGTGCAGCGGCATAGACCTCGGACGACTTTTCGACGAAGTGGCACCTTCCGCCGAATCGTTCGATTGCTGAAATTTTCTGGCGCGACGTTGAGCGCGGAACGACGGCAATGAATGGAAGCCCGAGTAGATCGGCGAAATATGCTTCGGATACGGCAGTCGATCCCGAGGAAGCCTCCACCAAGGTGGTGCCGGGCCCGATCAGTCCGTTACAAATTCCGAACATGATCAGCGATCGACCCAACCGATGCTTGAGGCTTCCGGTTGGATGCGTGCTTTCGTCCTTCAGATAGACGTCGATGCCGCTCAAACCGGAGAACCGGAGCCTGAACAAATGAGTGTCCGCCGAACGCCGAGCATCCCCTTCAAGGATCTCGACGGCACGCCGTATCCACTCCCGCTCAGACGTTTCACCGGCAAAGAGGGGCAGGACCCGCCCCGGCTTAGGCGGAATATCCTGCGTCATCGTAACTTGGTACGTCGTCATCAATCACTGCGCCCTGCATGGCCTTTCCGGGCAGCAACCGGCAGGCGGCGATGACCGCCGCCATGACCCGCGCTTGCGGATTCGCGACCCCGGTCCAACACGCCTTCGGTCATTGCTCCTGAAAAGGCACTCTGCTTTTTGGAGGTTTCATTGCTATCTTGGTGGAAGATATTAGACATTGAGTTTTCCAAAATATTCACTTATTTTCCCGGTTATACCGATATTATTGGTTAGATTGACCCAACAATGGCACAAAAATTAGATCAAATTGATTATCGCATCCTGGCCACTCTGCAGGCTGACTCTGCGCGCTCACAGCGCGAACTGGCGGACGAGGTCGGGCTTTCTCAAAACGCTTTCTGGCGGCGGCTCAAGGCGCTGGAAGCCAGCGGCGCCATTACCGGCTACAGCGCCCGGGTGTCCCAGGAGGCTGTCGGCGTTCCGATGACAGTTTTCGTGATGGTACGCACGCGGCGTCATTCGGCAGAATGGCTCAACCGTTTCCGGGCGCAGATCGAGTCCATTCCGGAGGTCGTGGCCTTCTACCGGATCAGCGGTGACTTCGATTACATGCTGAAAATCGCTGCGCGGGATATGAGCAATTATGACAAGGTCTATCAGACCATCATCAACAAGACCGAGCTGGAGACCGTCACGTCATATTTTTCGATGGAGGCCATTATCGATGGCAGGCCCTTTCCAGTGGGGAGGTAGAGCCCGATTTGTCGAATTCCCTGCCGGCGGATGAAAGGAGTTTCATCCGCCACCGTGTCGCAAGTGAGAGGCTTCCGGTGCAGTAACCGCAGAGCCGGCGAAATACAGATCGGATAAGCGATTTACTGCGGCCCGGCAGGACTCGAATCGGCAACCAGACCGTTGTGAGTGGCGATAATCGGAATTGTCCGGCCTTTTGCATCGCGGCGGCGTAGATAAATTCAGCGATCGACGCGAGCACCGGTTCACCACGATTACCCATGATGGCCGTGCTCTGTCTCGACCGGCATCTCCATGGCGGGCATGTGGGCCGCGGCCGCCTCCTCGTGCTGTGCCGGTTGCAGGCCATGATTGACGTCCGTCGTTCCATGGGCGCCGCCGGTCTCCGCGAAAAGCTGATCAGGCGCGATCGTCTGCGGATGATCGATCTGCGGTACGCTGTCCCCCGCCAGCTGGGTGTATTCAGGAGCCCCCTGATCGTGGCTCCCGCCATGGAGGAATTGTCCGGCGTCTCCCTGATGGGGCTGGGCCAGCGCGAGATATTCGCCCGCCGGCGACGGCGTCGCTACACCGCCGTGATGTTCATCGCCAATGTTGGTGACGTCGTGCGCGTGCTCAAACGAAGTCGTGGCGTCGGCGTGAGACCCGTCGTGACGCTCGACCGCCTGGGATTGCGCGACCAGATCCTGATAGGGCTGCGCCGCATCCGACAAATCGGCATGCCCCTGGGCGGGATGCAGACCGATGTCAGCGGGGTGATCATGGTCCGCTTGATCCTGGCCGATATGCAGGCCCATGCCACCAGGGTGATCATGGTCCGCTTGATCCTGGCCGATATGCAGGCCCATGCCACCGGGGTGATCATGGTCCGCTTGATCCTGGCCGATATGCAGGCCCATGCCATCGGGGTGATCATGGTCCGCCTGATCCTGGCCGATATGCAGGCCCATGCCACCGGGATGATCATGGTCGCCTTGGTCCTCGCCGGCGTGCGGCCCGACATGGCCATGGCCGTCACGATCGCCGCCGTCCTGGCCAAAATGCAGTCCCGTATCACCGCGATCGGCATCGTGCTCCGCGCCGGATTGGGCGCCGGCGTCGTGGTCGGTCGTCGATGCTGCGGCAATCTGATCGGCATCGCCCGCGTTCGCTGCAAGTGCATCCGAGTGGAGCGCCGTGTCCGAAGTGACTGCGGAGTCCGCTGAATGCTGGTCGCCACTTGGTGTTGAGGCGAGCGCTGCATCTGTTGGCGCGGTGCCAACCGATGTTGATGCGTCCTGCACCGTCGCATCGGTCGTCGCGGTCGCCGCATCGGCAACGCTCGTGGTTGATGCGCCGTCTTGCGTTATCGCAGGTGCGGCCGTCATTGCGTCCGTGGCCGCATGTGCGCCCGTATCACTCGCGGCCGACACCGCTGCCGCTGTCGCACTCAATGCTGCGGCAGCTGCCAGATCGCTGCTCGCCGCAGCAACGTCGGTTGTCGCCGCATCGGCCGAAACGTTGGCCGGACCGACGGAGGCGGCGGTCGTCGTCGCAGCCATGGCGGGATCGAGGTCCTGGAAGGAGAACGAGAGGTCGCTCTGGTTGAAGCCGGTGTTCTGTACCTGAATCGAGAACTGAATCGTGTCTCCGGCGTGCAGCTCAGGCTGGTAGGCCTGACCCGCGTTGGTGAACGTGCCGGTCGAGGGGTCGAACGTCACGGTGCCGTTGAAGCCGTCGAGCCAGCCGGTTGAAATGGTCGCGTTCGGATTGTTAAGGCCGATCTGCAGGCTCCATCCGTCGATGGTGCCGCCCTGCAACATGTCGTCGGTCAGAGTCAGCTGGAAGGTCGCGTTGTAGCCGCCGCCCCAACTCGGGTTGTACCAATCGCTGACGCTGACGAGCGTGATCTGTCCAGCCGCGTTGACCGGCTCGCTAGCGGCAGGCGGCGCAACCTCGCTGCCGGTGGTTCCGGAGCTCGTATCGTCGCTGCCTGTTGGCGTGCCTCCGCCCTGTGCCGTGGTGCCCGAACTGGATGTGCCGCCTGGCACTGTTGTTTCCGAGCCGCCGGTGGCGGTTGAGGTGCCGGAGCCCTGCGCAGTCGTGCTCGAGCCGGCATCGCCTCCATCAGCGGCTGTGCCGCCGCCTGCCGCTGTCGTTCCGGTGCTGGTATCACCGCCATCCGTCGAGCTGCCCGTGCCCTGGGTGGCTGTGCCTGAATCGCCGGTCGTCGGATCGCCTGTCGACGCACTACTTCCGCCGTCTTGCGTCGTGGTGCCAGAATCGTCACCGCCGCTGTCCGTTGATGTACCCGAGCCTTGCGCGGTCGTGCCGGAGCCACCCGTCGCAAGATCGCCGGAGGACGATGTGCCATCCCCCGTTGACGGGCCGCCGCCAAGCGCCGTTGTGCCCGAACCGGTATCGCCGCCATCAGCCGCCGTGCCGTCGCCCGCCGCCGTCGTTCCGGTGCTGGTATCGCCGCCACCGGTTGAGGTGCCAGATCCCTGCGCGGTCGCTCCTGAACCGTCAGTTGTCGGATCGCCCGTCGACGATGACGTGCCATCACCCGTAGATGTGCCACCGCCGCCAGAAGTAGTGCTGGAGCCTGTATCGCCGTCGCCGCTGGAGGTGCCGCCATGGCCGACTTGGTTGCCTTGGTTGACGCCCTGGTTGCCCTGGCCGTTGTCGGTGCCAGTGCCCGTATTCGGATCGCCAGTCGATGACGTGCCACCATCACCGGCCGACACGCCGCTGCCGCCG
>DASZTN010000115.1:0-13178 GCA_035547995.1 Bradyrhizobium sp. | reverse complement strand
AAGGCCAGCGCGACGTCACGGTCTTGGTCTTGGTATAAAAGCGGATCGAATCCGGGCCGTGCTGGTTGAGGTCACCGAAGCCTGATTTCTTCCAGCCGCCGAAGGTGTAGTAGGCGATCGGCACCGGGATCGGCACGTTGATGCCGACCATGCCGACATTGACCTTCGCGGCAAAATCGCGCGCGGCATCGCCGTCGCGGGTGAAGATCGCAACGCCATTGCCGTAGTCATGGTCCGACGGCAGCGCCAGCGCCTCGGCGTAATCCTTGGCGCGCACCACCGACAGCACCGGGCCGAAGATCTCTTCCTTGTAGATCCGCATGTCCTTGGTGACGTTGTCGAACAGGCAGCCGCCCATATAGAAGCCGTTCTCATAGCCCTGCATCTTGAAGCCGCGGCCATCGACCGCGAGCGTCGCGCCTTCCTTGATGCCGATCTCGACATAGTTCTTGACGCGCTCGACCGCCTCGCGCGTGACCAGCGGGCCGTAATCGGCAGACGGATCGATCGAGGTACCGATCTTCAAGGACTCCACCCGCGGGATCAGCTTTTCCATCAGGCGGTCGGCAGTGGTCTTGCCGACGGGCACCGCCACCGACACCGCCATGCAGCGCTCGCCGGCCGAGCCGTAGCCGGCGCCGATCAGGGCGTCCACCGCCTGGTCCATGTCGGCATCGGGCATCACGATGGCGTGGTTCTTGGCGCCGCCGAAACACTGGCAACGCTTGCCGTTCGCCGCCGCGCGCTCATAGATATATTGCGCGATCGGCGAGGAGCCGACGAAGCCGACGGCCTGGATGTCGCGATCGTCAAGGATCGCATCGACCGCCTCCTTGTCGCCGTTGACGACGTTGAGGATGCCAGCCGGCAGACCGGCCTCGATCATCAATTCCGCGAGCTTCATCGGCACGCCCGGATCGCGCTCGGACGGTTTCAGGATGAAAGCGTTGCCGCAGGCGATCGCCGGGGCGAATTTCCACATCGGGATCATGGCCGGGAAGTTGAACGGCGTGATGCCGGCGACGACACCGAGCGGCTGGCGCAGCGAATAGATGTCGATGCCCGGCCCCGCGCCTTCGGTATATTCGCCCTTCATCAGATGCGGAATGCCGCAGGCGAACTCGACCACTTCGAGACCGCGCTGGATATCGCCCTTGGCGTCGGGAACGGTCTTGCCATGCTCGCGCGCCAGAAGTTCGGCGAGCTTGTCGTAGTCGCGCTGCGCCAGTTCGAGGAACTTCATCATCACCCGGGCGCGGCGCTGCGGGTTGGTTGCCGCCCAGGCCGGCTGCGCGGCCTTGGCGTTTTCGACGGCGGCGCGGACTTCAGCCTTGGAGGCGAGCGCCACCTTGGCCTGGACCTCGCCGGTCATCGGCTCGAAGACGTCCGCGGTCCGCCCTGACGTGCCCTTGACCTCACGGCCGCCGATGAAATGTCCGATTGAGCGCATGTGTTCCTCCAAACTGAAAAGCGGATTTGACCGCATCTTGCAGGCTTTAGGGCGTTTGGGAAGGGTCTCGATGCGCGGCGGTTTTGCGAAAATGCCGGTTCGCCGCCGATCGATCGACCAAAGGCTAAGCTGGCGGCGTGGAAATCCCGGACCCGGTATCACGACGCGATACTTGGCCCCGGCAAAGACTGCCCGAAGTTGAAACGGCCCGGCAGAATCTACCTGCGGCCATGCCTGGTTGCGAAGGCGCGGACGCAAAATCACCCGCGATCTCAATGAGGCTGGCCTGGCACGCCGCTTGCTGCCCTGATGGGTGTCAAGTTACCGGCTTATAGTGAGAGCAGCGATGAGCATTTCCGCACTTGGTGCCACGTCGGGTTCGGTCGGATCGACCTATAACTTCACCAATGTCACGAACGAGCAGTTTTTGCAGGAGATTCAGGATCTCGGTCAGCAGGGCGCGCTCTCGAAGAACGAACAGGTGCTGGCAACGCTGGCCGCATCCGGCGGCGATTCAGTGCCGATCAACGGTCTGCGTCCGACGACGGCACAGACCCTGAGCGACCAGACGCTGCACGACTTCATCACCGAACTTCAAGGCGACGATAACTCCGCCCATATGCCGGGTGCGGTCGGCGGCGCGCTCTACGATTCGCTGTTGCAAAAGCTGCAGAGCTATCAGGGGACAGCTATCGGGAGTTCGTCCCAATCCGGATCGACGACGGCATGACGGGCGGCATAGCGTTTTCAAGCGAAGTGGAGACCGGTTCGCATGAAGAAAACGCGTCAAAAGGACCTAAACCTGTCTAGCTGAGACGGGCGGGCGGAGCTGCCTTGCGCGCGGCCGACTTCTTTGCCGTCGGCTTCGTCGCCCGGCCAAGCAATGCCTCGCGGCCGGCGGCCAGGATCTCGTCGGAAAACTCGCCGCTGCCGGCAATACGGGCCATCACCAGCGCTCCCATCATGGTCGCGATCGTGGCCATCGCCTGTCTGCGGGCGGCCTTGGGCGGAACCTCCGGAATCAGCGAGGCCAGCATGTCGATCATCTGCTCGAGCTTGGCGGCAAACGCCTTGCGGGTCTTCGGGCTTTCGCGGGCGATCTCGGCGCCGAGTGTCGGAATGGCACAGCCGTGGCCGGGGTCGTCGCGATGCAGCACGGTCAGATAGGAATCGACGATGGTCGCAAGCCGCTTTTCCGGCGGCGTCTGCTCGCCGAGCTTGCGCCAGCGCTCGATGGCGCGATCCATCACATGGCCCATGGCCTCGATGACCAGCGCCTCGCGGGAATCGAAATGCGCGTAGAAGCCGCCATGGGTCAGGCCCGCTTCCTTCATCAGGTCGGCCACGCCGATGCCGTGGGCGCCCTTCTCTCGCAGCCGCACCGCGGCGCGCTTCACGATCCGCTCGTGGGTTTCCTGCTTGTGCTCCTTGGAATAACGCATAGGACGTCCGATAAGATGTTTGCAGTCATATAATAACATCGGCGGCCGGCAAAAGCTCCAGTCATTTCGCGCCAGGGAATAAGCTTGCTGCTGCGCAACGCGCTGCCTGATCGCGACGTCGTCCAAGCGGACTTGACAAGGTCCTGCCTTGCCCGGGAAGTGACGCCGGCCAATTCATCCAATCGCGAGACCAAAGATGGAAATGCTCAATCACCATTGCGGCATCGACCGCGACCCGCGCGGCGTGGTCCGCCTGACCATCTGCAACGCCGGCTCTCTCAACATTTTGGGCACGGCCGCAATCCACGGCGTGCGCGAAGGATTGGAGATACTGGCGAAGGACCGCGGCATCCGCGTACTCGTGCTCGCCGGCCAAAGCGAGAAGAGCATGATCGGCGGCGCCGACATCAAGGAAATGGCCAAGCTCGATCAGAAGTCGGCGGAACAATTCATCACCGGCCTGCGCGACCTCTGTGAGGCGGCGCGCCGCTTCCCCGGACCGGTGATTGCGCGGATGCCGGGCTGGTGTCTCGGCGGCGGGCTGGAAGTCGCCGCGGCCTGCGATTTCCGCATCGCCGCGCATGATGCCAAATTCGGCATGCCGGAAGTGCGCGTCGGCATCCCCTCGGTGATCCATGCAGCATTGCTGCCGCGGCTGATCGGCTGGGGCCGCGCCCGCTGGCTGGTGATGACCGCAGAGACCATCGATGCGCCGACGGCGCTGAACTGGGGCCTGGTCGACGTGGTCGCGCCGCCAGGCGGCCTCGATCAAGCGGTCGAGCATACGGTGAAAGCGCTGCTCGAATGCGGCCCGGAAGCGCTGCGGACGCAAAAGGACCTGCTTCGCCAATGGGAAGAGCTGCCGCTGACGGAATCCGTCAATCTCAGCGTCGGCGTATTCGGAAAATCGTTCCTGAGTGACGAGCCGCAGCGGCTGATGCAGGCGTTCATCGACCGGAAGAAGTAAAGAAATTGAAGTAAAACAATGAACGGTCATCGTCCGCGAAGGCAGACGATCCGGTAAACGCCGGCGATGACTGGACGCCCCGCCCGGGGGCCGGTCATTGGGGTAGTCATAACAATTTGTCTCGAGACAATTTGTCTCGAGCCATCATTGCAATTTTTGCGGCGCATCATATGATCTCTATCATGTAATACCCCGCCGAAATGCAGAAGGAGCGTCCGCCATGGCTACAGCTTCCGATCCGGTCGTCATTGTTTCCGCCGCCCGCACGCCGCTTGGCAAGTTCCTGGGCGATCTTACACCCTTCAGCGCCCATCAGCTCGGTTCCCATGTGATCAGCGCCGCGGTCGAACGGGCCAAGCTCGCACCGGAGCGGATCGACGAAGTATTCATGGGCTGCGTGCTGCCGGCCGGACAGGGCCAGGCCCCGGCGCGACAGGCCGCCCGCGGCGCCAGGCTGCCGGACGCGACGGGTGCGACCACCGTCAACAAGGTCTGCGGTTCCGGGATGAAGGCGACCATGCTGGCGCACGACATCATCAACGCCGGCTCGGCCGAGATCGTGGTGTCCGGCGGCATGGAGAGCATGAGCAATGCGCCCTATCTGCTCGCCAAGGCGCGCGGCGGCTACCGCGTCGGCCATGACCGCCTCATCGATCACATGCTGATGGACGGTCTTGAGGATGCCTATGAGGTCGGCCGCTCGATGGGCGATTTCGGCGAATCGACCGCGGAGGCCTATCAGTTCACCCGCAAGGACCAGGACGCCTATGCCATGGAGACGCTGACCCGCGCCCGCAAGGCGGTGGAAGGCGGCGCCTTCAAGGCCGAGATCGTACCGCTCACGGTGAAGGAGAAGGCCGGTCCGCGCATGATCGCCAATGACGAGATTCCGCTCAAAGTGGATCCGGCCAAGATCCCTGGACTGAAGCCGGCGTTCCGCGCCAATGGCACGATTACGCCGGCGGCATCCTCGGCCAACGCCGATGGCGCAGCCGCGCTGGTGCTGGCGCGCCGCTCGTTGGCCGATAGCAGCGGACTGCCGATCCTCGCGGAGATCAAGGGCCATGCCACGCATAGCCAGGAGCCGCAATGGTTCACCACGGCGCCGATCCCGGCGATCCGCAAACTGCTCGACAAGGTCGGCTGGAGCGTTGGCGATGTCGACCTGTTCGAGATCAACGAGGCTTTCGCGGTGGTGCCGATGGCGGCGCAGCGCGATCTCGGCATTCCCCGCGACAAGCTCAATATCAATGGCGGCGCCTGCGCGCTCGGCCACCCCATTGGCGCCACCGGCGCGCGCCTGATCGTGACGCTGCTGCACGCCATGGAAGCCCATGACCTGAAGCGCGGCGTCGCCGCGTTGTGCATCGGCGGCGGCGAAGCTACCGCGATCGCGGTGGAGCGCGAGCTTCACTAGTGTGGTGGTTCAGAAATTCGCTTCATCTTCGCTGCGAGTCCTTCAAGCGAACTTCTGAACCAAACCCACACTAGAATCATAGATTTCTAGTGTCCTTTCGAATCCGAAGTTCGCTAAAGAGGGTGCCGCGAGATGGTGCGAACTTCGGATTCGGGACACTAGCGGCCACGGCGGCGCACGTCCGAAAATGAGGGAACTATGGCATTTTAGCCAAACTCCCTTTGTGCCAGGATGCGCCGGTCAAGCAAACCAACAAAAGCTTCTGAGGCTCAATGATCTCGAACTGGCCGTCGGCAGCCCTCGCCCGCCGCAATATCCATTACGGTTGGGTGATGGTCGGCGTGACCTTTTTGACCGCGCTGATCAGTGCCGGCGCGGTCGGTGCACCCGGCGTCTTCATCGTTCCCTTGCAAAAAGAATTCGGATGGTCCACCGCCGAGATTTCCTCGGCGCTGTCGATCCGCTTCATCCTGTTCGGGCTGATGGCGCCGTTCGCGGCGGCGCTGATGAACCGCTACGGACTGCGTAACGTCACGCTCTCGGCGCTGGTGATCGTGGCCGCGGCGCTGATGGCCTCGCTGGCGATGACGCAGGTCTGGCAGTTGATCCTGCTGTGGGGTGTCGTGGTCGGCATCGGTACCGGCATGACCGCGCTGGTGCTGGGCGCGACCGTTGCCGCGCGCTGGTTTAGCGCACGGCGCGGACTGGTGGTCGGCATCCTGACTGCGAGCGCAGCCACCGGACAATTGATATTCCTGCCGCTGCTCGCCAGCATCACCGACCATATGGGCTGGCGCGTCGGGCTTGGCATGATGTGCGTGATGCTGGGCATCGCCGCCTTCGCGGTGCTGCTGGTGATGCGCGATCGTCCGGCCGATGTCGGCCTGCGGCCGTTTGGAGACCAGGGCACGCAGCCGCTGCCGCCACCCGCGGCCAGCCATGCGCCGATCATGGCGGCGGCGCTCGGTACGCTGCGCGATGCTTCCAAAAGCCGCGCGTTCTGGGTGCTGTTTGCGACCTTCTTCATCTGCGGCGCCTCGACCAATGGCTTGGTCCAGGTGCATCTGATTCCCCTGTGCCACGATTTCGGCATTCCACAGGTCCAGGCCGCGAGCCTGCTTGCCGCGATGGGCATCTTCGATTTCTTCGGCACCATTATTTCGGGCTGGCTGTCGGACCGCTTCGACAACCGCTTCCTGCTGTTCTGGTATTACGGCCTGCGCGGCCTGTCGCTGCTGTCGCTGCCGTTCACCGATTTCTCGTTCTACGGCCTGTCGCTGTTCGCGATGTTCTACGGCCTCGACTGGATCGCGACCGTGCCGCCGACGGTACGGCTCACCACGCAGCGGTTCGGACCGGAACGCACCAACCTCGTGTTCGGCTGGATCTTCGCCGGCCATCAACTCGGCGCCGCCACCGCCGCGTTCGGCGCCGGACTGTCGCGTACCCTGCTCGCCAGCTATCTGCCGGCCTTCTTCACCGCCGGCGTGCTGTGCATGATGGCTTCGCTGATCGTGCTGACGATGACGAGGCAGCCGAAACTGGAGCCGGTAACGGTGTAAGAGGCGGGTAGTGAGTAGCGAATGGCGAATGGGATTTCCCTCGTCCCCTATTCGCTACTCCCCACTCGCTATTCGCCCCTCACGGCCTCGTTGTCATGTTGCTCGGCGGGCCCACGTTGCGGGTCGGCTCGGCGAGGCGCACGAACTCGCACAGGAGCGAACGCGTCTTGCGCGGGTCGATGATCTCCTCGACCCAGAATTTCTCCGCCGAACGGAACGGTGAGCGCAGCTTGTTGAGCCGATCTTCGATCTCCTTCAGCTTGGCTGCCGGATCGTCAGCGGCATCGAGATCGGCACGATAGGCAGCCTCGATGCCGCCTTCCAGCGGCAACGAGCCCCAATAGGCCGATGGCCAGGCGTAGCGCATCGAGAAGCGGTTGGCCGGCTGATGCACCACGCCGGCGACGCCGAAGGCATTGCGCAGGATGATCGTACACCACGGCACCGTGCTCTGGTTGACTGCCGCCATCGCGCGCACGCCGTGGCGGATGGTGGCGGCCTTCTCGGCCTCCAGCCCGATCATGAAGCCCGGGCAATCCATCAGATAGACGATCGGCAGATGGAAAGTTTCGGCGAAATCGACCCAGCGTACTACCTTCTGGCAGGCGTCCGCAGTCCACGATCCGCCGTAGTGAAAGGGGTCGCTCGCCAGCACCAGCACCGCGCGCCCCTCAAGCCGCGCCAGGCCGACAATGACCGGTCGACCGAAATTGGCGTTCATCTCGAAGAACGAGCCCTTGTCGACCACGGCCTCGATGATCGGCCGCATCTTGTAGACCTGGCGGCGGCTGCGTGGCACCGCGCCGATCAGGAATTCCTCCGCGCGTTCGGGATCGTCGTCGCAGGCAAGCGTCGGCGGCAGATCGAATACCGACGACGGCAGATAGGACAGAAAACGGCGCGCGCAGGCGAACGCCTCTTCCTCGGTCTCGACCGCATGATCGATGCCGCCGGCGCGGGTCTGAATGTCCGCGCCGCCGAGTCCCTCCTTGCTGAGATCCTGCCCCAAGCGTTTCACCACCGGTGGCCCTGCGACGAACATCGCCGAACTCCTGGTCATGACCGAGTAATGGCTGGCCGCGAGACGCGCGGCACCCAGCCCGGCAACCGAACCGAGGCCGAGCCCCACCACCGGCACGCGCGCCAGATTTGCCGTCGTGTACCAATACCAGCGCGTGCCACCGACGCCGCCGGGCAGATTGGCCGCACCCTTGGTCTCGATGGTCTTCACCGAGCCGCCGCCGCCCGAGCCTTCGATGATGCGGATGATCGGCAGGCGGAAATCATGCGCCATCTCCTCGGCCATCAACGGCTTGGCCGAGATCGAGGCATCGGCCGAGCCGCCGCGCACGGTGAAATCATCGCCGACCACGACCACGGGCCGGCCGTCGACCTTGCCGCGGCCGAATACGCAATTGGCCGGCGTCAGCTGCTTGAGTTCGCCATGTTCGTCATATTCGCCGATGCCGGCGATGGCGCCGACTTCGTGAAAGCTCTTCTGATCGATCAGCCTGTCGATGCGCTCACGAACGGTGAGCCGGCCCTGGTCGTGCTGCCGCCTGACCTTCTCGACGCCGCCCATCTCGCGCGCGAAGGCTTCGCGCCGTGCGAGTTCGTCGAGCTCCGGCTTCCAGTTCATCCCTATCCTCCCTGACGATCTTGTTGTTGTGAGCGGTTATCGGTACCGCTTTGCTTTCGGTGCGGCCGCTGAAGATGTCTCCGTCGGTGCCCTCGAGCAGGTGGCCGACCGTGGCGCCCAGTTCGATCAGCCGCGGCGCGACCTCCTCGTGCAATCGCGCTTCATCATACATTGCCGACAACAGCCCGATCGTCACCACGACATAGGTCTGATATTGCGGCGACCACAGCGGCACTGCGAGGCCGTTGATGTGCGGGCTCCATAATCCGCAGGCCACGATGTAGCCGCGCTCGCGCAGGAAGCGGCGATTGTCATCGATCCGCGGCCGCAACATCTTCGCACTCTCCTGGCTCTCGCGCTCCATTTCCATCAGCAAGGCGTCGCCGACCTCGGGATCGAGCGCCGCGGTGTAAGCGTGACCGGCCGCCGTGGTCGCCATCGCGATGCGGGTGCCGGTGCCCTCATGCAGGCCGAGCGCATTCGCCGCACGCGCATGTTCCAGGTAGACCATCTGAAAGCGATCGGGGATGACGAAGCCGAGCGTGCCGGGCAACAGTTCGGCGACGTCCTCCAGCCTCTGCCGGATCAGATTGCGCAGTTGCAGGCCGCGCATCATCGAGGTGCTCATCGCGACCGCGCTCGGGCCGATGCGGTATTTCTGGTCGCGCGGCAGGTAGACGAGCTGCCCCATCCGGGTCAGGGTGTGGGTGAGCCGCGATACCGTCGAACGCGGCAGGCCGCAGCGGTTGGAGATTTCGAGATTGCCGAGCCGCGCCTCATGGCTTTCGAAACAGCGCAACACGTCGAACGCCCGCGACACCACCTGGATGACATCGCCGTCGCCGGCCTGATCGCTGGCGAGCATTCCCTGTCGAGTAAGCCGTTCCGAGCGCCGTCCCATGCTTCCCACCCAATTCCGTTATGCGGAATAAAATTCCGCTTGAAGAACAAGCTACCTCAGGCAATCTGCGGCCACAACAAAAGCCTTCGGGATGCTCGTCCTTATGTGACGCAGATGTCCCCACGGCGTTGGCGCACGACGCCGTCAGGGAGGTTGGCATGCCAGAGATCAAGATCGTCACCGAGGTATCCGGCCGCGTCTGCGCCCTTCCGGTCGAGCTAGGGGCCAATGTCGGAAGCGGTGACGAGATCGCGTTCGTCGAAGCGATGAAGATGGAAATCCCGGTCGCCTCTCCCGCCTCCGGCAGGCTCAAATCGATCCTGGTGCAGATCGACGATGTCGTTGCCGAAGGACAGGCCGTCGCCATCCTGGAGGCCTGAGGCGCTGCTTCGCCCATGACAACGGCGCGCGCTGCCACGAATAAAGGCAGGCCCGGCCGGTTTCAGCTCCCGCCAATCCCGGTACAATTGCGCTTCGCGCGAACCGTCGCGCCGCAGGACAGCTCATGAATATTTCGCGACCCGGCTCACCGTCACATGCAAGCCAATGGAACGGTAGCAAGCCGCCCTTGCTGCGCTTTCTCGAGCACTGCCACGCCGAGTTTGCCAGTGAGACCAGCGGCAGCGTCGCCGATTACATTCCCGAATTGGGCAAGGCCGATCCCGACCGATTCGGCATCAGCCTCGCGACCATGGACGGACATGTCTACGAGGTCGGCGACACGCGGATCCCGTTCACGATCCAGTCGATGTCGAAACCCTTCGTGTTCGCCTTGGCTCTGGACACCATCGGTGCCGCGCAGATCGAAAGCGCAATCGGGGTCGAGCCATCGGGCGATCCCTTCAACTCGATCCGGCTCAATTCCGAGAACCACCCGTTCAATCCGATGGTCAATGCCGGCGCGATCACCTGCTCCGGCCTGATCCATGAATCCAAGGGCACTGGGGCCTTCGACTATATCCGTCAGGCGCTCGGCCGGTTTGCCGGACGCGAACTCGAACTCGACGAGGCCGTCTATGCTTCCGAAAGCGCGACCGGCGACCGCAACCGCGCCATCGGCTATCTCCTGCGCAACTCCGGCGTTCTCAAGGAGAATGTCGGCGAAGTGCTGGACGTCTATTTCCGGCAATGCTCGATCAAGGTAACCGCGCGTGACATCGCGGTGATGGCCGCGACGCTGGCCAATCGCGGCATCAATCCGGTCACCGGCGAAGTGGTCATGACGCCCTACGCGATCACGCGGACGCTGTCGGTGATGACCTCTTCGGGCATGTATGACTATGCCGGCGAATGGACCTATCGCGTCGGCATCCCGGCCAAGAGCGGCGTCGGCGGCGGGATTCTGGCGGCGCTGCCGGCGCGGCTCGGGCTCGGCAGCTATTCGCCCCGTCTCGACCGCCACGGCAACAGCGTACGCGGCGTCAAGGTCTGCGAGACGCTGTCATCGCATTACGACCTGCACATGCTCAACCGCAGCGACAATGCGCGCAGCAGCATCATCGCCGATTACAATATCGGCAAGAGTCCGTCCCGCCGCAGCCGCCGGCCGCATGAACAGAAAATCCTCGCCGCGCATGTACAGGACGTGCGCGTGTTCGAGCTGACCGGTACGCTGTCGCTCGGCAATGTCGATTATGTGTCGCGCGAGCTCGCGGCGAAACCGCGCCCGCAACTCGTCATTTTCGATCTTCGCCGCGTGGCTTCGATCACGCGCGCCGGCGCGCGGCTGCTCGCGGAGGAATTCCGTGAACTGGAGCGCCTGCGCGTCACCGTCGTCCTGTCCGGCATCAGGCGAAGCTCGACCGACTGGAAGGCGCTCGGTGAATGGACCAGCGGCATCTCCAATGTGCGCGATTTCTACGTTCTGGACACCGCGATCGAATGGGCGGAAGACCAGGTGGTCTACCGCTATGGCGGCGCGATCGATTTCCACGAGGTCACCGGACTTTCCGAACAATTGCTGCTGGCGGGTCTGAGCGAGGCCGAATTGGCCGGCCTCGCCTCGATCAGCATGGTGAAGACCTACCGGACCGGAGAGAAGATCATCTCCGCAGGCGATGCCGCCACCTCGCTGTTCTTCCTGCGAAGCGGAGCGGTCCACGTCACGCTGCCGGACGGCATCCGCCTTGCGACGCTGACCGCCGGAATGACTTTTGGCGAAATGGCGCTGCTGGAATCCGAGCGCTCCGCCGACGTGTTCGCCGACATGGCGGCGACGGCTTATGAAATCAGCCTGCGCGATTTCGAACGCTTCCGGAAACAGCATCCGCACGCCGGAGAGCGGATCATGCTCAATCTCGCACAGCTCCTCGCCGAGCGGTTGAAGGCTGCCAACGCCAAGGTCAATTTGCTGACGTCGAATTAGCTCAGCCTGTGCCAACCACTTCCGCGACCGGCTGCAGATCGATGTCGAAGGTCTCCAGGAATTTCGACGTCATGACGTAGAATCCGACCGAAAGCTGCAGCTCGACCAGCGCGCCCGGTGTCAATTTCGCAGCGATGGCATCGAACGTCGCATCGGTCGGGCGGCGCAGCCCGACGGTCTCGTCGGTAAACGCAAGCGCTGCGCGCTGCACTTCGCTGAAGCAGGTCGCAGCCTGCCAGTTTTCCAGCGCCTCGTTCTGCTCATCGGTGACGCCGACACTTTTACCGATGCGCTTGTGGGCGACGATCTCATACGGCGCTTCACATAAAATCCCCGTGCGGGTGATCGCGAGTTCGCGGATCACCGGATCAAGCTCGCCTTCAGAGCGGATCGCGCGACCAAGCCGGCAATACTGCTCGAGATAACGCGGCGAATGCGCCATCATCCGGAAGATGTTGGCGTTGCGGTTCTTGGCGAGAACTTCGCGGGTGCGATCATTGGCATTAGCCGGATCGCTGTATTCAATGCGGGCCATAACCTTGGGTTTCCAGATCTTCGTTGTTGGTTCAGTCGAGCCGAAGCTCGCGTAAAAAGAGTATCCACGCACTTGCGCAAGAGCAACGCTGCGCATTCTTAGATGCAGCCGAGGTCAAATTAACGCCGCATTGCTGTTCGACGTTAGGACAGTCGATATTCGCCGAGTGGGGACTCGAAAGCGGGTACTCGTCAATGGGGTGTTCCGAGTGAAAATGACCGAGTCTTCGCGCCTGTGCAGGGCACGATGGGTCATGCCCGAAACGCTATTCCAAGTCTGGGGGGAAGTTGGACGTGAAGGAAGCCACCAAGAGGGCGACACCAAGAGAGCGACATCGGACGTGCTTGCGCAAATGCTGGCGATAACGGCGATGCCGGCCGTCATTGGCATCGTCTTTCACTGGAGGTGATAACCGTCATTGCAGGCAGCGACGGGACGAAGCAATCCGGTCCTTGTTGGGCGTTCCGGATTGCCCTGTCTAGTTGACCAGGGGGGCGCTTCGCATCGATCCGCGACCCTGCAATGACGGCCTTCTCTTTCTTCAAAAGCACTTCGTTTTTGCAACGACACCAGCTTTGCCGCTCTTGTTCATGAGAGCGAGCGAGAACTTTCGTGCTCGCCACAGGCTGTCAGCCCGACGCCGCTAA
Organism: Bradyrhizobium sp.; assembly: GCA_035547995.1. GTDB lineage: Bacteria > Pseudomonadota > Alphaproteobacteria > Rhizobiales > Xanthobacteraceae > Bradyrhizobium. The sequence continues at coordinate 253 of DASZTN010000115.1, read as the reverse complement.
CAAAGCTCATCGCCCCGACGCTCGCAGTCATTCCGGGGCGCGTCGAAGACGCGAACCCGGAATCTCGAGGTTCTCAGGTGCGCAATTGCGCACCATAGTTCGATGCTCTGCGTCGCCCCGGAACGACTTGCTTACGTTGTTCAGTCGTTGGCATTTTCAATACGACTTCGGCAGGCCCAGTACCTTCTCGGCGATGAAGCTTAAAATGAGTTCTCGGCTGACCGGGGCGATGCGCGGGATCAGGGATTCGCGC
>DASZTN010000114.1:0-6966 GCA_035547995.1 Bradyrhizobium sp. | reverse complement strand
TTGCTCGATCTGATCACCCTGATCGTGCTCGGCAGCGGGCTCTATTTATGGGCCGCGCGTTTCCGCTCGGCATCTTCGCGGGAGCAGCATCAGGTTGCCGCCAACCTCGCTTCGACTGCTGCAAGACTTCCCTAGATGCGTTTTCTTCATGCGAACCGGTATCCACTTCGCTCGAAAACGCGCTAGGAAGCGGCTTACTTAACAAATTGTTCTGGGTGACCTCGCTATAGATCCGGAAACATTGGCGGCGGGTCGATCGTGAACCTGTTGTAAGCGTCTCAAAACGAACGGGAATTTTCCCGCAATGGTTGAGACGGACCGTCTAGGCGAAAAGCTTGCGCGGGCTGCGTGCAGCGTGATGCGCTATTACCGCTGCGCCACACTTCCGGATTTTCCAATGTCACACAGGTGCAATCTGGCGCCGGAGGTGCCATAAATACCGGCAGTCATTCTTTGGCCTGAGAGCATCTGACGCCCCCAATTCCGTTTTCGCAGTTCCATTTCATTCAGTCCTAGTGAAGGGCGTCAGCTTGTCATTTCCTGCAATGTCATCCTCGGTTCCGATAGGTGCGCTGGTCGGATGGATGCTCGTTCTTACCTTCAAGCACGTCATCGCCGACTTTGTGCTGCAAAATTCCTGGATGGCGCTTGGCAAGGATCAAAAGACCGGCTGGGCGCTGCCCTTGCTGGCGCATTGCCTGGTACATCTGGCGGTTGCGCTGGCGCTGATCCTCCTCATTGCGCCGCGTTTCTGGTTCCTCGCCCTGATCGATTTCGCGATTCATATCATGGTCGATCGCGCCAAGGGCCTCATTGCTTCCACTTTCGATGTGACGGTCGAGCATCCCTGGTTCTGGACGCTGATCGGGGTCGACCAGGCGCTGCATCATCTGACCGACTTTGGCCTGTCGATCTTCATGGCAGTGAACTGATTTCACTGCTTCGGTCATGGGTCAGGACATTCATTTGACGGGGACCGATGTCCCGCTCGATCACCGTCCAGCCCAGTCTTTCATAATAGCCTGAGCGTTGCGGCCGCGCGCATAGATAGAGCCTGACGATGCCGAGTGCGAAACCGTCGAGCGTGGCGCGTTCCACCAGTGCGGCGCCGATCCCATGCCGCCGCACCTGTGGTTCGACCCAGAGCGCCGCGAGCCACGGCGTGAATTGCGGGCGTTCCGCAAGGTCGGAGGCAATCACCGAGGCGGTGCCGAGAAACCTGGCGCCATCATGGGCCACCAGCGCGAACGGAATTGGCGTTACCTCGATGTTTTCGCGCAGGCGGCTGGCGATATGGCCGAGCGGATAGCCGTCGTCCTTCCACCATGCCTGCCAGATCCGCTCGGCGACGGTGTCGAAAAATTCCGGATGCCGGCGCAGGTCCGAAATCGAAAACGACGATGCAAGCATCGATTTGCCTCTGCCGCTGCGTTGCGGCAAGTTGGTGTCACCAGGGAGTGAAACAATGACAGAGCAGCCGCTGACAAAAAAGACCGTCAAGATCCTCGACGGCCACATGGCCTATCACGAGCGCGGCGAGGGCGCACCGATCCTGCTGCTGCATGGCAATCCGACCTCATCCTATCTCTGGCGCGATGTCATCACCGAACTGGAAGGCCGCGGCCGGCTGATCGCGCCGGACCTGATCGGCATGGGTGATTCGGCCAAGCTGCCAAATCCGGATAAGGACACCTACCGCTTCACCACGCACCGGGACTATCTTGCCGCCTTCATCGACGCGGTGATCGGACCGTCGGCGCCGATCCTGCTGGTTGTGCACGATTGGGGCTCGGCGCTCGGCTTCGACTGGGCCAACCATCACCGCGATCGCATCCGCGGCATCGCCTATATGGAGGCGATCGTGCGGCCGCTGGCCGGTTGGGAGGAATGGAGCCCGGCGGCGACACCGATCTTCCAGGGCTTCCGCTCCGACAAGGGCGAGCAGATGATTCTCGAACGCAACATGTTCGTCGAGCGGGTGCTGCCGGGCTCGATCCTGCGCAAGCTGTCGGATGTTGAAATGGCGGAATACCGCAGGCCTTTCGCCAAGCCCGAGGACCGCTGGCCGACATTGACCTGGCCGCGGCAGATCCCGATTGCCGGCGAGCCTGCCGATGTCGTGCAGATCGTAGCCGACTACGCGGGGTGGATGGCGCAGAACGATGTCCTGAAACTGTTCGTCAATGCCGAGCCCGGCGCGATCCTGACCGGCGCGGTCAGGGATTTCTGCCGAGGCTGGAGCAACCAGACCGAGGTCACGGTCCCCGGCTCGCACTTCATTCAGGAGGATTCGGGCGCCGCGATCGGCCGGGCGATCGCGGCCTGGATGACCGCGAACTCGCTTTAGTCTTTGCGGCCCCGGTTCCGATTCGCGGATAAATGGCAAGGACCCCGTGCAACTACCGATTCCCCTGGTTAACCTTCCGTTAGAGAATTGCGCTGCATTTTTGCGGGCAGGGAGAACGGCAATGTTTTCAAGTCGCGAAGCCTTCGAGAACGATTTCTGTCCCGTCCGAGACGAACTGCTCGGTCAAATGTACCGCGCCAACGAACATGGTCTGGCACGACTGGTCGAGAGCGTCTCCTCCGATGTCCGGGCCAGGCTGGCGTTGTTCTGCTACCGCAGGAGCCACCTGCATTCGCTGGCGCTGGCGATCGCCATGAGCTGCAGCGAGCGCGAACTGGTCGAGGCCGGTGGCCGCGTCGGTTCCGCGCTCTATGCCTTGTCGCGCGAGCCCGCCTCGCGTGCGGCGCCCGGCGCCTCAGGCAACCGCAAGCCGATCACGCTGTCGACCAAGCCGCTGTCGACGCCGCTGCCGCTCGACGATGAGCCCGACGACGAAGAACTCGCCGAGGCCGTGACGGTCTGATTTTTCTTCACTCGGCCAGCGGCGGCATCCCGAAGCGCCGCCGCGCCATGGTGCATTCGGGATCGCCGGGCATGCAGCTGCGGCAGACCTCGGGCCGCACCGCGTAGACAGTGCAGGCCGTCTTGATTCCGATCTCGCCCGCCAGCGCCGAACAGCGCTCGCCCTCGCAGCGCATGCCGGAAAGTCTGGCGTTGACGAATTGCTCGGGGATCAGCGCCAGCGCTTCGTCATCCTCGGTGCTGAAGCGCGGCCAGTTGGAGGAATAGGCGCAGCACGCCCCGCAGGACTGGCATCGGGCAGCGAGAGTCGAATTGTCGTTTTTCATGCCGTTCCGTATATTAGAGCGTTTTCGAGCGATGTGGATACCGGTTCGCGTGAAGAAAACGCGTCAAATCCAAAAACCTGGAGCCCGGCTCCGATTCCATCAGAACCGGAAGAGCTCCAGGGGTTAAAATGCGTGCAGGCGTCAAGCGTCGCCCGGCCGTTCCCACACCAGGCTTTGCCGCCATTTGGCGCGCAGCACGTCGCGCCGCTCCGGATATTTCTCGCCGAGATAATCCGCCTCGATGACGCGGTCGGTGCGGAAGCTGCGGAAGTCGTTGCGCAGTTCGCACCAGGCCGCCAGCAGCCGCACTGCTTCAAGATAGCCGATCGCGATCGGCCAGATCGTGCGTTGGCTGTCGCGACCCTGCTCGTCGCGATAGCGCAGAGCGATCTTCCTTCCTTCGTGAATCTGCGCGCGCGTCCGCACCATGTCGATGCGGTCAGGCTCTTTCTTCCAGACCGGCCGGGCCCGGCTCGCCGGCTCGAGCACGAAGGGCCGCAGCCGTTCGGGAACGGTGTCGGCGATCTTGGCGATCAGGTCGTCGGCGGCGCGCGCCAGCACCGGATCGGCATGGCCCGCCACCCATTGGGCGCCAAGCACCGCCGCCTCGATCTCGTCGGGCGTGAGCATCAAAGGCGGCAGATCAAATCCCTTTTCCAGAATGTAGCCCATGCCGGCCTCGCCGCGGATCGGCACGCGCTGTCCGATCAGGGTGGCGATGTCGCGATAGACCGTCCGCTTCGAGGTCTCGAGCTCGGCGGCGATGGCATCCGCGGTCAGCGGTTTGCGGGTGCGCCGGAGCACCTGAATGATCTGGAATAACCGGTCGGCGCGTCTCATGGCGGATCTCTTGCCTCTTATCGAAGACCGTCTCGCCGATGCTGACAGCATGTTGGCAGCAGGTGGTTTCTATAACGGGACAACACTTCAACGGAAGAGGATTTGTCCATGATGAATCTCGATGGTTTCGCGAATTTCCAGCCGCTCTGGCGCGCCCAGCTTTGGGCCGCGGCGCATCTGCTGTTCGTGCAGAATAATTCCGGTGACCTGCGCGGCGCCATCGTCGCGTTGTCTCTGCGCGGGCTTGCTGCACTGGAGGCCTTTGCCGAGCGGCAACTGTCCTCCTGGGCCTGTCGTAACATGCGCCGCGCCCGGCAAGGAGCCCATTTTGCAGCCTCAATCGCCGCTGCTGACACCATGGTGGCAGCAGGGGATCGCTAATTTCGCAAGCGTCGTTGCAGTCGATCGGGAGTTCGAGATGATTACGCTTTACGGCTTCGGCCAGGGGTTTGGATTGCCGGAGATCAGCCCTTTTGTGACCAAGACCGAAGTCCAGCTGAAAATGGCGGGGCTCGAATATCGCAAGGCTCGGGCGATGCCGCCGGCCTCGCCCAAGGGGCAACTGCCCTACATCGAGGATGAGGCGGAACGCATCGCCGATTCCACCTTCATCCGAGCGCATATCGAGGGCAAATACGGCTTTGATTTCGATGCCGGGCTCGACCTGCAAGAGCGCGCCCAGGCCTGGGCGTTCGAGCGGATGATCGAGCAGCACATCTATTGGGGGCTGGTCGGCGCGCGCTGGGTCGATGCCGATAATTTTGCCAAGGGACCATCGCACTTCTTCGACGGCGCGCCGGAGCATGTCCGCGAGAAGTTGCGCGAGGATGCGCAATTCCGCGTCGCCGAGAATTACCTGCTCAGCGGTCTCGGCCGTCACGCGCCGGATGACGACGTCGAGCTCGCGGTGCGCTCGCTGTTCGCATTATCGGTGCAGCTCGGCGACAAGCCCTATCTGATGGGTGAGGCGCCTTGCGGCATCGATGCGACCGCCTTCGGGATGGTGGCCGGCATCCTGACCCCGTTCTTCGATTCCAAGTTGCGCCGGCGCGCCGAGCAATTCGACAATCTCACTGATTATGTCGGCCGGATGATGCGTCAATATTATCCGGACTTCGCCTGGACGCCGCGCCAGCAGGCGGCCTGACGCAGCTCAATTCGGCGGGGCAGGCCGGCCCTTCAAAGCGGCCAGCTCCGCCTCGAGTTCTGCAATGCGGGAATCACGCGCCATCAGCGCCGCCGCGACATCGGCGGCGTCGAATTTTTGCGGGATATGCTGCGGGCAATTGGTGTCCCATGCCGATACCGTGAACAGCACCGCCTGCTCGGGCCGCGCCTTGTAACCTTGCGGCGTCAGCGCCTGCATCAGCGCGGGGTCGTCGTCCACGACACGCGCCTCGCCCCATATCTTCACGCGGCGGCGATGGGCGTAGTCCATCACGAAAATATAGGCCTTCAGGTTTTCGGAGAGATTGCCCAGCGTGATGTATTGCCGGTTGCCGCTATAGTCGGCGAATGCCAGGGTTTTCTTGTCCAGGATTTTGACGAAGCCCTTTGGTCCGCCGCGATGCTGGATATAGGGCTGGCCGTCGCGGCTGGCGGTCGCGAGATAGAAGCTGTTGGTCTCGGATAGAAAGGCTGCGAGATTTTCATCAATCTCGGTGTGCCAGGCACGAGTCTGTTCGACACGCGCGTAGGCCTCGCGCGAGCCCTTGCGGGACTGGATCGCCTTCACCGCCGGCGTGAATGCGACATCGCTGGGATAAATGGGGGTATCCGACATCGAAAGTCCTCAAAGCGGGCATTCATCCGGGATGCCGGACCATGACCCGACTGGAAGAAACCGGATCATGATCTCATCTTTGTTTGTGCATGATCTTTCCGAAAACCGGTTTCCGCTTTTCCGGATCATGCGCCAAGCCGTGTGCCCTTTGGCACTTCAAGATGAGCACTTCCCGGATTTATACAATCGGCCGGATTGACACGACATTGTTGCACAATATGAAATAATGCCATGGACCGGATCGATGCCATGCAGGCTTTTGTGGCGGTCGCCGACCTCAAGGGGTTCGCGCCGGCGGCCCGCAAGCTCGGCCTGTCGCCCTCGGGCGTGACGCGGCTGATCGCAGCCCTGGAGGAGCGCCTCGGAGCGAGGCTCTTTCAGCGCACCACGCGGCAGGTGGCGTTGACCGATACCGGCGCGCGTTATCTTGAGCGGGTCCGGCGCATTCTGGCCGATGTCGAGGAGGCCGAAAGCGCGGCCGAGGGCGAACGCACGCGTCCGCGCGGGCGGCTCGTGGTGTCGGCGCCGATCGGGTTTGGCCGGCTGCATGTCAGCCCGGTGATGTCGGCCTATCTGAAGCGCCATCCGCAAGTGACCGGCGAATTGCGGCTGTCGGACCGCGTGATCAACCTGGTCGAGGAAGGCGTCGACCTCGCGGTCAGGATCGGCCATCTCGCCGATTCCAGCCTGGTGGCGCGCCACGTCGGGGAGATGCGGCGGATCGTGGTCGCCTCGGAGCGCTATCTCAGGGAGTGCGGTGAGCCGAAGACGCCGGAGGCCATTACCTCGCACCAGACCATCCAGTTCGGCGCCGCGACGGCTTCGACGGATTGGCATTTTGTCGAGGAAGGCCGCGAACTTCGCATCGAGGTTACGCCGCGCCTCGTCACCAACAGCGCCGACGCCGCGCTTCATTATGCCGGGCAGGGCGGAGGCCTGACGCGGGTGCTGGCCTATCAGGCCGCCGACGCCATCAGGCGCGGGCGGCTGAAAATTGTGCTGGCGAAATTCGAGCAGCCGGCGCTGCCCATCAACATCGTCTATCCGACCTCGCGGCTGTTGTCGGCCAAGGTCCGCACTTTCATCGACCTCGTGGTCGCGAGCAGCGATTGGCATTTCGGATAGCCCCGTCGTCACCCGCGCAGGCG
>DASZTN010000113.1:0-12756 GCA_035547995.1 Bradyrhizobium sp. | reverse complement strand
CGAGGGCTGCGAGTTCGTCCCCGGCAAGGCCGGCGCGCGCAGCCACCGCCTCGCCCTCCATGGCAGCTGCCGCCAGGATCGACGCAAGCACGTGACGGTCGAAGTCCCGGTCATCGGTGATATCGGCATCAGCCGGCCCGCCACCGGTCAGCAGGCGATACGTCGCAATGCCCGGATGCTCGCCGACGGCGCCTAATGGCGGCGGCAGAACCGGCGCCGGAAGCAGCGAGTTCTCCGCTCCATCGGTTGCGATCACCTCACGCTCCTCTTGCCCCCGACTCTTGCCCTCGACACCTCGAATTCCGGTCTCGTGAAGGCTGGTGGCGCCGGCCTCTTCCGAAGCAAAGGAGAGGCCGACGCCGCTACCCGCTACGAAGCGGCGAGTTCGGCCGCGCTCTTGCCGATGACGGATTCGTCGACCTGCTTCATGATGCCGTGTTCCATCAGCATGTCCTCGAGCTCGTCCATCGTGATCGGGGTCGGGATGATGCCCTTGCCGGCGTTGTTGTGGATCTTGTTCGCCAGATTGCGATAGTGATCCGCCTGCTTGGAATCCGGGGCGTATTCCAGCACGGTCATACGGCGCAGTTCGGCGTGCTGCACGATGTTGTCGCGCGGCACGAAATAGATGAGCTGCGTGCCGAGCTTCTTGGCGAGCGCCTCCGCAAGCTCCAGCTCCTTGTCGGTCTGCCGCTCGTTGCAGACCAGTCCGCCGAGCCGCACCCCGCCGGAATTGGCGTACTTCAGAATGCCCTTGGAGATGTTGTTGGCGGCGTACATCGCCATCATCTCACCCGACATCACGATGTAGATTTCCTGCGCCTTGTTCTCGCGGATCGGCATCGCAAAGCCGCCGCACACGACGTCGCCGAGCACATCGTAGGAGACGTAGTCGATGTCCTCATAGGCGCCGTTCTCTTCCAGGAAGTTGATCGATGTGATGACGCCGCGACCCGCGCAACCGACGCCGGGTTCCGGACCGCCGGACTCCACACAGCGGATGTTCTGGTAGCCGACCTTCATCACATCCTCGATTTCGAGGTCTTCGACGCTGCCGGCGTTCGCCGCGAGGCTGAGGATGGTGTCCTGCGCCTTGGCGTGCAGGATCAGGCGGGTCGAATCCGCCTTGGGATCGCAGCCGACGATCAGGATCTTGTGGCCCATCTCGGCGAGTGCCGCCAACGTGTTCTGCGACGTCGTCGACTTGCCGATGCCACCCTTGCCATAAAACGCGATTTGTCTCAGTGAAGACATGTTTCTCTCCATGAACCGATTGCCAAAGATTTCACGCTGTCCAGGCGCGAGCTTGTTTCTCTCTCAGAAACGGGCACACGGGTTACGGGAAGGAGAGCATCGCTCGTCTTGCGCGTCGGCGTGCACTCAGCCCTCACTCGTTGTTGCTGCATCTCAATAGCAACGCCCGTGCCAGCAAAGCACCGCCGCATTAAGCTCCTGAAAGCGCTTTGGAAAAATTAGCAAGCCGCGATCCGGCCTCTCTGTTTTGAACCTGACAGCGCTCTTATCCATGTCAGGAACCGGACACGGCTCCGCGGCTCCGAAGGTCCGTTACACCGTCCTTTTGCGACAAATCGGGTTGCGGGGCTTTGCGGAACGGAAATTGCTAGCCTTGTCCCCGCAAGCGGCGTGCAGGCCAATCGAGGAGAGCAAAATGCAGATCGGCGTTGAAACAGCGAAAGCCGTGGATCAGCGGCGCGTGTTCGTGATCGATGACGACGAGATCACCCGCGCGGCACTGCAGTTCATGCTGCACGACGAGATCGAGACCCACGAGCTCGCGACGCCGGAGGAGGCCTATGCCAAGGGCGTCGACTGGCTCAGGCCGGACGTCGTGCTGCTCGGGGTGTCTTTTCTGAAGGACAGAGGGGTCGGGCTTGTCGGCGAGCTGGCGACGAAATTCGCCAATGTCCGCATCCTCATCGTCTGCGACAAGTCCGACGAGGCGATCGCGGTCGAAGGCATCAAGGCAGGTGCCCATGGTGCCATGGTCAAACCGCTGACGCTGGAGGCCGTGCGCAAGAAGGTGGACACCATTCTCGGCCGTGGTGGCGCCGCGCCGCTGGTGCAGCTCGGCGCACTGAAATAGGCCGACCTTCATGGCCCTGGTTCAGTTCTATCAAAAGCCCGGCTGTGCAACGAACGCCCGCCAGATCCGGGCACTCCAGGCCGCCGGCCATGGCGTGATCGCGAAGAATCTCCTGACCGAACCGTGGACAGCGGAGGATCTACGCAGCTTCTTTGGTGACAGCCCCGTCGCGTCCTGGTTCAACCCCGCTTCTCCCCGTATCAAATCCGGCGAGATCGATCCACGCACGAGCGATGCGGCTACTGCGCTCGCGTTGATGCTGGCCGACCCGCTGCTGATCCGGCGGCCTCTGATCGAAGCCGGCGGAGAGAAATGCGCCGGCTTCGATCGCGAACCGGTTCTGTCACTGCTCGGCGCCCCATTCGACCTTCAGGGCTGTTCGCGCGAGACCACAGGCGGGCACTGTCCTTCGGATGCGACCGCCGTCTAAATCGTGATCCGATTTGCTATCCGTCCCGGATCAGGTCCACGACGGGCTCTCGCCCGAAGTGCTTTAATTGCGCGTCAACACCATCACCAGCCGGTCTACCCGCCTGCCCTGCTTGAGATGGGATTCGACGATCTCGTCGACATCTTCCGGCGTAGCCGGCCGATACCAGACACCATCCGGATAGACCACCATCAGCGGGCCGGCGGCGCAGAAGCCGAGGCAGCCGGACGCCGTGAATCCGACATCGGTCAGCTGCGCCACCTCGATCGCCCTGCCAAGCCTTTCCCACAGCGCTTGCGCTCCCGATGCGCCGCAGCTTCCACGTGGATGACTGGGCGGACGCTGCGTCAAGCATGCAAAGACATGATGCCGGTAGAGCTGCGGGAGTTCGAATTCACCTTCGGAGCCCTCCTTCATGCCGCGGCCACCGGAATGCCCTTGTCGTTCAACAAGGCGGTCAACTCGCCGGCCCGGAACATCTCGCGGACGATGTCGCAACCACCGATAAACTCGCCCTTGACATAAAGCTGGGGGATCGTCGGCCAGTTCGAAAAAGCCTTGATGCCTTCGCGGATCTCAAAATCCGACAGCACGTCGACACTGTCGAAGGGCACCGCGAGTTCACCGAGGATCTTGACCACCGCCGCCGAAAATCCGCATTGCGGTGCGGCCGGTACGCCCTTCATGAATAGCACGATATCGGCACTTGCGATGACGGCCTTGATGCGTCCCACGGTCTCTTCGTTCATTACATTGTCTCCTGCTGCGGTTGGCTGATGTCGTCATGCGATGGCGGAGAGGCCGATCATTTCGGCGCCGCGGTCTCGAGCGCAAGCGCGTGCAGTTCCCCGCCCATTTTTCCCTTCAACGCTGCATAGACCATCTGGTGCTGCTGGATCCGGCTCTTACCCACAAAGGCGCTCGATACCACGCGCGCGCCGTAATGATCGCCGTCGCCGGCAAGATCGGTCACGATCACCTTTGCGTCCGGGAACGCCTGCTTGATGAGATATTCGATGTCGGGCGCTGCCATCGTCATGTCTGCGTGCTCCTGATGGCAGCTCATCATGCAAGGTCCAAACCAATTCCGGGATCAGCGCGCGGGCGCGGTTTCGGCTTGGATTGGCCGGGATCGGTGCGCATTCGGGACCGACACATTCCGCCGCCATGTCGGGTTTCCGACAGCACCAACCTGCTCTGTTGCGGATGTGACGGACGCCGGCGGCGAGTCCGTCAAACGGCAAGAACTGAGGCCGTCAAACTGCAAGAAATTACGGAAGGCTCGAGGCTGCATGATGCGGCCCGGCTTTTGCTTCGTACCCGGCAAACGGATACGGCATCGCGATGACGGCATTATTCCCGGAACGAGACAGCATCAATCTCGGCGATCTGCCGGACGAGATCGATACCATGCTGCAGCAAGGCATCGCCGCCTACAGGAGCGATCCGCGCCGGGCGGATGAACTGTTTCGCCGCGCCCTCGCGGCTGCGCCGACCCTGCTGCCGATCTATTTCTGCCTCTACAAGATCCACGCCTATCAGGGCAATCTGAACGAGGCACAAGGCTTCGCCGAGTGCGCGGCTCGGGAGGCCGCGGAGCAGGCCGGCTGGGATTCCGACTGGCGAAAATGGCAACCCCAGCCGCCGCCGCTCGAAGGCCCTGGCCGGTTTGCGCTCTACACCTTGAAGGCGCTCGCCTTCATCCAGTTGAGGAAGGATGATCTGCGCCGGGCGCGTCAGATGCTCAACGCCCTGAAACGACTTGACCCTGCCGGCGCCGTCGGCTGGCCCGTCGTTGCGGCGCTCGCGGACGGCATCGACAATGGCAATGCGCATGGCGCCGCCGCCCTCACATCTCCGGCAACGCGGAGGCAGCGATCCAGATGAAAGAGCCCGACGGCCAACTCGATCTGCTTGCGGCGATCGAGCCGCATGCGAGCAAGACTTCAGGCCATGACCGGCTGATGGCCGACATCATCGCCGCGCTGCGGACGGTGCATGATCCCGAAATACCCGTGAACATCTACGATCTCGGCCTGATCTACCGCATCGAACCGGCGCCCGAAGGACTGGTCGAGATCGACATGACGCTGACTGCACCCGCCTGCCCTGTTGCCGGCGAAATGCTGAACTGGGTGCAGAAGGCGGTCGGCGAGGTCCCCGGCGTCAGCAAGGCAGACGTGCGTCTCGTCTTCGACCCTCCCTGGGACAATTCGCGGATGTCTGACGACGTCAGGCTCGAACTCGGCCTGCTGTAACGGCGCCGCCACTGCACCTGTTTCGATGGATGAGGAGGACCCAATGATCGAACTCACCGCAAGCGATGGATACAGCTTTTCCGCCTATCGTTCCGATCCGGCTGAAACGCCCAAGGGCGCCGTGGTCGTGATCCAGGAGCTGTTCGGCATCACGCCGCATATCCAGAAACTCGCCGACGCGTTTGCCGCGCAGGGTTATGTCGCGATCGCCCCCTCGCTGTTCGATCGCGTCAAGCCCGGCATCAGCCTCGGCTACGACGACAGCGGCCTTGCCGACGGAACGGCGATGGCTCAACAGATCGAGACGGATAAGGTGCTCTCCGACATCCAGACGGCGGTCGATGCGGTGAAGGACGCCGGCAAGGTCGCGGTGGTCGGATATGATTGGGGCGGCGAGCTCGCCTATGCCTCCGCCAATCGCGTCAGCGGCATTGCCTGCGTGGTCGGATATTACGGCAGCGGAATCGTCGGCGACTTCAGGGAGAAGCGCAAGGTGCCGACCCTGCTTCACTTCGGCGAAAATGACGCACAGATCCAGCTCGAAGACATTACCCAGTTCCGCGCCTATCGGCCCGACGTCAGCGCCTTTACCTATCCGGGGGCGGCGCATGGCTTCAATTGCGACGAGCGCGGCAGCTTCCAGGAGGAAGCGGCCCGGAAAGCGCTCGAGCGAACGCTGTTCTGGATCTCCCAATATGTTGAGGGCCAAGCTCCGATCCTGCTCAAGAACGCCGGCGCCTATGCGCAGGCAAAGAGCGAGAAGAAAAAGAAGAAGAAAGGCGGCAGCGACGATATGGGTCCGCCGATGGACTGATTGATCGCACATGGCGAACTGGAGGGATTTTGGCGATGCTTCCGACCACCATTCTGATCGATGACATCCCCCGCTGTGTGGTGCGTCCGACGGACAACAAGGACCTGCAGCGTTTCCTTCGCAACGGCAAGGGCTTCCTGCTGGCCGACAAGCCCGATGGCAGGATCAGCCACCGACTCGCCAATGAGACGGAGTCGGTGCAATGGCAGAGCGGGCTCGCCTTGCACCGCGCCTGGGGCGGCACCGAAGAGGAGTTCTTTGGCCTGCCGCTGTCGGGGTGAACCGTCAGCGATGAGCCGCGCCGGCGTCGTGGGGATTGCCGGCCTGATTGCGCATCCAATCCGCCAGTCGTGAGAGCGCCACGTCGAGTTCGGCCCGTGCCGCATCGTCGGCAACCGTCTCCTGCAGCGCGCCGCGCATGCAGGTGAGCCAGGCATCACGCTCCGCGCCGCCGATCGAAAAGCCGAGGTGGCGCTGCCGCAGTCGCGGATGGCCCTTCTCGGGCGAATAGAGTTTCGGGCCTCCCATCCATTCGCTGAGATAGCGCTTCAGGACCTGCTTGGTCGAACCGAGGTCGCCGGGGTGCATGGCACGAACGATCTTCGCCTCGGGGAGCGTGTCCATCCGCCGATAGAAACTCTCCACCAGACGGTCGATGGTCACGGCGCCGCCGATCCGCTCGAACATCGATATCGTCACTGCCGCATCGGTCATCGTGGTTCCCGCCTATTCGTCCATGCTGGGCGACAAGATAACCTCCGCCGGAGCGCCCGGCCCTTGATCCTGGACAAGATCAAGGGCGGCGACGCGTGATAGTCCATCGCCGCTTTCCATCAGCACGACGGCCTCTTTGGGAAATTCCTGCAGCGCCTTGAGGAGTTGAGCCACGGTCATGCTTCCACCTATTCCGGATGGATCATGATGTCCATCGTTTCATCATCGTCCTCGAACCGGCCCGCGAGCCGATCGTCCTCCACCAGCGTCACCCCGCACAGGCAGACATCACCGTCGATCACGGCGAGTGCGATCGGCTGCAGGCTCTTGCCGCGGCACGGACCGTCGATACATAGCCCCGTCTCGATCTCGAAGGTCGCGCCGTGGCGGCCGCATTTGAGGAAAGCACGGTCGGGCGTGAAGAACTGGCCGGAGCCGATATTGAGCCAGACCCCGTCATGCGGACAGCTATTGACATAACCGACATAGTTATCGTCGTGGCTGCGGACGATCAGAATAGGGAACGGCCGACTCCCGCCGCTCTCGTCGATCCGCGACAGGCTGAACGCCCTGGCCCCGCAGCGCTCGATGGCGTCGGTGGCACAGACCACGAAAACCGGAATCTCCTGCTGTCCCATTTTGCGGGCCTCAACTTCGAACGGCCGTCACGCCGCCGTAGCAGTCGCCTGCTGTTTGAGGGCGTCGATCTGCTCGCGGGTCAGGCGGAATACACCGCGGCCGCCGGCAAGCGCCTGATAGGCATCGGTCTTCTCGCTCAGCACATTGAACCATTCCTGGGGCGTCAGGCCGCCTGGCCGTTCACTGATCTCGACCACGACGCCGTTCGGCGCGAAGCGCGCGTGAATCATGACATTCTGCGATTCCATCTCGCCTCTCCCGTTACAAGCCCGACTTGAAGCCCAACAGTTCGATCTTGATGTCCTCGGTCCCGAGCACCTTGGCCTGGCAGGCAAGGCGCGATTTCGAGCCGACGCCGACGATCGTGTCGAGCTTGTCGTTCTCCTCGCGCGCCACTTTCGACAGGCCTTTTCGACCTTCCTGCACGAAGATGTGGCAGGAGCCGCATTTCGCCTGGCCCTCGCATTTGTGCGGGATCGCGATGCCGGCGCCGAGCAGCGCGGCAAGCAGACTCGTGCCTTCGTTCGCCTCGATCGATATGCCCGCCGGCATCACTGTCAATGTCGTCATCTATTCCTCCTCCTGCGCTCTAGTAGATGGCTGAACCTGCGCCGACATTGATCGAGGCGTCCTTCATGGTCTCCACGATGAAGGCGATCTGATCGTCGGTCAGATGGGTGTGAAACGGCAGCGCAACCGCGCGATCGGCGATCTTTTCGGTCACCAGCAGATCGCCGCGGCGGTAGCCAAGGTCGAAATAGTGCCGCTGCAGATGCAGCGGGTTGCAATAGGCGGCGGCCTCGACCTGCTCCACCCGCAAATCCTCGACGATGGCATCGCGGCTGGAGCGGGTGAAACGCGTGCCGAGATGGACGAGGTAGAGGAACCAGTTCACCTCGGTGACATCAGGTCCGACATAAGGATCCTTGATACCCTCGAACGATTGCACGTGCCGATAATACAGATGCTCGATGAGCCGCCGCCGCTCGAGAATTTCATCAAGGCGTTTCAATTGGGCAAGGCCGAGCGCGGCGGAGAGATCGCTCATGCCGGCCTGATAGGGTGCGGTTGCGCTGACGACCACCGATGACCGCTCGTCCGAACGATGGGCGCGGTGGCGGCGCAGCGTCACCGCGAGGTCGATATCGTCCGTCACCACCATGCCGCCCTCGCCGCAGGTCAAGGCCGATGGCTGTGAAAAGTCGAAAACCGACGCATCGCCGAAGGTGCCGACCAATTCGCCCTTGTAGCGCGAGCCGATCGCCTCGGTGGAATCCTCGAGCAGCGCCAGCCGGCGCTGCTTTGCGATCGCGCGCAGCTCCGACCATGGCGCCGGATGTCCGTTGGTATTGCCGGCGACGATCGCCCTGGTCTTCTCACTGATGCGGGCCTCGACCTTGGCCGGCACCAGCGTTCCGGCCCAATAGTCGATATCGGCGAAGACCGGGCGTGCGCCCGAAAGGCAGATGGCATGCGCGGTCTCGCGGAACGAATGGGCCGACGCAATCACCTCGTCACCCGAGCCGATGTCGAGAGCCTTCAGCGCGATCAGGAGACCGAGCGTGCCGGAAGGCACCGCAACCGCATATTTGCGCCCGAGATAGGCCGCGAACGCCGCCTCGAACGCCTCAACGACCGGCCCGCTCGAGATTCGCGGCGATCGCAGCAACGTGTCGACCGCACCGATCTCCGCAACCGTGATATCGGGATCGGACAGCGGGATGAAAGATGCATTCCCGGCCTCGACATCGCCGGCTTCCGGTTCATGCTGCGCCAGCGCCAGATCGCTCATCGCCCAATACTCCTGGCCGCGACGACAATGCCGGTTGCCCGCGCCGGATCGGCCGTGATCTGCACACAATGGTCCGCCCCATCGATCAGATGGATGTCGAAGCAAGAAAAGCTGCGAAACGGCGCTTCGGTGACATCAGACGCATCGCAGCGGGTCCAGGCGAGATGCGGAAAGCGGCTGCGCAACTCTCCCAGCGGGCTCGTCCCCGCTTCGGCCGCGGCAAGCACCTTCTCGATTTCCGTCAGCTCATCCGCCTTCAGCGCCATAGCCGATCCTTTCCTTGTCCAGCGATCCACCGTTGCGCCGTCATTGCCAGAACAGCCTGTCCGGATCAGCATTCAGTTCGTCGGTCGCCGTATTGAGCCGCTGATGGACGCTGTGAAGCTCCCAGGTCTCGCGGACATGATCCTTGCGAAACAGTTGCCAGGTCGCACTCGTCGTCTCGTAGTGAATGAAGGCGATATCGATGATGCCGCCCTCGGAATCGACGTTTCTCGAACAGCAGGGGCTCTCGACCAGATAGCCGGCCGTCAGCGGCACCACCTTGGGCGAGACGTAGCGATAGCGTTTGCGCGACTGCAAGGCGCGCTCGATGCGCTTGCGGTCGAACTCGTTGGGATGCGCGGGACACTCGATGCCCACTCTTTTCTTCACGGCAGCATTCATTGCCACGGCTCCTGAAGCAGAGATATCTCCTCCTCGAAGCAGCCGACCACCAGCCGCTCGCCGAACTCGACGAGATAGATCGGCAGGTTAGCCTCGGTATGCGTTCCGACCTGGACGATCTCGCCGACACCTCCGGCACTAACCAGGAGGCCATCGACGGGCGCATCAGGGAATGAGCCGTCATTGACAAGGTCGACGACGGCTTTCACGCGCTGGCCCCATTGATATTTCGGCAGCCGCGGCTCGATCATGACGCCGTTCCTCCCGGTAGCGGCAGGTCGTCGAGCTCGTCGCGGGGATTGGCGGGGTCGAGCTCCTTGCGTTTCATGCCGACCCGGTTGCCGCTTTCGAGGAATTCGACGCCGTAGATGTAGAACTGCTGCAAAAAGGTTCCGATCGAGACGACGTAACCAATCTCTCCTTTCCTGGCCAAGACGTCGCCGATCTCCTTGCCGGCATAGGTGCCGTCGTTGCGGATCGTGCGCTTTGCCCTGACCTTCTCGCCGAAAGAGAAGAAAGGCGGCCCCGACAGTTCGACCACATCGCTGTCACGAACGATGTTGCTCATGCTCCACTCCGCTCGGCCCGGACCGCGACGCGCGAGCGCGCCACTTCCTGCACCATGACATCCTCATCGTCCGTCATGCCGGACAAGTGCGCGACCGCGATACGGCTGGCGACTTCGTAGCGAACCCGCCAATCCGGATCATGACGCAGCACGGCCAGCAGATCCGGAGACAGGCGCTGCGCGATCTCGATTCGTACGGTCGCATCCGGATCACTGGCCATGCCGAGCAGCCAGTCATAAGGAACGCGCCGCGCGACGATCCGGCGAACCTCGACTTCCTCATCATGCATCAGCCGCGAGAGCAGGACCGGAGCGATCCGCCGCGCCACCACCAGGCGAACGTAATAGTCCTCGTCCTGCAGCAGCGGTATCAGCTCCCCGGACTCCAGCAGGGTGGCGATCCGGATGCGCACCTCGCGATGCGGGTCGGAGCGCAATCGCAGCACAAGCCGTTTCGGCAGACGGCGCGCGGCGTTCCAGCGCACGGTCTCTTCGGGATCGTCGAGCAGCGGCGGCAGCAGGAACAGGTTGGCGTGCCTGGCGGCGATCGCGCGCACCTCGAAATGCGGATGCTTCACGTAGCCGTCGGCAAGCTCCCGATTCCAGCTGAAGAAACGGTCGATGCGCCGCGCATAGCGGTCGTTGACACAGGAATGCCTGGGACGGCAGCCACCGCTGGTCTTCAACAGCGCATGCGGACAGGTGCTGCAATCGATCTCGTTGCCGAGCCAGTCGCGGGCCTCTTCGATGTCGTCAGTCATCGTCCTGCCCCATCCGGTTGAGGACGTCGAGCAGCACCTTGGCGCCGATCTTGTCGGTAGGATCGAGCTCCAGAAGTTTCGTGACCGCCTCGTGTCCCTCCGCAAGATTGCCGAGCCGCATCTGCAGGTATGCGTAGCCCTTCAGCGAGAACAGGAAGAACCGCGGCAGGGCGTTCTCGTACGCGGCAAAGCCCGCATCCTCCGCACTCACTCGCCGCCAGTCGATCGCAAAGCCGATCTCTTGCGCGGCCTTGACCAGACACCGCCTGGCGACGTCGAGCGCCTCTACAAGCCGGCCCTTGTAGAAATAAAAGCGGTAGAGGCCGATCAGGACCGCCGCATGACCGGGCGCCAGCGCCTGGGCCTCCTGCAGGTGTTTTTCTGCAACCTCGTCCAGATGGTAAGAGAGTCCCGCCTGCCACAAATGCTCCTCGGCTTCTTCAGGCAGACCGTGGCCGAGAAGCGCGTTTGCGAGCAGCGCCTCTTCGGTCGCAGATGCCGTATCGCCGTGAGCATGAAGGTCCATCGGCGGCGTCCGGTCTAGCGCGCCGCGTTGACGGCGTGACTTGAACAGGAAACCTGCTTCGGATCCCGGAACACGAGGCCGGTCTGCGCAGCCGTGTCGGCGAAATCGATGGTGACGCCGTCCAGCAGCAGGCGACTCTCCGCATTGAGGAAGAGCTTGATGCCGTTGCGTTCGACCACCTGCTCACCTGCTTCCGGCGCGGCCTTGACGCTCATATCCGCGGAAAGCCCGGAACAGCCGCCGGGCGTGACCGCAAGGCGGAAGCCGCTTCCCGGCCCGCCATCGGCGCGCAGCATCAGGCGGATGAATTTTTCCGCAGCCGGCGTAAGTGTGAAGTTCATGCAGGCCTCCTCAAGCGCGAGGTTGATAGCGCGGCAGCGCGGTGTCGATCACGCAGGTGTTCTCCACCGGACAGACCGCCACGCATTGCGGCTCGTCGAAGTACCCGATGCACTCGGTGCATTTCTTGGGATCGATCACGAAAGTTCCCCCCTTCTCCGAGATCGCGACATTCGGGCACTCGGGCTCGCAAGCCGAGCAGCTCGTGCATTGCGACGATATGATCTTGAATGGCATCCTTTTCTCCTGTCGCTCAGGCCGCCGAAATCAGCGCGCCCTGGCGGATCGCGGCATCGCCGCGTTCAACATGCTCGATCTCGCCGCTGTTGACCCTGTCGAGATAGGATTTGAACCAGGCGATCGCCGACTTTTCGATGAACTCGTGGGCGTACTGGTCGACCGGTTCGATGCCGGCTTTCAGGAGATCGGCCTTCGGACAACCGCCGATCTTGGCCACGAACACCGCATGGCAGTCATTGATGGCGCGGATGATGGTCGCGAGGCTGTCTTCCTCGCCATAGCCGCCCTGGCAATAGAGATCGACGCGGCGGTGGCCGACGAACTTCGCGCCCGACGTCGAGAGCTCGTAGACCTGGAATTCCTTGGCGTGACCGAAATGCTCGTTGATCAGGCCGGAGCCCTTGGTGGCAACTGCGACCAAGAGCTTGATGTCGCTGTTGGCACCGGCGAGCGTCGACAGCTCCTCCGCCTTGGCCGCGACCTTGGCCACGCGCTCCTCCTCGACCATGGCCTGATAGGCCTTGCGCTTGTCCAGGTCGTAAGTGACGTCCATTGCCATGATCTTGTCGGTGGTGAATTCGGCGCTGCGATCCTCGCCAAGCAGGCCGACAGCGTCGGCGCGGCACTGGCGGCAGTGCCGCATCATGTTCATCTCGCCTTCGCATTCGTCCTGCAGCGCCTTGAGCTCCTGCGCGGTCGGACCACGCTGCCCGGTGAGGCCAAACACGGTGCCGTGCTCGGGCGCCGAAATCAGCGGCATGATATTGTGCAGGAAAGCGCCGCGCGACTTCACCGCGCGGTTGACCTCGACCAGATGCTTGTCGTTGATCCCCGGGATCATTACCGAGTTGACCTTGCAGAGAATGCCGCGCTCGGTGAGCATCTCGAGCCCCTGCATCTGACGC
>DASZTN010000112.1:0-18604 GCA_035547995.1 Bradyrhizobium sp. | reverse complement strand
AACGGCCGCTATCAGCTCTTCACGTTTGAAGGAGCCGGCGTCACGCGCCTGTAACAATCAGAACTCGCCGTGCGCCATCCAGGTCGCGAAGAACGGCGCCAGCAGCAGCAATGCCATTTCTGCGCGGATGATCATCTGCATGTTCCTGTACTGCCCGCGCGTTAATTGCTGGCCCTTGCCCGACCTTGTGTCGGACCGCCATCGCAGAAAAATGACAGTCGGATAAATCGACAACAGCGCCACGAGGACAAAGATGCCGACCAGGATGTGGACTCCGATATGCTGATTGTAATAGGCGACGCCCTTCTCCAGGAACATCCGCATTACGCCGGTGATGAGCACCACCGTCGCCGATCCACCATAGATGATGTCGAGCCGCTGGATCGTCCTCGCTTGCGCCATGGCGAGCTCCTGCTTCAACGTCAGATGCTCGCCGAGCAGGCTTGCGATCATCAGCATGATCGACACGTAATGTAGCCAGGCAACGATGATCGGCCACGCCATGAGCCATCCCCTTGAGCTGTCCTGCCGGCAGAGTGCGCAGCTATCTAGCGCAAAGAAAAGCGCCGGCAAAGGCGCCGGGCATAGGTAGCGAAGCTGAAATCAGCCGGGCATGACGCCGGGCGTCCGGGGAGCGCCGGGCACGTCACCCTGGCTCGGTTCTTGCTGGTTCGGTTCTTGCTGCAGCTCGCGCTCGGCCTGGTACCAGAACTCCTCATCCCTGCCGTCCGGCCGATGATTGCGCTCCCAGATTTCCTGCGCGCGTTGGCGGATCTGATCTTCGGTCGGCTTTCCCATGAGCAGCGGCCTTCCTCGAAGGAACGGGCACGGCCCCGTCCGGGGGGCTAGGGGGGTTTTCTGGAGACGGAGCCGTGCAGGCCATGCTTCCGGATGGCCCGCAGACCAATTCGACGAGGTAAAACTTGTTCCTGAACCGGCGTTATGGGGTCGAAGGGGACGTTCATCTTCGTAGGCCTGAACCACTCGTTCATGCCAACCTAACTGGCCAATCGCGGCCAAATTGATCTAAGCTTGCGGCTGGTGATAACCCGTCCCTTCAACACGAGGCTTCGAAGCGTGACCAAAGCGCCAGCCGCTGCAGCAAAATCAGGCCACATCTACATCGGAATCGGCGGCTGGACCTTCGAGCCCTGGCGCGGCGGCGTGTTCTATCCGGAGAAACTCGCACAGGCGAAGGAACTCGCTTATGCCGCATCGAAGCTCACCTCGATCGAGATCAACGGCACCTATTACGGCTCGCAGAAGCCGGAGAGCTTCCGCAAATGGGCCCGCGAGGTGCCCGACGGATTCATCTTCTCGCTGAAGGGCCCGCGTTTCACCACCAATCGCCGCGTGCTCGCAGAAGCCGGCGATTCGGTGAAACGGTTCTATGATTCCGGCGCACTCGAACTTGGCGACCGGCTCGGACCGGTGCTGTGGCAATTCGCGCCGACCAAGAAATTCGACGAAGCTGATTTCGGCAAATTCCTCGAGCTGCTGCCGCGCAGGCTCGACGGCCGCGCGCTGCGCCATGTGGTCGAGGTCCGCCACGACAGTTTCTGCACACCCGCCTTCGTCGCGCTGTTGCGGCGGTTCGAAACCCCGGTCGTGTATGCCGAACATCACACCTATCCGGCGATCGCCGATGTCGTCGGCGACTTCGTCTATGCACGGTTGCAGAAGGGCAATGATGACATCAAGACCTGCTATCCGCCGAAACAGCTCGACGCCTGGGCCAAGCGCTTCCAGCTTTGGGCCGGCGGCGGCGAGCCCGACGATCTGCCGCACGTCGACGACAGCAAGCCAAAGAAGATGCCGCGCGACGTGTTCGCCTATGTCATCCACGAGGGCAAGGTGCGCGCGCCCGCCGGTGCGATGGAATTGATCGCGCGCCTTAAGTAACGGGACATCCGATGCCCAGGAGCAGGAAACTGTTCACGATCGGTTATGAACAGACACCGCCGAAGGCGGTACTGGATGAGCTGGAAAGCGCGGGCGTAAAACTGCTGGTCGACGTGCGCGCGGTGACGTCCTCGCGCCGCCCCGGCTTTTCCAAGAACCAGCTCGCGGCCGGGCTCGACGAGCGCGGCATCGCCTATCTGCACCTGAAAGCGCTCGGCACGCCGAAAGAAGGCCGCCTGGCTGCCCGCAGCGGCCAATATGATGAACTCCACAAGGTCTATGCAGCGCATCTGAAGACGCCGCAGGCAAAAGAAGAGCTCGACGAATTGGCGGCGCTGGTGAAGAAATCCGGCCCGGTCTGCCTGCTCTGTTACGAACGGGACCATCGGCACTGTCACCGGCAATGGATCGCTGAAATCATCGAGAAGCGCGAGGAGGTGAAGGCGGAGAATCTGGTCGCGCCGTTGGTGTGAGGTTTTCCCGCGTCATTCCGGGGCGATGCAAAGCATCGAACCCGGAATCCATGGCTCAACACAGAATGCGGCGTGATGGATTCCGGGTCTGGTGCTGCGCACCATCCCGGAATGACGGAAAGTGGACTGCTTCGCGCGTTCGTTCCTCAACGGCGACAAAATACGTCTATCTCACTCTTCGCCGGCCAGCCGGAATGTTCCTTCCATCATCTGCACGCAGCGGCCGCCGATATGGGTCGAGATCACCGCGCCCTTCTGCTTGCGGACTCGCGTAAGTAACAGGCTCGGGCGGCCCATATCGACGCCCTGCCCGATCCGCAGCGACAATTCGCCACCCTCGCCGCGATCGAGATCGGCAAGCAGCGCTGCGGCAGCCGCGGTTGCGCTGCCGGTTGCCGGATCCTCGCCGAGGCCGCTGGCGCCCGGATGAAACATCCGCGCCTGCAGGTCGCACGGCTTTTCCTGCGCCGGCACGTCGCGGGTATAGAGATAGATCGCATCCCTGCCGTCGCGTCGAACGACGCGGGCGAAGGCCGGCACATCCGGTCGCGCTTTTCGCAAGGCTTCGCGCGAGGCCAGTTCGACCACCAGGAACGGCAGCCCGACCGAGACGACCTGCGGCGGATGGCGATCCGTCCTGATATCCGCCGATGACAACGACACGCAGGCGGCTGCGTCCTCAGGGCTGACCTGGCCCAGATGCTGAAGCGGTTGTGGCGCGGTCAACTCGGCACCGATTATTTTTCCGCCCTCTGTGAGGATTTCGAGCGGTACCAGCCCTGCTTTCTCCTCGAACAACAATCGCTCGGGCGCCTTGTCCGCCAGCGTCGCCAGCACGAAGGCGGTACCGACATTGGGATGGCCGGCGAAGGGAATCTCGGAGCGCACGGTGAAAATGCGAACTTGCGCGTCATGGGCCTTGTCCCGCGGCGGCAGCACGAAGGTCGTTTCCGAATAATTGAATTCCGCCGCGATCGCCTGCATCTGCGCGGTCGAAAGTCCGTCGGCATCGAGGATCACGGCCAGCGGATTGCCGCCGAACGCACGGTCGGTAAACACGTCCACTGTGATGTAACGCCGCTGCATCTGTCCTCCCCGCTACTGCGCGAATTCGACGCCTGCAGATTGTCTCCCGACGTCGAAGCGTATGACGAAAGTCTAGCAGGGATAAGCGTCCGGTTCAGCCCCTGGCGTCGCAGGCCCAGGCGCGGATGACGCATTCCTTGCCGCCGAATTCATAGCATTTGCGCGTGGCGGCATTGAGCGAGGTCGAAATCCGCGGTTCGATCGCATAGCCGTGGGCGCCGCAGGGATTGGTGAGATCGATCGACAGCGCTGCACAGGACCGCTTCATGGTCAGGGCTGTGCAATCGCCTTTGCACTGCTTGAGCGCCGCGGCGCGCGCTGCGGCTTCCGCCGCGAAATCATAGGCCTCGCCATAGGCACCGCATTTGCCAATGGCAAAGGCACCGGCCGCCGAGGCCTTCGTGATGAGATTCATTCCGGCAAGCGCCAAGGTCAGCGCGATGATGAACATCGCACGGCGCAGCAAAGCAGAAGAAGTCAAAGCCCATTCCCCCCGAGATCGTGCCGGCGAAATCTAGCTTCGAGCCCTTTCCACTTGGTGAACGGAGGGTGAAAGAGAGGCGCAGAGCGAGCCGAAATGCGCCTCTATATTACGACAGCCGCTCGTGTTGACGCGCGCCCTGCCGCGCATCCGCAAGCGCTTCCGGCGTATCGATATCGAGAAACGCGCCATGCCCTTCGACCGCGACCTCGGCCACCGCCTCGCCATGCCTGGCGATCAGATGGCGCGCGCCGACATCTCCGTCGAGCGTCATCAATTCGTCGAAGAAGCGGCGCGACCACAGCACCGGATTGCCGCGCCGGCCATCGCTCACCGGCACCACGATCAAATTGCCGCGATCCGGCGCGAACGCGTCGATCAGCCGATCGACCAAATGCGCATCGATCAGCGGCATGTCGCCAAGGCACACCAGCGCGCCATCGGCGTCCAGGGGCACCGCCGCGATGCCCGCCTTGACCGAGCTTGCGATCCCGGCGGCGAAATCCGGATTGCGGACGAACTTCACCTTGAGCCCGGCAAGCGCCTTCTCGACGTCGGCCGCCTGATGTCCGGTCACCACAATTACGTGGGATGCCTTGGAGGCGAGCGCCTGCTCGGTGGCAATCCGGACCAGCGGTTTGCCGTTAAGCTCGGCCAGCAGCTTGTTGGGGCCGCCCATCCGGGTCGAGCGTCCGGCGGCGAGGATCACCGCAGCGATATTGCGGCCCTCGCCGTCGGCCGATTTGCGCGGCTGCGGCCGGGTCACGATCTCCATCAGGAGGCCGCCGACGCCCATGCCGGTGAGATCGGCGCGCGACACCTTGATGCCGGCCAGAAGCCGCATCAGCACCCAGTCGAACCCGTTCTCGACCGGGGAGCGCGCGCAGCCCGGCGCGCCCAGCACCGGAACGCCGCCGGCATTGCCGATCAGCAGCAGATTGCCGGGATCGACCGGCATGCCGAAATGTTCGATGGTGCCGCCGACATCTTCCAGTGCGGACGGGATCACGTCGCGGCGGTCGGCGATTGCGGATGCGCCGAACACGATGACGAGTTCGGCCCCGAGATCGAGCAATTCCTTGATCGCCGCCGACAGCGCCGCCTCCTCGTGCCGCACGCGGCGCTCGGCGATGATTTCGGCGCCGGCAGGCGCCAGGCGATCGGCTGTGACCCGCAGCGTTTTCTCGATCACTTTTGGCGCCAGGCCCGGAAGCAAGGTCGAGACCACGCCGACCCGCTTGATCTTGTACGGGGCAACCCGCATCGGGCCGGTCTTTGCCGCCTCCACCGCACGCTCGCACAATTTGCCTTCGATGCCGAACGGGACGATCTTCACGGTCGCGATCATCTCCCCTAGCACCACCGCCTTGAACGCCGGCAGCGTCGCGAAGGTAATGGCTTCGTCGACACGGTTGATGTTGTCGACCGCGCCGCGGTCAACCACCAGCACGCCGGCATGGGCTGCAAACAGATTGGAGCGCCCGGTGAAGGCGCGCTCGACATTGACGCCATCGCCGGCGATGGCATGTGCGATGCTGCCGGCAGCGACATCCTCGGAGACGTCGCCCTGCTCCAGCCTGACAACCACGATTTCCTTGACGCCGGCTTTGTTGAGCGCCTCGACCTCGGCCGGGCCGATGGTAGTGCCCTTCTTCAGGACCAGCGAGCCCTGACGCAGCGTGTGAACGGTGACGCCGCCAATCGCGTCTCCCGGACTGGCGGGACCAAATTTCATGCCGCTTCTTCTTTTTCTTTCGGCGGCAGCCGCAACTGCGCGGTGATCTCGGCCATGATGGCAACTGCGATTTCGGACGGCGAGACCGCCCCGATCGGCAGGCCGATCGGCGCATGGATGCGCGCGATGTCGGAATCCTTGGCTCCTTGCGCTCTCAGGCGCTCGGCGCGCTTGGCATGGGTCTTCCGCGAACCGAGCGCGCCGATATAGAAACAGTCGCGCTCGAAGGCATGCATCAGCGCCGGATCGTCGATCTTCGGATCGTGCGTCACCGCGACGAAGGCCGTGTAATGATCGACATTGAGCGGCGGCAACGCGACATCGGGCCATTCCGCAACGAGCGGGACATCCGGAAAGCGCTCGGGGCTGGCGAAGGCCGTGCGTGGATCGACCACCGTCACGTCATAGTCGAGTGCACGCGCCAGCGGTGCCAAAGCCTGGCTGATATGGACCGCGCCAATGATGACGAGGCGCGCGGTCGGAGCGTAGACATTGAGGAACAGTTTCTTGCCGTCGGCCTCGACCATGCCGCTCTTGCCCATGCGCAATTGCTTGGAGAGCTCGGCGCGCAGCGGATCGGCGGCAATATCCTTGGCCTTCACCAGCCGCTGCTGGCCATTGGCGGTATCGGTGACCAGGATGACCGGGCGGCGCGCGGCGCGCTCGGCATTCAGTTCTTTCAGCGTCTCAAGTTTCACGGCTAGCCACCGACCTTCTCGACGAACACCCGGATGGTGCCGCCACAGGACAGCCCGACATTCCAGGCGGTCTCATCGGCTACGCCGAATTCGAGCATCTTGGGCTGGCCGTTGGCGATCACGTCCATCGCCTCGGTGACGACAGCGCCCTCGACGCAGCCGCCGGAGACCGAACCAAGGAACGTGCCGTCGTCATTGATCACGAGGCTGGAACCGGCCGGCCGCGGAGCCGACCCCCAGGTCTCGACAACGGTCGCCAGGGCCACGCCGTGGCCGGCCTTCTGCCAGTCTTCGGCGGCCTGCAGGATGTCTTCGTCGCGGTTGAGGGTGGTCGGCATAGGCGCCTCTTTCAAGCTGCGGGACGGATCAAGCTGCGGTGATGCGGCGGCGGCACCGAAGAAAGTGCATCAATCAGCCCCCGGATTGATCTCAAATTATGCACCGGGCGGAATTCGTCAACGTGCGGCAGCATCATTTTGATGCCCTGCGCCTTGGCCTCGAAGCCGCTGTAGCGCAACAGCGGGTTGAGCCAGATCAGGCGCCGGCAGGACCGGTGCAGCCGGTCCATCTCGAAAGCGAGCTTGGCGTCGGCCTCCCGCTCCAGCCCGTCGGAAATCAGCAGCACGATCGCGCCCTGCCCGAGCACCCGCCGTGCCCACAGCTTATTGAACGTATGCAGCGAGGTGGCGATCCGCGTTCCGCCGGCCCAATCCTCGACGCTGGACGAACAGCTCGCCAGCGCCTCGTCGGGGTCGCGCGCCCGCAGGCTGCGCGTCACATTGGTGAGCCGGGTGCCGAACAGAAACACCGAAACGCGCTTGCGGGCGTCGGTGATCGCATGCAGGAAATGCAGGAACAGGCGGGTATATTCGCTCATCGAGCCCGAAATATCGAGCAGCGCCACGATCGGCGCCGGCTTGTCGATCAGGCCGAGCCGATGGACATCGATGATGTCGCCGCCGGTGCGCAGCGAGCCGCGCAGGGTGCGGCGCATGTCGAGCCGCAGGCCGTGCCGGTCCGGCCGGTAGCGGCGGGTGTGAAGCTCGGCCTGCGGCAATCTCATCTGATCGATCGCGCGGGTCACCTCCGCGATCTCGGCCGCGCTCATCTGCGCGAAATCCTTCTTCTGCAGCACCTCCTTGTCGGAGACCGAGAGCCGGATCTCCTGGTCCTGCGCCTGCGGCGTTTCACTGACCGAAGGCTGCGCCATCGCTTCCTGCACGCGCCGTGCGGCGGCCGGCGGCTTTTTCCTGGCCTGATCCGGCAGCGGCACCGAATCCAGCATCTGCTTCCAGTCCTCGGCGGGCCGGAAGAACAGATCAAAGGCCTGCGAGAAGATCAGCGCATGTTCGTGACGCCTGACGAAGATGGCTTCCAGCGTGGCATAGACATCGGCGCGGTTGCCGATCTCGATCATCTGCAGCGCGTTCATGGCATCGATCACCGCGCCGGGCCCGACCGGCAGGCCGGCCGCCCGCAAGGCACGGGCAAAGCCGACGACGTTGTCGGCGATGTTACCGGTCGGCGGCTCAAGGTGGTTGATGGGCATCGGTGTGTCACCTCACCGTCGTTCCGGGGCGCGACGAAGTCGCGAGCCCGGAATAACGGGCGTCTTATATGACGCGCGAGCAATTATGTCTCGCTTGTCGCGTCCTTGAGCAGCTTCTGCAAGGTGTCGCCCTGCATCCGTGCAATGTCATCCTGGTATTTCAGGACTGCGCCGAGGGTGTCGCCGACCAGTTGCGCCGTCAGCGAGCGGGCATCGAGCTCGGTCAGCGCGGTCGCCCAGTCGATGGTCTCGGCAACCCCCGGCGACTTGTAGAAATCTTGATCGCGCAGCGCCTGCACGAACTTCACGACCTGCTGCGACAGCTTGGCCGAAATGCCGGGGACGCGCGACTTGACGATGGCAAGCTCGCGTTCGGCTGAGGGATAATCGACCCAGTGGTAGAGGCAGCGGCGCTTCAGCGCGTCATGAATCTCGCGGGTGCGGTTGGAAGTGACGATGACGATCGGCGGCTGCGGCGCCTTCACGGTACCGAATTCCGGGATCGTCACCTGGAAGTCCGAAAGGATTTCGAGCAGATAGGCCTCGAACGCTTCGTCGGCGCGGTCGAGCTCGTCGATCAGCAGCACCGGAGCACCTTCGACCTCCGGCTCCAGCGCCTGCAACAGCGGACGCTTGATCAGATAGCGGTCGGCGAAGATGTCGCTGGAAAGCTGCTCGCGATCGGTCTCGCCGGCGGCCTCCGCAAGCCGGATCGCGATCATCTGCGCTGCGGTGTTCCACTCATAGACCGCCGAGGAAACGTCGAGCCCCTCATAGCATTGCAGCCGGATCAGCTTGCGCCCGAGCGCTGCCGACAGCACCTTGGCGATCTCGGTCTTGCCGACGCCGGCCTCGCCTTCCAGGAACAGCGGCCGGCCCATCCGCAGCGACAGATAGGTGACGGTCGCGAGCGAACGCTCCGAGAAATAACCGCGCGAGGTCAGAAGCTCGATCATCGCATCGACGGATTTGGGCAATGCCGATGCGCTCATGGAAAAGCCTGCCTTGATCGATCAGAAATAGGCAATTTCACTCTTTGGCGTTTGCGTTTGCAGCTTCGACGGCCCGGCGCGCCAACACGCCGATCAGATGCGCGCGATACTCGGCGCTGCCGTGCAGATCGCTGTTGAGACCTTCCGCCGGCACCGTCAGTCCTTCGAGCACCTTGGGCGAGAAGCGCTTCTTCAGCGCTTCCTCGAACGCGGTGACGCGGAAGACGCCATCGGCGCCGGCGCCGGTCACCGCCACGCGGACGTCCGACGGACGCCGCGCCACGAACACGCCAACCAACGCATAGCGCGAGGCCTGGTTGCGGAATTTCACATAGGCTGCCTTCTTCGGCAGCGGGAACATCACCCTGGTGATGATCTCGTCGGCTTCCAGCGCAGTGGCGAACAATCCCTGGAAGAATTCCTCCGCCTTGAGGCGGCGCTTGTTGGTGACGATGGTGGCGCCCAGCGCCAGCGCGGCGGCGGGATAATCCGCTGTCGGATCATTATTGGCGAGCGAACCGCCGATGGTGCCCTTGTGGCGCACGGCGGGATCGCCGATCACGCTGGCAAGCTCGGCGAGCGCCGGAATTGCCTCGCCGACGGTCGGCGACGCTGCCACATCGGCGTGCTTGGCGGTGGCGCCGATCACCAGCGAACGGCCCTTGATCTCGATACCGTCGAGCCCCTCGATATGGGAGAGATCGACCAGATGCGGCGGGCTGGCCAGGCGCTGCTTCATGACCGGCACCAGCGTGTGGCCGCCGGCGATCAGCTTGGCGTCTTCATTCTTGATCAAGAGATTGGCGGCTTGCCGCACGGTCGCCGGACGATGATATTTGAATTCGTACATGAGAAATTCCTACTCGCGGTCGCTTCATCAATCGGTTAAGCGAGGTCGGATTTGGCCATTGCCTTGGCGCCGGCAGCGATCGACAGCACGATGTTCTGGTAGCCGGTGCAGCGGCACAGATTGCCCTCGAGCTCCTCACGGATGGTCCGTTCGTCGAGATCGTGGCCCTTGCGATGAACGAGGTCGATCGCGGTCATGATCATGCCGGGCGTGCAGAAGCCGCATTGCAGGCCGTGATTTTCGCGAAAGGCTTCCTGCATCGGATGCAGCGGCCCGCCATCCGCCGCCAGCCCCTCGATCGTCTTCACCTCGTGGCCATCAGCCATCACTGCAAGCGTGGTGCAGGACTTGACCGCCTTGCCGTCGAGATGAACGACGCAGGCGCCGCATTGCGAGGTGTCGCAGCCGACATGGGTGCCTGTCAGCCGCAGATTTTCGCGTAAGAATTGAACCAGCAGGGTACGAGGATCGACATTGGCGCTAACGGGCTCACCGTTAACGATCATGGAAATCTTGGCCATCAGCACTCTCTTCATCTGCGCCGCCGCATATCGGCAGAACAGGCGTTAGAACGTTTCAAAAGCCATAATATGGGCCCGCCCGGTAATGAGCAACCTCAGCTGCCATGGGACCCGATATGACTTATCGGGGAGCTTGGTGGATTCGTTTGCGGAATTTAAGGGCAGACCGTGCTCGGCCAAATCAGCCTTTCAGCTTAACCCTTGCACGTTAGGCAGCTTAAACGTTAGGTCCTGCACCTCAACCCTCGCCTCAGCCTTGCACAGCCTTGGCAAAATTGTTGAAAAATTCGTCGGCCAGTTTCTTGGCCGAGCCGTTGATTAGCCGTTGCCCGAGCTGGGCGAGCTTGCCGCCAATCTGCGCTTCGACGTTGTAGGTCAGCAGCGTGCCGCCATCCTTGTCGGCCAGCGCAACGATTGCCCCGCCCTTGGCGAAGCCGGCGACGCCGCCCTCGCCTTCGCCGGTGATCTTGTAGCCATTGGGCGGATCGAGATCGGTCAGCGTGACCCGGCCCTTGAAGCGGGCGGACACCGGCCCGACCTTCATCTTGGCGACCGCGCGAAAGCCGTTTTCCCCGGTGCTTTCCAGCTCCTCGCAACCGGGGATGCAGGCCTTGAGCACTTCCGGATCGTTCAACTTGGCCCACACGGCCTCACGCGACGCCGGAAGCTGGACCTCGCCGTTCATCGTCATGGCCATGTGATTCGTCTCCTTTGGCGCTCGAATTGCTTCCCAAGTAAAGCAGGGGCGGCCCAAAGGAAAGGGCCCCGTCGGCCTGATAGCGATGCATATTCGCAGGTGCAACAACGGAAAGCATTTGGCACAACATAGCTCAAATGCTTAGGTCGGCCCTGTCATGAGCACCGCCCTTTCACCCCTGCTGGCACCGATGCTGTCGAGCCCCGCCATGCGCGCGATCTGCGACGATATGGCCTATCTGCAGCGTATGCTCGATTTCGAGGCGGCGCTGGCGCGCGCGCAAGCTGCAACCGGGGTCATTCCCGCGGACGCAGCCGGGCCGATCGGGAGCGCCTGCCGGGCCGACGCGTTCGACATGGCAGCGCTTGCGGAAGCGGCGACCAGGTCGGGCAATCTGGCAATTCCACTGGTCAAGGCGCTGACTGCAGCGGTGGCGAAGTCCAGCCCCGCGGCCGCGCGCTATGTGCATTGGGGCGCCACCAGCCAGGACGTGATCGATACCGCGACCATGCTGACCATCCGCGCTGCGATCGACGCGCTGTCGACGGATATCGACCGCGCCATATCGGGTTTTGCCAGACAGGCCAAGCAGCATCGCCATACGCCTGTCGTCGGCCGTACCTGGCTGCAGCATGCGCTGCCGATGCCGTTCGGTCTGAAGCTGGCGGAATATGCCGCGGCACTGAATCGTTCGCGCGTCCGTTTGCGGAGACTGCGCAGCGAGGCGCTGGCGCTACAATTCGGCGGCGCCTCGGGGACGCTCGCCGCACTCGGTGACTGCGGGCTCGTCGTCGCCGGGCAACTGGCGCGCGAGCTCGATCTGCCGCTGCCGGAAGCGCCCTGGCACACCCATCGGGACCGCATCGCCGAAGCCGCCTCGGTACTTGCCATCGTCGCCGGCAGCTGCGGCAAGATCGCACGCGACGTCTCGCTGATGATGCAGACCGATGTCGCGGAAGCCTTCGAACCATCAGGCGAAGGCCGCGGCGGCTCCTCGACCATGCCGCACAAGCGCAATCCCGTCGCGGCCGCCTCTGCGCTCGCCGCAGCCACCATGGCGCCCAACCTGGCGGCAACGATGTTCGCCGCCCAGGTACAGGATCATGAGCGCAGCGCCGGGCCCTGGCATGCGGAATGGCCGACCTTGCCGGCGCTGATGCTGGTGACCTCGGGCGCGCTCGCAGCGATCGTCGATATCGCCGAGGGACTTGAAATCGATGCCGCGCGGATGCGGACCAATCTTGCCGCCACGCACGGGCTGATCATGGCGGAGGCCGTGACCTTTGCGCTGGCGGAGCAGATCGGCAAGAGCGATGCCCATCATCTGGTGGAGGCCGCGAGCAAGAAGGCGGTTGCCGCGAAAAGAGATTTGCGTGACGTGCTGGCCGAAGATGCAAAGGTGACGGCACATCTTGACCGCAACAGGCTGGCCGAGCTGTTCGAGCCGATGAACTATCAGGGCGTCTCGCAGGCCCTGATCGACCGCCTGCTCGCCTCGCTCGACACAAAGTGAATCCGGCCTCGCCTGCCGGGCTTGACCCGGCGATCCATCCTCTGAGATGGATGATGTGTTTCAATATCCGCGCGGGCAAAACCCGCGCCTGACAGCAGAAGGTCCTATTGCCATGCCCATGATCGATGCCGACGGTTGCCTGCTCAACGTATCCGTCGAAGGCCGCGACGGCGGACCGACGCTGATGCTGTCGAACTCGCTCGGCTGCAACATGCAGATGTGGGAACCGCAGATGAAGGCGTTCACGCAGCTGTTCCGTGTGATCCGCTACGATCGCCGCGGCCACGGCAAATCGAATGTCCCGCCCGGCCCCTATTCGATGGAACGTTTCGGCCGCGACGTGCTCGCCATTCTCGACGATCTCAACATCGAGAAGGTGCATTGGTGCGGGCTGTCGATGGGCGGCATGGTCGGGCAATGGCTCGGCGCCAACGCGCCCGAGCGCTTCGACAGGATCATCCTTTCCAACACCAGCTCCTATTATCCCGATCCGACCAACTGGCTGAACCGCATCAAGGCGGTGAAGGAAGGCGGCCTCGCCTCGGTGGCCGACACCGTGATTGGCGGCTGGCTGACGGCGGATTTCCGTGAGCGCGAACCGGAAGCAACAGCCAGGATGAAGGCGATGCTGCTTGCCACTCCGGTCGAGGGTTACATCGCCAGCTGCGAGGCGCTGAGCACGCTCGACCAGCGCGCGCTGCTGCCTGACATCAAGAGCCCGACGCTGGTGATCGCCGGCCGTCATGACATGTCGACACCGCTGGCCGCCGGCGAGTTCATCCGCAGCCAGATCCCCGGCGCCAGCCTCACCATCCTTGATGCCGCCCACATTTCCAATGTCGAGCAGCCGCACGCTTTCGCCGATGCCGTGATCGGCTTTTTGACGCAACGGTAACGAACAGGCACGAATTCACCTCTCCCTTGTGGGAGAGGTCGGATCGCATCGAAGATGCGGATCCGGGTGAGGGGTAGAGGTCCCTCGATAGACCCCCTCACCCCACCCCTCTCCCGCAAGGGGAGAGGGAGCACATCGAACAAGAGCAACGATCAAGAGAACAGCATGGACGACCAGAAGCGCCGCGATGGCGGCATGGGGCAGCGCCGCAAGGTGCTCGGCAACGCCTGGGTCGACAAATCGATCGCGGGCCGCAATGCGT
Source organism: Bradyrhizobium sp. (assembly GCA_035547995.1). GTDB lineage: Bacteria > Pseudomonadota > Alphaproteobacteria > Rhizobiales > Xanthobacteraceae > Bradyrhizobium. Next base: position 4,950 of record DASZTN010000112.1, on the reverse strand, counting down.
TCAACACCGATTTCCAGGACCTGATCACCCGCTATGCCTGGGGCGAGATCTGGACCCGGCCGCATTTCGACGAGCGCACCCGCCGAGTGCTGGTGATCGGCACCATGGTCGCGCTCGGCCAATGGGACGAGTTTCGTCTGCATGTGCGCGCAGCGCTTGCCGAAGGCGGCTTCACGCCCGACGACATCAAGGAAATCCTGTTGCAGCAGGCGATCTATTGCGGCGTCCCGGCCGCCAATCACGCCGTCAAGGAGGCGTCAGCGATCGTCCAGGAGCTGGGATTGCTGAAGGCCTAATCGTTTCCGCAGCCGCGCTTTCGGACCGCGCGGACTGCTCGCACAGCATCACGATCGCGGTGCCGAGCAGCATCAGGAGTTCGGTGGCGTGCAGCCGCAGCGCCGCAGCTTCGCCGACCTGCGATGCCATCACCATGCTGGTGAAGCTGATGACGCTGCCGATCGCAATCGCGATGGCCAGCGCTTCGTCGCTGCCCCCCGCCCTGCGGATCGAGGCACGGGTGGTGAAGAGGAGGAAGATCGCAAAGAAGGCCGCCACCGTGAGCCGGCCGAGCGCGAGCAGCCACGCCACGCGCAGCGTCGCTGTCGCCGCGAGCTGCAGATGGTCGCTGACGAACAGCGCTACCGACACGTTGGGCCGCTCGAACAGGCCGTGGATCGGTGACACCATGATCCTGAAAGCGATGATGGCCCAGACCGGAATGAAATAGGCGGCCAGCAGCGCGCCGCTGAAAGTGCTGATCCGCCAGGTCCTGAACCAGGTGTTGAGCATGCCGCTTCCCACTTCCCGAGAGGCCTCAGAAGGGACCTTCCGCGCGAGCTAACGCGCCTCAAGTCGAAGCGGCAATTTAAACCCTTTGTTTACCTTAACGGAGCCCCTGCCGGGCCAAAATACCGTTACCAAAAAGGAAGGCCCCGCCTTGCGGCGGGGCCTTTCTGTTCTCGTTTTTGTCCAGGTCGAACTAGCGATCCCGACCCTGCTGGCCCTGTTGGCCTTGCTGGCCCTGGCGGCTCGGATCCTGCTGTTGCTGGCCGGGCTTCTGACCACCGCCCTGTTGCTGCTGACCGGGCTTCTGGCCGGGATTCTGATTCTGCTGGTTCTGGTTGGACATCAGAGGTCTCCCTTGTTGGACTTTTAACCTGTGATAACGCCGGCTGCCGTCCTTGGTTTCGGACGAAGCGGGGTTCCAGCTTGACCTTTGCGTGGCCAACCCTTGGCATCTCCGTGGCTTGGGAACCAGCCGGCCGCCCTATCCCAAAGTACCTATGCACAACGCCCGGCCGCCCCGCCCTGCGCTGTTGCCGCTCTGGGTTCCCACTGTTAGAAAATCGGACGACGCGCCGTTCCGGCTGCCGGGGCCATCGCCGCGTCGAACAACTAGCGACGGCAGCGCATGGACTATTTCGCCCAGCAAGTCATCAACGGCCTCGTGCTCGGCTCGATCTACGGCCTGATCGCGATCGGCTACACCATGGTCTACGGCATCGTCGGCATGATCAATTTCGCCCATGGCGATATTTTCATGATCGGCGGCTTCATCGCACTGATTTCCTTCCTGGTGCTGGTCTCGCTCGGCCTGACTGCCGTGCCGCTGATCCTTTTGATCGTGCTCCTGGTCTCGATGGCGATCACTGCGCTCTACGGCTGGACCGTCGAGCGCATCGCCTACCGGCCGCTGCGTCATTCGTTCCGCCTGGCGCCGATGCTGTCGGCGATCGGCATGTCGTTCGTGCTGTCGAACTTCTCGCAGGTCGCACAAGGCGCCCGCGTCAAGCCGGTGCCGCCGATCATCACCGGCGGCTACACGCTGATGGAAAGCAACGGCTTCGCGGTCCGGCTCTCCAACATCCAGATCATCGTCGTCATCACCACCGTGGTGCTGCTCGCGATCTTCACCTGGGTGGTGTCGCGAACACGACTGGGCCGCGACATGCGTGCCTGTGAGCAGGATCAGACCATGGCGGCGCTGCTCGGCGTCGACGTCGACCGCACCATCTCGATGACCTTCGTCATCGGCGCGGCGCTGGCCGCCGTCGCCGGCATGATGTACCTGCTCTATTACGGCCTGGTCGATTTCTTCATGGGCTTCGTCGCCGGCATCAAGGCCTTCACCGCAGCCGTGCTCGGCGGCATCGGCTCGCTGCCGGGCGCGATGCTCGGCGGGCTCGCGATCGGGCTGATCGAGACGCTGTGGTCGGCCTATTTTTCGGTCGAGTACAAGGACGTTGCCGCCTTCTCCATCCTGATCATCGTGCTGATTTTCCTTCCGACCGGCCTGCTCGGCCGGCCCGAAGTCGAAAAAGTCTGATGGGCCGGGCCGCGTGACGACCACGCCAACGCCGGAATCGCGTGCGCCGGGTGTCATCTTCATCCTCAAGAAGGCGCTGATCAGCGCCTTCGTCGCGCTGGTGCTGTTTTCGCTGATGATCGGCATCCGCACCGAGGCCGGCCCGACCGGACAATTGATCTACTGGACCCGGTTCGGCGAACTCGCTTCCCTGGTCGCGATCGTGTTCGGCGGCAGCATCGTCATGGAATTGCTGCGGCAATGGTGGGGCCCGGCCGACAAGGTCCGCCTCGTTCCGCCGGCGATGCAAGCCGGGCTTGCCATGGCCGGACGGCTGGTCGCGCCTGCGCTTCTGATCTTCGCGCTGCTGGTGCCGGTCATCTTCTACCATCAGCGCTACCTGCTCGATCTCGGCATTCTCGTGCTGACCTATGTGATGCTCGGATGGGGATTGAACGTGGTGGTCGGCCTCGCCGGCCTGCTCGACCTCGGCTATGTCGCGTTCTACGCAGTCGGCGCCTATTCCTACGCGCTGCTGTCGACCAATTTCGACCTGTCGTTCTGGGTCTGCCTGCCGCTCGCCGGCATCCTCGCCGCCTGCTGGGGCGTGATGCTCGGCTTCCCGGTGCTGCGGCTGCGCGGCGATTACCTCGCCATCGTCACGCTGGCATTCGGCGAGATCATCCGCCTCGTCATCATCAACTGGCAGAGCCTGACCGGTGGTCCCAACGGCGTCTCGGGCATTCCAAAGCCGACCTTGTTTGGCATTTCACTGGGGCCGGGCGATGATGGCCTCGCCGCAAAGCTCGGCATCCCGTTCTCGCCGACGCATCGCATCGTCTTCCTGTTCTATCTGATCCTGGCGCTCGCCCTGCTCACCAACTGGGTGACGATCCGGCTGCGGCGGCTTCCGATCGGACGCGCCTGGGAGGCGCTGCGCGAGGACGAAGTCGCCTGCCGCGCGCTCGGCATCAACACCACCACGACCAAGCTGACGGCGTTTGCCACCGGGGCGATGTTCGGCGGTTTCGCCGGCGCATTCTTCGCCACCCGCCAGGGCTTCATCAGCCCGGAATCCTTCACCTTCCAGGAATCGGCGCTGGTGCTTGCGATCGTCGTGCTCGGCGGCATGGGCTCGCAGCTCGGCGTCGCGCTGGCGGCGCTGACCATGATCGGCGGCTTCGAACTGTTCCGCGGCCTCGAACAATATCGCATGCTGGTGTTCGGCGTCGCCATGGTGCTGTTGATGATCTGGCGGCCGCGCGGCCTGATCGGCCACCGGGCACCGACCATCTTCCTGAAACGATCGCAGACGATCTCGTCCGACCTCGTCAAGGAGGGCCACGGATGAACGGCGACACCCTGCTTTCCGTCGATCATCTGACCATGCGTTTCGGCGGCATCGTCGCCGTCAACGAGCTGTCGCTGGCGGCAAGACGGGGTGAGATCACCGCGCTGATCGGTCCGAACGGCGCCGGCAAGACCACGGTGTTCAACTGCATCACCGGCTTCTACCGGCCGACCTCAGGCACGATTCGCCTGAGCCATGGCGACGGTACCGAAATCAAGCTGGAGCGCCTGAACGATTTCCGCATCGCCAAGCGCGCCAGGGTCGCCCGCACCTTCCAGAACATCCGCCTGTTTCCCGGCATGACCGCGCTGGAAAACCTGATGGTCGCCCAGCACAACATGCTGATGCGCGCATCCGGCCTCACACTTCTCGGCCTGATCGGCGTGCCGTCCTGGCGCAGCGCCGAACGCCGCGCGGTCGAACTGGCAAAGCTTTGGCTCGATCGCGTCGGCCTGCTCGACCGCGCCGACGACGCTGCCGGCAACCTGCCCTATGGCGACCAGCGCCGTCTCGAGATCGCGCGGGCCATGTGTACCGAGCCGGTGCTGCTCTGCCTCGACGAGCCCGCCGCCGGCCTCAACACACGCGAAAGCGCCGCCTTGAACGAGCTTCTGCTTTCGATCCGCTCCGAATATGGCGCCTCGATCCTGTTGATCGAGCACGACATGTCGGTGGTGATGGAAATTTCCGACCACGTCGTGGTGATGGATTATGGCGTCAAGATCGCCGAAGGCACGCCGCGGCAGGTCCGCGACGACCCCAAGGTGATCGCAGCTTATCTGGGCGCCGACGAACAGGAAGCCATCGCCGTGATGGAGAGCGACACGTGAGTGCGGCGGACGACTCCATCGTAACCTCTCCCTTGAAGGGGGAGGTCGACCGCACTGAGCGATGCGAAGCATCGTCTCATGCGGGCGGGAGGGGGTCACGCTTTTCCCGCACAAAAGCGGTCACCGCTCGCGCACGGCGTCTCCGCGCCAACCCGACAGACGCTGAGCAACGACTATGGCAGGCGCTCCGCCGCGGTCAGCTCAATGACTTCCGATTCAGAAGGCAGCATCCGGTCGGGCCCTACACGTTGGACTTCTACTGTTCCAGTCTTCGCCTTGCTGTTGAAGTGGATGGTGGGCAGCATGCAGAAGCGCGGAAGCACGCTGATGACCGTCGTTCGCGGTGGCTTGCCGACAAGGATATCGCTGTCGTGCGCTACTGGAACAACGATGTGCTATCCAACTTGCGGGGCGTGCTCGAGGACCTTCTGATTCACATTGAAAAACGCGCGAGCGGCTTGACC